>JBBINS010000084.1:0-12412 GCA_037443765.1 Gammaproteobacteria bacterium
GCGGCACGCCGGCCGCGCGCAGCGCGGCGACCGCGGCGCTGCCGGGAGCTGCCGGCTCGACCACGATGCGCATCGCGCCCTCGCAGCCGGCGCCGATGCCGAAGACCAGATCGTCGTCGCCGCGCATGTCGTACTCGACGATCCGCGCCGCGCCGCGGGCGAGTACCGCGAGCGCGTGCTCGCGCAGGTCCTGCTCGAGGCAGCCGCCGCTCAGCAGTCCGGTCAGCCGTCCGTCGGCCTCGATCAGCATGCGGGCGCCGGCCTTGCGGTAGGTCGAGCCGGCGGTCGCCACGATCGTCGCGAGGGCGGCCGGCGCGTTCACAGCCGACAGCCGCTCGAGCAGCATTTCGAGGCTGGTATCCAGGCGCAGAGCAGGCATGCGCGGAATCGTAGCATTGCCCCGGCCGCGGCGCGGCTGCGGCTTCCCGCCGCGTGTAAACTTGCGTGGCCGCCGCGGGCTCCGCGGCCGACGCGCACCGGAGATCCGAAGTGTCAGAAAACGCCCCCGCCGTCGCCACCGAGGTCGTCATCGTCGGCGCCGGACCCTGCGGCCTGTTCCAGGTGTTCGAACTCGGCCTGCTCGGCATCAAGGCGCACGTCGTCGATACTCTGAAGGCGCCCGGCGGCCAGTGCACCGAGCTCTATCCGGACAAGCCGATCTACGACATCCCGGCGCTGCCCGTCTGCGGCGCGCAGGAACTGGTCGACCGGCTGCTCGAGCAGATCAAGCCCTTCGGCGCCGAGTTCCACCTCGGCGAGGAGGTCGTCGAGGTGCGCCGCGACGCGAGTGGCCGGCGGTTCCGCGTGCGCACCTCGCAGGGCACGCTGTTCGACGCCGGCGCCGTCGTCATCGCCGGCGGCGTGGGATCGTTCCAGCCGCGGCGGCTGGTCGTCGACGGCGCCGAGGCGCTCGAGGGCCGCGCCGTGCACTACAAGGTGCGGCGCGCCGAGGACTTCTACGGCCGGCGGCTCCTGATCCTCGGCGGCGGCGACTCGGCGCTCGACTGGGCCGTCGACCTCGCCGGCAAGGCGGCGTCGCTCACCCTCGTGCACCGCCGCGCTGAGTTCCGCGCGGCGCCGGCGACGGTCGGGCGCATGCGCGAGCTCGCGGCCGCGGGACGGCTGACCTATCGCGAGGGGCTGGTGCAGCGCCTCGACGTCGCCGGCGACACGCTCACCGGCGTCGAGCTCAAGCTCGCCGACGGCAGCGCGGCGCACGTCGACTGCGAGCAGGTGCTCGCGTTCTTCGGCCTGCACCCGAAACTCGGGCCGATCGCCGACTGGGGCCTCGATCTCGACAAGAAGGCGATCAAGGTCGACACCGAGAAGTTCCAGTCGAGCGAGCCCGGCATCTTCGCCGTCGGCGACGTCAACACCTACCCCGGCAAGAAGAAGCTGATCCTGTCGGGCTTCCACGAGGCGGCGCTCGCCGCCTTCGGGGTGCAGTCCTGGCTGTTCCCGGACAAGAAGCAGTTCCTGCAGTACACGACCACGAGCCCGATCATGCAGAAGCGCCTGGGCGTCGCCTGAGCGGACCCGGCCCGGGCGCGCCGATCGCGTAAACTGGCTCCATGGACCAGCGACTCGCCGACGTACTCTCGGTCCTCGAGCTCGAAGCGCTCGAGGTCAACCTGTTCCGCGGCGAGAGCCGCGACATCGGCAGCCCGCAGGTGTTCGGCGGGCAGGTGCTCGGCCAGGCGCTGGTCGCCGCCTATCGCACCGTCGCGGGCCGCGAGTGCCACTCGCTGCACGCCTACTTCCTGCGGCGCGGCGACTTCAACGCGCCGATCGTCTACCAGGTCGATCGCAGCCGCGACGGCCAGAGCTTCACGAGCCGTCGTGTCGTCGCGATCCAGCACGGCGAGCAGATCTTCCATATGTCGTGCTCGTTCCAGGTGGCCGAGGCGGGCATGGAGCATTCGGCGCCGATGCCGAACGTGCCCCCGCCGGAAGAGCTCGCGGACTTCGAGTCCTACCACGAGGAGATCCTGGCCGACCTGCCGGAGAAGGTGCGGCGCTTCTTCGAGCACCGCCGGCCGTTCGAGTTCCGGCCGGTGCGCCGCCCGAACTACCTGAACCCGGTGCCGCTGCCGGCCTCGAAGCAGGTCTGGTTCAAGGCCGTCGACCGCGTGCCCAGCGACGACGCGTGGATGCACCGCTGCCTGCTCGCCTACGTCTCCGACTACAACCTGCTCGACACCGCGACGCTGCCGCACGCGATGTCGTTCCTGCACCTGCAGATGGCGAGCATCGATCACGCGATGTGGTTCCACCGCCCGTTCCGCGCCGACGAGTGGCTGCTGTATTCGGTGGACAGCCCGAGCGCGTCGGGCGCGCGCGGCTTCGCGCGCGGCAGCATCTTCACGCGGGACGGCAGGCTGGTCGCGAGCACCGCGCAGGAAGGGCTGATCCGGCCGCGCGAGACCGTGGAGCCGCCGGTCGGCGGCTGAGCGCTGCGGCGGCGCGGGGCCGCGGCTCAGTGCAGCGCGAGCTGCATCCGCACCGGGCCGTTCGTCGCCGGCAGCGGCGCCGCCTTGATGACGAACACGCGCGACGGGTCGATGCCGGTGCCCTCGAGCAGCGCCGCCTGCACCGCGCTGGCGCGAGCCTGGGCGAGCGCGTCGATGTCGGCCGGGGCCGGCGCGTAGCGCGGCTTCAGCTGCCCTTCGAGCCAGCTGATCGCGGTCGTGGTCGGGTCCGGCGCGGGCGCGCCCTTCGCGACCTCGGGCGCCGGGATCTCGGCACGATGCCCCGTGGCCTCCTTGTAGGCTTCCTCGAGCAGCGACCGGTAATCCTTCGGCGACGCGAGCAGCCGGTCGACGGCGCCGGCCTCGCCGGCGTGGCTGCCGAGGCGGCGCGTCGCGCGCGCGACGAGGTCGGCGCGCCATTTCTGCTCGGCGAGCGCCGCCGAGTCGATCGCCGGCGCTGCGACCTGCGGCAGGTCGACGTTGAGCCCGGGCCGCGAGTCGAGCGCCTTGACGAGCGAGGCGACCTTGCCGCGCGTCGCCTCGTCGAGCGCCGCGCTGCCGGCCGGGAAGTCGATGTACGACATCTCCTCGCCACCGCCGAACAGCTTGCCGAGCAGAGCGAACGGAGCGGTGATCGCCTTCTCGATGATGTTGACGACGACCTTCCAGATGATCGGGCCGAGCCTGAACTGCGGGTCGTCGAGACTGCCGGTCACCGGCAGGTCGAGGTCGATGACGCCGTTACGGTCCTTGAGGAGTGCGATCGCGAGCTTGACCGGCAGATGCGTGGCGTCGGGACTGTCGACGCGGTCGCCGAGTTGCAGCTGATTGACGATGATCCGGTGATCGGCGGTCAGCTTGCGATTCTCGATCAGGTAGCTGAGGTCCACCGACAGCTTGCCCTTGTCGATCCAATAGCCGGCGAACTTGCCCGAATAGGGCGACAGGACGCCGAGGTCGACGTTCTTGAAGCTCATCTTGATGTCGGTGTACGAGACGGCGGCGAGGAAGTTGACCTTGCCCGTGATTGTCACTGGCGCGTACTGGTCGATCTTGCCGGCGATATTGACGTCGGCGCGCGCGTCGGGCCGGCCGGAGAGCCCGCGGATCGTGCCCGCGAGGGCGTAGATCCCCGTCTTGACGTTGGGCTTGAGCGAGAAGTCCTCGAAGTTCGTCGTGCCGTCCGCAATGCGCACGACCCCGATCTCGAGGGGCAGCGCGGCTGCGGCCGCGGGCTGCGGCGCCGACCGTTTCGCTCTGCCGCCCTTGCCCCGCGCGGGCGTCGCCGCCGCGGTCGGCGGGCTGGAGATTGCAGCGGCCTGCGCCTCGGGAGTCTGCTTCTGCGCGGCGACCGTTGCGCCGGTCACCGTCGGTGGCGGCTGGTTCGGCTTCAGCACCAGCGACAGGTTGGTGCGGCCGTTGGAGCCGATGATCACGCGCGCGTACGGCTCGCGCGCCACGATCTCGCGGATCTTGATGGCGAGCGGATCGCTCTTGGCGGTGATGCCGGCGATGCGCAGGCTGCGCCAGTTGATGAAATCCTCTTCGAGCGCGTTGTCGACGGTTCGGAAGCCGTCGATCGACGCGTCGCCCTGGAAGGCGAACTTGCCTCCAGCGCTCGCCGTGACCGTGCCCTTGACCCCGGCGGTGCCGCTCTTGATGGTCATGGCGGTCGTCGCGGCCACGTAGGGCTGCAGCGCCGTCAGCCCGAGCGCGCTCGCCTCGATCGCGAACGTGGCGTTGAGCGGCGTCAGCTGGAGTGTGCCGCGCGCCGCCAGCTGACCGTTCTCGTTGACGCTCGTCGTGACGCTGACGGCGAGCGGCCCGGCCGCCGGGCTCGCGAATCCGCCGATGCTGACGTCGAGCGGCGCGACGTGGAACCGCGCCGGGCCGGCCGCGACGCGGTCCTCGAAGCGGATGTCGGCGGCGGTGACCTCGATGTCGGGCACGCTGACTTGCCACGCCGGGCTCGCGGACGCGGGTGTCGCCGTCGGGTTCGCGGCCGGACTCGTCGCCGGCGCGGCCCGGACGAGGCGGGTGAGGTTGACGACGCCGGCCCGGTCGCGCCAGGCCGTGACCGCCGGGCGCTCGACCACGACGTGCTCGACGACGACGCTCGCCTTGGCGAGGTCGAGCGTCGTGCCGGTGATCGCGATCCGGGGGACCTGGATCCAACTGTCCTGCTCGCCCGGCGCGCGGATCGCGAGGTCGGTGCACAGCAGTTCCGCAACGCGGACCTTGACGCCTAGTTCCTTGCCGCGCTCGGCGAATTCGTAGTTGCCCGTGACGTTGAATTCGCCCTGCGCGAGATCCACGGGCAGCAGGCCCCGTCCGATCTCGTCGAGGGTGTGCGCGAGTACGTGCTCGAGCTTGAAGCTGCCCTGCGACTGGAGGATCGGGTCGAGGCCGAACGTGCCGTGCCATTCGAGGCTCTCGCCCTGCGTCGAGCGCGCCGCCAGCGCGTAGGCATTGCCCTCGCTGCGCGTGCTGAAGTTGTCGAGCGTGAACGTGATCGGCTTCAGCGTGACGTTGAGCGCCGTTCGGCCGCTTTGGTCGATGAAGCTCACGTCGCCACTGCGGACCACCAACTCGTTGATCCACAGGCGCGGCGGCTGCGCGTCCGCCGCCGGCGCCGGGGACGCCGGCGGGAGCAGGTCCAGGACGTTGATGCGGCCGTCGGCGCGGCGCACGAGGTGCGCGTGCGGCCCGTCGAGGGCGATCGCCTTGAAGTCGGCACCGCCGCGCAGCAGCGAGACGAGCTGCAGGTTCACGTACAGGCGGTCGAAGCCGATGAGCGGGCCGCCGTCGGCGTCCGGCACGGCGAAGTGCTCGACCGTCAGCTCGAGCGTGAACGGGTTGAAGGCGACGGCGCCGAGTTCGACCGTGCGGTGGTAGTGGCCTTGGAAGTAGTCGCGGACGCCGCCGCTCACCAGGCGCGGCACCAGCAGGAAGCCCGCGGCCGCGTACGAGGCGACCACGACGAACGTGGCCACCCACGTCCATGGGTTCCTCAGGAGACGTGGCAATGTCGGCATCGGCTCACCCCGGCAGCGCGGTCATGATCCGCGAGCCCGCGGGGCCGCGCAAGGCGGGCAAAGCGCAAGCCAGCGGCGCCGGTCGATTACGTACAGGTGGCAGTCCCATGCGCGGCCGCGGATTCGCAGGTGGCGCCTGATCAGCCCCTCCCAGACGAGGCCCGCATTCGCGAGGACGCGCCGCGAGCGGTCGTTCTCGACTGCGACCACCGCGGACAGCCGCTCGAGCGCCAGCGGCCCGAACGCGAACGCGACCAGTGCGCGTGCGACCTCGGTGCCGTAACCGTGGCCCCAGTGGCGCGGCGCGACCATGTAGCCGACGTCGGCCCCGCGCGCCCCGGTGAGCGCGAGGTCGCAGGCGCCGATCAGTTTGCCGCCGCGGTTGAGCACGACCGCGAGCTCGTAGGAACGGCGGCGCGCCGGCCGGCGCCGCGCCGCGGGCGCGACGCGCGCGCGGCGCACCGCCTCGAGCGCGCGCGTCTCCGCCGGCGCGTACTCGAGCACGCGCGCGTCACCGGCCAGCGCCTGCAGCGCCTCGAGGTCGGACGGCACGAACTCGCGCAGCGTCAGGCGCGCGGTCT
This sequence comes from Gammaproteobacteria bacterium, assembly GCA_037443765.1. Classification (GTDB taxonomy): domain Bacteria; phylum Pseudomonadota; class Gammaproteobacteria; order Steroidobacterales; family Steroidobacteraceae; genus CAIKZZ01. The sequence goes on from JBBINS010000084.1 coordinate 6,085, forward strand.
TGAGCGGCAGAAGGACCGGTTTCACGCGCGAGGCATCGTCAGGCGCGGCGCTCCGCGCCCGGACGGGCGAGGACCTTGCCCGGATTCATGATGCCGGCGGGATCGAGCGCCGCCTTGACGGCACGCATCACCGCGAGCGCCACGGGGTCCTCGTAGCGCTCGAGCTCGCCGGTCTTCAGCCGGCCGATGCCGTGCTCGGCGCTGAAGCTGCCGCCGAGCGACGCGACCAGGTCGTGGATCGCGCGCGTGACGCGTGGCGCGCGGTCGAGGAACGCCCGCTCCTCCGCCGAGCCGCGCGCGACGGTCGGCGCCGGGCTCAGGTTGAAGTGCAGGTTGCCGTCGCCCACGTGGCCGTAGCCGACGACGCGCGCGCCAGGGGCGAGCGTCGCGAGCTCGGCGGTGGCGGCCGCGACGAACTCCGCGAGCCGGGCGACCGGCAGCGAGACGTCATGCTTGATCGAGGCCCCCGCGCGCGTCTGCGCCTCCGGCACGCGCTCGCGCAGGAACCACAGCGCATCGCGTTGCGCGGCGGACTGGGCGACCACGGCGTCCCGCACGCGGCGCGCGTCGATCTCGGCGCCGAGGAACTCCTCGAAGCGCGCCTGCAGCTCGGGCCAGGGCTCGGGGGCCGCGAGCTCGATCAGCGCGAATGCCGGGTGCGGGTGGTCGAAGGGCGCGGTGGCGCCGGGCACGTGCTCGATCGTGAGCTCGTGCGCCACCCGCGGGATGTACTCGAAGCCCTCGACCGCGTCGCCGAACGCGTCGCGGACGCGGCCCAGGAGTGCGACGGCGTCAGCCATGCCGCCGATGGCGGCGAGCGCCGTCACGTAATCCGCGGGACGCGGGAACAGCTTCAGGCACGCACCGGTGATCACGCCGAGCGTGCCTTCGGCGCCGAGGAACAGCTGCTTCACGTCGTACCCGGTGTTGTCCTTGCGCAGGCTCCGCAACTGGTTGAGCAGGCGGCCGTCCGGCAGTACCACCTCGAGGCCGAGCACGAGCTCGCGCATCATGCCGTAGCGCAGCACCGTCGTGCCGCCGGCGTTGGTCGAGAGATTGCCGCCGACCTGGCAGCTTCCCTCGGAGCCGAGCGCGAGCGGGAACAGCCGCCCGGCGGCGCTCGCCGCGGCCTGCGCGGCGGCGAGCGTGCAGCCGGCGTCGAGCGTGAGCGCGTAGCCGGCGGCATCGACGTCGCGCACCCGGTTGAGTCGCCCGAGGCTGAGGACGATTTCGGCGCCGGACTCGTCCGGCGTCGCGCCGCCGCAGTAGCTCGTGTTGCCGCCGTGTGGCACGACCGCGATCCGTTCGCGTGCGCAGACCGCCACCGCCGCGCTCACCTCGGCGACGGACTTCGGCCGGGCGACGAGCGGCGTCGCGCCCCGGTAGAGGCGCCGGAAGTCGCTGAGGTACGTCGCGACGTCGGCCTCGGACTCGAGCCAGCCGTCGGGGCCGAGCGCGTCCTTGAGTGCGGCGATCGCGGCGGGCGAGGGGCGCGCGGCGGTCAAGGCGCGACGCTCGCGATCGGCGCGCGCCGGCACCGGGGTTTCGTGAGCAGCATCTGCACGTCGCCGAGCTGGCGCTCGGCGAAGCCGCCCTCGCAGTAGCTGAGGTAGAAGTCCCACAGCCGCAGGAACTCCTCGGGATAGCCGAGCGCACGCACCTCGCCGAGGTGCGCGTGGACGTTGCGGCGCCAGTCGCGCAGTGTCGTCGCGTAGTGCGGGCCGATGTCCTCGAGGTGGAACACCTTGAGGTCGGTCGCGCGGCTGAGGCTCTGGCTGATGGCGGTCACGGACGGAATGAAGCTTCCCGGGAACACGAAGCGCTGGATGAAGTCGACCGAGCGCAGCGCCGCCTCATAATACTGGTCCTGCAGCGTGATCGCCTGCAGCAGCATCGCGCCGGCCGGCCTCAGCAGCCGGCTGCAGGCGCCGAAGTAGGTGTCGAGGAACCGGGCCCCGACGGCCTCGATCATCTCGACCGACACCAGCTTGTCGTACTGGCCGCGGAGGTCGCGGTAGTCCTCGAGCAGCAGCGTGACCCGCGAGCCGAGGCCCGCCGCGGCGATCGCCTCGCGAGCCTGCGCGTGCTGCTCGCGGGAGATCGTCGTCGTGGTCACGCGGCAGCCGAAGTTGCGCGCCGCGTGGATCGCGAGGCCGCCCCAGCCGGTGCCGATCTCGAGCAACTCGTCGGACGGGCCGAGGTCGAGCTTGCGGCAGATCGCGTCGAATTTCGCGAGCTGCGCCTCGTGCAGCGTGCTCGCCGGCGTCGGGTAGATGCCGCACGAATACGCGAGGGTCGGGTCGAGCATCAGCCGGAAGAAGTCGTTGCCGAGGTCGTAGTGCGCCGCGATGTTGCGCTGGCTGCCGCTGCGGGAGTTGCGGTTGATCCAGTGCAGCAGCCGGCGCAGCGGTGCGCTCACGACCGCGACGCCGCCCTCGAGGCCGTTCATGAGCTCGCGGTTGCGCACCATCAGGCGCACCAGCGCCGTGAGGTCCGCGGCCCGCCAGTGCCCGCGGATGTAGCTCTCGCCGGCGCCGACGGTGCCGCCGATGGCGGCGTCGGCCCAGAACCGCGGGTCGAGCACCTCGATGGCGGCGACGAGATCGTCGCCGTCGCCGGCCCGGCCGAACACGTGGCGCTCTGCGCCGTCGACGATCGTCAGCTGGCCGCGCGCGAGCCCGGCGAGCCGGCCGAGCAGGGCGCGGCGGCCGAGCGTGGCGAGGCCGCCGCTGGCGCCGGCGCGGTCGGTCGCGAGGCCGCCGGCGGACGGGATGATGCTCTCCTTCATGGGCGCTCCGGATGCGGGTGGAACGGCGTGCGCTTCAGCCACAGCCTGAGCGCCTGCCAGTAGATCTTGACGATGACGCCGACGGTCATCAACGGGAACCGCGCCAGGGCGGCCGCCAGCGTCGCCGCGCCGATCGGCCGCCGGGCGAGCGTCAGCGTTGCGTCGAACACCGGCTGGCCGCGACGGAGGTTGCGCATGTGCACGCTGAGGCGCTCGCCGGGGCTGTCGAAGCGCCACTCGTAGCCGATGTCCATCGGCATGAACGGCGACACGTGGAATGCCTTGCCGAAGCGCCAGACGCGCGCCGGCCCGTCGCGCTCGGCCGCGGCGACCGGCAGCACGTACGCGTGCCGCTCCTGCCACGGCGTGTTGCTGACCTCGGCGACGACGACCTCGAGCTGCCCGTCGGCGCCGTAGCAGTAGTAGAGCGCCACCGGGTTGAAGCAGACGCCGAAGTAGCGCAGGTGCGCGAGCATGCGCACCGGGCCCGCCGGCCGCCGCCCGGTCCGTGCCTCCACGAGGTCGCGCACCGCGACGTCGAGTGGGCGGTCGTGCGGGCCGAGGTAGTCCTCGCGCCGCAGGCACGCCGGCGCCCAGCGGCGCGTCGACCACAGCCAGCGGCCGGCGAACACCGTCGGCAGCTCGGCGAGGTCGAGCCACACGAGGTAGACGCGGTACCGGAACGCGTGGCGCGTCGGTGTCACCCGCCGGTGGCTAACCCACCCGTGGTAGAGCGCGCTCTGCATGCCCCTCTCCCCAGCGCGCGAGTTGTTCGAGCGCCGCGAGTCCGCTGACGACGCCATCCTCGTGGAAGCCGTAGCGCCAGTATGCGCCGCAGTAGAAGCTGCGGCGCACGCCGCTGATCTCGCCGTGGCGCCGCTGCGCGGCGACGGCGGCCGGCGTGTAGACCGGGTGCGCGTAGTCGAAACGGGCCAGCGCCAGGGCGGGATCGATGCGGTCGCCGAGGTTCAGCGACACGAGGTAGCGCCGCCGCGTGCCGAGCGACTGCAGCACGTTCATGTCGTAGGTGATCGCGCAGCCGGCGTGCGGCCGGGCGCGCACGTGGTAGTTCCAGGCGGCGCGGGCGCGCGGCGCGCGCGGCAGCAGGCGGGTATCGGTGTGCAGCACGACCTCGTTCGGCTGGTACGGGAAGCTCGCGAGGATCTCGCGCTCGGCGTCGCTCGGGTCGGCGAGCAGCGCGAGCGCGGTGTCGGCGTGGCAGGCGAACACGACCGCGTCGTAACGTTCGAGGCCGCCGCGGTGCGTCCGCACGACGACCTCGCCCGGCAGGCGGCGCACCGAGGCGACCGGCGTCGAGAGCCGCAGGTGCGTGCGGAACGGCAGGGTCAGGGCGCGCACGTACTCGCGCGCGCCGCCGCGGACGGCGCGCCATTGCGGCCGGTCGTCGACGCTCAGGAAGCCGTGGCGCTTGAAGAACTCGATGAAGAAGCGCGCCGGGAACCCGAGCAGCGCGCGCTCGTCGGCCGACCAGATCGAGCGGCCCATCGGCACGACGTACCGCTCGATGAACGGCGCGCCGTAGCGCTCGGCGGCGAGCCAGTCGCCGAGCGTCGCGCGCTCGTCGCCGTCCGCCAGGAAGCGCGGTGCCTCGCGGTTGAACCGCAGGATGTCGGCGATCATGCGCAGGAACGACGGCGACAGCGCGTTTCGGCGTTGCGCGAACAGCGTGTCGAGGCTCGTGCCGCAGTACTCGAGGCCCGAGGTCTCGTGCTGCAGGCTGAAGCTCATGTTCGACGGCTGGGTCTCGACGCCGAGCCGCGCGAGCAGCGCGAGGAAGTTGGGGTAGGTCCAGTCGTTGCAGACGATGAAGCCGGTGTCGACCGCGACCGTCGTGCCGCCGTCGTCGACGTCCACCGTGTGGGTGTGGCCGCCGATCCAGTCGGCGGCCTCGTAGACCGTGATCCGGTGGTGCGGGTGCAGTCCGGCCGCGACCGTGAGCCCCGCGATGCCGCTGCCGATGACGGCGACCGTCAGCGGCGGGCCGCGGTCGGGCCCTGGGGCGCCGGTCGGGGAGGTCACGGCCGTCGCCCGCGGTGATCGTCGCGGACCGCGAGCGGCACGGGCTTGAGGTCCCAGATCACGCCGACCGCGGCCAGCGCCCGCAGCAGGTAGTACGTGAGGTCGACCTCCCACCAGTAGAAGCCCTGCCGCGCCGCGTTCGGGTAGTGGTGGTGGTTGTTGTGCCAGCCCTCGCCGAAGGTCAGCAGCGCGAGCAACGCGTTGTTGCGGCTGTCGTCGCCGGTCGCGTAGCGCCGCCGGCCGAAGACATGCGCGAGCGAGTTGATCGTGTAGGTCGCGTGGTAGCAGAGCACCGTCGAGACGAAGAAGCCCCAGACCAGCATCTGCCAGCGGCTGGTGCCGAGGCCGGGCGCGTGCCGCTCGAGCGCGGCGCCGGCCGCGAACAGCGCGACCGCGAGCGCGGCCGGCACCAGGATGTCGAAGCGGTCGAGCCAGCGCAGCTCCGGGAAGCGCTGCAGGTCGCGGACCCGCGCCAGGTCCGGCGTGAAGCAGCGGCGCGACAGGAACCAGCCGACGTGGCTCCACAGGAAGCCGCGCTGGCGCGGCGAGTGCACGTCGTCGGGACCGTCCGAGTGGGCGTGGTGGTGGCGGTGGTGCGCGGCCCACCACAGCGGCCCGCGCTGCACCGCCGAGGCGCCGATCAGCGCGAACACGAACTGCCCCGGCCGCGAGGTCTTGAACGCGCGGTGCGAGAAGTACCGGTGGTAGAAGCCGGTGATCGCGAACATCCGCAGAGCATAGAGCGCGAGCGCTGTCGCGACGGCGACCGTGCTCGCGCCGACCTCGAGCACCGCGAGACAGGCGAGGTGCACGGCCACGAACGGCACGATGCGCGCCCAGTCGACGCCATCGTCCGCGACCGCGGCGGGTGTTGCGCGGCCGGCGTCGAACCACGCCGCGAGCGCGGACCTGAGCCGCCGGGAAGGAGTCGGGGGACTGGGCTCGAAGGGCATGGGCATCACGTCATCGCGTTAACGTTGGCGGGGCGGCGGTGCTGGCGGCGCGCGGCGCTGCAGGCACCGTACCCGCCAGGTCGCCGGTCGGCTGCCGCGGCGTCGGAGGCGGCCACCATGGCAATCCGGACGGGTTCGGAGGCCGCGAGCTGTCTGCGCCGGGCGATCGGAGGCAGAGCGGTACCCATCGCGGCGCCCTGGGGCGTACAGCATGAATCCTGTACAAAACCTATACTACACGGCGAACGTCGACAAGGGAAAGGGGTGCCGGCGGGCCCCGTCGCGACCGCCGGTTCGGGGCGCCCGCGCCCGACCGCGGCCAAGGCCGGCCGTACGGAGCCCCCCGGAGCCCGTCAGCGCCTCGGGGCGCGGCGCCGGCGGGCCGGCGCCTGCACGGCATCCCCCGGCGGTCGCGGCCCGCGCAGGCGCTGCCAGGCGGCGAGCGCGCGTTCCCGGCTGGCGGCCAGGTCGACGATGGGCGTCGGGTAGCTGACGCCGAGCGCGATGCCCGCCGCCGCGAGCACCGCGGGCGGCGCCGCGAACGGCC
>JBBINS010000085.1:0-12392 GCA_037443765.1 Gammaproteobacteria bacterium
CGCGGCGGCCACGCCCGCGGCGGCCGCGGCGACGCGCCGGCGCGCGACCGCGCCGCTGCCGACGCCGGCGGACCTCTGCTACGCCGATGCCGGCGACCTCCTGCGCCTGCTGGCGGCGAGGAAGCTCTCGGCGCGCGAGCTGATGGCCGCACACCTCGCGCGCATCGCGCGCGTGAACCCCGGGGTCAACGCGATCGTCGCCAAGCTCCCGGACGAGGAATGCCTCGCGCTCGCCGCGCGGGTCGACGAGCGGCGCGCGCGCGGCGAGCCGCTCGGGCCGCTGGCCGGGCTGCCGTGGGCCTTCAAGGACCTCGAGGACGCGGTCGGCTTCCCGTGCACCCAGGGCTCGCCGATCTACCGCAACGAGCGGCCGACCACCGACACGCTGCTGGTCGAGCGGCTGCGGCGCGCGGGCGTCGTGCCGATCGGCAAGACCAACGTGCCCGAGTTCGGGATGGGATCGCACACCTACAACAAGGTCTACGGCACGACCCGCAACCCCTACGACCTCGGCAAGAGCGCCGGCGGTTCGAGCGGCGGTGCCGGCGCCTCGCTCGCGACCGGCATGCTGCCGCTCGCCGACGGCAGCGACCTCGGCGGCTCGCTCCGGAACCCCGCGAACTTCAACAACGTCGTGGGCTTCCGGCCGAGCGTCGGGCTCGTGCCGCTCGCGCCGGAGTCGATGCCGTTCATCGGCTTCACCTGCAAGGGCCCGCTCGGCCGCAGCGTCGCCGACGTCGCGCTCGCGATGTCGGTGATGGCGGGACCGGACGCGCGCGACCCCGGCTGCCTGCCGTCGACGCCGGCGCTGTTCCTCGGCCCGCTCGCGCGCGAGGTCAAGGGCACGCGCGTCGCGTGGTGCCCGGACCTCGGCGGGTTGCCGCTCGAGCCCGAGGTGCGGCGCGTGCTCGAGGCGCAGCGCGCGACGCTCGAGGGTCTCGGCTGCCGCGTCGAGGAGGCGGCGCCCGACCTCGCGCACGCCGACGAGATTTTCCTGACGCTGCGGCGCTGGCAGACCTGGACCTGGCTCGGGCCGCTGCTCGCGGCGCACCGCGCCGAGGTCAAGCCCGAGGCGATCGCCGAGGCCGAGGCCGGCAGCCGGGTCACGGCCGCCGACCTCGCGGCGGCGTTCCAGGCGCACGCCGCGCTCCTCGAGCGCATGCGGCGCTTCAGCGAGCGCTACGAGGTGATCGCCTGCGCGGTCAACCAGGTCGCCCCCTTCGACGCCGCCCTCGACTGGCCGAAGGCGGTCGCGGGCGTGCCGATGACCCATTACATCGAGTGGATGCGCTCGGCGTACCTGATCACGACGACCTGGCAGCCGGCGATCTCGGTGCCGGCCGGGTTCACGCCGGCGGGCCTGCCGGTCGGCCTGCAGCTCGTCGGCCGCAGGCTCGACGACCGGCGGCTGCTCGAGTTCGCGTACGCCTTCGAGCAGGCGACCCACGTCGGCGCGCGCCGGCCGCCGGTCGGCGCCCGGTGAGCCGCGGCCCGCGTCGATCCGCCGGGGGGAGTCGCCGATGACCATCGACCGCCGCGAGTTCCTCACCGGCGCCGCCGCCGCCGCCGCGGCCGCCGCCACCGGCGCGGGCGCCGCGAGCCCGTCGGCCGCGACCGCCGCGACGCCGCTGTGCGACCGCGACGCGCGCGAGCTCCTGCGGCTGCTCGCGAACCGCGAACTCTCGGCGCGCGAGCTGATGGCGGCGCACCTCGCCCGAATCCGGGCCTGGAACCCGAGGCTGAACGCGATCGTCGCGAAGCTCCCGGACGAGGGGTGCCTCGCGCTGGCCGCGCGGGTCGACGAGCGGCGTGCGCGCGGTGAGGCGCTCGGCCCGCTCGCCGGGCTGCCGTGGGCGTTCAAGGACCTCGAGCCCGCGGTCGGCTTCCCGTGGACGCGCGGCTCGCCAGTCTTCCGCGACGACCGGCCGGCGTTCGACTCGGTGCTGGTCGAGCGGCTGCGACAGGCGGGCGTCGTGCCGATCGGCAAGACCAACACGCCCGAGTTCGGCATGGGCTCGCACACCTACAACAGGGTCTACGGCACGACGCTGAACCCTTACGACCCGACCCGCAGCGCCGGCGGCTCGAGCGGTGGCGCCGGCGTCGCGCTCGCGACCGGGATGCTGCCGCTCGCCGACGGCAGCGACCTCGGCGGCTCGCTCCGCAATCCCGCGAACTTCAACAACGTCGTCGGCTTTCGCCCGACGGTCGGCCTCGTGCCGACGGCGCCGACGCAGCTGCCGTTCTTCGGCTTCGCGGTGAAAGGACCGATGGCGCGCTGCGTCTCGGACGTGGCGCTGCTGCTGTCGGTCATGGCGGGCGCCGACGCGCGCGACCCCGGCTGCCTCGCGTCGGATGCGGCGGCGTTCGCGGCGCCGCTCGGCCGCGACCCGCGGGGACTGCGCGTCGCGTGGTGCCCCGACCTCGGCGGACTACCGCTCGAGGCCGAGGTCCGCGGCGTGCTCGACTCGCGGCGCGCGACGCTCGAGGCACTCGGCTGCGTCGTCGAGGACGCCGCGCCCGAGCTCGCGCACGCCGACGAGGTGTTCCTGACGCTGCGCGCGCTGCGCTCGTGGATCGTCAACGGCCCGCTGCTCGAGCGCCACCGCGACGAACTCAAGCCCGAGGCGATCGGCGAGATCGAGGCCGGCAGCCGGCTGACGGCCCGGCAGATCGGCGCGGCGCTCGCCGACCACGGCCGGCTGGTCGAGGCGATGCGCCACTTCCACGAGCGGCATGACGTCATCGCCTGCGCGGTCAACCAGGTGGCGCCCTTCGACGCCCGGCTCGACTGGCCGAAGTCGGTGGCCGGCGTCGCGATGGACCACTACGTCGCGTGGATGAAGTCGGCCTACTGGATCACCGCCACGTGGCAGCCGGCGATCTCGGTGCCGGCAGGGTTCACGCCCGGCGGACTGCCGGTGGGCCTGCAGCTCGTCGGCCGCCGGCTCGAGGACCGGCGCGTGCTCGAGCTCGCCTACGCGTTCGAGCAGGCGACGCGGGTCGGTCTGCGGCGTCCACCGACGTTGACCTGAGCGGCCGGCCGCTACAATCGGCGCGCGGCATCCCGGCCGCGCCGCGATTGGGATGCCGCCGTGCCCGACCTGTTCAGCGACTTCCGCCTCAAGAGCGTCACGCTCAAGAACCGCATCGTCATGTCGCCGATGTGCCAGTACTCGGCCGTCGACGGCGTGCCGACCGACTGGCACCTCGTGCATCTCGGCGCGCGCGCCGCCGGCGGCGTCGGTCTCGTGTTCGCCGAGGCGACCGCGGTGTCGTCGGAGGGACGCATCACCGCCGGCGACACCGGCCTCTGGAACGACGCCCAGGCCACGGCCTTCGCGCGCATCGCGCGCTTCGTCGAGTCGCAGGGCGCGGTGCCCGGCATCCAGATCGCGCACGCCGGCCGCAAGGCGAGCGCCAGCCGGCCGTGGGAGGGGGACGCGCACCTCGCGGTCGGCGCCGAGGGCGGCTGGGAGATCATGGGGCCCTCGCCGCTCGCCTTCGGCGGCAAGCTCGCGCGGGTGCCGCGCGAGATGACGGCGGCCGACATCGCCGCCGTGCAGCGTGAGTTCGTCGAGGCCGCACGGCGCGCGCTCGCCGCCGGCTTCAGGTGCCTGATGCTGCACTTCGCGCACGGCTACCTCGCGCAGAGCTTCTTCTCGCCGCTCGCGAACCGGCGCACCGACCGCTACGGCGGCAGCTTCGAGAACCGCGCGCGCTTCCTGCTCGAGACGCTGGCCGCGGTCCGCGCCGTCTGGCCCGAGCAGCTGCCGCTCGTCGCGCGCCTCGGCGTCCTCGACTACGTCGACGGCGAGCAGCCGTTCGAGGAGTCGGTCGAGCTCGTGCGGCGGATGAAGGCCGGCGGGCTCGACCTCGTCGACGTCTCGATCGGCTTCAACTCACCCGACGTCGGCCGCGTGCCGTGGGGGACGCCCGGCTTCATGGGGCCGGTCGCGGCGCGGATCGGCCGCGAGACCGGCCTGCCGACCGCCGCCTCGTGGCTGATCCGCGAGCCCAAGCTCGCCGATGAACTCGTCCGCAGCGGCCAGGTCGAACTGGTGGTCGTCGGCAAGGCGCTGCTCGACGACCCGCACTGGGCGTACCACGCCGGCAAGGCGCTCGGGCACCCGGCCCCCGCCCGGCTGATCGCCGGGCAGTACGGTTACGCGCTCTAGCCGCACGGAGTAGGATCGCCCGGGACTGTCGGCTGGGCCGCTTTGACCCGGGTCGCCGGCGGGACTAAACTATCGTAAGTCATTGATTTGGGTGCCTCCATGAGTGACGTGACGACCGCAAACGAGCTTTCGGCGACAACGGTGGCCGGCGACCTGCCGCCCCCGGCGCTGCTCTTTACCGATGCGGCGGCCCTCAAGGTCGCGGAGCTGATCCGCGAGGAGGCCAATCCCGCCCTCAAGCTGCGCGTCTACGTGCAGGGCGGCGGCTGCTCGGGCTTCCAGTACGGCTTCACCTTCGACGAGAGCGTCGAGGAAGGCGACATGACGGTCGAGAACCAGGGCGTGACGCTGGTGATCGACCCGATGAGCCTGCAGTACCTGGTCGGCGCCGAGATCGACTACCGCGAGGGCCTCGACGGCGCGCAGTTCGTCATCCGCAACCCGAACGCCACGACCACCTGCGGTTGCGGCTCCTCGTTCGCCGCCTGATCGCCGGCCGTTCCTGAGGCGGCCGCCCGGCCGCCGGCCGAGTCATGCCCCAGTCCCAGCGCATTCCCGACGTCCTGGCCGCGGTCGACCTCGGCTCCAACAGTTTCCACATGGTCGTCGCGCGCTACTCGCACGGCCAGATCACGATCGTCGACCGGCTGCGCGAGATGGTGCGACTCGCCGCCGGCCTCGACGAGCACGGCAGGCTCTCGAAGGACGCCACCGACCGCGCGCTCGGCGCGCTCGCGCGCTTCGGCCAGCGCCTGCGGGACATGCGCGCCGAGAGCGTGCGCGTGGTCGGCACCAACACGCTGCGCAAGGCGCGCCGCAAGGCGGGCTTCCTCGAGCGCGCCCGCGAGGCGCTCGGCCATCCGATCGAGATCATCTCGGGCATCGAGGAGGCGCGGCTGATCTACGCCGGCGTCACGCAGACGATGCCGCTCGAGCCCGGCCGGCGACTGGTCGTGGACATCGGCGGCGGCAGCACCGAGTGCATCATCGGCGAGGGCCGCGAGCCGCGGATCCTCGAGAGCCTCTACATGGGCTGCGTCGCGCTCTCGGCCGAGCATTTTCCGGACGGGCGCTTCGCCGCCAAGCGCTTCGAGCGCGCCGTGGTCGCCTGCGAGGTCGAGCTCGAGCCGATCCAGGTGCCGTTCCGGGCGATCGGCTGGGAGCACGCCGTGGGCTCCTCCGGCAGCGTGCGCGCGGTCGGCGAGGCGATCCGCGAGCTCGACCCGTCGGCGCAGACGATCACGCGCGAGGCGCTCGCCGAGCTCACCGACCACCTGGCGCGCACCGGCAGCGTGAGGAACGCCGGCCTCGGCGCGATCGGCGACGAACGCTGGCCGGTGTTCGGCGGCGGGCTCGCGATCCTGACGGCGATCTTCAACGCGCTCGGCGTCGAGTCGATGCGCGTCGCCGACGGGGCGCTGCGCGAGGGGCTGCTGTACGACATGGTAGGCCGCTACACCGATGAGGACGCCCGCGAGCGCAGCATCCGCTCGATGGCGGCGCGCTTCCACGTCGACGGCGACCAGGCGGAGCGCGTCGAGCGCGCCGCGGTCGAGTTCCTGCGCCAGGTCGAGTCCGAATGGGGCCTCGGCGACCCGCTCGCGGAAGGCGTGCTGCGCTGGGCCGCGCGGCTGCACGAGATCGGGCTCGACATCTCGCACTCGAGCCACCACAAGCACGCCGCCTACCTGCTGGAACACGCCGACCTGCCCGGCTTCCCGCGCGAGGAGCAGCGGCTGCTCGCCTGCGTCGTCGGCGCGCACCGGCGCAAGGTCGCGCTCGAGCGCGCCGACGAGCTCGTGCCGCCGTGGCACGCGCTCGCGCTCTACCTGATCGTCGTGATGCGGCTCGCCGTGCTGCTGCACCGCGGCCGGTCGCGCGAGCCGCTGCCGCTGATCCGGCTGACGCCGAAGGGACGCTCGCTCGAGGTACGGTTCCCGCGCGGCTGGCTCAGGGAGCGCGCGCTGACCCGCGCCGACCTCGTTCAGGAGGTGGATTTCCTGAAGGGCGTGGGTTTCCGGCTGCGCGTCTTCTGACGCGGCCGGCTCAAGTCTCGGCGTGCCGGTCGAGCAGCGCCTGCTGCGCCGAGAACGGCAGCTCCGAACCGGGCTCCCCGCGCGCGTAGGTGCCGTCCGGCAGCAGCATCCAGGCGTTGGTGTTGTCGGCGAGCCAGGTCTCGAGGTCGCGCAGGATCCGCTCCTTGAGCTTCGGCCGGTCGACCGGGAAGGCCACCTCGATGCGCCGGAAGAAGTTGCGTTCCATCCAGTCGGCGCTCGCGCAGTAGAGCTCGTCCGCGCCGTCGTTGCCGAAGTAATAGACGCGCGAGTGCTCGAGGAACCGGCCCATCACCGAGCGCACGCGGATCCGCTCGGAGACGCCCGGCACGCCGGGCGTCAGCGCGCAGACGCCACGCACGACCAGGTCGATCTCGACGCCGGCGTTCGACGCCTGGTAGAGCGCCTCGATGATCCGCGGCTCGATCAGCGCGTTCATCTTGGCGATGATCCGCCCCGGCCGTCCGGCCCGCGCGTGGTCGGCCTCGCGCGCGATCCGGTGCATCAGCGCCTCGTGCAGCGTGAACGGCGACTGCAGCAACTTCCTGAGCTTCGGCGTGCGGGTCAGGCTGGTCAGCTGCAGGAACAGGTCGTGCAGGTCCTGGCCGATGGCATCGTCGCAGGTGAACAGGCCGTAGTCGGTGTAGGCGCGCGCGGTGCGCGCGTGGTAGTTGCCGGTGCCGACGTGGCAGTAGCGCTTCAGGTGCCCGTCCTCGCGCCGCACGACCAGGATGAGCTTGGCGTGGGTCTTGTAGCCGACGACGCCGTACATGACGTGCGCGCCGGCCTCCTGCAGCCGCGTCGCGAGGCCGATGTTGGCCTCCTCGTCGAAGCGCGCCATCAGCTCGATGATGACCGTGACGTCCTTGCCGTTCTTGGCGGCCTCGACGAGCGCGTCGACGACCGCCGAGTCGGACCCGGAGCGGTACAGCGTCTGCTTGATCGCGAGCACGTGCGGGTCGCGGGCCGCGAGCCGCAGGAAGTCCATGATCGGCTGGAACGACTGGAACGGGTGGTGCAGCAGCACGTCCTTCTCGCGCATCGCGGCGAACAGGTCGGCGCCGGCGACGAAGCGCCCCGGCAGCCCGGGCGTGAACGGCGGGTACTTGAGGTCCGGCCGGTCGACGAGGTCGTAGACCGCCGCGAGCCGGTTGAGGTTGACCGGCCCCGGCACCTGGTAGAGGTCGTTTGCCCCGAGCTGGAAGTGCTGCAGCAGGAACTGGGTCAGGTCGGCCGGGCAGTCGTGCGCGGTCTCGAGCCGCACCTCGTCGCCGTAGCGACGTTCGGCGAGCTCGCCCTCGACCGCGCGACGCAGATCGTCGACTTCCTCCTCGTCGACGAACAAGTCGCTGTTGCGCGTGACGCGAAACTGCCAGCAGCCGACGACGCTCATGCCCTCGAACAGCTTGCCGACGAAGCGCTGCACGACGGTGGAGAGGTACACGAGCTTCAGTGGTCCGCCGTCGCCGTCCGGCACGCGCACGACCCGCGGCAGCGAGCGCGGCACCTGCAGGATCGCGAGGTTCGTGTCGCGGCCGAAGGCGTCGGTGCCCTCGAGCTTGACGATGAAGTTGAGGCTCTTGTTCTGGATGCGCGGGAACGGCCGCGCCGGATCGAGCCCGAGCGGCGACAGCACCGGCTCGACGTCGCGCTGGAAGTAGCGCTCGAGCGCCGCCGCGTCGCCGCGCGAGATCTTGTTGGCGCGCAGCAGCTGGATGCCGGCGTCGACGAGCGCCGGCGTCAGCTGGTCGTTGAGGATCCGGTACTGCTCGGCGACGAGGCCGCGCGCACGCGCGTGGATCGCGGTCAGCTGCTCGGCGATCGAGCGTCCGTCCGGGCCGACGCCGCTCGCGCCGCGCTCGAGCCGTTCCTTGAGGCCGGCGACGCGGATCTCGAAGAACTCGTCGAGGTTCGACGAGGCGATCGCGAGGAACCGGACCCGCTCGAGGAGCGGCACCGACGCGTCCTGGGCGAGGTCCACGACGCGCTGATTGAACTCGAGGAACGAGAGCTCGCGGTTGATGTAATAGGCCGGGGCCCGCAGATTGACGTCATCCATGCTCGACACCGTCCTGGAGTCCGAACATAGCATGGCGCCGTTCGGCGCCGTGTGACACGCGCCCCGGCCTCAGCGCGCGGCGGCGACCACGGCGGAGCGGGTTGCGGCGTCGAGGCCGGCCAGCTCGGCGCCGGTCTGGGCCTGGAAGTCCGCGCGCAGCGACGGCGAGATCGGCTCCGCCGGCAGCGTCTTGATCGAGGCGGGGTTGCGGTGCACGCCGCCGACTCGGTACTCGTAGTGCAGGTGCGGCCCGGTCGCGAGCCCGGTCATGCCGACGTAGCCCACGAGCTCGCCCTGCTTGACCCGCTTGCCGACGAACAGCGACGGCGCGAAGTGCGACAGGTGGCCATAGACGGTCTCGACCCCGCCCGGGTGCGTCACCATGACGACGTTGCCGTAGCCGCCCTGCGTGCCGCGGAACTCGATCCGGCCATCGCCCGCGGCGCGCACCGGCGTGCCGACCGGCGCCGCGTAGTCGATGCCCTTGTGCGCGCGCATGCGGTTGAGCACCGGATGCCAGCGCAGGCCGAAGCCCGAGCTGATGCGCGAGAACTGCACCGGCGCCAGCAGGAAAGCCTTGCGGATGCTCTTGCCCTCGGGCGTGTAGTACTCGTGGCGGCCGTCGGGCAGCGTGTAGCGCACCACGCGGTAGACGTGGCCGCTGTTGACGAACTCGGCGGCGACGATCTCGCCGTCCTTCAGGAACTGGCCGTCGCGCCAGACCTTCTCGAGCACCATCGTGAAGCTGTCGCCCGGCTGCAGTTCCTGCGCGAAGTCGATGTCGTAGCGGAACACCTCGGCGAGCTGCAGCGCGACCTGGTCGCTGGCGCCGAGGTCGTTGATCGTCTTGAACAGCGACGAGGTGATCCGCCCGTGCAGCGGCGCGACGCGGACCTCGAGGCTGTTCTTGACGATGTTGGCCGCGAAATCGCCGCCCGGGTCGCGCCGCACGGTCAGCGTGTCGGTGTCGCTGATGCGGCGGGTGAGCGAGGTCAGCTCGCCATTCAGGCTCCCGAGCTTGACCACGTCGCCCGGCTTCAGGAAATCGAGGCTCTGGCGGATGCCCGGCAGGCTGCGGACTGTCGCGAGGTCCTGCACCGACAGCTGCAGACGGCGGAAGATCGAGTCGAGCGTGTCGTTGCGACGCACCATGACCTCGACCGCCGACTCGAGCGGCTTGATCGCCGCGGAGGCGGCCGCGGCGAATTCGCCCCCCGCGCCGGCGGGCGCGGCCGGCGTCGCCGCAGGGCCGGCGTCGTCGTTGGGCGCGGCGGTCGCGGCCGGGCCGGGGGCGGGAGCGACCAGCGAGGGCCCCATGACCGACAGCCACGCGCTGCCGGCGAGGCACAGTCCGGCGATCGCGCCGATCAGCATGACGCCGAGCGGCCGGCGCCGGGCCGGCGGCACGTTCGCGCGAGAGGGGTCGTGGATCCCGACGGACGCCTGCGGCACTGCACCAACATCCTTACGTTAAACGGCGGAGAGGCTACGGACCCGCCCCGGGGGGGTCAACCCCCGGTCCGGCTGGTAGTTTCCGACGCCCAGAACCGGAAGTCGGCCAACTGGCGCACAACGCAAGGCCGGCCGAGCCCTGCTTCGGATTTGCGCTCTTGTCGCACCGCACCTAAATTGGCGCGTCACGCCTCTGGGGAGCGGTTCATGTTGAGTGCGGCCGAGCAGTTGCTGGAGCTGAAGCGCGGGGCGCACGAGATCCTGCTCGAGGCGGATCTCGTCCGGAAGCTCGCCCGCGGCAAGCCGCTGCGCGTCAAGACCGGCTTCGACCCGACGGCCCCGGACCTGCACCTCGGCCACACGGTGCTCATCAACAAGATGCGCCAGTTCCAGGTGTTCGGCCACGAGGTCGTGTTCCTGATCGGCGATTTCACCGGGATGATCGGCGACCCGACGGGCAAGAACGCGACCCGGCCGCGGCTGACGCGCGCCGAGATCGAGGCGAACGCGCGCACCTACCAGGAGCAGATCTTCAAGATCCTGGATCCGGCGAAGACGGTCATCGACTTCAATTCGCGCTGGATGTCCGAGCTCGGCGCCGCGGGCCTCGTCGAGCTCGCGGCCCAGTACACCGTGGCCCGGATGCTCGAGCGCGACGACTTCAAGAAGCGCTACACCGGCGGCCAGCCGATCGCGATCCACGAGTTCCTCTATCCGCTCGTGCAGGGCTACGACTCGGTGGCGCTCAGGGCCGACGTCGAGCTCGGCGGCACCGACCAGAAGTTCAACCTGCTGGTCGGCCGCACGCTGCAGGAGAGCTACGGCCAGGAGCCGCAGGTGGTGCTGACGACGCCGCTGCTCGAGGGCCTCGACGGCGTCAACAAGATGTCGAAGTCGCTCGGCAACTACATCGGCATCCACGAGCCCGCGAACGAGATGTTCGGCAAGCTCATGTCGATCAGCGACACGCTGATGTGGCGCTATTTCGAGCTGCTGTCGTTCCGCCCGATCGCCGAGGTCGAGTCGCTGCGGGCCGCCGTGGCGGCCGGCAGGAACCCGCGCGACGTGAAATTCGAGCTCGGCGTCGAGATCGTCGACCGCTTCCACGGCGCCGGTGCCGGCGCCGCCGCCCGCGACGAGTTCATCGCGCGCTTTCGCGAGGGCGCGGTGCCGTCCGACGTCCCGGAGCTCGAGATCGCGATCGAGCCCGCCGGCGCCAAGCTCGCGCTGGTGCTCAAGGAGGCGCAGCTCGTCGCCAGCACCTCGGCGGGCTACCGGATGATCGAGCAGGGCGCGGTGCGCATCGACGGCGAGCGCGTCAGCGACAAGGACGCGACGCTCGCGCCCGGCCCGAGGCGCCTGCTGCAGGTCGGGAAGCGGGGTTTCGCCGCGGTGACGTTGCGCGCGAAAGGCTGATTTCCAGCGCTATCGGCTCTTTCGGTGATCCCACGTTTGACACCGCCGGACGCGGCGATATACTGCGCGCCCCCTGACGAGACCGCCTCGGCGGGGGCTCCCGACCGACCCGTCCGCGGCCCTCTGGGCCAAGGGCACCGTCGGCCGAAATAAGGGAGTTGAGGTGTTGACGGACCTGAAAAGCCGTCTATACTAGGCGGCTCCACTGGCTAGGCTGCCAAGCAGCGCGCCAGATCTCCTTGAGCCACCGCGCTCAAGGCGTTGTTTAAAAATCAGCAGGTAATTTGTGTGGGGACTCGCGTCAAGCGTCATACGGCGCATATGCGAGTTCTAAGTATCCAAGCAAATAATTCTCGCTGGTACGAAAGCAGCGAGAGTCAGTTGTTCATGGAGCTTGGGACAAGCGTCTTCGAGTTATGAAAATTTAACTGAAGAGTTTGATCCTGGCTCAGATTGAACGCTGGCGGCGTGCCTAACACATGCAAGTCGAGCGGCAGCGCGGGAGCAATCCTGGCGGCGAGCGGCGGACGGGTGAGCAATGCTTGGGAATCTGCCCATCAGTGGGGGACAACCCGGGGAAACTCGGGCTAATACCGCATACGTTCTGAGGAAGAAAGCAGGGGATCGCAAGACCTTGCGCTGATGGATGAGCCCAAGTCGGATTAGCTAGTTGGTGAGGTAACGGCTCACCAAGGCGACGATCCGTAGCTGGTCTGAGAGGACGACCAGCCACACCGGAACTGAGACACGGTCCGGACTCCTACGGGAGGCAGCAGTGGGGAATATTGGACAATGGGGGCAACCCTGATCCAGCAATGCCGCGTGTGTGAAGAAGGCCTTCGGGTTGTAAAGCACTTTCGGTGGGGACAAACAAGGCGGAGCTAACATCTCCGTCCCTGATGGTACCCAAAGAAGAAGCACCGGCTAACTCTGTGCCAGCAGCCGCGGTAATACAGAGGGTGCGAGCGTTAATCGGAATTACTGGGCGTAAAGCGCACGTAGATGGCTTTGTAAGTCAGATGTGAAATCCCCGGGCTCAACCTGGGAACTGCATTTGAAACTGCATTGCTCGAATGTGGAAGAGGGAAGCGGAATTCCAGGTGTAGCGGTGAAATGCGTAGATATCTGGAGGAACATCAGTGGCGAAGGCGGCTTCCTGGTCCAACATTGACATTCAGGTGCGAAAGCGTGGGGAGCAAACAGGATTAGATACCCTGGTAGTCCACGCCATAA
>JBBINS010000086.1:0-12377 GCA_037443765.1 Gammaproteobacteria bacterium
GGCTCGAGCTGATGCGCGCCGAACCGCGCTTCGGCGGCGGCGCGCTACCGCGCGCGCTCAAGGCCGCGTTCGCGATCCTGGGCGACGAGCACGAGCTCGTCGCGCCGAGCCGGCGGCGCCTCGCGTCGCTGATGCACTGAACCCCGTTCGGGGGCTCAGCGCCGCCCCTGGCGACGCGCGAACGCCAAGAGGTCGCGCCGCTCCTTCTTGTCCGGGCGGCCCTCGGGTCGCGGCGTCGTCAGCGCCGCGAGGCGCCGCGCCTCGCCGACGCGCGCGGCGCGCGCGACGCTATCGGCGCTCTCCTCGTAGCAGGCACGCGCCTCGGGCGCCGGTCCCCGGCGCTCCGGGATCGCGCGCACCGTGAACTCGCGCTCGAGGCCGCCCTGCGACACGCTGAGTCGGTCGCCGGGGGTCACGGCGTGCGCGGGCTTGACCCGCGCGCCGTTCAGGTGGACGTGCCCGCCCGCGACCGCCGCGGTCGCGAGCGAGCGGCTCTTGTAGAGGCGCACGCACCAGAGCCAGCGGTCGACCCTGAGCGCCTCGCCGGGCTCGCCAGCGGCGCCCTCCTCGTCCTCGTCGCCCGCGTCGCGGCCGTGCCGGCCGCCGTGCCGTCCAGTCACCATAATCACCCTCCGCCGCCCGGCCCGGCCGGCCCTCGGCGCGCCATTATTGCCTATACTTGCGGCCCGTTTTCGGACTGGACGACGCGCATGGACACGGCCTTCTACGACCGGCTCGCCACCGAGCTCGCCGCCTTGCGCGACCAGGGCCTGTACAAGACCGAGCGGCTGCTCGGCTCGCCGCAGGGGGCCGTGATTCGCGGCGCCGACGGCCGCGAGGTCGTCAACCTCTGCGCCAACAACTACCTCGGGCTCGCCTCGCACGCCTCGGTGCGCGAGGCGGCCCACCGCGCGATCGACCGCTACGGCTACGGCATGGCCTCGGTGCGCTTCATCTGCGGCACGCACGCGGTGCACCGGGAGCTCGAGCAGCGCCTCGCCGCGTTCCTCGGCACCGACGAGGCGATCCTCTACTCGTCGTGCTTCGACGCCAACGGCGGGCTGTTCGAGACGCTGCTCGGCGAGACGGACGCCGTGATCTCCGACGCGCTTAACCACGCCTCGATCATCGACGGCATCCGCCTGTGCAAGGCGCGCAAGTACCGCTACGCGAACCGCGACCTGGGCGAGCTCGAGGCGCGCCTGAAGGAGGCCGCCGACGCGCGCACCCGCCTCATCGTCACGGACGGCGTCTTCTCGATGGACGGCACGCTCGCGCCGCTCGCGGCGATCTGCGATCTCGCCGACCTCTACGGCGCGCTGGTCGCCGTCGACGACTCGCACGCGACCGGCTTCGTCGGCGCGAAGGGCCGCGGCACGCACGAGCTCGCCGGGGTCCTCGGCCGGGTCGACTTCCTGACCGGCACGCTCGGCAAGGCGCTCGGCGGCGCCGCCGGCGGCTACGTCGCCGGGCGCGCGCGCGCCGTCGAGTGGCTGCGGCAGCGCTCGCGGCCGTACCTGTTCTCGAACTCGCTGCCGCCGGTGATCGCGGCGACGACGCTCAGAGTGCTCGACCTCGTCGCCGAGGGCGACGAGCTGCGCGCGCACCTCACGGAGAACGCGCGCTTCTTCCGCGCCGGCCTCGGCGCCGCCGGCTTCACGCTGGTGCCGGGCGAGCACCCGATCATCCCGGTGATGCTCGGCGAGGCGAGCCTCGCCGGGCGCATGGCCGACCGGCTCCTCGAGCTCGGCGTCTACGTCATCGGCTTCTCGTTCCCGGTCGTGCCGAAGGGCCAGGCGCGGATCCGCACGCAGATGAATGCGGCGCATTCGCGCGCCGACCTCGAGCGCGCGATCGGCGCGTTCGCCACCGCCGGGCGCGAGCTCGGCATCATCGGGTAAGGGACGGCCATGAAAGCACTCGTCAAGGCGAAGGCGGAACCCGGCATCTGGATGCAGGACGTGCCGGAGCCGAAGATCGGCCCGAACGACGTGCTGATCAAGATGAGGAAGACCGCGATCTGCGGCACCGACATGCACATCTGGCACTGGGACGACTGGGCGCAGCGCACGATCAAGGTGCCGATGGCCGTCGGCCACGAGTACTGCGGCGAGATCGTCGAGATGGGCAGCGAGGTGCGCGGCCTCGCCGTCGGCGACCGCGTCTCCGGCGAGGGCCACATCACCTGCGGCTACTGCCGCAACTGCCGCGCCGGCCGCCGGCACCTGTGCCGCAACACGGTCGGCGTCGGCGTCAACCGCCCGGGCTGCTTCGCCGAGTACATGTCGCTGCCGGCGTCGAACGTGTTCAAGCTGTCGGCCGGCATCAGCGACGAGATCGCCTCGATCCTCGACCCGTTCGGCAACGCGACCCACACCGCGCTCTCCTTCAACCTGGTCGGCGAGGACGTGCTGATCACGGGCGCGGGCCCAATCGGCATCATGGCGGTCGCGATCGCGCGCCACGTCGGCGCGCGCCACATCGTCATCACCGACGTCAACCCGTACCGGCTCGAGCTCGCCCGCCGCATGGGCGCCTCGCGCGCGCTCGACGTCCGCACCGAGACGCTCGACGGCGCGATGCAGGACCTCGGCATGGAGGAAGGCTTCGACGTCGGCATGGAGATGTCCGGCGTGCCGTCGGCGTTCCGCGAGCTGCTGCGCACGATGCACCACGGCGGGAGCGTCGCGCTCCTCGGCATCATGCCGAAGGACACCGGCATCCACTGGGACGAGGTGATCTTCAAGGGCCTCGTGCTCAAGGGCGTGTACGGCCGCGAGATGTTCGAGACCTGGTACAAGATGGCGAGCATGCTGCAGAGCGGCCTCGACATCTCGCCGGTCATCACCCACCGGCTCGGCGTCGAGGACTACCGCGAGGGCTTCGAGACGATGGCCTCGGGCGCGAGCGGCAAGGTGATCCTCGACTGGGCCGGCTGAGCGGCGGCGCCCCGGGACGGCGGCTACTCGAGGCTGCAGCCGCAGTAGCTGTAGAGGTGCCGCGGGTCGTTGAACGCGGCGATCGCGACGAGCTGGCGATCGAAGGCGTCGAGCACGCGCGCGACCGCCGCCGGCGCCGGCGGCGCAAGGCCGAGGCCCCGCGCCAACGCCCGGCCATCGGCGCGCAGCTCGCGCACCAGCCGCTCGCGCCAGGTGAGCTCCTTCTCGCGGAACGTCACCTCGTACTTGCCGGGTGCGAGCTTGGCGCGCTTCGCCGCGGCGAGCACCGCGGCGTCGAGGTCGCCCAGGTGGTCGACGAGGCCGAGGCGCGCCGCATCGGGCGCGATCCAGACGCGGCCCTCGGCGATCGCCTCGATCTCCGCCGGCGTCTTGTGGCGGGCCGCGGCGACGCGCCCGACGAAGTCGCGGTAGGCGTGCTCGACGCCCGCCTGCAGCAGCGCCTTCTCCTCCTCCGGCAGGCTGCGCTCGAGGTGCATCGCGCCCGCGATCTTCGAGGTCGCGACGCCGTCGCTCGCCACGCCGAGCTTGGCGAGCGTCTTCTGGAAGGTTGGCACGAGGCCGAACACGCCGATCGAGCCGGTGATCGTCGTCGGCGTCGCCCAGATCTCGTCGGCGTCCATCGCGATGTAGTAGCCGCCCGAGGCGGCGACGCTCGAGAACGAGGCCACCACGGGCTTCCCCGCCGCCTTGAGCGCGGCGATCTCCTGGCGGATGACCTCCGACGCCAGCATGCTGCCGCCGCCCGAGTCGATGCGGATCACGACCGCCTTGACGTCGTCGTCGTAGCGCGCGCCGCGCACGATCTCCGCGAAGCTGTCGCCGCCGATCTCGCCCGCCGGCCGCTCGCCGTCGACGATGTTGCCCGCGGCGACCAGCACCGCGACCTCGCCGGCCGGGTGGCGCGTCAGCGCGGACTCGGGACGCGCGGCGACGAGGTAGTCGTCTTGGCTGATCGCGTTGAACGAGTGCGTCGTGCGGTCCTCGCCGACGAGGCCGACCAGGATCCGCTCGAACTCGAGCTGCGTCTTGCGGCCATCGATCAGGCGGCGCTCCTCGGCGAGGCGCGCGGCGTCGCCGTCGGCCGCCTTGAGCGCCGGCACCGCCTCGGCGACGTACGCATCGAGCGTGCCCGCCGGGAGCTTGCGCGCCGCCTCGACGCCGGTCGCGTACGCCTGCCAGAGCGGCGTCATCCAGCCGAGCGTCTGCTCGCGGTCCTCGGGCGACATGTCCTGGCGCGTGTAGGGCTCGGTGAAGGACTTGTGGGTGCCGACCCGGAACACGTTGACCTCGACGCCGAGGCGCTCGAGCGCGTCGTGGAAGTAGAGGCCGTAGGCGGCGTAGCCGATCACGCCGACCGCGCCGGTCGGCTCGAGGTAGGCCTCGTCGGCCTGCGCCATCAGGAAGTACTGCTCCTGGCTCGCGTAGCGGCTGTAGGCGAGCACCTTCTTGCCGCTCTTGCGGAAGTCCTGCACCGCGTCGGCGACCGCGCGCAGCTTCGTGAGCCCCGCGCCCGTCATCTCCGAGGGGTCGAGCACGAGCGCACCGATGCGCTCGTCCTTGGCCGCGGCGCGGATCGCGTCGACGACGTCGCGCACCAGCGTCTCGGGCTCGTGGTCGCCGGTCAACATGCCGATCGAGCGGTCGAAGGGACTGCCGGTGAGCTGCTCGACGAGGCGGCCCTCGGGGCGCACGACGAGCGCGGCGCGGGCCGGCACGAGCGGCAGCGGGTGGCGCGCGGCGGCCCAGACGATCGCGAGCACGAACAGCAGGAGCGCGAGGTGCAGCACCTTCCTCAGGCCGTCGAGGAAGCGCCACAGACCGTGAAACAGCCGACCGATGACGCCCATGTTGGCTCCGCAAGCGGCGCCCGGAACCCGCCGGCGCCCGGTGGAGAGTGTATCGGGCCGCCGCCGCCGCCGCTGCCCGGGTGGCCCCTCCCCGAAAGACGCGGGGCCAGCCGGACGTCGGTCCGCGCTGGCCCCCGTGGCTGACCCTCAGAGGCGCGCGCGGGGCGCGCCGCCGGTCAGACCTTCTCTTCGATGCGCGCCGACTTGCCCGAGCGGTCGCGCAGGTAGTAGAGCTTGGCGCGACGCACGTTGCCGCGACGCTTGACGGTGATGCCGCCGAGCGCCTTGCTGTACGTCTGGAAGACGCGCTCGACGCCCTCGCCGTGCGAGATCTTGCGCACGGTGAACGACGAGTTGACGCCGCGGTTCGAGCGCGCGATCACCACGCCCTCGTAGGCCTGGACGCGCTCGCGGTCGCCTTCCTTGACCTTGACCTCGACGATCACGGTGTCGCCCGGGCCGAACTCCGGGATCTTGCGCTCCGTCTGCCGCTTCTCTATTTCCTGGATGATCTTGTTCTGCATGACTCGTGTTCCTCTCGATACTCGTCGAGGAGCCTGCGCTCCTCGTTCGTCAGTTCCCGCCCGGCCATCAGGTCGGGCCGCCGCTCCAAGGTCCGGCCGAGCGCCTGCTTCAGGCGCCAGCGCCGGATCGCGGCGTGGTCGCCGCCCCGGAGCACCTGCGGCACCCGCCGCCCGCGCCACTCCTCGGGCCGCGTGTAGTGCGGCCAGTCGAGGAGCCCCGCGCCGAAGGACTCCTGCTCCGCGGACTCCGCGTCGTTGAGCACCCCGGGCAGCAGCCGCACCGTCGCATCGATGACCACGAGCGCCGCGAGCTCGCCGCCCGACAGCACGTAGTCGCCGATCGACAGCTCCTCGTCGATCGTCTCCTCCACCACCCGCTCGTCGACGCCCTCGTAGCGCCCGGCGAGCAGCACAAACCCCGGCAACGCCGCGAGCCGCCGCGCCGCGTCCTGGTCGAACCGCCGGCCCTGCGCCGACAGGTAGATCCGCGGGCTCCCGGCCGGCAGCCGCGCCGCGGCGGCCTCGAGCGCGGTCGCGAGCGGCTCAACCTTCAGCACCATCCCCGGCCCACCGCCGTAGGAGCGGTCGTCGACCGTGCGGTGGACGTCGCGGGCGTAGCCACGGGGGTCCTCGGTGCCGACCCGCGCGATGCCGCGCTCGATCGCCCGCCCGACCACCCCGACCGCCAGCTGCGCCCGGACCGCGTCCGGAAACAGCGTCACGACCTCGACCGCGAGCCGCGGGCCTGCCGCGTTCATCGCCTCAAAACTCCGGATCCCAGTCCACGGTCACGCGCCGCTCGCCGAGATCGACCTTCTTCAGGTGGCGCGGCACGAGCGGTATCCACCGCTCCCGCGCGCCGTCCCGGACGACCATCACCGGTCCCGCCGGGTACTCGAGGAAGTGGCTGATTCCCCCGAGCTCGACCCCCTCGACCGTCGCCACGCGACACCCGAGCAGGTCCTCCCAGTAATACTCGCCGGCCTTCGGCGCCGGCAGTTCCGATCGCGGCACCGCGACGTCGCGACCGACGTAGCGGCGGGCGTCCTCGGGGCTGCCCACCCCCTCGAGCCCCGCGACCACGAGCCGGCCGGTGCCCTGCGGCCGTCCCGTGACGACGCGGACCGGCTCCCAGCCGCCGTCGCCCCTGGCCACCTGCCAGACCGGGTAGTTCAGGATGGCGGCGGGCGGATCGGTGAACGAGTCCACCTTGATCCAGCCCTTGATGCCCCAGGGGGCACCGAGGTGCCCGAGGATCACCATCCGGTCGGCGGCCGCAGCCATGCGCTGCGGGCTCCGGTCAGGCCGCGGCGGGCGTCCCCGCCTGCTTGCGGTAGTCCTTGAGCAGGGCGGCGACGCGTTCTGAGGCCAGCGCGCCCTTCTTCAGCCACGCGTCGATCTTGTCGACCTCGAGGCGCAGGACCGTCTCCTTGCCGCGTGCGACCGGGTTGTAGAAGCCCACGAGCTCCAGGGTCGTGCCGCCCTGGCGCTTGCGGCTGTCGGTGACGACGACGTGATAGAAGGGTTCCTTCTTGCCGCCGCGCCGCGTCAGGCGAATCGTGACCATCGGTCTGGAATTCCTAAAAAATGTCTGAGGTTACGGGCGACGGGCCCAGTGACCCACCGCTAAAGAGCCGCGCATTCTACCGAACGCGACCGGTTTCTGCTAGGGGCCGAATCCGGGCGGCAGCCGGCCGCCGAGGCTGCGCATCAGGCCCCGCACGCCGCCCTTCGAGAACTGCTTCATGACCTTCTGCATCTGCAGGAACTGCTTCATGAGCCGGTTCACGTCCTGGACCTGGACGCCGGCGCCGTTGGCGATGCGGCGCTTCCGCGACCCGTCGATGAGCTCGGGCCGGCGCCGCTCCTTCGGGGTCATCGAGTTGATCATCGCGATCTGGCGCTTGACGTGCTTCGCCTCGAACTGGCCCGGCACCTTGGCGGCGGCCTGCGAGATCTTGCCCGGCAGCTTGTCCATCAGCGCGCCGATGCCGCCCATCTTCTCGAGCTGCTGCATCTGCTCGCGCAGGTCCTCGAAGTCGAAGCCCTTGCCCTTGGCGAGCTTCTTGGCGAGCTTCTCGGCCTGGTCGCGGTCGACGTCGCGCTGCACCTGCTCGACGAGCGACAGCACGTCGCCCATGCCGAGGATCCGCGACGCGACCCGCTCGGGGTGGAAGGGCTCGAGCGCCTCGACCTTCTCGCCGACGCCGAGGTAGAGGATCGGCTTGCCGGTGACCTGCCGCACCGAGAGCGCCGCGCCTCCGCGGGCGTCGCCGTCGGCCTTGGTCAGGATGACGCCGGTGAGGTCGAGCGCCTCGTTGAAGGCGCGCGCCTGGTTGACGGCGTCCTGGCCGGCCATGCTGTCGACGATGAACAGGCGCTGGTGGGCCTTGAGGTCGCGGTCGAGCGCGCGCACCTCGTCCATCATCTCGGCGTCGACGTGCAGCCGGCCGGCGGTGTCGACGATCAGCACGTCGTAGAGCCCGCGCCGCGCCTGCTCGAGCGCCGCGCGGCCGATCGCGAGCGGCTGCTCGCCGGCCGCGACCGGGTGGAACTCGGTGCCGATCTGGGCGGCGAGCCGCTCGAGCTGGGTGATCGCCGCGGGCCGGTAGACGTCGACGCTCGCGAGCAGCACCTTTCGCTTCTGCTGCTCCTTGAGGAGCCGCGCGAGCTTGGCGGCGGTCGTCGTCTTGCCGGCGCCCTGCAAGCCCGCGAGCAGCACGACCACCGGCGGCTCGGCGCGCAGGTTCAGCCCCTGGCCGGGCTCGCCCATGACGGCGACGAGCTCGTCGTGCAGGATCTTGATGAACACCTGCCCCGGGGTCAGGCTCTGCTGCACCTCGGCGCCGAGCGCGCGCACCTTGACGGCGTCGACGAAGCTCTTGACGACCGGCACGGCGACGTCCGCCTCGATCAGCGCCATCCGCACCTGCCTGAGCGCGTCGGCGATATTGTCCTCGGTCAGCCGGCCGCGGCCCGTCAGCGCCGCGACCGCGCCGGACAGTCGTTCGGTCAATCGGTCGAACATCGGGTCTCCTCGTATGCGCCCATTATAGGGACCCTCGGCCGGGCGCGCTTCCCGCGCGGGACCCGCTGTGCAATCATTCTGGCCGCCTTCCCGACCGCCCACACCGTGCTGCACCTCGCCCCACTCGCGCTCTACCTGATCGCCGCCACGCTCGCCGTTCGGGCCGCGCGCGCCGTGCCCCCGGGCCGGCCGTGGCTCGCCGCGCTCGTCGGCGCGGCCGGCCTCGTGGTGCACGCGTTCTTCCTGTTCGAGGCGATCCGCAAGCCGGACGGCGGGCTGTCGCTCGCGATCACCGACAGCGCCTCGCTGGTCGGCTGGGTGGTCGCCGGCACGACGCTCGCGGCGATGCTCACGATGCAGCTCGCGGCGCTGCCGGCGGCGCTGCTGCTGCTCGCGGGGCTGCTCGCCTCGGGCACGGGCGTCTTCAACGGCTTCAACGAGATCCACTCGCCGCAGTGGGAGGTCTCGGCGCACATCGCGCTCGCGGCGCTCGCCGCCGGGTGGCTGTCGATCGCGGCGATCGTGGTGCTGGTGCTCGCCTGGCAGGACACGCGCCTCAGGACCCGCGCGCCGCTCGGCGTGCTGGCGGGCCTGCCGCCGATGGAGACGATGGAGTCGGTGCTGTTCCGGGCGCTCGGCGGCGGCTTCGTGGTGCTGACGTTCGTACTGCTGACCGGGCTGTTCTTCGTGCAGAACGTGATCGCGCAACACCTTGTCCACAAGATGACGCTCGCGATCGTCGCCTGGATCGTGTTCGCGGTGCTGCTGGTCGGGCGCGTGCGCTACGGCTGGCGCGGCCGGCGCGCCCGCAAGTTCACGATCGCGGGGTTCGTGATCCTGGCACTCGCCTATTTCGGATCGAAGTTCGTGCTCGAGAACATTCTCGGGCGCCACTGGGGCTGAATGAGCGACGTATCGCTCGGCGTCTCGCTCGCCGGGCTCGCGGTCTGCATCGCGTTGTCGGCGTTCTTCGCGAGCACCGAGACGGCGCTGATGAGCATCAACCGCTACCGGCTCCGGCACCTCGCCAGCCGGGGCCACGCCGCGGCCCGCCTCGCCGAGCGCCTGCTGGCGCGCCCCGACCGGCTGATCGGCGTGATCCTGCTCGGCAACACGCTCGCCAACGTCGCGGCGGCCAGCATCGTGACGGTGCTGACGCTCGCCTACTCCGACGAGCACTGGCTCGCGCTCGCGAACGGCGCGCTGACGCTGGTGCTGCTGCTGTTCAGCGAGGTGGGCCCCAAGACCTACGGCGCACTGCACGCGGAGCGGCTCGCGCTGCCGGCGGCCTACGTCTACCGGCCGCTGCTGTGGCTCACCTTTCCGCTGGTGTGGCTGATCAGCGCGATCACGAACGCGCTCCTGCGCCTGGTCGGCGTCTCGGCCGCGCGGGTCGCCTCGCACTCGCTGTCGGCCGACGAGTTGCGCACGGTGGTCGCCGAGGCGGGCTCGCTGATCCCGCTCAAGCACCAGCAGATGCTGGTCAGCATCCTTGACCTCGAGCGCATCCGAGTCGACGACATCATGGTGCCGCGCAGCGAGGTGGCCGGCCTCGACCTGCAGGACGACTGGGAGCGAGTGCTCGGCTCGCTCAGGGACGCGCAGCACACCCGCATGCCGGTGTACGAGGGCGACCTCGACCACATCGTCGGCGTGCTGCACATGAAGAAGGTCGCGCGCGAGCTGGCGCGCGGCGAGCTGACCCGCGAGCGCCTCGTCGCGGTCGCCCGCGAGCGCGAGGCCTACTACGTGCCGGAGGGCACGACGCTGCAGCAGCAGCTGGTGGCGTTCCAGCAGGCGCACCGCCGCCACGCCTACGTCGTCGACGAGTACGGCGACGTGCAGGGCCTCGTGACGATCGAGGACATCCTCGAGGAGATCGTCGGCGAGTTCACGACGCTGCCGCACGTGCTGCGGCACGAGGTGATCGCCGAGGAGGACGGCAGCTACGTCGTCGCCGGCGGCACGACGGTGCGCGCGCTCAACCGCGCGCTCGGCTGGTCGCTGCCGACCGGCGGGCCGAAGACGCTCGCCGGCCTCATCGTCGAGTACCTGGAGACGATCCCGCAGCCGGGCACGGCCCTCAAGCTCGCCGGCCACCCGGTCGAGGTGCTGCAGATCGCCGACAACACGGTCAAGACCGTGCGCATCTGGCCGGTGCCGCCCGCACCCTGAGCGCTTAGCGCGTGGCCGCGAGCGCCTCGTCGAGGCGCGCGACCGCGATCACCTCGAGCCCGTCGAGCGCCTTCCTGGGCGCGTTCGCCCGCGGCACGATCGCGCGCCGGAAGCCGTGCTTGGCGGCCTCCCGGAGCCGCTCCTCGCCGTAGGGCACCGGCCGGATCTCGCCGGCGAGCCCGAGCTCGCCGAAGACGATCAGCTCCTGCGCGAGCGGCCGGTCCTCGAGGCTCGACACCGCCGCGAGCAGCGCCGGCAGGTCGGCGGCGGTCTCGCCGAGGCGCACGCCGCCGACGACGTTGACGAACACGTCGTGCGCGGTCAGCGCGACGCCGGCGTGGCGATGAAGCACCGCGAGCAGCAGCGCGAGGCGGTTGGCGTCGAGGCCGACGGCGACGCGGCGCGGCATCTGCAGCCGCGACTCGTCGACCAGCGCCTGCACCTCGATCAGCAGCGGCCGCGTACCCTCGCGCGCCACGGTCACGACGCTGCCGGCGACCGGGGACGGGTGGCGCGACAGGAAGATCGCCGAGGGGTTCTTGACCTCCTTGAGGCCGCCCTCCTCCATCGCGAACACGCCGATCTCCTGCGCCGCGCCGAAGCGGTTCTTGACCGCGCGCACGATCCGGAAGCGGCTGCCGGCGTCGCTCTCGAAGTAGAGCACCGTGTCGACGAGGTGCTCGAGCACGCGCGGCCCCGCGATCACGCCCTCCTTGGTGACGTGTCCGATCAGCACGACGGCGGTGCCGGTGCGCTTGGCGAACTCGACGAAGCGCGCCGCCGACTCCCTGAGCTGCGACACCGAGCCCGGGCTCGCCTCGACCTCGGCGGTCGCCATCGTCTGGATCGAGTCGACAACCATCACGCGGGCGCCCGTTGCCGTCGCCGCTGCGAGGATCGACTCGACGCCGGTGTCGGCGAGCACCGCGAGCGGGCCGGCGGCGAGGCCGAGCCGCCGCGCCCGCAGCCCGACCTGCCGCAGGCTCTCCTCGCCGGTCGCGTACACGACCGGCACCGACGGTGCGAGCGCCGCGGCCGCCTGCAGCAGCAGCGTGGACTTGCCGATGCCCGGATCACCGCCGATCAGCGTCACCGAGCCCGCGACCAGCCCGCCGCCGAGCACCCGGTCGAACTCGCCGGACCCGGTCGCAAGGCGCGGCGCCTCGACGAGCGCGGCCGAATCGAGCGTCTCCGCGCGGCCCGGGGCGACCGCCGGCGCCGACCGGGCGCGGGCCGGGCGCTCCGCGACGGCGTGCGCGGTCAGCGTGTTCCAGGCGTCGCAGGACGGGCACTGGCCTTGCCACTTGGGCGAGCTGTCGCCGCAGGCGCTGCAGACGTAGACGGTTCGGGGCCGGGCGGTCACGGCGGCGACTCTAACAGAGCCCCCGCCCCCCCCGGCCGCGCCCGGACCGCGTGACAGATGCGGTGCGCCCCCGCGACGGGTCAGGGCCCGCTCCGCTAGACTCGCCTGCGGTTCGGCCTCACGGATCGCGATGCACGCGCACCCCCTCTTCCGCCCGCTCGCCGCCGCGACCGCGGTCGTCGTGCTCACGGCGGCGATCGCGTTCGGCTTCGCGCCGGCGGGCGGCGCCACCGTGGAGGGGGCGGCCCTCGCGCTCGTGCAGCGGGCCGAGAACGCCCCGGCGACGGCCCGGGTCGTGTGGGTGACCAACGATGCCGCCGGCGGCGACGCCGGCAAGCTGCGCGGCGACGTCGCCCGGGCGGTGGACACCGCGGCGCACGCCGGCGCGCGCGCGATCGTCGTCGCCGTGCCGGTCGCCGAGGCCTCCGACAGCGCCGATCTCGCCCGCGTGCGTTCCTTCCTCGAAAGCGCCGACAACTC
>JBBINS010000087.1:0-12299 GCA_037443765.1 Gammaproteobacteria bacterium
GCCGTTCACCACGAGTTCGTCGCGCATGTACCGGCTGCCGACCAGCAGCGCGTCGGCACCGTACTGGCGCATGAGGTCCTTGAGCGTCTCGAGCCGCCCGGCGAGCGCATCGTCGACGCGCGCCTGCTCGATCGACGCCGGCAGGCCGGTCGGCCACAGCAACGGCAGGCCGCGCTGCTGCGCGGCGGTGGCGACGACGCGCCGCAGCTCGGGGTCCGCCGTGCCGCCGAGAGTTCGCGGCGCGCCGGGCCTGGCGCTCGCCAGCAGCACCAGCGTCAGCGGCCGCTCCGGCGACCAGAGGCGCTGGCCGGCCTGCAGCAGTCCCGCGTCGAGCGCCTCGGGGTCGAACGCGACGACGAGCTGGTTGCCCGGCGCCGAGCGGAAGGTGCGCGCCAGCCGCGGGGCGCCGGCATAAAGGCCAGCGAGCGCCGGATCGGTCGCCGCGGCCCGTCGGCCCGTGAGCCGCACGACGACCTGCCGGAGGGCGTCGGTGGCGGCGGCGGCGCGGCCGGCGTCGGTCGAGTCGCCCGCGCCGGTGCCCGCGTAGAGGCCGTCCACGGCGACGGCGAAGGCCGGACCGGGCGACCCGGACGAGAGCAGGCCGACGAGCAGCGCGGCCACGATTCGGTTGACAAAGCGCATGCGTTTCCCTGGCGGGGCACGGAGCTCGCCGCGCGACCGGCGGCGACTCGGATCACCATGTAAAATACCATAGCCTCGAAACCCGGCCCGGCGTCGCCCTATGTCCAATTCCCGCCCCTCCGTGACCTATCGCGACGCCGGTGTCGATATCGACGCGGGCGACGAGCTCGTCGAGCGCATCAAGCCGCACGTCAAGCGGACGATGCGCAAGGAGGTCATCGGCGGCCTCGGCGGCTTTGGTGCGCTCTTTCGCGTGCCACTCGACCGGTACCGGAAGCCGGTCCTCGTGTCCGGCACCGACGGCGTCGGCACCAAGCTCAGGCTCGCGATCGAGACCGGCCGCCACGACACGATCGGCATCGACCTCGTCGCGATGTGCGTCAACGACGTCGTCGTGCAGGGCGCCGAGCCGCTGTTCTTCCTGGATTACTACGCGACCGGCCGTCTCGACGTCCCGGTCGCCGAGCGCGTCGTCGCGGGCATCGTCGAGGGCTGCGTGCAGGCCGGCTGCGCACTGATCGGCGGCGAAACCGCGGAAATGCCCGGGATGTACCACGACGCCGACTACGACCTCGCCGGCTTCTGCGTCGGCATCGCCGACGAGGACCGCCTGATCGACGGCAGCACGACGCGCGCGGGCGACGTCGTCATCGGCCTCGCCTCGTCGGGCCCCCACTCGAACGGCTACTCGCTGATCCGCAAGCTGCTCGCGATCGGCGGCGCGACCGCGGCGACCGAGGTCGCCGGGCAGAAGCTCTACGACCTGCTGCTGGCGCCGACGCGGATCTACGTCAAGTCGCTGCTCGCGCTGCAGGCGGAACTCCCCGTGCGGGGCTTTGCCCACATCACTGGCGGCGGGCTGCTCGACAACATCCCGCGCGTCGTCCCGGACGGCCTCGAGGTCAGGCTCGACCGGCGCGCGTGGAAGCGCCCGCCGGTCTTCGACTGGCTGCAGGCGACCGGCAACATCGACGAAACCGAAATGCACCGCACGTTCAACTGCGGAATCGGCATGACCGTGTGCGTGCCGCCGGAGGCCACCGACCAGGCGCTCGCGCGCCTGCGGGCGCTCGGCGAGACCGCGACCGTGATCGGCGAGGTTCGCGCAGGCACGAGCGGTGTCGTCCTCGAAGGCTGAGACGACCGGCAGACTGCCGGTCGTCATCCTGCTGTCGGGCTCCGGCAGCAATTTCGCCGCGATCGCCGCTGCCGCCGCTGCGGGCGCCCTGCCCATCGACGTGCGCGCAGCGGTTTCCGACCGCGCCGCCGCCTTCGGGCTCGAGCGCGCGCGGGCCCTCGGCATTCCCGCCGAGGCCGTGCCCGTCGCCGGCTACGCGGACCGCGCGGCGCACAACGTCGCGCTCGCGGCCCGGATCGACACCTACCAGCCGGCGCTCGTGGTCTGCGCGGGATACATGCGCATCTTCACGGGGGCGTTCGTCGAGCATTACGCCGACCGGATGCTCAACATCCATCCGTCGCTCCTGCCTGAGTTCCGCGGGCTCCATACGCACGAGCGTGCGCTCGAGACGGGCGCCCGCTGGCACGGCTGCTCGGTGCACTTCGTCACCGAGGAACTCGACGGCGGCCCGCTCGTCGCGCAGGCGCCGGTGCCGGTGCTCCCCGGGGACACGGTCGAGACGCTTTCAGCGCGCGTTCATCGGGCGGAGCACAGGCTCTACCCGACGGTCATCGGCTGGTTCGCGACCGGGCGGCTGCGCTCGAGCGGCGGCCGGGTCACGCTCGATGGCAAACGCCTCACGACCCCGGTGCGACTGGAGAACCTCGATGCAGAGTCCTGAGCGCGATCGCGCGCCGCGCCGCGTGCGAGTTGCAGGCCTCGCGCTCGCGCTCCTCGTCACCGCCGCGCCCGCCGTGGGCGAGGGGCTGCGGCCGCACGACGTCGTCTACCAGTTCCTGTTCAAGGGCGTGAGCGGCGGGGAGCTCGAGCTGAAGCTGCTGCCGGACGCGCAGCCGGACAGCTGGATCTACGAGACGCACGCCCATCCGAACTTCCTCGCCAGCTTCTTCGTCAGCTCCAATTCGATCGAGCGCGGCTGGTTCAGGGTCACGCCGAGCGGCGTCGAGCCGACCCGCTACTTCATCGACGGCGGCTCGTCCGACAAGAGCAACGACAGCGATCTGCGTTACGACTGGGCGCAAGGGCGAATCACCGGCACCGCGCGCGGCCGACCGCTCGACCTCGCGATCGAGCCGGGGACCCAGGACGTGATGTCGATCCGCGCGGTAGTGCTCGTCGACCTCCTTGCCGGGCGCGAGCCGCACGAGTACACGATGCTCGACGGCCGCGAGCTCAAGCGCTACGTCTACACGCGCGTCGGCACGACGAAGCTCAAGACCGACATCGGCGAGTTCGACACCGTGATCTACAAGAGCGATCGCAAGGACTCCGACGGTCGCGGCCGGATCTGGCAGTACTGGTATGCGCCGGCTCTCGGCTGGCTGCCGCTGCGCGCCGAGCAGCGCGAGGACGGCAAGACGCGGATGACGCTCGCCATCCGCTCGCTCAAGTGGCTCGATGTCGGCGTCGGCGCGGCGGCGGTCCCGCCGCGCCGCTGACGACGCCGCTCAGGTCTTCGGCAGCGTGACGCCGCGCTGGCCCATGTACTTGCCGGCGCGGTCCTTGTACGAGGTGCCGCACACCTCGTCCGACTCGAAGAACAGCATCTGCGCCACACCCTCGTTGG
The DNA here is from genome assembly GCA_037443765.1 of Gammaproteobacteria bacterium. GTDB lineage: Bacteria > Pseudomonadota > Gammaproteobacteria > Steroidobacterales > Steroidobacteraceae > CAIKZZ01. The sequence goes on from JBBINS010000087.1 coordinate 3,351, forward strand.
CGTAGATCTTCGCTGGCAGCGTCGTCGTGTTGGAAAACTCGAGCGTCACATGCCCCTCCCACTCGGGCTCCAAGGGCGTTACGTTCACGATAACACCGCAACGGGCATACGTGGATTTTCCCAATGTGACGCACAGTACGTTGCGCGGTATTCGAAAGAGCTCGACGGTGCGTGCGAGCGCGAACGAATTCGGCGGAATGATGCAGACGTCCGCCGTCACGTCGACGAAGCTCGCCATGTCGAATGCTTTCGGGTCGACGATCGTCGAATTGATGTTCGTGAATATCTTGAACTCGTTCGCACAGCGCACGTCATAGCCGTAGCTCGACGTGCCGTAAGACACGATCTTGCGGCCATCGACCGAGCGCACCTGGCCCGGCTCGAACGGCTCGATCATGCCGGTCGCCGCCATGCGCCGGATCCAGTGGTCTGACTTGATGCTCATGTATCCCCGGCCCCTGCAATGTACGTCGTTGCTCGTCGCGTCGCCGCCGGTCCGCGGCGACAGACGCTGACCAAAAGGCTCGCGGCACTAATCGTCGCTGACGGAGAGCGTCGGGAACGCCGACGTTCCGGTGCCGGACGCGAGCCGCGCCGTCGTGCGGCGCGCAATGTCGTGGTACGCGAGCGCGATCCGGCCGCCGGGCTCGGCGACGACCGTCGGCCGGCCGCCGTCGGTCTGCTCCCGAATGCAGATGTCGAGCGGCAGGCTGCCGAGCAGCGGCACACCGTATTCCGTCGCCATCCGTTCGCCGCCGCCGGCGCCGAAGACGTGCTCCTCGTGGCCGCAGTTGGAGCAGATGTGCGTGGCCATGTTCTCGATGATGCCGAGCACCGGGACCGAGACCTTTCGGAACATCATCAGGCCCTTGCGGGCGTCCGCGAGCGCTATGTCCTGGGGCGTCGTGACGATGATCGCGCCGCTGACCGGCACGCGCTGCGCGAGCGTCAGCTGGATGTCGCCCGTGCCGGGCGGCATGTCGACGACCAGGTAGTCCAGGTCGCCCCACTGGGTGTCCCCGAGCAGCTGCACGAGCGCCTGAGTCACCATCGGCCCCCGCCAGACCATCGGTTGCGCCGGGTCGATCAGGAACCCGATCGACATCACCGCCACGCCGTAGGCCCGCAGTGGCTCGATCTGCTTGCCGTCCGGCGTGTTCGGGCGCTGGCCCGCGAGCCCCATCATGAGCGGCTGGCTCGGGCCGTAGATATCCGCGTCGAGGAGGCCGACCCGTGCCCCCTGTGCCGCGAGCGCGAGCGCAAGATTGGCGGCGGTCGTCGACTTGCCGACTCCGCCCTTCCCGGACGCGATCGCCAGCACGTTGCGGATATTCGCCAGGGGCTTGAGGTTCCCCTGTACGGCGTGGGACGCGATCTGCGACCGCAGCCGGACCTGCACACCGCCCGTCCAGCCCGCCGCGGCGAGCTCCCGGCCGAGAAGGTCCCGGAGGGACCCCTCGTAGCCGCCGGACGGAAAGCCTAGCGTGACGTCGACAATCGCGTCGGTACCGACAATTTCCGTACCGGTGACCGCGGCGCCGAGGGGCTGGCCGAGGTACGGGTCGATGGTGGCGGCGGCGCGGGCGCGGAGCTCGTTGGCGTTCATTCGGGTGGGGTATCTTCCAAGGACCCGCCATTCTAACGGACCCGTAACCGGCGGGGGCGGCCCGCAGCCCCCCCTATGGCATAATTCCGGGGTGAAGTTTCTTTCGAATCTGCGCGGTGAAAAGCTGCTCGCCGACATCAAGTCGGGCGGCGATCCGTCTAACCCCGTAGTCCGGAAGGCCGTCGAAAAGCTGGTCGCCCTCGGCAAGGACGCGATCCCGATGGTCATCACCGCCCTCGGGACGTCCGACAAGGGCGCGACGATGGCGTTCGTCGAGGTGCTGACCCAGCTGGCCGACGCCAAGAACGTCCCGCTGATCCTGCAGGGCCTCGCCGAGCCCAACCCCAGGACCACGGCGGCGGTCGCCTGGGCGCTGTCGAGCGCGAAGGGCTTCCCAGCCGGGCTGCTGCTCGACGCCCTCAGGAACGCCGACCTCGCCAGCCCCGCCCTGATCGAAGTGATCGGCGCCCACAAGGCGCGGATTCCGCTGCGCGACCTGCTCGCGGCCGCCTACGCGCACGACTCCGGCGACAAGTCGGCGCTCTTCAAGATCATCGGCGACGTGGCCGACGAGCACTCGGTTCCGGATCTGCTGGCGCGCCTCGACGGCAAGGACTTCATCGTCCGCATCAACCTGATGGACATCCTGTCGCGCTTCGGCACGCCGGAGGTGCAGCAGGCGCTCCTTGGCCAGCTCAAGGACCCGTCCAAGATCATCCGCCAGGCGGCTCTCGGCGCGCTCCTCAAGACGCCGGGCATCACGAACGTCGAGCCGGTCGCCCCGCTGCTCGCGGACGCCGACATGGAGGTCGCGAACCGGGCGATCGAGCTGCTGATCAAGGCCCGCCACCCGCAGACGGTCCGCTACCTGATCCCGCTCCTCAAGGACGAGTCCGAATACGCGCGCCGCGCCGCGGTCGAGGTCCTGAACGAGGTCGGCGACGCCAACTCGATCAAGCTGCTGCTCGAGGCGATCAAGGACAGCGACTGGTGGGTCCGCAGCCGCGCCGCGGACGCGCTCGGCAAGATCGGCGGCCCGCGCGTCGTCGATGCGGTCCTCATGCTCGTCCGCGACCCGGACGAGGACATCCGCCGCACGGCGATCGAGATCCTGAACCTGACCAAGGACGAGCGCGCGGTCGAATACCTCCTGCAGGCCACGCGCGACACCGACTGGTGGGTGAGCGAGCGCGCGGTCGACGCCCTCGCCGAGATCGGCAGCGAGCGCGCGCTGCCGCGGCTGATCGAGATGCTGAAGGGCCCCGCGCGTTCGGTGCCGTCCGCGATCCGCGCCCTCGGCAAGCTCGGCGACGCCCGGATCATCGACGCGCTGCTGCCCCAGCTCAGCCGCCCGGAGAAGGAGATCCGCGTCGAGACGATGCACGCCCTCGCCCGCCTGGTCGACGAGCAGAACGCCGAGACGATCCGCGCGAAGATCCGCTCGCTCGGCGAGATCTCGACCGACCAGACGGTCGTGGTCGCCGCCAACCGCGCGCTCGAGGATCTCGACGCCCGCTTCTCGACCGCCGAGATCGCGTCGCAACGCAAGGCCGAGCACGTCGCCGCGGCACCGGCCCGCACGATGCTGATCGAGAACGCGGACCTCGCCGAAATCGTCCGCCAGAACGAGGCCGCCGCCCAGCGTCTCGACATCTCGACGCTGCAGTCCGGCGACATCCTCGACGGCCGCTACAAGTACATCGAGAAGATCGGCAAGGGCGCGTTCGGCACCGTGCTGCTGATGGAGGACACGGTCGTCGACGAGCGGCTGATCCTCAAGTTCCTCAATCCGGCCGTGTCCGGCGACGAGGAGATGATGCAGCGCTTCGTGCACGAGCTGCGGTACTCCCGCAAGATCACGCATCGCAACGTCATCCGCATCTACGATTTCCTCTTCATCCGCGGCAACTACGCGATCTCGATGGAGTACTTCCCGAGCCATACGCTCGGCGCTGAGATCGTCAACGAGAAGCCGATGCCGATCGCGCGCGCCGTCAAGTACGGCATCGACATCGCGACCGGCATGGCCGTCGCCCACGAGATCGGCATCGTGCATCGCGACCTCAAGCCCGCCAACGTGCTGATCAACGACCAGGGCCTGCTCAAGATCGTGGACTTCGGCGTGGCGGCGGCGCAGCGCGAGGGCGACGTGCAGCTGACCAAGACCGGCTACGTGATCGGCTCGCCGAAGTACATGGCGCCCGAGCAGATCCTCGGCAAGCAGGTCGACCCGCGCGCCGACGTCTACAGTACCGGCGTGATCCTGTACGAGATGCTGACCGGCGTGCCGCCGTACAGCCGTGGCGATCACATGGCCGTGATGTACCAGCACGTGCAGGGCAAGGCGCGCCCGCCGATCGAGATCAACCCGCAGCTGCCGCAGCCGCTGTCGGATCTGGTGGTGAAGGCGATGGCGGTCGACAAGACCAAGCGCTTCCAGAGCATGGACGAGCTGCGCGGAGCCCTCGAGAAGTTCGCCTAGCCGGAAACGCCGCGATGCCCCGCATAGACGCCTTCCTAAAGCTCGGCACCGCACAGGGATGCTCCGACGTGCATCTCGCGGTCGGCGTGCCGCCGATGCTGCGGATGAACGGCGAACTGATGCCGATCCGGTTCCGCAACCTCGGCGACTCCGAGCTCGAGGCCTACGTCAACGAGATCCTGACGAAGAACCAGACCGAGGTCTTCAAGGGCGGGCGCGACCTCGACTTCTCCTACGTCGCCGAGGACGGCGGACGCTTCCGCGTCAACGTATTCCGCAAGGAAACCGGCGTCGGCGCGGTGTTCCGCTCGATCCCGTCCTCGGTGCCGACGCTCGAGAGCCTCAATCTGCCGCCGGTGATCGGCAAGCTGCTCGACTATCACCAGGGCATGATCCTCGTCACCGGCTCGACCGGCACCGGCAAGTCGACGACGCTCGCGGCGATGATCGACCAGCTCAACCGCACCCGTCGCATCAACATCATCAGCCTCGAGGACCCGATCGAGTTCGTACACCGCAGCCAGGAGGCGCAGATCATCCAGCGCGAGTACGGCACGCACGTCCCGTCGTTCGCCGAGGGCGTCCGGGCCGCCATGCGCGAGGACCCCGACGTGATCCTGGTCGGCGAGATGCGCGACTCCGAGACCATCCGCATGGCGATGACCGCGGCCGAGACCGGCCACCTCGTGCTCGGCACGCTGCATACCACGAGCGCGGTCAAGACGATCGACCGCATCATCGACGCGCTGCCGATCGAGGAGCGGGAGCAGACCAAGAGCTTCCTGTCGCAGAGCCTGCTCGCGGTGATCACGCAGGTGCTGGTCCGGCGCGCCGACAGCCGTGCGCGCCGCGCGATCTGCGAGATCATGGTGATGAATCGCGCGATCGGCAAACTGATCCAGACCGACCAGACGCACCAGGTTCCCGCCCAGCTCCAGACCGGCAAGGACAGCGGCATGACGACGCTCGACCAGTCGCTGCTCGCGGGCGTGCTCGCCAAGGAACTGGACCCCGACGACGCCTACGTGTACGCCCAGGACCGCCGCATACTGCAGCGCTACGTGACCGACACCAGCATGCTGCCGAAGACGGACGTCCCGGGCACCTGACGCCCCGCCATGCCACGCATCGACGAATTCCTGAACGACGTCCTGGCCCGCAAGGGTTCGGACCTGCATTTCATCGCCGGCGACCCGCCGCGGCTGCGGGTCTACGGCGACCTGCAGGCACTGCGCCCGGAACCGCTCAAGGCGGACTTCGTCCGGGAGGCGCTCTACGAGATCATGCCGCCGAAGGCGGTCGCGCGCTTCGAGGAGAAGGAAGGCGCCGACTTCGCCTATTCGCTGCCGAACGTCGCCCGCTTCCGCGTCAACGTCATGCGCCAGCTGAACGGCATGGGGGCCGTGCTGCGAGTGATCCCGTCCGAGGCGCTGACGCTCGACCAGCTCAACATGCCGGAGGCCGTGCGCACGCTCTGCAAGGCCAACAGCGGCCTCATCCTCGTGACCGGCAAGACCGGCTCTGGCAAGTCGACGACGCTCGCGGCGATGATCGACGACATCAATACCCGCCTGAAGGGCCACATCCTTACGGTCGAGGACCCGATCGAGTTCGTGCACCAGCGCAAGAGCTGCCTGATCAGCCAGCGCGAGGTCGGCGTCCACGCGCCGTCGTTCGCGGATGCCGTGCACTCGGCCCTGCGCGAGGACCCGGACGTCGTGCTGGTCGGCGAAATGCGCGACCTCGAGACGATCAGCATCGCCGTCTCGGCCGCCGAGATGGGCATCCTCGTGATGGGCACGCTGCACACCAACGGCGCCGCGCCGACCGTCGACCGGATCGTCAACGCGTTCCCGTCGGACAAGCAGTCGCACGTCCGCACCATGCTGTCGACCAGCCTGCGCGGCGTGATCTCGCAGCAGCTGCTGCCGCGTGCCGGCCAGGCCGGGCGGGTCGCCGCGCTCGAAATCCTCGTCAATTCGGCCGCCGTCCAGAACCTGATCCGCCAGGGCAAGATCGACCAGCTCGAGAACACGATGCAGAGCGGCTCGGTGTTCGGAATGCGCACGATGGACATGGCGATCCAGCAGCTGCTCGACACCAAGGTGATCACCGGGCGCGAGGCGTTCCGCAAGGCGATCAACAAGCAGCGCTTCGAGCAGTACCGGAACGACGGCTGAGCGGCCCGCCCGGGCCGCTGGCATAATGATCGGCCACGCCCGGCCCGCCCGAACCTCCATGCGCCGCATCCTCGTCACGCACGCCCTGCCCTACGCCAACGGCCCGCTGCACTTCGGCCACATCCTCGAGGCGGTGCAGACCGACGTCTGGGCGCGCTTCATGCGCCTCGCCGGCAACGAGTGCGTGCTGGTCTGCGCCGACGACACGCACGGCACGCCGATGATGCTCAAGGCGCAGGCCGAGGGCATCACGCCCGAGGAGCTGATCGCCGGGGTCGCCAAGGAGCACCGGGCGACCTACGCCGGGTTCCTGATCCAGTACGACTTCTTCCACTCGACGCACAGCGCCGAGAACCGCGAGATGACGGACCGGATCTTCCGCGCGCTGGACGCGGCCGGCTACATCGCGCGCCGCACGATCCGTCAGGCGTACGACGCCGAGGCGCAGATGTTCCTGCCGGACCGGTACGTCAAGGGCACCTGCCCGCGGTGCGGCGCGAAGGACCAGTACGGCGACAGCTGCGAGGTCTGCGGCGCGACCTACTCGCCGTCGGAGCTGATCGACCCGGTGTCGGTCGTCAGCGGCACGCGCCCGATCGAGCGGGAGTCGGAGCACCTCTTTTTCAGGCTCGCGGCGTTCGAGCCGATGCTGCGGGATTGGACGCGCTCCGGCGCCATCGACCACAGCGTCGCCAACAAGCTCGACGAGTGGTTCGACGCGGGGCTTCGCGACTGGGACATCTCCCGCGACGCGCCATACTTCGGCTTCGAGATTCCCGGCCACCCGGGCAAGTACTTCTACGTCTGGCTCGACGCGCCGATCGGCTACATGGGCGCGAGCCTCGCGCTGGCGCGCCGCGACGGCCTCGACTTCGACGGCTGGTGGGGCGCCGCCAGCACCGCGGAACTGCACCACTTCATCGGCAAGGACATCCTCTACTTCCACACGCTCTTCTGGCCGGCGGTGCTGACGGGCGCGGGCTTCCGCCGGCCGACGGCGGTTCATACCCACGGCTTCCTGACCGTCAACGGCCAGAAGATGTCGAAGTCGCGCGGCACGTTCATTACCGGCCAGCGCTACCTCGAGCGGCTGCCGCCGGAGGCGCTGCGCTACTACTTCGCGGCCAAGCTGAGCCCGGGCGTCGAGGACATGGACCTGTCGCTCGACGACTTCGTCAGCCGCTACAACTCCGACGTCGTCGGCAAGCTCGTCAACATCGCGAGCCGCTGCGCCGGCTTCGTCGCCCGCGGCGGCGGGCGGCTCGCGGCCGAGCTGCCCGAGCCCGGGCTCTACGCCGAGTTCGCGGAGGCCCGCGGGCGGGTCGCGGCCCTCTACGAGCGCTGCGACTTCGCGGCGGCGATCCGCGAGATCGCCGCGCTCGCCGACCGCGCGAACCAGTACATCGACGCGCACAAGCCCTGGAATCTCGCCAAGGATCCGGCGCGCGCCGCCGAGGCCCTCGCGGTCTGCACGCAGGGCATCAACCTGTTCCGCGTCCTGATCACCTTCCTCAAGCCCGTGCTGCCGGCGATGGCCGACCGCGCCGAGGTCTTCCTCGGCCGCCCGCTCCGGCGCTGGGACGACGTCGCGACGCCGCTGCTCGACGCGCCGCTCGCCACCTACGAGCCGCTCGCGACCCGGCTCGACCCCAAGGTCGTCGCGACGCTGATCGAGGCCGAGGCGCCGCCGGCGGCCGCCCCGGCGCCCGTTGCGGCGGCAGCCGCACCTGCCGCGGCCGCCAAGCCCGTCGCCGCAGCGGACCCGCCGGCGGAGATCACGGTCGACGACTTCGCGCGCATCGACCTGCGCGTCGCGCGCGTGGTCGCCGCCGAGTACGTCGAGGGCGCGGACAAGCTCCTCAAGCTCACCGTCGACGTCGGCGCCGAGCCGCGCACCGTGTTCGCCGGCATCCGCAGCGCCTACGCACCGGAACAGCTGGTCGGCCGGCACGTCGTCATCGTCGCGAACCTGAAGCCGCGCAAGATGCGCTTCGGCGTCTCCCAGGGCATGGTGCTCGCCGCGAGCGGCGACGGTTCCGGCGTGTTCCTCGTCAGCCCCGATGCGGGCGCGGCCGCCGGGATGGCCGTCAAGTAGCTCCGTGCCCGCGGCGCTCGTCGATCAGCTCGACCTGCTGCTGCCGCAGACGCAATGCACGCGCTGCGGCTTCGCCGGCTGCCGGCCGTACGCCGAGGCCCTCGCCACGGGCGCCGCCGACATCGACCAGTGCCCGCCAGGCGGCGCCGCCACGGCCGCCGCGCTCGCGGCGGCGCTCGGCCGCGCCGCGAAGCCGGTGAATCCGGTGCACGGCGTCGAGGCACCGCCGCGGGTGGCGGTGATCGACGAAGCGGTCTGCATCGGCTGCGCGAAGTGCCTGCCGGCGTGCCCGGTCGACGCGATCGTCGGCGCCCGCCGCCAGCTGCACACGGTGATCGCCGCCGAGTGCTCCGGCTGCGACCTCTGCCTGCCGCCCTGCCCGGTCGACTGCATCACGATGGTCGAGGTCGGGCCGGCACCGCTGCCGCTCGCGACGCTGCGCGCGCTCGCCGTGCGCTACCGGCAGCGCTTCGGGGCGCACGTGGCGCGGGACGCCCACCGCGCCGCGCGCCGCGCGGCGCGCCTCGGCGCCCGCGGTCCCGCCGGAAGCGCCCCGTGACGCCCGCCAAGCGCGAGGCGTTCTTCG
>JBBINS010000088.1:0-12259 GCA_037443765.1 Gammaproteobacteria bacterium
GCCGCGCGCGCGTGCCGGCCGACTGCCGCGAGCAGCTCGTCCGCCTCGGGCAAGCCGGCGCGGGCGAGGCCGTACAGGTACTGCAGCGTCAGGAACGGCTCGACCGTGTCGCCGCGGCGCGCGCGCAGGTGGGCGCCGAGCGCCGTCCAGCGGTCGCCGACCGGCCGGCCGGCGAGCTCGAGGCGCGCGAGCAGCGACACCGCGCCGATCTGGTCCTGCGAGTAGCTCTGGTCGCGTGCCCAGACGTGCCGGTCGTAGACCGCGAGCGCGTCGTCGAAGCGCCCCGCGGAGATGTAGAACACCGCGAGGTGCCACCAGTTGTGCGTGTACATGAACGACGTGAGACCCGTCCACGTGTGGCTGGTCGCCTCGAGGAAGCCGATGCCCTCGGTGACGCGCCCCGCGCTGAGCATCACGTGCGCGAGCGCGTGCTGTGCCCACGGCTCGCGCGGCAGCATCGCGAGCGCCCGGCGGGCCGCGGTCTCGGCGTCGGCGAGCAGGTGGCACTGCTCGTAGGCGAAGGCGAGCATGCCGTGCAGCTGGGGCACGTCCGCGGCGGCCGGCAGCGCGCCGAGCGCGACGCGCAGCATCTGCGGGCACAGGCCGCGGTTGAAGTCGAGGTACTGGTGGAGCTTCAGGGTGGCGAGGTCGCGCGGCGCCTCGGCGAGGATCGCGTCGGCGCATCGCGTCGCGCCGACGACGTCACCGGCCACCCATTCGCGGAGCAGGTCGACGACCAGCCGCTCGCGGCGCGTCGCGCCCGGCGCCGCGCGCTCGGCACGGGCGAGGTAGCCGGCGGCGCGGCCCGGCGCCGCCGGAGACTCGAGGAACATCCACAGCCAGCCGGCGTAGGCGTTCGCGAGGCAGCTGCCCGGGTCGGCGTCCGCCGCCGCGAGGATGCCGAGGATGCGCTCCTCGTAGCCGAGAAAGCCGCCGACGAAGTCGTCGACGGCGGCGAGCGTCGCGTCGCCCGCGCCCGTGACCGGGTTGCCGAGGTAGTCGTGTCGCATGCGTCGCCCCGCCGTCGGCCGCCGGGCCGGCACGGTTCGTGGTGTCCGGGGCCGACTATGCCGCACGGCGCGCCGCGGCGCATTTCGGTCAGGCCCGACTCACGCGCCGCGGGCCATTCAACTTGGGCACAGGATCATGCCGACGATGATCGCCGCGATGCAGGCGTACTGCAGCAGCGCGATCCGCTCCTTGAGCACGAGCGCCGCGAAGGCGAGCGTCACGACCGGGTAGGCGCCGGTCAGAGGCACGACGATCGATGCCGGGCCCGCGTGCATCGCGATCAGCACGCCGAGATCGCCACTCGCCATCATCCCCATCGGTGCGAACGAATGGACCCATTCCCGCAGCGAATGGGCGCCCTGGCGCCCCTTCAACAGCCCGTAGCTGCCGAGCGACAGCGCGCCGCCGATCGCGCCGCACAGCGACAGGTTGATCTCGCTGGCCTCGGGCATCGTGTAGGCGAACTTCGTGATCGTGTTGGAGGTCGCCCAGCACACGAGCGCCGAGAACGCGAGCGGGATCCAGCGCCGGTTGGTGATCTTCTGGCCCTCGCCCGCCGGCGAGTACGACAGGCCGAGGCAACCGCCGATGACGAGGGCGACGGCCCCGTACTGCAGCGCGTTGAGTTCCTCGCCGAGGAACAGCCGCGCGAACACGACCGTCAGCGCCGGGTAGGCGGCCGACAGCGTGCCGACGATCGTGATCGGGCCGGCGATAATCGATTCGAAATACAGGATCCAGCCCGTGCCGTCGAACAGGTAGGCGAGCACGCCGAGCCCGAGGAACTCGTGGCCGTCCGCCGCCGCGAGCGGCGGCCGGTCGCCGCCGAAGGCGAAGTAGCCGAGGAACACGATCGAGCGCGCCAGCACGAAATACAGGCAAAAGCGGGCCGGGGAGACCTCGCCGATGTACTTCTTCACGAGCCCCTGGCCGATGCCGTACAGGAACAGCGCGATCAGCGAGGGCGTGAGCCAGAGCAGCAGCGCGGTCGAACCGGGGGTCGCGGGCATGGCGCATTCTGCCGTGGCCCGGTTTGGGACGCTACCGGGCGGTCGCGGCGCTGAGGCATCATAGCCGGGCCGCGAATCACCGGGAGGCGCACGGCGTGCACAAGATCCTGATCAATGGCGCCTGGGTCGACGCGTCGACCGAGGCGAGCCGCGAGATCACGAACCCGGCGACGCTGAAGCCGCTCGGCTGCGTGCCCGACTGCGGACCCAACGACGTCGCGCGTGCGGTCGCGGCGGCGCGCGCCGCCCAGCGTTCGTGGTGGCGGGTCCCCGGCGTCGAGAAGGCGAAGCTGCTGCGCGAGATCGGCGGCCGGATCCGGGCCCGCGAGCACGCGCTCGCGGCGCTGATGACCCAGGAGACCGGCAAGCCGCTGTGCGAGGCGACCGACTGCATCGACTGGGTGGCCGCGTGCTTTGAGTACTACGGCGAGGTGGCGCGCTCGAGCTACGGCAACTCCGTGCCGCCCGTCGCGCCGCACCAGCTCAATTTCACGATCAAGGAGCCGTACGGCGTGGTCGCGGCGATCGTGCCGTTCAATTTCCCGCTGCTGCTGATGGCGTGGAAGGTCGCGCCGGCGATCGCGGCGGGCAACACCGTCGTGTGCAAGCCGCCGCACCAGAATCCGCTCTCGAACCTGAAGCTGGCCGAGGTCTACGACGTGCTGCCGCCCGGCGTCATCAACGTCCTGACCGGCGCCGCCGCGACCGGCACCGCGCTCGCCGAGCATCCCGACGTCGACCTCGTCGCCTTCACGGGGTCGACGGCCGTCGGCCGCAGGATCGCGGCCGCGGCGGGGGCTCAGCTCAAGAAGGTCAACCTCGAGCTCGGCTCGATCGACCCGTTCATCGTCTTCAAGGACGCCGACCTCGACGTCGCCGTGCCCGGCGTCGCCTGGGCGCGGCTGCTGAACTCGGGGCAGGTCTGCACCTCGAGCAAGCGGATCTACGTCGAGCGGCCGATCGCCGCCGAATTCGTCGAGCGCATGCACCAGTACGTCGCCTTCCTCGAGGTCGGCGACCCGATGAAGCCCGACACGGACCTCGGCCCCCTGATCTCGCTCGAGGCGTCGCGCCGGGTCGAGGACCAGGTCGCCCGCGCCCTCAAGGACGGCGCCACCCTCAAGCTCGGCGGGCGGTCATTCATGCCGTCGGGACTCCGGGGGCACTTCTTCCAGCCGACGATCCTCGCCGACGTGCGTCACGGCAGCGTCGCGACGCGCGAGGAGATCTTCGGGCCGGTGCTCGCGATCACGCCGGTGGCCGACGCCGACGAGGCGATCCGGCTCGCGAACGACTCCGAGTACGGGCTCGGCGCCTCGATCTACACCCGCGACCTCGCGACCGCGATGCGGGCGATGGAGTCGATCAAGGCCGGAACCTTCTGGATCAACGACCCGCTGACCGACAACGACGCGGCGCCATTCGGCGGCATGCGCCACAGCGGCATCGGCCGCGAGCTCGGCGCCGAGGGCCTGGACGCGTTCCGCGAGCCCAAGCACGTGCACCTCGACTACCTGATGGAACGCAAGCCCTGGTTCTTCCCGTACCGCGACCGCAGGCCGCCGGACGGCGGGGCGCACGGCTGATGTACGCGGACGACTACGCGCCGGAGTGTTACTGGACGCTCGACGCGCCGCTGCCGCACGCGCCCGAGGCGGCGCTGCCGGAGGCGGTGGACGTGCTGATCGTCGGCAGCGGCTACACCGGCCTCACGGCCGCGCGCGAGACCGCGCTCGCGGGCCGTTCGACGCTGGTCGTCGACGCGGGCGGCATCGGCAGCGGCTGCTCGGCGCGCAACGGCGGCCAGGTCGCCTTCAGCATCAAGCCGAGCCACGCGCGGCTGACCGCGCTGCACGGCGCGCGGGTCGCGACGCGCATCTACCAGGAGGCGGTCGAGGCGGTCGCGAACCTCCGGTCGCTGGCGCGCACCGAGGGGCTCGACTGCGACTGGCGCGACGTCGGCTGCTTCGTCGGCGCCCACACGCGGCGCCTCTTTGGCGCGCTCGTGCACGAGGCCGAGTCCCAGCCGCAGGGCTTCGAGGCGCCGTTCCGCATCGTTCCGCCGGAGCGGCAGGCCGAGGAGATCGACACGCCGTTCTACCACGGCGGCGTCGTCTATCCCGGCGACGCCGCCGTCCACCCGGCGAAGCTCGTGCGGGCGCTGCACGCGCGCGCGAGTGCCGTCGGCGCGGAGTTTCGCGCGCACTGCGCGGTCGAGGCGCTCGCGCGCACGCGCGACGGCTTCGAGGTCCGGACGTCGCGCGGCACCGTGCGGGCCCGCCAGGTGCTGCTCGCGACGAACGGCTACACCGGCACGTTCGCGCCCTGGCACCGCCGACGCATCCTGCCGATCGGCAGCTACATCATCGCGACCGAGCCGCTCGATCCGGAGCTCGTGCGCCGGCTGATTCCGCACGGCCGCAACATCGGCGACACGCGCCGCGTCGTCGTCTACTACCGGCCGTCGCCCGACGGGCGCCGGATCCTGTTCGGTGGCCGGGCCGCCGCGCGCGAGACCGATGCGACGCGCTGCGTGCCGCGGCTGCGGTCGATGCTCGCGCAGATCTTCCCCGAGCTTGCCCGCGTGCGCATCAGCCGTGCCTGGATGGGCTTCGTCGGCTTCACCTTCGACACGCTGCCGCACGTCGGCGAGGATCGCGGGCTCTACTACTGCATGGGCTACTGCGGCCAGGGCGTGCCGAGCGCGACCTACTACGGCCGCAAGGTCGGCCTGACGATGAGCGGCCGCGCGGGGGGCGCGACGGCGCTCGCGGGCCTGCGCTTCCCGGCGCGGCCGTTCTACACCGGCGACCCGTGGTTCCTGCCGGCGGCGGTGGTCGGCTACCGGTTGCGCGATGCGCTCGGCCTGTGACCGGGGTCGCGGCCGTGGCTGAGGCCGACGCGTCGCGGCGCCGGCCGGTCCTCAAGCACGCGGACGGCCGCTACCGCTGCGCCTGGTGCGGCACGGATCCCCTGTACGTCCGCTACCACGACACCGAGTGGGGCGTGCCGCTGCGGGACGACGCGGGCCTGTTCGAGATGCTGTGCCTCGAGGGGGCGCAGGCGGGGCTGAGCTGGATCACGGTGCTCAGGAAGCGCGAGCACTACCGGCGCGTCTACGACGGCTTCGACGCCGCGCGCATCGCGCGCTACACGGCGCGCAAGCAGGCGGCGCTGCTCGCCGATCCGGGAATAGTCCGCAATCGCCTCAAGGTCGAGGGCTTCGTCACGAACGCACGCGCCTACCTCGGGCTCAAGGAGGCGGGCGGCAGCCTCGGCGAAGTCGTCTGGGCGCACCGGCCGGGCCGCCGCCGCCGGCGGCCGCGGGCCCTCGGCGACATCGTCGCATCGACGCCGGAGAGCGACGCGCTCAGCAAGGAGCTGAAGCGTCTCGGCTTCACGTTCGTCGGCTCGACGATCTGCTACGCCTTCATGCAGGCGGTCGGCGTCGTCGACGACCACCAGTCCCGCTGCTTCGCGGCGACGCGGCGCTGAGCGCCGCGCCGCAGCTTCGGCTCACCGCGCCTTGACGTTGTCGGTGCGGTGGATGAACGCCGCCACCGAGTCGTGCAGCGTCTTCAGCGATGCCTCGTGCGCATAGACCATGTGCCCGGACTCGTAGAACTGGTACTCGATGTTTTTCTGCAGGCTCGCCGCCATCGGCAGGTGCTGCATCTCGTAGATCCCCTGGAAGTACGGCGTCGCCAGGTCGTAGTAGCCGGCGTGCAGCATGACCTTGAGGTTCGGATTGTTCTTCATCGCGTTGGCGAGGTCCGGCATCACGTTGGTGGCGTGCGCGGCCGGGAAGTTGGACCCCGGCGCCTGGTGCGCACTGACCCAGGTGCGGAACAGCGCGACCGACGGCTTGAATGTCTTGACATCGCCGTAGCGCAGGTCCTTGCGCACGTAGTCGTTGAACGCGGACACGTAGGCCGAGCGCAGCGCCGCCGACTGCGGGTCGTAGTCCGCGGTCTTGGCGAGCGGGTCGAGCGTCGGTCCGTTGAAGCGCGTGTCGAGGCGGCCCGTCGTCAGGTCGCTGTCGGCCTGCAGCGTCTTGCGGAACTCGCCGCCGTTGACCCGCAGGTTCGCCTTCTCGATGTAGTCCTCGGGAAGCCCGGTGTAACGGTGCAGCTTCGCGACGATCGCGCGCCGCTCGGCGTCGGGCAGCGCGACGCCGGCCGAGAGCGCGAGGGCGTAGTCGTGCGTCGCGAACTGCTCGACCTCCTTGAGGAGCGGCGCGAGCTCCTTCGGGGCATCCGGCAGCCGGTGGTGGTACCAGGCCGTCGCCGCGTAGGTCGGCAGCGCGAGCTCGTACGGCAGGTCGACGCCGGGGTTCGACTCGGCACGGTCGACGCTGCCGTCGAAGGCGAGGATCTGCGACAGCAGGATCACGCCGTTGAAGTCGATCGAGCGGTCGGTCTCGAGGATGTTCACGAGCGCCGCCGAGCGCGTCGTGCCGTAGCTCTCGCCGAACAGGTACTTCGGCGAATTCCAGCGGCCGTACCTGGCGAGGAACTGCGTGATGAAGTCGGCGAAGGCCTGCGCGTCGGGGTCGACGCCGTAGAAGGCCTTGTCGTGGTCCTTGCCGGCGACGCGGCTGAAGCCCGTTCCCGGCGCGTCGATGAACACGAGGTCGCTCGCGTCGAGCAGGCTGAAGTCGTTGTTGACGATCGCGTAGGGCGCGGCGGGCGTGTGCGAGTCGTCGGCGGTCACGACGCGCTTCGGCCCGAAAGCGCCCATGTGCAGCCAGACGGTCGCCGAGCCCGGGCCGCCGTTGTAGATGAACGTCACCGGCCGCGGGCCGCCCTTCGGGTCGGAGGCGAAGTAGGCGACGTAGAACATGCTCGCCTCGGCCGGCCCGTTCTTGTCGTCCTTGTCGGCATTCTGCGGGACGTCGTCCCAGTCCTTGGTGTGGACGACGAGCGTGCCGGCGACCGCGTCGTAGTCGATCCTCCGGCCTTCGACGGTCACGCTGCCCTTGCTCGTCGACTGCTCCGGCTTGAACGGTTCGGCTCTGGGGGTCTCCGGCTTCCCGGCCGGGCGGTCGCCGGCCGGCGCGTCGGCGGCGAGGCACGCCGCGGCCGGGGCCATCAGGGTGAGCGCGAGCAGCCAGGCATCGAGTCGGCGCATCGTGGGGACTCCGTCGGTGGGAATGGGGTGCCCTTCGTCCGTCCGCGCCGCGTCCGGCGGTCGCGCGGTGAAACCGGGCGGAGGGGGTTCGGCGCCGAGGTTACATCGGATTGGCGAGCCGGGCACCTTGCGTCGCGATCCACCAGCCCGCGTCCCGGCGCGGCAGTCGTTGCCAACCCGACGGCCATTCGCGAACATGCGGCGCAGCAGGAACGAGTACCCGCGTGATGAGCGACGTTGACAGACTTCGGGGCCGGAACGCTCTGGCGGCGCTCGTACTCGGCGGGCTCGCCGCGTGGGGCTTCGTGACGGTCGCGGCGGCCGATCCGCCGGCGCGCCGTCGCATCGGCGAACTCGTCCCGACGGCGGTGATCGCGCTCGGCACGACGGCCGACTGGGTGGCGATCACCGACGATGCGGTCTGGGTCGGGACGACCGGGCCGGACGCCGTCCAGCAGATCGATCCGCGCTCGAACCGGCGGATCGCGACGGTGCCGCTGCCCGGCAACCCCTGCGCCGGCCTCGCCGTCGGCTTCGGCAGCCTGTGGGTGCCGCTGTGCGGCGAGCCGAATGCACTCGCGCGCGTCGATCTGCGGACCCGGGAGGTCACGATCGTGCCCGGCCTCGCGCCGGCGGCGAAAGAAGGCGGCATCACCGCGAGTGCCGACAGCGTCTGGCTTATCGTCGACGACCGCGCGTCCCTCGTCCGCATCGATCCGGCGACGGGCCGCGTGCGGCAGACGGTGCCGGTACCGAGCGGCTCGCACAACCCGCTCTACAGCGATGGCCAGATCTGGGTGACGCGCGCGGACGGGGAGGAACTCACGGTCGTCGCGGCCGGCAGCGGTGCGGTGCTCGCGACGGTCCACGTCGGCCCGCGGCCTCGGTTCCTGGCCGCCGGTGCGGGCGCGGTCTGGACGCTCAACCAGGGCGACGGCTCGCTGACGCGCATCGCCGCGCGCACGCGCGAGGTCACGAAGACGATCGAACTCGGCACCCCCGGGCCCGGTGGCGACATCGGCTTCGGCGCCGGGATGATCTGGACCACGATGGAGAAGGTGCCGCTGTCGGTCGTCGAGGCGACGACCGGCGCGCTGCTGTGTCAGTGGACGGGGCCAGGCGGCGATTCGCTCGGCGTCGGCCACGGGTCGATCTGGCTGACCGATTACCACGCCGGCACGATCGCTCGGCTCGGCATCGACGCCACCCTCGCGCGTTGCCGGGCGGAGTCGGCGCGCTAGTCAGGACGCCGCGCGTCCATGTGCGGCCACCGCTACGGCGGCAGCGACGCGGCGTACGCGGCGACGTCGATCATCTGTCCGATGGCGAGCGCCGCGACGACGGGCTGCATCGGACCGCCGCCGGGTCCGCGGCGCGCGCCCGTCTGGAACGCCAGCAGCTGCCGCAGCAGGTAGGTCGGCGAACGACCGGCGAGCGGCGGCACGAGGCCAACGCCCTTGAGTCCCTGGCCGTGGCAGCTCGAGCACGCGGCCGTCACGCCGCCGCCGGTGCGGGCGATCGCGCCGCCGCGCGCGACGCTGCCCGGGGGCGCGTACACGACGTAGCGCATCGCGTCGTCGCGCCGTTCGTGCCGCACCGGGTCCGGCGCGGTCTCGAGCAGGCGCTCGCCGAGCGGCTCCTCGCCCCCGGAGGGGTCCGCGGCATACACCCAGCCGATGACCCGCAGCCGCGGCACGCGCGCGCGCTCGCGCACGATCGCGCGCGCCTTCAGGGTCTGCCGCTCGAAGTAGCCCGCGGCCACCGCGATCTCGTCGCCGCTCGCGTGCTGCGCGACCCCGGCCATGAGCTCGGAGGGCAGGTAGTGGCCGGGCCAGGCGCCGCGGCGGGCGCCACTGCGGAAATCCTCGACCTGCCGGATGATGTAGGCGGCCGGCAGACCCGCGAGCGCCGCGTTCTCGGGGCGCCCCTGGCCGCTCGGCGAGTGGCAGTAGCCGCACGCGTAGACGTCCGGCGGCCGGCCGCGCGCGACAATCTCCGGCATCGGCGCGTGCGACGCCGGGCGCCAGTCGGGCGCGAAGAAGAGGTCGCCGAGCTCGGCCTCGGGGAACGAGGTCGCGACGCCCGGGATGCGCACGCGCCGCGCGGGAGCGGCGTGCGGCGTGGTTCCCGCACTGGGCGGGTTGAGCGGATAGAGCCACCCGGGCACGTCAGCGGATGCGCCGTCCACCGCGCGGCACGGTGCCGCAGCGGCGGCCACGAGCGCGGCGAGGACCGCCACGCACCCGGGAGCGCCCTGCATCGCCATGTCGATCCCCCGGCGCGCCCGCTCGACCGCCGCGGTCCGCGGCGCCCCGACTCTAGCAGGGCGCCGTCGCGCGCCGCGCTCAGAAGCGCGCGCGCAGCGCGAGGCGCCATGCGAGCGGCGGCGCCGGGCTCTCGAAGCGGGGGTCGACCGCGACGCCGCTGCCGCCGCCGGCCGGCGGCACGCCCGGTGCACCGACACCGGTGGGGTCGGCGTACAGGCCATAGGTCGCGTACCGCGCGTCGAGGGCGTTCACCAGCGCGAGCGTGAGCTCGATCCGCTCGCCGACCGCGAGCGTCGCGTTCAGGTCGACGCGCGTGTAGCCGGGCAGGCGCGGATTCTGGTTCGACTCGTCGCCGTGGAAGACCGACGGGCCGGTCGCCACCAGGGTCGCGCCGACACGCAGTGCCGCGGTGGCGCGCCACTCGCCGCCGACCGAGGCCCTGAGCCGGGCAATCCCCGGCAGCCGCGCGCCGGGCCGTACCGCGATGTCGCCGTTCGCGTCGGCGAACGGATTGTCGGGCGAGGGGATCGAGAGTGCATCGCGGAACGTCGCGTCGACGAGCGCCCCGCTCGCAAACCCGGACCAGTCCTCCGCCCGGTACGCGGCGTCCGCCGACAGGCCCTGCCGGCGCGTCGCGCCGATGTTGGCGTAGTAGCCGCTGCCGGTGCCGGTGGCGATGCCGTAGATGTCGTCCGCGACCGCGGCGCGGAACACGCCAGCGCTGAAGCCGAGGCCGGCGATGCCCGCCGCGCCGCCCGCCTGGCGCACGCCGGCCTCCCAGGTTCGGGCCACGACCTGCCGGAGGCGCGGCGGATCGCCGGCCAACGCCGAAGGCAACAGGCACGGCCGCGCGGGATCCGAGCACTCGATCTCGCTCGGTGTCGGCGCGCGGGCCGTCTCGGCGTAGCCGGCGTAGACGGTCGGGCCCGCGGTCGTGCGGTACGTGAGTCCGAGCGACCGGTTCAAGCGCTGGAAGCGGCTCGACCCGGTGAGCGCCGTGCCGCGGCGGTCGGCCAGGTCGAGGTCCTCGACCGCGTACTGCGCGCTGGCCGTCAGCGTGAGCCCCGCGGCGAGTGTCACCGCGTCGCTCGCGTGGGCGGCGAGCGTCCGGGCCCGGGCGCCGAGCGCGACCGGCGTCGCGGCGAACGGCGTGCCCTCGGCCGTGCCGATGACCGCTCCGCCCGGCAGCACCTGCAG
Organism: Gammaproteobacteria bacterium; assembly: GCA_037443765.1. Taxonomy (GTDB): domain Bacteria; phylum Pseudomonadota; class Gammaproteobacteria; order Steroidobacterales; family Steroidobacteraceae; genus CAIKZZ01. The sequence goes on from JBBINS010000088.1 coordinate 10,616, forward strand.
CGCCCGGTCGAGCGCGCCGACGCGTGCGTTCGTGTCGAACGCGATGCGCGACGCGTCCACCGAGGCGCCGGTCGCGAGCGCGTGGCCGAGTCCGAACAGCGTCGCGGCCCCGGCGAGCTGCGCGCTGCCGCCGCGGGTCGTCGCGGTCACCGACTCGAGGTCGTTCTCGCCGAGCGGCACGGCTCCACCGCCACTCGGGTCGGCGACCGGCGCTCCGTCGAGGCTCGTGAGCGGCGTGACGCCATCCGGTTGGCAGAGCAGGCCCGCGCCAATCGCCGTGCGGCATGCGCGGTAGCCGGTCCTGTTGCCGTTCGCGAGGTCCTGCGCGAGCCGCCGGTAGTACGCGACGCCGGTAATCGAGGTCGACGCGCCGAGTCGCGACTCGACGCGCAGCGTCGCGAGGCCGACGCGGTTGTCGGTCTGCTGGGGCCCGGTGAAGGTCAGCGTGCGGCCGAGCGCGAGTTCCTGGAGCGGCGCCGCGCCCGGGCCGTCGAGGCGGTCCTCGCCGCTCGTGACGCTGAGCGCGACGGTGTCGCGCGAGGTCGCGTAGCGCAGGTCCGCGTACAGCTGGCGCAGCGAGTTGGCGGAGAACCGGCGTGCGCCGTCCTCGTCGAGGGCGCGGCCGCCGGCATACCAGGCGAGGTCGCCGGCGCGACCGCCGTACTCCACGGTCGCGGCGCGCGCCGCGAACGAGCCGCCCTCGAATGCCGCCGCGAGACCGCGGTCGGTCGCGCCGTTCTTGGTGGTGAATGCGACCGCGCCCCCGAGCGCGTTCGCGCCGTACATCGGGCTCGCGCCGGCGATGTCGATTCGCCGCACCGCGAACATCGGCACGAGGTCCCAGTTGACGACGTCGCCGAATGCCTCGTTGAGGCGCACGCCGTCCTGGTAGACCGCGAGGCCCTGTGGCGTACCGAGCACCGGCGAGGCCGCGAAGCCCCGGTAGGCGAGACTCGATTGCCAACCGTCGCCGAGCGCGTCCTCGAGGCCGATGCCCGCGAACCGGTCGGCGAGCGCCCCGGTCGCGGTCCGCCCGGGCGCGCCGTCACCGGCCGGCAGCTCGAGCGAGCGCACCTCGGCCGGCAATGCGTCGAGCGGCACCACCGTGCCGGGCAGCGGCCTCGAGCCGACCACGACCTCGGGCAGTCCCGGCTCGCTCGCATCCGCGGCGATCGCGAGCGGCGGCGCGCCCGCGCCGGCGATGACGAGCGCGAGGACCGCGAGGGCCGGCGACAGCCGGCACGCGGCGCCTGGCCAGACGACCCGCGCGGTTGCGACCCTCGGTTGCGGCATGCGACGTGATTCCGGCGGGAGGCGTTGCGGGCGCGTTCGGCACCGTGGCGCGGTCACCGGGCTCCGGCCTTCTCGAGCAGCGCCGCGACCTCGTCCAAATGCCGCGCCCGCGCTTCGGCGAGCGGCCTGCGACCGTCGCGCGCGGGCGCGTTCGGGTCGGCGCCGTGCGCCAGCAGCACGCGCACGCTCTCGACCCGGCCCTCGATCGTCGCGAGCAGCAGCGGCGTTCGGCCGTCGCCGTCCGTCTCCGTCAACGAGGCCCCCGCCGCGAGCAACTGCCCGACCCGCGACGCGTCGTCGGCCGCGATCGCGAGGCGCAGCGCCGCCGACGGGCTCGCGACGGCGGCGCGG
>JBBINS010000089.1:0-12076 GCA_037443765.1 Gammaproteobacteria bacterium
GTCGGCGCGGGAGGCGGCACCGGCGCGGCCGGTGGCTGCGCCGGGCGCTCGCGCAGCCGCGCGCTTCTGAGCTCGTCGAGGCCGGCCTCGAGCGCCGCGAGGCGGCGCCGCACCTGGCCGCGCTCCGACAGCCAGAGGGCACCGAGCACGATCAGGATCGTGAATTCGAGCATCAGCACTCCCCGCGTGCCCGGCCGTTGCCGGGAGCGTCCCCGATCGGGGTCATGCCGGCAACGCGGCGCCCGCGCCGGCGTCAGCGGGCGTCGACGAGGTCGCGGTACTCGGGATGCCGCTCGATGTAGCGTGCGATGAACGGGCAGCGCGGCACGACGCGCTCGCCGCGCGCCCGCACGAGCTCGAGCACGCCGCGCACCAGGCGCGCCCCGATTCCCCGGCCCTCGAGCGCCGGCGGCACCTCGGCGTGGGTGAGGACCAGCACCGTGCCGGTGCGGCGGTAGTCGACGAACGCGATCGCGTCGCCGATCTCGAGCTCGAGGCGGCCGGCCGCGGCATCGTCGCTGATCGTGTCGCCCATCGCCGCCTCCGTGGACCGCGCCCGCGGCGCCGCTAGAACGTGCCGGTGATCTGGAAGGTGCGCCGGCCGGCGGCGTCGGGGCTGCCGAGGAAGGCGACCGCGCGGCTGACGTCGGGCGGCGCGTCCGGACGCGGCGTCACTTCGCCCTCGAGCGTGTAACTGCGATCGCGCTTGATCTCGAGCTGCGCGCGTACCACGAGCGGCGCGGCGAGGTCGCGCACCCGGCCGACGAGCTGCGTCGGCGTGTCCGCGCGGCCGTCGAACTCGAGCGCGTAGTCGCCGATCGGCATCTGCGAGGACGGCGGCGTCAGCCCGGTCATCTGGAACGCGCCGACGAGCGCGACGGGCCAGCCGCGCTCGAGGCGCACCGACTGCACCGTGCCGTGCAGTCCGCCCCGCCAGTCGTCGTCCGCGCCGGGGTGCAGCGTCGTCAGCGGCAGCTGCATCTCGAGGTCGCGGCCGGTCAGCGCGCCGCCGAGCGTCGCCGCGATCCGGCCGCGCACGTAGCCGTCGGCGCGCGTGACCTCGATGTGGAAGGCGAGCTCGCCGGTCAGCAGGGCGGCCGGCTCGGCGCTCCAGCTGAACGCGCCGAGCGGCGTGCCGTGCAGCCGGATCGCGTCGGCGGCGCCGTTCCACACGGTGCCGCTGACGCCTTCGACCTTGAGGTCGGGCGGCAGCCGGTCGACGAGCAACGAGGCCGGCAGCGTCGCGATGCCGACGCCGACGAACACCAGCGCCCCGACGATGGCGATGACGACCCCCTGGCGCATGCTCAGGAGCGCACGAACGTCAGGCTGGCGTTGACGCGCCCCGGGCTGTCGGTCTTCTCGAGCGTCGCCGCCTGGACGATCAGGCCGTACTCCTGCTGGACGCGCAGCAGCCAGGTCACGAGCTGCTCGAACGAGGCGCCCTCGAAGCGCACGCGCACGCCGCTGATCCCGCTCGGCTCGGTGCCCTTGAGGTTCAGCGCGAGTCCGGCGTCGCGCGTCGTACGGTCGACGACCGTCACGAGCGACTGGCCGCCCGCGGCCGGCGGCGGCGCGGCGCGTAGTTCCGGCAGCACGCTCTGGATGTAGGCGGCGTCGGCGCGCTTGCCGGCGACGCGCTTCTCGGCGGTCTGCACCACGCCGTGCAGCCGGAGCACGAGGCCGACCACGAGCAGCGCGGCGCCCGCGATCGCGCCGACCCGGACAATCAGCTGCTCGCGCGCGTTCAGCGACGCGTACCAGGACTCGAGCCGCTCGCGCACCGGCTGGCTCATGTGCCCGGCCCCTTGAGCTGCAGGTGGCCCTCGTAGCGCTGCTCGTGCTGCGTCGCGCCCTGCAGCTGGGCGTCGAAGCCGCGGCCCTTGGCCGCCTGCTGGATGCGGTCGAGCGCGGCGACGTCCGGCGCGTCGAGCGTGAGGTCGGTCGTGCCGCCGCGGTAGCTGAGGGACTGCACCCGCGTGCCGGGCGCGCTGCCGATCGAGGTGGCGAGCACGCCGAGCGTGCCGAGCAGACCCTCGTTGACCGCGGCGCGAGTGCTGCGGACGCGGCCTTCGACGGCGGCCCTGAGGCTCGGCAGGCGCGAGAGGTTCTGCACGTTCGGCAGCGCCTCGGTCGCGGCGGCCTGGAGCTCGATGTCGACCCGGGCCTCGTCGCGCTTCAGCCGCCACCAGTCGACGCCGAGCGTCGCGACGTGCAGCGCGAGGAAGGCGGCGGCGAGCGACGCGGCGAGCCGCCAGCGCGACCACTGGCCGGCGAGGCCCTCGCGCGGTTGGAACTCGCCCTGCAGCAGGCTGATCGGCGGCGAGGCCGCGGCCCCGGCGGCGAGCAGCGGCAGGATCCCGTCGGCGAGCACCTGCACCTTGAGCGTCGCGACGCGGTCGCGCAGCGCCTCGATCACCGGCTCGTAGCGCGGCCAGTCGACCGAATCGGCGTAGACGAGCACGTTCGCGGCGGGGTCGAGGCCGTCGGCGGCGCCGGTCGGCAGCCCGGCGATCTCGAGCGCGGCCGCCAGCGGGTCGGCGTCGAGCGCGAGCGGCAGCGCCCCGGGGCGGCGCACGATGGCCGTCTGGCCCTCGAGCACGACCACGACGTGCGCCGGGTTGTCCGGTACCACGAGCGAGGTCGGGTAGATCGCGGCCGGCGCGAGCCCGGCGGACTCGAGCGCCGCCAGCCAGCCGGCGAAACGCTCGCGCTCGACGGCGGCGACCGCGACGCGGCCGTCGGCCCCCTGCCGGCCGAGCGCGAAGTGCATCGCCTCGATCTCGGTCGCGAGCTGCTCCTCGAGCGCGAACGGCACGAGCTTGGCGAGCTTGCCGCCGCCGCGCGCGGGCAGCTCGGGCGCCGCGAGCGTGACGTCGGTGCCGGGTACGAGCACGAGCAGGCGATGGGCGCCCTGCGCGGCGGCGGCCTCGGCGAGCGTGCCGCGGCCGGCGGCGGTGACGCGCGCGCCGTGGGCGTCGACGACGACCCACTCGGCCGCGTCGGCCGAGGCGCCGGGCGCCGGGAAGCGCAGGACGAAGGAGTCAGCCATGGATCACTCGGTGCCGAGGGTACGCAGGACGACGCGGGAATAGCCCCCGGGATTGCGCTCGAAGAGACTGTACAGCGTGAGTTCCGTAGTGCCAATACTGACGATTATCGTGCCGCGGAACCACTTGGTGGACTCCGCGAGCATCGGCTCGATGACCGTACGCTCGTCCGGCGTCAGCAGCGGGTCGATCGCCGCCTTGACGTCCGCGGCGTACGGGAAGCACCCCTTCTGGCGGTTGGTCGCGAGCTGCTTCGGGTCCTGGCTGAAGGTGGTGAGGGTCGGCGCGAGCGAATCGAGGACCTCGCCCGGCGCGGTGCAGACGTTGATCGGCGTGCCGACCGGCAGCGCCGCGACGAACGGCTGCAGCACGCGGTAGCGGTCGATGCCGAAGCCCGGCAGCGCGAGCAGCTCGCTCGTGCTCGTGATCGGTCGGTTCGGCGTGCGGTAGGGCGGCGAGAGGCCGGTGTAGAAGCCGTCCTCGGCGCCGTCGATGCCGTCGGCGACGCTGTCGGCGTCGATCCAGTCGACCATCAGCGAGGCCCACTTCGGCTCGAGCTGCAGCCGCACCAGCAGCCGCTCGAAGACGGCGAACATCGCGACGTTCTTCGTGCCGGCGGTCGTGACCAGGTTGTTGAGGTTGAAGCGCCCCTGCATGTCCTCGATGCCGCCCTCGACCGTGCCGCCCTCGATCGGGATCGGCGGCAGCGGCGTTGCCCAGGCCTCGTCGAGCGAGTCGCGCCTGGTGTTCTCGGCGTCCTCGCGCAGGATCTCGATCGCCCAGGCCTCGGCGCCGAGCGCGACCTGGAACGCCTGCTCCTGGGCCAGCAGCGTCGCGCCGCGGCGCTGGTCGAGCGCGCTGTGGGCGCCGATGCGCGTCGCGATGACGGTCGCGAGCGCGACCACGACCAGCGCGACGATGAGCGCGACGCCGCGCGCGCGCCTCACGACGGCACCTCGACGAGGCGCGTGATGCGGCCGCTGTCCCGCAGCTCGATCGTGATCTCGACCGCGATCGGCCGCATCCGCAGCGGCAGCGTCGGCCCCTGCGGGCCGCTCGCGAGCGGCGGCCACTGGTCCTGCCAGACGCGCGTCGAGTCGAGGTAGCGGATCGTGATCTTGACGACGTCCTTGAGGAGCTCGCGCGTCACCGGCGCGTTTGCCAGCGTCGCGTCGAGCACCGTCTGGTACTCGCGGATCAGCGTGCCGTTGTCGAGCCGGTAGTTCACGCGCTGCAGCGTGCCGCGCGGCAGCCCGGCCGGGTTCGGCCAGCCGCCGCGGGTTAGCGTCACGAGGTTGGTCGTGCGCGGGTCGGCGAGGATCGCCGGCAGCGCCGACTGGCCGAGCAGGTCGCGCACCGGGCGCGGCTCGAGCTGCTGGAAGTCGGTCACCAGCGTGTGCAGCGCGAGCTCGAGGCCGCGCACGCGCTCGAACGCCACGTCGGTGACCTCGCGCGAGCGGCGCACGTAGTTCAGCGTCTCGTAGGCGAACGCCGACAGCACCGCCAGCAGGAACACCGCGACCAGCACCTCGATCAGCGTGAAGCCGCGGCAGGCGTCCCGGGTGCGGATGGCGTTCAATGCGTGGTCACGCCGGTGGCGGGCTGCAGCGGCGCGGCGGTCGTGCCGGTCGCGGTGCCGGGCGGGGTGGTCGTCGCGCCGCCGGCGGTCGCGGCCGTGAGGTCGAGTTCCCACGACGTGCCGGTGGCGGGCGCCGCGACCTGAGTGCGGCCGACGAAGCCCGTGACGGTCGCGATCGGGCTGTCCGCCGGCGAGTCGGCGAATCGCACCGCGACGTCGATGCGGCGCAGGCCCGGGACGTCGGTCTGGGTCACGGTCTGTTCCCACTTCCACTTCTGGCCCGCGAACTCCAGGTCGCCGTTGGTCTTGTCGACCGACGGCATCGTGGTGCCGAGCCGCAGCTCGCTGACCTTGTTCTGGGCGATCCAGCTCGCGAACGTCTTGTCGCGCAGGTAGACGGCGTTGCGCGCCGAGTTCGTGACCACCGACAGCACCGAGGCGAGCCCGATCGACGCGATCGCGAGCGCGACCAGCACCTCGATCAACGTGAAGCCCCGTGGCCGGTGCGCGCTCACCGCGTCGTTCCCGCGGGCGTGCCCAGCGTCGAACCCGAAGCCGTGCCGAGCGTCGAACCCGAAGCGGTGCCCGGCATCGCGGCCGGCGCCGTCGCCGACGTCGGCGACGTCGGCGACGGCGTCGCGTCCGGCGTCGCGCCCGGCAGCGTCACCTTGAGCGTGCCGTCGGCGTTGCCGTCGACGCTCCACGTGTCCTCGGTGCCCTCGCGCCCGAAGCTCAGCCGGTACGGCGAGACGTCGCCGCTCGAGTAGAACAGCACCTGCGGCAGCCGCACCTGGCCCGGCTTGTCCTCGGCGAACACGATCGGCTTGCCCTCGATCTCGAGCTTGGTGACGACCCCGGCCGGCAGATCGTGGATCGCATACAGGCGGTCGTCGGCGACCGACTCCCAGCGCTGGCGGCGGGTCACGTAGGTCAGGACCTCGTAGTGCGATGCGCCGAAGTAGATGCCGAAGTCCCGGCCCTCGAGCTGCGCCTGCTCGGTCGCCGCGGCGGCGACGTCGGCGTAGCGGTCGCCCTCGGTCTCGAGGCCGCGGTCCTTGCCGAGCACGCCGACCGACAGCACGGCGATCGACGTCACCACCGCGATGATGATGACGACGACCAGGATCTCGATCAGGGTGAAGCCGGCGCCTCGACGCGGCAGTGCGAGCGCGCGCACGGTGCGCTGGACCGCGCGGTGCGCTACCGGGTCGTACCGGGGTTGTTGTCGCTGTCGCGCACGCTGATGTCGGCGTCGAGGCCGGTGCCGCCCACCTGGCCGTCGGCGCCGAGCGACATCAGGTCGTACGGCGCACCGTTGGTGCCGGGCGCCACGTAGACGTAGTCGTGGCCCCACGGGTCCTTCTGCAGCTGCTTGACGTAGCCTTCGGCGCGGTAGTTCTTGAGGTTCGGGTCGTTCGGCCTGTGGACCAGCGCGTCGAGGCCCTGCTCGGTCGTCGGGTACTTGAAGTTGTCCATCCGGTACAGATCGAGCGCGCTCTCGTACAGCCGCAGGTCGTTCTTCGCCTTCGTGACCCGCGCCTCGTCGATCCGGCCGAGGATCTGCGGCGCGACGAGCGTTCCGAGGATCGCCAGGATCACCACGACGACCATGATTTCGATCAGCGTGAAGCCGCGCGCGCGCATCGTCATGGACTAGACTCCGTCGGGCCGGAAAGGCCCGGGAAACGACTGCGAATGATAACAGAAGGACATTGCCGCTTTGACTGAGGGCGTCCGCGCGAAGTTCCGCGGCGCGGCCCGTGGCCACCGCCTGGCGGGACTGGTCGCCGCCGCGGCGCTGCTCGCGCTGCCGGGGCTCGCGGGGCCCGTGGCAACCGGGGCACTGCGCTACGAGCGCGCCGCGATCGCGGCCGGGCAATGGTGGCGGCTGGTCACCTGCCACCTGGTGCATTTCGATGCGCGCCACCTCGCGCTCAACCTCGCCGGGCTCGGCCTGCTCTGGTGGCTGTACGTCGCCGACGCGCGACCGCGCGACTGGCTCGTCGTCGTGCTCGCCGCGGCGCTCGCGGTCGGCGGCGGTTTGTACGTACTCGAGCCCGACATCGGCTGGTACCTCGGGCTCTCTGGCGTGCTGCACGGCGCCTGGGCGGCGGCGGCCGTGTTCGCGTGGCGGCGCTGGCCGCTCGAGGCGCTCGTCACGGGCGCGCTGCTCGCGGCCAAGCTCGCCGCCGAGCGGATCGCCGGGCCGCTGTCGGGCGCGCTCGACGCGGCGCTGCCGGTGGTCGTCGTCGCGCACCTCTACGGCGCGCTCGGCGGCCTCGCGGCGGCGGTCGCGCTGCGTCGTCCGCGCGCATCGCTATAATCCCCGCCCTCGACGCAGGGGGAGAGGCGATGTCGCTGGCGGTCGTGTTTCCGGGGCAGGGGTCGCAGTCGGTCGGCATGCTCGGCGCGCTCGCCGCGGCGGAGCCGGTCGTTGGCGCCACCTTCGCCGAGGCTTCCGAGGTGCTGGGCTACGACCTCTGGCGCCTCGTCGCCGAGGGCCCGGAGGATCTCCTCAACAGCACCGAGCGCACCCAGCCGGCGATGCTCGCCGCCGGGGTCGCCGTGTGGCGCGCGTTCCGCGGCCGCGGCGGACCGGACCCGGCGATGCTCGCCGGCCACAGCCTCGGCGAGTTCACGGCGCTCGTCTGCGCCGAGGCGCTCGCGTTCCGCGACGCCGTCGCCGCGGTCCAGTTTCGCGGCCGCGTGATGCAGGAGGCGATGCCGGCGGGGCAGGGCGCGATGGCCGCGATCCTCGGCCTCGAGGATGCCGACGTCGAGGCCGCCTGCGCGGAGGCCGCCGCCGGCCAGGTCGTCGAGCCGGTCAACTACAACTCACCGGGCCAGCTCGTGATCGCCGGCCACGCCGCGGCGGTTGCGCGCGCGCTCGAGGCCGCCAAGGCGCGCGGCGCGAAGCGCGCGCTGCTGCTGCCCGTCAGCGTGCCGGCGCACAGCTCGCTCCTCCGGGCGGCGGGCGAGCGGCTGCGCGAGCGCCTGGCCGCGGTGCCGATCGCGGTGCCGCGCTGGCCGGTGTACGCGCTCGCCCTCCGGCGCCACGACTCGGCCGCGGCGATCCGCGACCAGGTCGTCGCGCAGCTGTCGAGCCCGGTGCGCTGGACCGATACGGTGCGCGACATGGTCGCGAACGGCGCGACGCGGATCGTCGAGTGCGGGCCGGGCAAGGTCCTGACCTCGCTCAACCGGCGCATCGAGCGCAACAAGGACATCGCGATGCAGGCGATCGAGGACCCCGCGAGCCTCGCCGCCGCACTCGCCCACGGAGCAGCCCCATGACGAATTCGACGGCGTTGAACTTCCGGGTCGACGGCCAGGTGGCGCTCGTCACCGGCGCCGCGCGCGGCATCGGCCGCGCGATCCTGCTCGCGCTCGCGCGCCACGGTGCGACGGCCGTCGGCACCGCGACCAGCGAGGCGGGGGCGGCCTCGATCTCGGCGGCGCTCGCGGCCGAGGGCCTCGCCGGCCGCGGGCTCGTCCTCGACGTCGCCGACGGCGCCAGCGTCGAGGCGGCGCTCGCCGATGTCGACGCGCACGAGGGCGCGGTCGGCATCCTGGTCAACAACGCCGGCATCACCCGCGACGGGCTCTTGATGCGCATGAAGGCCGAGGACTGGGACGCGATCCTGAACACCAACCTGACCTCGGTGTTCCGGCTGTCGAAGGCCGTGCTGCGCGGCATGATGAAGGCGCGCACCGGCCGGATCATCAGCATCGCCTCGGTCGTCGGGCTGACCGGCAATCCGGGCCAGACCAACTACGCGGCGGCCAAGGCCGGGATCATGGGCTTCACGAAGTCGCTGGCCCGCGAGATCGCCTCGCGCAACATCACTTGCAACGTGGTGGCGCCGGGCTTCGTCGACACCGACATGACGCGGGCCCTGAACGAGGAGCAGCGCGCCGGGCTCGCGACCCAGATCCCGCTCGGCCGGCTCGGCACTCCGGAGGATATTGCCGCCGCTGTCCTGTACTTGGCCTCGCCCGCAGGGGCCTACGTAACGGGCGAAACGCTGTCGGTGAACGGCGGAATGTACATGCCGTAACGCCCGAAAAGACCCAAGTCATTGAATTAACTTGAGAACACGTCCGTAGCCGGGGACCCTCGTTTCCCATAAAATGCGCCGTCCACGCGTCACCGGGGCAATTTCGTCTCCGGCGCGCCAGTGGGCCCGACACGCCTTGGCGTCACAGAGGACTAAAGAACGATGAGCAGCGTTGAAGAGAGAGTCAAAAAGATCGTCGCCGAGCAGCTGGGCGTCAAGGAAGAGGAAGTGACCAGCGATGCCTCCTTCGTGGACGATCTGGGGGCCGACTCGCTCGATACCGTCGAGCTCGTGATGGCGCTCGAAGAGGAGTTCGAGACCGAGATTCCTGACGAGGACGCGGAGAAGATCACGACCGTCCAGCAGGCCATCGACTACATCACGGAGCATCAGGGCAAGGCCTGAGCTTCGCTGCGGGAGGGGGCCCGGCACGGAACGCGCCGGGTTCGCTTCCTGTCTACACCGTTTTCGTCATAGTTGCGGAGGCGCCTTGACCAAGCGTCGCGTCGTCGTCACGGGCCTCGGAATCGTCTCGCCGGTGGGCAGCACCGTGGCCGAGGCGTGGGACAACGTCGTCCACGGCCGCAGCTTCATCGGCCCGATCACGCGCTTCGACACCGCGAACTACCCGACGCGCTTCGCCGGCGACGTGCGCGGCTTCGTCGTCGACGACTACCTGGCGCCGAAGGAGGCGCGCCGCATGGACCCCTTCGTCCAGTACGGCTACGCCGCGGCGACGCAGGCCATCAACGACTCGGGGCTCGCGGTGACCGCGGCCAACGCCGAGCGCATCGGCGTCGCCATGGGCGCCGGCATCGGCGGCCTCGAGACCATCCAGATCAACCACGAGAAGCTGCTCGAGGCCAAGGGCCCGCGCAAGGTGTCGCCGTTCTTCGTGCCGGCCAGCATCATCAACATGATCTCGGGGCACGTCTCGATCACCTACGGGCTCAAGGGCCCGAACCTCGCCATCGTCACCGCCTGCACGACCTCGACCCACAGCATCGGCATCGCCGCGCGCTGCATCCAGTACGGCGACGCGGACGTCATGATCGCCGGCGGCGCGGAGATGGCGATCAACCCGCTCGGGCTCGCCGGCTTCTGCCAGGCGAAGGCGCTGTCGGAGCGCAACGACGACCCGACGCGCGCCAGCCGCCCGTGGGACCGCGACCGTGACGGCTTCGTGATGGGCGACGGCGCCGGCGCGCTGGTGCTCGAGGAGTACGAGCACGCCAAGGCGCGCGGCGCGCGCATCTACGCGGAGTTCGCCGGCCTCGGCATGAGCGGCGACGCGCACCACATCACGGCGCCGCCCGAGGACGGCGAGGGCGCCCGGCTCGCGATGACGAACGCGATCCGCGACGCGGGCGTCAACGCCGACTCGCTCGACTACATCAACGCGCACGCGACCTCGACCCCGCTCGGCGACATCGCCGAGAGCGCCGCCATCAAGCGCGCGCTCGGCCCGGCCGCCGCGAAGGTCGCGGTGAGCTCGACGAAGTCCGTGACCGGCCACCTGCTCGGCGCGGCCGGGGCGGTGGAGGCGCTCTTCACGATCCTCGCGATCCGCGACCAGGTCGCGCCGCCGACGATCAACCTCGACAACCCGGACCCGCAGTGCGACCTCGACTACGTGCCGAACACTGCGCGGCCGATGAAGATCGACGTGGCGCTCTCGAACTCCTTCGGGTTCGGCGGCACGAACGGCAGCCTGGTGTTCCGCCGGCTGAAGTGAGCGCGCCGTGGCTCGCGGCCCGGTGACCCGCGCGCCCGTCGCGCGCCTCCTCGGCCGCTGGCGGCCGGACCTGCTCCAGGCGCACATCGCCGACCCGGCGCGCTTCCCGTTCCTGCTCGAGAGCGCGAGCACCGGCACCCGGCACGGCCGCTACGACCTGCTGCTCGCGGCCGGCGCCGAGACGCTCTGGCTCGACGCCGGCGGCACCCTGGTCGGCGAGGGGGCGGGGGGCGCGGGCTTCCTGCCGGTGCTCGACGACTGGTTCGCCGACGAGCGCCTGCCGGGACCCGTCGACTCGCCGCTGCCGTTCCACGGCGGCTGGTTCGTCTACTTGGGCTACGAGCTCGCCGCGGAAGTCGAGCCGCGGCTGCGGCTGCCGCGCGGCATCGGCCCGACCGCGTTCGCCGCGCGGGTGCGGGCGGCGGCGATCTACGACCACGACGCCGGCGAGTTGTGGCTGACCGCGGAGGCGGGCGCCGAGGCCGAACTCGCCGACCTCGCCGGGCGGCTCGAGCCGCTCGCCGACCCGCCGCCGGCCGCGCCGCCGATCCCGGCGCTCGAACTCGCCGAGGACGACCCGGTCCACTACCGCCGCGCGGTCGAGCGGGCGCTCGAGCACATCGCGGCGGGCGACATCTACCAGGCCAACCTCGCCCGCGAGTGGCGCGCGCGGCTGCCGGACGGCGTTTCCGCGGCGGCGCTCTACGCGCACCTGCGCCGCGCCAACCCCGGGCCCTTCGCCGGCCTTGCGGCTCTGCCGGGCATGACGGTGCTGTCGACGTCGCCGGAGCGGCTGGTCTGCTGCCGCGGCGACCGCGTCGAGACGCGGCCGATCGCCGGCACCCGGCCGCGGCGCGGCGACGACGCGCGCGTGACCGCGGAGTTGCGCGCCAACGCCAAGGAGCAGGCCGAGCACGTGATGCTGCTCGACCTCGAGCGCAACGACCTCGGCCGGATCTGCACCGCCGGCAGCGTCGAGGTCGACGAGTACATGACGATCGAGAGCTACGCGCACGTGCACCACATCGTCTCGAACGTGCGCGGCACGAAACGCGACGACGTCACGCCCGGGCAGGTGATCCGGGCGTTGTTTCCGGGCGGCACGATCACCGGCTGCCCGAAGGTGCGCTGCATGGAGATCATCGCCGAGCTCGAGGGCCGGCCGCGCGGCGCCTACACGGGCTCGTTCGGCTACCTCGGGCGCGACGGCAGCCTCGACCTCAACATCCTGATCCGCACGGCGACCGTGCGCGCGCTGCCGAAGGCCGGCCGCGAGCTCAGCATCCTCGCCGGCGCCGGCATCGTCGCCGACTCCGATCCCGGCCGCGAGCTCGAGGAGACGCGCGCCAAGGCGCGCGGGCTGCTGCGCGCGCTCGGCGCGGAGCGCGCCTGATGCTGTGGCGGGACGGCGTGCCGCAGGGCGCCGGGGCGCGGCTCGACCGCGGCCTCGAGTTCGGCGACGGCCTGTTCGAGACGATCGCGGTCCGGGACGGCCGGCCGCGGCTGCTCGAGCGCCATCTCGCCCGCCTCGCGCTCGGCTGCGCGCGCCTCGGCATCCCGGCGCCCGCCGCGGACGTGCTCGCCGCGGAGCTCGGCGCCGCCGCGCGACTGCCGAGCACCGGCCTCCTCAAGCTCGTCGTCACGCGCGGCGCCG
>JBBINS010000090.1:0-4653 GCA_037443765.1 Gammaproteobacteria bacterium
TCGACGCGACGATGCTCGGCGCGCTCAAGGTCTACGCGCGCGCGAACCAGGCGACGATCGTGACGCCGTTCATCCTCGCGGGTGCGATGTCGCCGGTGACGGTGGCCGGCACCGCGGCGCAGACGCTCGCCGAGTCGCTCTGCGGCATGGCGTTCGCGCAGCTCGTGAACCCGGGCGCGCCGGTGATCTTCGGCAGCTTCGCCTCCTCGATCTCGATGCAGTCCGGTGCGCCCACCTTCGGCACCCCCGAACCGGCGCTCGTCCTCTACGTGATGGCGGCGCTCGCGCGGCGCCTCGGCGTGCCGTTCCGCTCGGGCGGCGGCCTTTGCGGCTCGAAGATCCCCGACGCGCAGGCCGCGTACGAATCTGCGAACACGCTGCTGCCGACCTGCCTCGCGGGCGTGAACTTCGTGCTGCACACGGCGGGCTGGCTCGAGGGTGGCCTCGCGATGGGCTACGAGAAGTTCATGATGGACGTGGACCAGGCCGGCATGATGCAGACCTTCCTGTCGGGCGTGGACATGTCCGAGAACGGCCAGGCGATGGACGCAATCCGCGAGGTCGGCCCTGGCAAGCACTTCCTCGGCTGCGCGCACACGCAGGCGAACTTCGAGAACGCCTTCTACCGCTCCTCGCTGGCCGACAACAACAGCTTCGAGCAGTGGGAGGCCGAAGGGGCTCCCGACATGGCGAAGCGTGCCAATGGCCTTTGGAAGCGGCAGCTCGCCGAGTACGAGGCGCCGCCGCTCGACCCTGCGGTCGACGAGGCGCTCATCGACTACATGGCGCGGCGCAAATCGTCGTTCGCCGACTCGAACGTCTAGCGGACCCGGCGCGGCGGCGTCAGGTGCACCGCACGCGGCCGCACAGGTACGTCCAGACGAAGTTGGCGGCGGCGTTGCTGGTCAGCTCCGCGTGATCGTAGGCCGGCGCGACCTCGCACAGGTCCATGCCCACCCAGCCGAGGTCCGCCAGCTCCTCGAGCAGCGTCAGTACCTGTGACGAGGTCAGCCCGCCCGGCTCCGGCGTGCCGGTACCCGGTGCGAAGGCGGGATCCAGGCAGTCGATGTCGAGCGACAGGTAGAGCGGCACGTTGCCCGCCGCTGCGAGGCGCGCACGGACGGCCTGGATCACCGGCGCGAGCTGCGCCGGGCTCTCGAGGCCGCGCAGGTCCCGCGCCGTGTAGATGAGCCCGCCGCGATCCGCGACGTAGCGGCTGATCTCCGGCGTGGCGGACGAGCGGATCCCGAACTGGATCGTGAGCGCCGGCTCCACGAGCCCCTCCTCGAAGGCCTCGTGCACCCACGTGCCGTGCCCCGACGGCTCACCGAAGTGGTCCGGCCAGGTGTCGCAGTGAGCGTCGAAGTGTACGAGCGCGAGCGGCCGCCCGAGGTGCGCGCGGTACGCGCGCAGCAACGGCAACGTCACCGAATGGTCGCCGCCGAGCCAGGCGACGTGGTGCGACGCGATCAGCCGGGCGACCTGCGGCATGAGCGCCTCGCGCATCGAGGCGAGCGAGGTGTTCGGCAGCGTCAGGTCGCCGACGTCGGCGAGCCGGTCGAGCGGCGAGACGCCCCAGAGCGGATGGACGCCGTCGCAGAGCATGTGGCTCGCGCGCCGGATCTGGTACGGGCCGAAGCGTGCGCCGGGACGGTTGGTCACCGATCCGTCCCACGGGATGCCGGCGACCACGAACGGCGCATCCGGCCGCGCAGCGAGCGGCGGCGCCTTCAGGAATCCGGGATGGGTGGTCGAGGTCTCGAACGCGAACGTGTAGTCGGACATAAGGGCGGGGCTCCTGCGGACGACCGGCGTTCGGCTCGGGACCTGCGTGGTCGGCGACCGCGATGACGGAGTGGCTAGCCTACCCGATGCGGAACGCGGCGCGTCGCCGCGAGCGGCTCCGCCCTACTCCGCCGGGTACAGCACGGGGAACAGCGGATGCTCGAGCGGCGCGCCAGCCGGCAGCTCCGCCTCGAGTCCCGGGAACGCGGGTGACGTCACCCACGGACGCGGCGCGTGCCGCACGTCGTCGCCGGTGAGGCGGAGCGAGAACACGCGTCGCCGGCGGCCGGGCTCGGTTCCTCCGGCCGCGTGCAGCGTCAGCATCTGGAACGCCACGACGTCGCCGGGCTCGAGCGCCCAGCCGAGCACCCGGTAGTTCGAGCGCCGCGCCTCGATGTCCGGCAGGTCCGCGAGGCTGCCCTCCGGGAACCACTTCGCCTCGTTGGTCATGAATGTCCGCGGCATCAGCCACGGGCCGAGATGGGAACCGGCGATGAATTCGAGCGTCGCTGCACGGGTTACGGGATCGACCGGAATCCAGTAGCTGACGTTCTGGCGACCCTCGAGGTTGTAGTACGGCTGGTCCTGGTGCCACGGCGTCCTCTGCCGGGTGCCCGCTTCCTTGGTCAGCATGTGGTCGTGGTTGAGGCGCACCTGCCGGCTGCCCATCAGGCGCGCCCCGACCTCCGCGAGCGGCGAGTCAAAGATGAATTGCCGGTACGCGGGGTTCTCGGACCAGTTGCAGAAGTCCTCAATGAACCAGCCCGGGTCCTCCGGCCGGCTCGCGACCTTGGCGCGCGGGCTCGGCCGGATGAGGTTCGCGTCGATGCCGGCGCGCAGGAGCTCGACCTCCGCCGGCGTCAGCAGGCCGCGGATGCAGACCGCGCCGTCGGCGCGAAACGCCTTCACGAGCCGGTTGTCGACGACGCCTTCGGGCAGCGGATGGGGCACGGTCGTTCTCCGGATTCAGTGGGTGGCGGCAGCCGCCGGTGGCAGCGGCACGAACGACGCTCCGCGGCCGGCGCTCACGCGACCGCCGGTTGCATCAGACCTCAGCTTGCGGCCCGGCGGTCGTGGCGGCAACCGCGTGCGACGCCAGCGTGCCGATGTGGCGGCGGCCTTTGACGGCGTACCAGCCGAGGCCCGCGCCGAGAATCACGGCGATGTAGACGAAGGCGCCCCAGGTGTTGTACCAGGGCAGGCCGTAGACGGCCTCGCGGGGCCAGGCCAGGTTGAGCGCCATCCCCGCGCCCCACACGACGGCGACGACGTTGACGAACATCCCCCACTTACCCATGGTGAAGTAGCCACCGGCCGCGAGATCCGCGGGAGGCCACTGACCCCGCAGACGCTTCATCAGCAGCGGGCCCGTCACCATCAGGTAGGCCAGGTAAATCATGATGATCGCAATCGACGTCAGCACCGTGAAGATCTTCGGCTGCCCGATGTTGACGACCAGGATCAGAGCGGCGATCAGCCCGATCACGACGGCAGGAACGATGGGCGTCTGCGTATCGGGGTTGACGTGCGCCAGCAGCTCCCCGAACGGCAGCGCGTTGTCGCGCGCCATCGCGAACGTCAATCGGATGGCCGCGGTGTGCACGGCCAGCGAGCACACCGTCACCGCGACGACGATGCAGACCAGAAAGATCTTCCCGAGCGGACCCCACATCACTTGCTCGACGATGTACTGCAGGCCGCCGTTGCTGCTGCCGATCATCGGATCAGCCAGATTCGGCGCCGACATGACCGCGAACACCAGGATTCCGCCGCCGATGACGAACGAGGCCAGGATGGCCCGCAGGATGGCTTTGGGCGCCGTGCGCCGGGGCTCCAACGTCTCCTCGCCCAGCGAGCTGGCGGTGTCGAAGCCGTACATCACGTAACCCGAGGCGAGCGACGCGACGAGGAAGGCTCCCAGGAAGCCCCCGCTCTCGCCGGCGCCATAGCCGTGGGTCGAGAAGAACACCTCGGGGCCGCGCGTCGTGTTGAGCGCCAGGATGATCACGATCAGACAGGCGGCAATCAGCTCGATGAAGACGCCGGCGCTGTTGATCATCGCCATCAATCTCACGCCGAGGGCGTTGACGACGGTGGTGATCAGGATCAGGACCGTGCCGAGGACCACGGCGTTGGTGGCAAAATCGTAGGTGCCGCTGCCGTCGCCGATGATCTGAAAGCCGCTCCACAGCCGCGGCAGGTTCAGTTGCAGCGCGAGGACCACCGCCGACAGCGTGACGATCGACGCGGTGAGCATCAGCCAGCCCGAAGACCAACCGACGACCCGGCTGCCCAGCAGCTTGGACCAGTTGTAGACCGATCCGGCGATCGGGTACTTGGCGGCCAGCTCCATGAAGCACAGCGCGACGGCCAACTGACCGACGAGCACCAGTGGCCAGGACCACAGGTAGGCCGGACCCGCGGTGCCGAAGCCAAAGTAGAAGAGCTGGAAGGTACCGGTGAGTATCGAGATATAGCTGACGCCCGCCGCGAAGCTGCCGAACGCCCCGATGCTGCGATCGAGCGACTCCCTGTAGCCGAAGTGCTCCATGCCGCCGTCGGTCCGTCCGCTAGCGTCGTTGTTGGTCACGCCTGTGTCCTCGGTGAAATGGGTCGTCGTACGGCTTCCAGACTCGATTCTCGCCGATCCGTTTCGGCACGCGCGCCGGCGTTGCGATCGCCGACACGCCCGCGTCGACCCGCCCGCGGCCCCTCGTTCCGCTACGCACCGGCCATCCGGGCAACATTAGCAGGGCCCGCCGTCGATTCGGTAGTTGCGCGTCGTGGCGCGCCCGCCGGGTCGTGCCGCTCCGGCAGGTCCTCGCGACTCCATGAACATCGACGCAGGCATCTGGGGCTGGGACACTC
>JBBINS010000090.1:4753-12005 GCA_037443765.1 Gammaproteobacteria bacterium
CCCGGCAGCGTCACCCGGCAGCGCGGGATGAGCCCGGGGCACCGGCGGCCGCCGGCAGCGCCCGGCCGGCGAGGTACAGCCACAGCGCCATCGCGATGCAGCCGGCGACCGCGGGCGCCACCGCGGCACCGGCCGCCGGGCTGAGGACGATCGCGACCGTTGCGAGCAGCGCGAGGCGCAGCGCCTCGAGCCGCACGAAGCCGGCGCGCCCCTCGGCCAGGCCGCCGATGATCCACAGCGAGGCCACGACGGCGCCGAAATAGGCGACCGCCGCCAGCCGCCCGAGCGTCGGCTCGACCGCGAGGAAGTGGCTGCCGAAGCCGAGCACCACGACGAACTGCGCGACGCAATAGAGGCCGAGCGCGCGCGGCAGCGGCGGCGCGTACTTGCGCAGCGGCAGGCGGAACTCCGGCTTCGGGAACCGCGCCGCGACGTCCGCGGGCCTCCAGCCCGGCCGCGCGAGGAACACCCGCAGCTTGTCGGCCCAGGATCGCGCGTGGACCGCATCGCGCGCGAGCGCGGCGTACGTGTGCAGGTTCGCCCACAGCGGGTTCCACGAGCGCAGCGGATCGCGCGTGCCGTAGACGCAGGGGACTCCCGCGAGTTCGGGCTGGAACGTGCCGAACAGTCGGTCCCACAGGATCAGGATGCCGCCGTAGTTGCGGTCGAGATAGACGTCGTTGACCGCGTGGTGGACGCGGTGATTCGACGGCGACGCGAAGATCCGGTCGAATATGCCGAGCGAACGGACCTGCTCGGTGTGAATCCAGAACTGGTACAGCAGGTCGATCAGGCTCACGACCAGGAATACTTCCGGCGGCACGCCGGCGAGCGCCATCGGCAGGTAGAACACCCACGACAGCAGGTAGCTGCTGCTGGTCTGCCGCAGTGCCGTCGAGAGGTTGTACTCCTCGCTCTGGTGGTGCACGACGTGCGCCGCCCAGAGCACGTTCACCTCGTGACCGAGGCGGTGGTACCAGTAGTACAGGAAGTCATAGGCAACGAGGGCAGCGACCCACACCCACCAGGCGCCGGAGTCAAGCGTCGCGAGGCGCGCCTCGCGGTAGACGAGCACGTAGATCCCGAATGACAGCAGGCGCGCGAACACTCCGACGTAGGTCGAGAGGGCCCCGAGGCTGACGCTCGTGACCGCATCCGCGAGCCGGTACTCGCTGACGTGGCGCAGCCGTGCCACGACGCATTCGATCAGCATCAGCACGATGAAGGCTGGCGTCGCCCAGAGCAGCACCTTCTCGTACATACCTTCGCCTCCGCTCGGCCGGCTAGCCTCGCGTCACTGCGCGCCGGTTGCGCCGATCGCGGCCGTCGGTTTGGGTCGCCGGCTTCGGCGCCGGCAGCTCGACCGCCTGGCGCAGGTGCGGGTATTCCGTGGTCTTGTGCGGGATCGCCATCGACTCGACGAAGTGCGCCTGGAAGCGCGGCTCGATCGCCGTCTCGACCTTCTCGACGCGCCGCACGATCTCCTCGATCGTGGCGCGCGAGCGGGAGTCGAGCAGCGCGATCCGCGCGCCGGTGCCCGCGGCATTGCCGGCCGACGCCACCTTCGCGAGGTCGCAGTCGGGGATCATGCCGAGCACCATCGCGTACTTGACGTCGATGTGGCTGCCGAAGGCACCGGCCAGGCGGATGCGGCCGACGCTCGCGACGCCGAGGCGCTCCATCAGCAGCTGGATGCCGGCGTGCAGCGCCGCCTTGGCGAGCTGGATCGCGCGCACGTCGTTCTGCGTGATCGCGAGGCGCTGCTCGCCGTCGCGGAGCACGTAGGCGAACGTGCGGCCGTTCGCGACGAGCCGCGCGCTCCGCGCCGCGAGCGCGCCGTCGACGACGCCGTCCTGGTTGATGATGCCGGCGAGGTACATCTCGGCGATCACCTCGATGATGCCGGAGCCGCAGATGCCGGTGACGCCGGTCTTCTCGACCGCCGCGGCGAATCCGGGATCGTCGGACCACAGGTCGCAGCCGATGACCTTGTAGCGCGGCTCGAGCGTCTCGCGGTCGATGCGGACGCGCTCGATGGCGCCGGGCGCGGCGCGCTGGCCGCAGCTGATCTGCGCGCCCTCGAAGGCGGGCCCGGTCGGGCTCGAGCAGGCGACCAGCTTCGCCTTGTTGCCGAGCACGATCTCGGCATTCGTGCCGACGTCGACCAGCAGCGTGATCTCGTCGTTGAGGTCCGGGCGCTCGGCGAGGATCACGCCGGCACAGTCGGCGCCGACGTGGCCCGCGATGCACGGCAGCACGTAGACGCGTGCGGTCGGGTGCAGGGCGAGACCGATCTCCGAGGCCCACACCGTCAGGCCTCGGTCGATGGCGAGCGCGAACGGCGCGCCGCCGAGCTCGACCGGGTCCAGGCCGAGCACGAGGTGGTGCATGATCGGGTTGCCGACCAGCGTCACCTCGAGAATCGCGTCCGGACCGACGCCGGCGCTGCGCGTGACGTCCGCGGCGAGTTCGCTGATCGCCGTGCGCACGGCGTTGGTCATCTGCGTCGCGCCGCCGGGATTCATCATCGCGTACGAGACGCGGCTCATCAGATCTTCGCCGAAGCGGATCTGCGGGTTCATGATGCC
The DNA here is from genome assembly GCA_037443765.1 of Gammaproteobacteria bacterium. GTDB lineage: Bacteria > Pseudomonadota > Gammaproteobacteria > Steroidobacterales > Steroidobacteraceae > CAIKZZ01. The sequence goes on from JBBINS010000090.1 coordinate 7,342, forward strand.
GGCCGACGCGACGACCTCGCCGCTGGTCAGATCGCACAGGTGGGCGGCGATCGTCGTCGAACCGATGTCGACTGCCATCCCGAAGATGCGCTCGTGGAAGCCCGGCCAGATCGCGATGATCCGCGAGTGGTCGTGGACGGCGACCGTGACCTTCCAGCCGCCGGCGCGCAGCACCGGCTGCAGCTGCTGCAGCACCAGCAGGTCGCAGCCGAGCTTGTGCAGGTTCCACTCCCGCGCGAGGGCCTCCTCGAGCCGCACCAGGTCGCCGGCCTGGTCGTGCATGTCGGGCTCGTGCACCTCGACGTAGTGCAGCGTGACCACCGGGTAGAGCTCGATGTCGCGCGCCTCGGCGGCCTTGCGGACGACCTGACGGTGCACCTGGCTAGTCGCCGGCACGTCGACGACGACGTCGCCCTGCACCAGCGCCTGGCACGAGAGCCGCCGGCCGGCGGCGAGCACCCGCCGGTTGGCGAGCCGCTGCTCGGCGGCCGACATCTCCGAGAGGTGCCCGGCCGAGGAGCGCACGCCGTGCTTGGCGAACTCGCCCTCGGCGATCAGCACCTGGCAGCGGGTGCACATCGCCCGCCCACCGCAGACCGAATCGATGTCCACGCCGAGCGTGCGCGCCGCGGTGAGCAGCGGCGTCCCCATCCGGAAGCGGCCCCGCTTGCCGGACGGCGTGAAGACGACGAGGGCGGTGGGATCGGTCACTCGATTCGTCTCACGCCGGCCGGCGGCGGTGGCCGCCTTCGCGGCGACCACGGCCCGCGCCCTCCGCCGGCGCGCCGGCCGGCGGCACCTCGCGGAACTTGCGGATCCAGCGGGCGCAGTCCGGGTCGTGGCCCATCATGACGTCGGCGCCCATGACCGCCTCGACGACTTCGGGATGCAGCGGATTGGTGATCGCCGAGGTCATGCCGGAGCCGATCGCCATGGTCAGGAACGCGGCGTTGACACCGTTGCGGCGCGGCAGGCCGAAGCTGATGTTCGAGGCGCCGCAGGTCGTGTTGACCTTGAGCTCGGTCTTCAGGCGGTGCAGCAGTCGCATGACCTGCACGCCGGCCTGGTTGATCGCGCCGATCGGCATGACGAGCGGATCGACGACGACGTCCGAGGGCGGGATGCCATAGTCCATCGCGCGCTCTACGATCTTCTTCGCGACGGCGAACCGCACGTCCGGGTCCTCGGAGATGCCGGTCTCGTCATTGGAGATCGCGACCACCGCGGCGCCGTACTTCTTGATCAGCGGCAGGACCGCCTCGAGGCGCTCCTCCTCGCCGGTCACGGAATTGACGAGCGCCTTGCCCTTGTACACCGCGAGGCCGGCCTCGAGCGCCGCGACGATCGAGGAGTCGATCGACAGCGGCACGTCCGTGATCGATTGCACGAGCTGCACGGCACGCGCGAGGATCGCCGGCTCGTCGGCGAGCGGTATGCCGGCGTTGACGTCGAGCATGTGCGCGCCCGCCTCGACCTGCGCCCGGGCGTCGGCCTCGACGCGGCTGTAGTCGCCGGCGGCCATTTCCGCAGCGAGGATCTTGCGCCCGGTCGGATTGATCCGCTCGCCGATGATGACGAACGGGCGGTCGAAGCCGATGACGACCTCGCGGGTCGCGGAACTGATAACGGTGTCGGTCATGATGCCTTCCTGTCGGCGGAATTCTGGTCGCGGCCCGGGTACCAGGGCACCCGTCCCTCGAGGACGCCGGATTCACGGATGATTTCGGCGACGGTCTCTTCCTGGCGGTACGCCATGACGTGCACGCCGTGCACGCCCTTGATCGTGCGGATTTCCTGGATCAGCTCGGTGCAGATCTTCCGGCCCTCGCGCGCCTGGTCCTGCGCGCCGGCGAGGCGCTTGACGATCGCGTCGGGGATGTAGAGCCCCGGCACGTTGTTGCGCATGAACTCGGCGCCCTTCGCAGTCTTGAAGGGGCCGACGCCGATCAGCAGGAACACCTTGTCGAGCAGCCCGAGGTCCTCGACGGCACGCATGAAGTCGCGCAGACGACCGAGGTCGTAGCAATACTGCGTCTGGATGAACTGCGCGCCGGCGGCGATCTTCTTGCCGAGCCGCAGCGCACGATGCTCGAGCGGCGGCACCATCGGGTTCTCGGCGGCGCCCAAGAAGACGCGGGGCGAGTACGTGATCTTGCGGCCGCTCTGGAAACGGTGCTCGTCGCGCAGCGTACGTCCGATTTCCAGCAGCGACAGCGAGTCGAGATCGAACACCGGCTTCGCCTGCGGATGGTCGCCCGCCTGCACGCCGTCGCCCGACAGGCACAGCACGTTGCACACGCCCATCGCGGCGCCGCCGAGGATGTCGCCCTGTATCGCGATCCGGTTCTTGTCGCGGCAGGAGATCTGCATCACCGGCGCGTACCCGACCCGCGTCAGCAGCGCGCAGACCGCGAGGCTCGACATGTGGCAGTTCGCCCCCGAGCCGTCGGTCGCGTTGATCGCGTCGACGTAGCCGTCGAACACACGCGCGCGCTTGTACACGTCCTCGGGGTCGGCCGAGTCCGGCGGTGCCAGTTCGGTCGTGACGGCGAACGCGCCGGCGCGCAGCACGCGCTCGAAGCGTCCCGGCGAGACGTGGCCGGGGAGTATCGGCAGCGGATAACCCGGTACCGGTTCGTCCTCGAATATCATTTCTGTTTCGCCTCGGGCTTCGGCGGATCGGTCTTGTCGCGCACGACCTTGAGCCACGCGGAGCGCCCTTCGAGGCGCCGGTCGACCGGCGCCTGGACGACGCGGATCTTGTCGAGGCCGCCGCCGATGCGCTCCGCGCCCGCGAACGCCTGCACCCAGACGCAGCGCATCTCCGGCTTGACCTCGCAATGGCCGTTGGCACGTACGCCGCCGCAGGGGCCGTTGCGGATGTTCTTCGGGCAGTTCATCGGGCAGGACATGCCCGTCGAACTCAGCACGCACTGGCCGCACATCTTGCAGTCGAACAGCAGTCCCTTCACGCCCCGCTCGAAGGCTGCGACCGGACGCTCGAGGCGCTGGTAGCCGATCGCACGCCACACCGGCGCCAGCGCGACCAGCGCGCGCTCGAGGCGGTTATAGAAGCCGTTCAGGCCGCGCGCGTGGCGCACCGACCAGAGGCGCACGCTGTACATCAGCCGGCCTCCGGGGCGTCCGCCGGCGACGCCGGCCGCGGGATCGTATCGTCGACACCCTTGTTGCGGATGATGCGGTCGAGGTCGGCGTCGGTGTAGCGCGCCTCGATGGCCGCGGCCTCGGCGTCCGCGACCGCCTGCAGCGCGTCGCCGCAGGCGCGCGGCGGACTGCGCTGCCAGTCGGCGAGGTAGGCATCGGAACTGCCCTTGCCGGCACGCATCGCCGCGCGATCGACCGCCTCCTGGAAGCGGTGGGACAGCTGCACCTTGGCGACCTCGCGGCCGCGCTTGACGAGGACCTGCGCGGGAATGTCCCGCCAGGAGATGATGATCAGTTGAGCCATGCGGGAGGACCCTTCTGCGGCGCCTCGGCGTCGTTGGCCGCGACGGTCCCCGCGCGGCGCGCGACGGCGGCGAGGCTGGTGCCCAGGTCGCCGTAGCCGGTGACCTTGAGCTCGAATGCGAGCCGGAGGCGCGCCGCGATCGCCTCGGCCTGGCGCGTCAGCGCCTCATCCGGGACCTGCGCGAGGTAGACCACCTTGCGGTAGTGGCCGAAGTACTGGGGCTCGAGCTCGGGATGCCGGTCGAGGCCGAGGCCAATCCAAACGAGGCGCTCGAAATGGCGCACCAGGAAGTCGGTCAGGTAGAAGGTGCCGATCTCCGCGTCGCCGAGCGCGGCGAACGAGGTCGGCGTCGCGTAGAACTCGTAGCAGTGCGCGCCCGGCAGCCGGTCGGCCCCTTCGGCCTTCAGTACCGCGTCGAGCCCGCCGCCGGTACCGCAGTCGGCATAGGCGACGAAGATGCTGTCGTAGCGGCCGCGGGCCTCACGGATCGCCGCCTCGACGCTGGCGGGGATGCGCTCGGGGCGCATGTGCAGCTCCGGCGGCAGACACGTCACCTCGATCGCGTCCCAGCCGTTGGCGCGCTTCAGCGCGGTGATCTCGCGGGCCAGCGCGCCGCAGGCGATGACGAGCACGCGGCCCCGCTGGTCCACGGTCGTCCGCTCCGCGCTCAGCGCGCCGCGCGGCGCGTCGCGATCATCGACTTCGCGGTCTCGACCGCAATCGCGGCGTCGCGGCAGTACGCGTCGGCGCCGACGGCCTTGCCGAACTCCTCGTTCAGCGGCGCGCCGCCGACGAGCACGATGAATTTGTCGCGGATGCCCTTTTCCTTGAGCGTGTCGATGACGACCTTCATGTAGGGCATCGTCGTCGTCAGCAGTGCCGACATGCCGAGGATGTCCGGCTTGTGCTCCTCCAGCGCCGCCAGGTACTTCTCGACGGGGTTGTTGATGCCGAGGTCGATGACCTCGAAGCCCGCGCCCTCGAGCATCATCCCGACCAGGTTCTTGCCGATGTCGTGGATGTCGCCCTTGACCGTGCCGATGACGATCTTGCCGATCGGCTCGACGCCGGTCTCGGCCAGCAGCGGCCGCAGGATCTCCATGCCGCCCTTCATCGCGTTGGCGGCGAGCAGCACTTCGGGCACGAACAGGATGCCGTCGCGGAAGTCGATGCCGACGATGCGCATGCCCTCGAC
>JBBINS010000091.1:0-11839 GCA_037443765.1 Gammaproteobacteria bacterium
GTTCAGCGCGACCGCGGCGCCGTTGAGCTCAATCGCGCGCTCGAGCGCCGCGCGGCCGACCGGCAGCCAGCCGCGCTGCAGCGCGACGCCGACCAGGAACAGGTTGGCGCCAACCGTGTCGCCGAGCAGCCGCCGCGCCGCGCCGGTCGCGTCGATGCAGGCGGCGTTCGCGGCGCCGGCGGCCGTCGCGACCCGCGCGATCAGGTCGCGCGCGCGGAAGTCGATGTCCGGATTCAGCTGGAAGGCGGCCGTCGGCACGAGGTGCGTGTTGAGTGCGAGCCGCGTGCGGCCCGGGTCGAGCGCGCGCAGCACCTCGGGCGAGGCGGTGACGACGAGGTCGCCGCCGAGCACCACGTCGGCCTCGTACAGGCCGACGCGCGGCGCCATCGGCGCGGCCGAAGCCGGCGCGATCTTGACGTGCGACAGCACCGCGCCGCCCTTCTGCGCGAGCCCGGTCATGTCGTAGACGCTCGCCGAGCGCCCCTCGAGGTGCGCGGCCATCGCGAGCACCGCGCCGACGGTCACGACGCCGGTGCCGCCGATGCCGGTGACCAGCACGCAGACGGTGCGGTCGCCGCCGGCGACCGCGGGTTCGGGCAGCTCGCCGAACGCGTCGGCGTCGAGCCGCGCGGGCTCGGGCCTTCTGAGCTCGCCGCCCAGAACCGAGACGAACGCCGGGCAGAAGCCCTCGGCGCACGAGTAGTCCTTGTTGCAGCTCGACTGGTCGATCGCGCGCTTGCGCCCGAACTCGGTCTCGAGCGGCTCGACCGAGACGCAGTTCGACTTCGTCGAGCAGTCACCGCAGCCCTCGCAGACGAGCGGGTTGATCAGCACGCGCCGCGCCGGGTCCGCCATGCGGCCGCGCTTGCGGCGACGGCGCTTCTCGGCCGCGCAGACCTGGTCGTAGACGATCGCCGACACGCCGGGAACCTCGCGCAGCGCGCGCTGCAGCGCATCGAGCTCGGCGCGATCGTGCACGGTGACGCCCATCGCGAACCCGGGCGCGCGACCGTACTTGCCCGGGTCGTCGCTGACGACGGCGATCCGCTGGACGCGCTCCGCGCGCAGCTGGTGCGTGATCTCGGCCACCGACAGGTGGCCCTCGACGGGCTGCCCGCCGGTCATCGCGACGGCGTCGTTGTAGAGGATCTTGTAGGTCATGCTCGTGCCGGCGGCGACCGCGGCGCGGACCGCGAGCAGGCCCGAATGGAAGTACGTGCCGTCGCCGAGGTTCTGGAACGCGTGCGGCCGGTCGGTGAACGGCGCCATGCCGACCCACGTCATGCCCTCGCCGCCCATCTGCGTCGGCGGCAGCGTGGCGCGGTTCATGTAGAGCGCCATCGTGTGGCAGCCGATGCCGGCGAACGCGACGCTGCCGGCCGGCACCTTGGTCGAACTGTTGTGCGGGCAGCCGGAACAGAAGTACGGCGTGCGCTGGCCGGGCTCGGCCGGTCGCGCACCCGCCTCGGCGAGACGTGCCTCCTGCGCCGCGAGCCGCCCGCGCAGCGCCTCGTCCGCGAGCCCGAGCGCGACGAGGCGCGCGCCGACGACGCGCGCGATCTCGAGCGGTTCGAGCACGACGTCCGCGGGCAGCAGCGCGGCGCCGGCCGCGTCCTGCTTGCCGCAGAGGCGCGGACGCTCGGCGTCCGGCAGGTTGAAGAGCGCGTGCGCCGCCTGCGTCTCGAGGAACGCGGCCTTCTCCTCGACGACGAGCAGCTCGCGCTGGCCGCGCGCGAACGCCGCGAGACCGACCGGGTCGAGCGGCCAGATCAGGCCGGGCTTGTACAGGCTGACGCCGAGCGCGCCGAGCCGCGCCGCATCGAGGCCGAGCGCGTCGAGCGCGGCGACGGTGTCCAGCCAGGACTTGCCGGCGGCGACGAGGCCGAGGCCCCCGGTGCGCGGCGCGCCGTGGGTGACGCGGTCGAGCCCGTTCAGCCGTGCGTACGCCTGCGCGCGCGGCAGCTTGTGGCGCACGAGGCGCAGCTCATCGCCGAGCGGGTCGAAGCCGAAGCGTGCGTGCACGCCGCCGGGCGGCGGCTCCCCGGGCGGGAGGCGGCACTCGACGCGCGCCGTGTCCACCTCCACGGTCGCGGTCGCCTCGACCGTCTCGTTGACGCACTTGAACCCGACCCAGACGCCGGCATACCTCGAAAGCCCGAAGCCGTGCAGCCCGAAGTCGAGGAACTCCTGCACGTTCGCCGGGTACAGGACCGGCACGCCGTTCGCGGCGAGCGCCTGTTCGCTCTGGTGCGAGATCGTCGAGCTCTTGCCCGGGTGGTCGTCACCGAACAGGACGAGCACGCCGCCGTGCGGCGCGGTTCCCATCCGGTTCGCGTGCTTGATCGGATCGCCGGAGCGGTCGACGCCGGGGCCTTTGCCGTACCAGATCGCGAATACGCCGTCGTACTTCGCGCCCGGCAGCAGGCCGGCCTGCTGCGTGCCCCAGATCGCGGTCGCCGCGAGGTCCTCGTTGACCCCCGGCGCGAAGCGGACATGCTGCGCCGCGAGGCGCGTCCCCGCGGCCGCGAGCTGCAGATCGTAGCCGCCGAGCGGCGAGCCGCGGTAGCCGCTGATGTAGCCGGCGGTGTTGAGGCCGGCAGCCGCATCGCGCGCGCGCTGCATGAGCGGCAGCCGCACGAGCGCCTGGGTACCGGACAGCAACACCCGGCCGCGCTCCCGGTCGTACTTGTCGTCCAGCGTGATGTCGGTCGGCGGGGGCATCGGGGACCTGGGCGGCGCCGCGGGCGAGTGCGAAGCGTACACCGAAGCCCGCGGCCGGCGCCGGCCGTTGCGTGGACGGCGCGTCCTGGACCTTGTAGCGTTCGGTGCCCATGGGCATCTGGTTCGCGCCGTTCACGCTCGAGGAGCTCAACCGCACGCGCGTCGTCGGCCTCGCGGCGCAGCTCGGCATGGAGTTCGCCGGTTTCGGCGACGACTGGCTGGCCGCGACGATGCCGGTCGACGCGCGCACGCACCAGCCGATGGGGCTGCTGCACGGCGGCGCGTCGCTGGCGCTCGCCGAGACCGTCGGCAGCGTGGCCGGCAACCTGTGCGTCGACCGCGCGCGCTTTCGCTGCGTCGGCCAGGAGGTCAACGGCAACCACCTGCGCGGCGCGACCCGCGGACTCGTGACCGGCACCGCGCGCCCGCACCACCTGGGCGCGCGCAGCCAGGTGTGGCAGATCGAGATCCGGGACCCCGCGGCGCGCCTCGTCTGCATCTCGCGCCTGACGCTCGCGGTGGTTGCCGCGGCGTGACCTGCGATGGCGCGCGGCGGCTATACTGCGCGCCCGACCCGAGGAGGCCCGATGCGGACGCTCCTGCTCGCCAGCCTCGCCATGCTCGCCCTCTGCACCGCCTGCGGCCAGAAGGGCCCCCTCGTGCTGCCGCAGAAGTCGGTCGCGACGCCCGTACTCATCCACGGGCCCGCCGAGGCGGCCCCGGCGGCGCCCGCGGTGACGCCGGCGCCGGCCGACGCCCCGCCGAAGGCCGAGCGCAAGGACGACGAGCCGGCGCCGTCGCCCCCCAAGCGCTGACATGGCCGACGCCCCCCGCCTCTACCTGATCGACGGCTCCTCGTACCTGTACCGCGCGTTCCACGCGCTGCCGCAGTTCAGCAACTCGAAGGGCGAGCCCACCGGTGCGGTGTTCGGCGTCGTCAGCATGCTGCAGAAGTTCCTGCGCGACGCCCAGCCCACGCACATCGCGGTGGTGTTCGACGCGCCGGGGCGGACCTTCCGCGACGACCTCTTCGAGGCCTACAAGGCGCACCGGCCGCCGATGCCGGACGACCTGCGCGCGCAGATCGCGCCGCTGCTCGCGACGGTCGAGGCGCTGGGGCTGCCGATGCTGCGCATCGAAGGGGTCGAGGCCGACGACGTGATCGGCACGCTGGCGCGGCGCGGCGCCGCCGCCGGCATGCGCGTCGTGATCTCGACCGGCGACAAGGACATGGCGCAGCTGGTGGACGACCAGGTGACGCTGGTCAACACGATGTACGACACGACGCTCGATCGCGCCGGCGTCAAGGCCAAGTTCGACGTCGAGGCCACGCAGATCATCGACTACCTCGCGCTCGTGGGCGACGCCTCCGACAACATCCCGGGCGTGCCGAAGGTGGGGCCGAAGACGGCGGCGAAGTGGCTGCAGCAGTACGGCTCGATCGACGCGCTGGTCGCGCACGCGGCCGAGGTCGAAGGCAAGGTCGGCGAGAGCCTGAGGGACAACCTTCCGCAGCTGGAGCTGTCGCGCCAGCTCGCGACGATCCGCTGCGATCTCGAGCTGCCGGTGTCGGTCGGCGGGCTCGAACGGCGGCCGGCCGACGTCGAGCGGCTGCGCGAGCTGTATCGCGCGCTCGAGTTCAGGAAGCTGCTCGAGGCGCTCGACGGCGGCGCGCCGGCGGCGCCTGCCGAGCGCGCCGCGGTGGCCGGCCCGGTGGTTGCCGCGGCGCCGGCCGCCGACATGGATCCCGCGGACGCGGCGATCGCGGCGGCGCCGCGCGACTACGAGACCGTACTGACCGAGGCGTCGCTCGCGGCCTGGCTCGACCGGCTCGCCGCCGCGCCGCTGTTCGCCTTCGACACCGAGACCACCGGTCTCGACTACATGAGCGCCGAGATCGTCGGCGTCTCGTTCTGCGTCGAGCCGGGCGCGGCCGCGTACGTGCCGCTCGCGCACGACTACCCGGCCGCGCCCGAGCAGCTGCCGCGCGCACGGGTGCTCGACCGCCTCAAGCCGCTGCTCGAGGACCCGGCGCGCGCCAAGCTCGGCCACCACGCCAAGTTCGACGCGCACATCCTCGCCAACCACGGCATCCGCCTCGCCGGACTCCGGTTCGACTCGATGCTCGAGTCGTACGTGCTCAACAGCGTCGCGACGCGCCACGACATGGACTCGGTCGCCGAGCGCTACCTCGGCATCCGCACTATCCATTTCGAGGACGTCGCCGGCAAGGGCGCGAAGCAGCTGACGTTCAACCAGGTGCCGCTCGAGACCGCGGGGCCCTACGCCGCCGAGGACGCCGACGTCACGATGCGGCTGCACCGCGTGTTGCGGCGACGGCTCGAGGCGGAGCCGCGGCTCTGCGAGCTCTACGACACGCTCGAGCAGCCGCTGCAACCGGTGCTGCAGCGCATGGAACGCCGCGGCGTGCTGGTCGACACGGCGTTCCTCAAGGCGCTTTCGGTCGAGTTCACGCGGCGCCTCGGCGAGCTCGAGCGCGCGGCGCACGACGCCGCCGGCGGGCCGTTCAACCTCGAGTCGCCGAAGCAGCTGCAGCAGATCCTGTTCGAGCGGCTGCAGATTCCCGTGATCCGCCGCACCCCGACCGGCCAGCCGTCGACCGCCGAGGACGTGCTCGAGGAACTGGCCGCGAACCACGAGCTGCCGCGGCTGATCCTCGACTTCCGCGGCATCGCCAAGCTCAAGAGCACCTACACCGACACGCTCGCCGCGCAGCTCAACCCGGCGACCGGTCGCATCCACACGTCGTACCACCAGGCGGTGGCGGCGACCGGCCGGCTGTCGTCGTCCGATCCCAACCTGCAGAACATCCCGATCCGCACGCCCGAGGGGCGGCGCATCCGCCAGGCGTTCGTCGCGCCCCCCGGCCGCGTGCTGATGGCGGCCGACTATTCGCAGATCGAGCTCAGGATCATGGCGCACCTGTCCGGTGACGAGGGCCTGCTGAAGGCTTTCGCCGAGGGCCGCGACGTGCACGAGGCGACCGCCGCTGAGATGTTCGGTGTCGCGCCGGACGCGGTCAGCGCCGAGCAGCGACGGGCCGCCAAGGCGATCAACTTCGGGCTGATGTACGGCATGTCGGCGTTCGGGCTCGCCGCCCGGCTCGACGTCGACCGCGGCGCCGCCGCGCAGTACATCGAGCGCTACTTCGAGCGCTACCCGGGCGTGCGTCGCTACATGGACGAGACGCGCAAGCGCGCGCGCGAGCAGGGTTACGTCGAGACGGTCGAGGGGCGGCGCCTCTACCTGCCCGAGATCCGCTCGAGGAACCGCCAGCAGCAGCAGTACGCGGAGCGCGCCGCGATCAACGCGCCGATGCAGGGCACGGCGGCGGACATCATCAAGCGCGCGATGCTCGCGGTCGACGACTGGCTCGAGCGCGAGGCGGCCGGCGCGACGCTCGTGATGCAGGTCCACGACGAACTGGTGCTGGAGGTCGACAGCGGCGCGGTCGAGAGCGTCCGGGCGCGGGTCACGGCGCTGATGTGCGGTGCAGCGTCGCTGCGGGTGCCGCTCGAGGTCGGGATCGGGGTCGGCGGCAACTGGGACGAGGCGCACTGAGCGCGGAGCGTTGACGGATCTTGACGGCCGGGCGGGAAACTTTTCCCGCCACCGCGGGTCCCACTCTATGAACGCCGCAAGGCGCTCCCCGCTACCCTCCCTGAGCGGGCCCCTACCCGGTCAATCCCCATGCCGGGTTAGTCTGGCCCGGCGACGGTGCCGCCGTCGCCGGGCTTTTTTGCCGCGACGTAGCGGCGCAGCGCCTTGCGCGCCTCGTCGACGCCGGTTTTCTTGGTCGCCGAAAAGAGCTGCGCCGTGGCCTGGTCGCCCACCTCGCGCCGCACCCGCGCGAGCGTGCTCGTCGCCTCGTTGCGCGACAGCTTGTCGGCCTTGGTCAGCAACAGGTGCGCCTCGCGGCCGCAGGCCCTGGCGAAGCTGAGCATCTGCCAGTCGGTCTCGCTCAGCGGCCGGCGGGCGTCCATGATCAGGAACAGCACCGCGAGCGAATTGCGTTCGCGAAAGTACGTATCCAGCAGTCCCCGCCAGTGCTCGCGCACCGGACGCGGCACTTTCGCGTAGCCGTAGCCCGGCAGGTCGACGAGCCGCAGGTCCGCCTCGAGCTCGAAAAAGTTGATGAGCTGCGTCAATCCCGGCGTCTTGGAGGTCTTGGCGAGCCCGTGACGCTGGGTGATCGCGTTGATGGCGCTCGACTTGCCGCTGTTGGACCGGCCGGCGAACGCGACCTCGCAGCCCGTGTCCGGGACGAACTGTGACGGCTCGTGTGCCCCCTTCAGGTAGCGTGCGTGGGGAAAAGCCGACATCGTGTAGAATCCAAGGTTCGCTGAGGCCCGCGAGTCTAACAGGGCCGTGCGAACGTCCACGGGAGCCGCTAGAGATATGAAGAGTCGAATCGTCGCCGTCGCACTGGCCGCACAGCTTCTCGGTCTTGGATTCGCCGCGCTCGGCCACGCCGCCGACGCCCCGCTCGTCGGCAACGCCGAGGCCGGCGCGGCGAAGTCGGCCGCCTGCGGCGCATGCCACGGAGCGACCGGCAACAGCGTGAATCCGGAGTGGCCCAATCTCGCGGGCCAGCACCACGAGTACCTCGTCGAGCAGCTCGCGCTCCTCAAGAGCGGCGCGCGCGTCGCGCCGATCATGAACCCGATGGCGGCGATGCTGAGCGAGCAGGACATGGCCGACGTCGCCGCGTACTTCGAGAAGCAGACGCTGACCGGCCTCGAGGCCGACGCGAAGCTCGCCGAGGCGGGCGAGAAGCTGTACCGCGGCGGCGACGCCGTGCGCAGCATCCCGGCCTGCCTCGCCTGCCACGGCCCGAATGGGCGCGGCAACGGCCCGGCGCGCTGGCCGCAGATCCGTGCGCAGCAGCCGAGCTACGCGATGGCGCAGCTGCACAACTACGCCGCCAAGACCCGCTATGCCGCCGGCAGCACGCTGCCGCCGGGGGCGGACATGATGACCGACGTCGCCAAGCGCCTGAGCGAGGACGACATCAAGGCCCTCTCGGCCTACCTCCAGGGTCTGCGGTAGCACGATCCGCAGCCGGGGTGCCGGGCGACCCGAACTTCGGGCCGCCGGCGCGCTCCAAGCGGACGGCGGCGCGGTGCCGGAACTGAAGGAGACTGCATGAAGACGCTTTCCTACGGCCTCGCCGCGCTGCTCGTTGCCGCCGCCGTCCTCAGCGGCTGCGGCCGCCACGCCGGGCAGGGCAACCAGGCCGCCGCGGCGGGCGCGAAGCCCGCCGACGTCGCGGCCGTCGCGGTCAAGCCCGATTCGGCTCCGGTCGGCAGCGGCGACCGCGCCACGGGCATGACCGAAGAGAGCGAGAGCGCCGACCTGCCGACCGGGCTGTCGCCGGTCGCGGCCGCGGTCGCCCAGGGCACGCCCGCGAGCACGACGCCGATTCCCGGCAAGTGGGTCGACGGCCAGAATTACACGACGCTCGTTCCGGCGCAGCCGACGGGCGTCGCCGCCAACCACGTCGAGGTCGTCGAGGTGTTCTGGTACGGCTGCGGCCACTGCTTCCACCTCGATCCGACGCTCGAGGACTGGCGCAAGAACGGCAAGGCGCCGTACGTCGATTTCGTGCGGGTGCCGGTGATCTGGGGCGAGGTGCACAAGGCGCACGCCCGTCTCTTCTACACGCTGATGGCGCTCGGCAAGCTCGAGGCGCTGCACAGCGAGGTGTTCCGCGAGATCCACGTCAACAACAACATGCTCGTCGGCCAGGAGCCGGCCGAGACCGAGCGCCTGCAGAAGGCGTTCCTGAAGTCCAAGGGCATTTCCGAGGCCGAGTTCGACAAGACCTACCGCTCGTTCTCGGTGGAGCAGTGGCTGCAGAAGGCCCAGGAGCTGACGCGCCGTTACAAGGTCACCGGCGTGCCGTCGATGGTCGTCAACGGCAAGTACACCGCCGATGTCGGCACGGCGGGCGGCGAGGCGCAGCTGATCACGCTCATCAACGACCTGGCGGCATCCGAGCACAAGCGCTGACGGGGCGCGGGCCCCTGCGCACGCGGGCACGCCCGGCCGGTCGCGACGTGCCGTTCACGTCGTACACCTGGCCGGCGAGGCGCGGGCCATGCTGAGCTGCTTCGTCCCCACCCCGGCCGGGATCGAGCGTCGCGCGACCGATGCCGAGGCCGGACCCGAGGGGCCCGTCTGGCTCGACCTGCTCGAGCCGACGCCCGCCGAGGAACGGTGGGTCGAGCAGCGGCTCGGCGTCGAGGTGCCGACGCGCGAGGAGATGCGCGAGATCGAGGCGTCGAGCCGCCTGTACGAGGACAAGGGCGCCCTCTACCTCACGCTGACGGTCGTCAGCCACATCGACACCTCGCGGCCCGAGACGAGCGCGATCACGTTCATCCTCGCCGGCAACCGGCTGGTGACGCTGCGCTACGCGGACGTGCGCCCGTTCCGGACGTTCGTCGCCTACGCCGAGAAGCATGCCGCGGCCGGCGCCTCGGCACCGGCCGTGCTCGGCGGCCTCCTCGAGGCCATCGTCGAGCGCGTGGCCGACGTGCTCGAGCGGATCGGCGCGGAGCTCGATGCGCTTTCCGCCAGCGTGTTCGCACCGCCCGATTCGCCGCCCCATGCGGCCGGCGGCCGCGAGCTGCGGGCGCTGATGCAGCAGATCGGTCGCAACGGCGACCTGTTGTCGAAGGCGCGCGAGAGCCTTGCCTCGCAGTCGCGGCTGCTCGCGTTCCTGCAGCAATCGGCTTCGCCGGCCCAGCTGCAGAGCCTGCGGGGCCACATTCAGAACCTGACGCGCGACGTCGCCTCGCTCTCCGACCACGCGGCCTTCGTCAACGGCAAGATCTCGCTGCTGCTCGATGCGACGCTCGGCCTGATCAACATCGAGCAGAACAACATCATCAAGATCTTCTCGGTCGCGTCGGTCGCGTTCCTGCCGCCGACGCTGATCGCCAGCATCTACGGCATGAACTTCCGCCACATGCCGGAGCTCGAGTGGCCGTACGGCTACCCGCTCGCGCTCGCGATCATGGTCGCCTCGGCGGTCCTGCCGTACCGGTACTTCAAGCGCCGCGGCTGGCTCTGAGCGGCACGGCCCGGTCGCCGCCGGGCTGGCCGCCGCCGGACCGCCCGTCGGGGACGGGCACGCCGCGATCGAGGCACGGGCCGGGCCGTGCGGAACAGACCGGCGAAAATTGGCGCGCCCGGCGGGATTCGAACCCACGACCTACGGCTTCGGAGACCGTCACTCTATCCAGCTGAGCTACGGGCGCGCTGAGGGGGCGCGATTCTACCCGTGGCCGCGCCCAAGCGTCCAACGCCGGCCTTCTGGGGCCATGCGCCAGCCGTTATACTTCGAGGCTACCGTCGAGGTCCCCGGGGAAAACCGCTCGTGAGCAATCAGGACGATCATTTCTTCAACATGTTCAGCGTCGTCATCGGCAGCCTGGTGACGATCGCGCTCGTGCTGTTCGGCATTGCGCGCAGCATCGGCACGCCATTCGACGAGGCGCGCGCCGCCGCGGAGCCCACGGTCGCCGCCGGAGTGGCCCAGAACCTGGCGCCGATCGGGCGGCTGGCGCTCGCCGGCCAGGATAACAGCGCGCTCGCGATCAAGGCGCCGGGCAGCGGCGCGGCCCCCTCGGCGCTGCCGGTGCCGAAGAGCGGCGAGGAGACTTTCCAGACGGTGTGCAGCGCCTGCCACGGCACCGGCGTCGGCGGCGCTCCGAGGGTCGGCGACCACGCCGCCTGGGGCCCGCGCATCGGCCAAGGCAAGGCGACGCTCTATGACCACGCGCTCAAGGGCTTCACCGGCAAGGCCGGCGTCATGCTGGCGAAGGGCGGCCGCGCCGACCTTCCGGACGACCTCGTCAAGGAAACGGTCGACTACATGGTGAAGAAGAGCCAGTAGGCGCCGCCCGCACGGCGCGCGCGACCCGAGACGCCCGGCCACTAGCCGGGCGTCTTGCGTTCGGGGCGCGGCCGGCCGGCGTCAGGCGCTCGGCGGCTCGACCCGCTCGGCGGCATCGCGCTCGAGGCGCCCGAGCTCGCCCTCGAGCGCCGCGAGCCGCACCTCGAGTGCGCCGAGCTTCTCGCGCGTCCGCGCGAGCACGCCCGCCTGGACGTCGAATTCCTGCCGCGTCACGAGGTCGAGCTTCGTGAGCCCGGCCTGCAGCACGCTCTTGAAGTTGGCCTCGACGTCGGCCTTCAGGGCCGCGAGCTGCGGCGGCATCGACTCCGACAGCCGCTTGGCGAGGTCCTCGAGGAAACGGGGATCGAAGTTGGTGCTCATGGTCATCTCCGCGGCAGGGGCCGGCGTCCCGATCGAAGTGGGGGCGCGCGGACGGAAGCGCAAGCGCGACGCCCTGCATTCAAGCATAACGCCGGACGCGCGCGCCAAAACGGTGCAGCGCCGCCCGCGCCTTGCCCGTCCGGGCGCGTAACCGCCTGATTGCCCGTGGCCCCGCGCATGGCATGGAAGCTGCATTTTCGGGGGGTGGCGACGACCGGCGGCCGCACCGCCGCCGGCGCCAGCCTCCAGCAGCCCACCGGCGGGATCGCAGCAGTCATGAAGTGGATCGTCGCGATCATCAAGCCCCACAAGCTCGACGAGGTCCGGCAGGCCGTCGCGGACATCGGCGTGCAGGGCGTGACCGTCACCGAGGTGCAGGGGTTCGGCCGCCAGCGCGGCCACACGGAGCTCTATCGGGGCGCCGAGTACCGCGTCGACTTCGTGCCGAAGTCGAAGGTGGAACTCGCCGTCGACGACTCGATCTGCGACCAGGTCGTCGAGGCGATCACCAACATCGCCCGCACCGGCAAGATCGGCGACGGCAAGATATTCGTGATGTCGCTCGAACAGACCATTCGGATCCGCACCGGAGAGATCGGGCCGGACGCCATCTGAGCGCCGACCGCCGACCGGGGCCTACCGACACCGGCAAACACTGACAGGGGAATACGCCGTGCAACTTGCAAGAGTCCTTCCTCCACCGCGTGCGCGGACGCTGGCACCGGCCGCGTGGCGCGACGTCGCGCGCGCCGTGCTCGGCGCGCTCGCGCTCGCCGCCTGCACGCTCGCCGTCGCCGGCCGTGCGCACGCGGA
>JBBINS010000092.1:0-11834 GCA_037443765.1 Gammaproteobacteria bacterium
CCGGTGGCTCGACACCGCGACCGGCGTCCCGCCGCCGCCGGCGCCCGCGCCGCCCGCGCGCCGGTCGCGCTCGCGCAAGCCGCTCGTCGAGCTCGACGGGGTCGACCTCTACCGCGACTACCGGCCGGTGATCCGCGGTCTCGACTGGCGCATCGGTGCGGGCGAGCACTGGGCGATCGTCGGTGCGAACGGCAGCGGCAAGTCGACGCTGCTCGCGTGCCTCTACGGCCTCGTGTCGCCGGCGATCGGCGGACGGATCGTGCGGCGCGGCCACGCGCCCGGGTCGCACATCGAGAGCTGGCGGCGCCGCGTCGGCTTCGTCTCGCCGGAGCTGCAGGCCGAGTACCTGGCGCGGGTCACGGTCGGCGAGTTCGTCGTGAGCGGGCTCTCGGCGAGCGTCGGCCTCGACCACCGGCCGTCGGCGCGCGAGCTCGCCCGGGCGCGGGCCGCGCTCGCCGGCGTCGGTCTCGAGGTCGACCTGGTGCGGCCGGCGGCCGAGCTGTCCTACGGCCAGCGGCGCCTGGCGCTTTTCGCCCGGGCGCTGGTGCTGCGCCCGGAGGCGCTGCTGCTCGACGAGCCGTTGACCGGCCTCGACGCGCCGTACCGCGCGCGCGTGCGGACGCTCCTGTCGGCGCTCGCGCGCGCGGGCGTCCAGCTCGTGATCGCCGTGCACCACGCGACCGACCTCGTGCCGGAGGTCCGGCACGTGCTGGCGCTGCGTTCCGGCACCGCGCGCGTGCGGGCGCGCTGAGGCGCCGGCGCGCGCCGGCCGTTGTGCGGCGGCGGCCGAGCAGTCACAGTCGGCAGTCCGGGGAGGGTCCATGGCGAAACGCTTCACTCTTTACGTCGTGCTGGCCATGCTGCTCGGCATCGTCACCGGCACGATCTGCCACGCGCGGGTCACCGACGCCGCGGCGCTGCAGGCGCTCGGCGGCTACTTCTCCATCGCCACCGACGCGTTCCTGCGGCTGATCAAGATGATCATCGCGCCGCTGGTCTTCTCGACGCTGTGCGTCGGCATCGCCCACATGGGCGACTTCGGCCGCCTCGGCCGCGTGGGCCTGCGCACGCTCGGCTGGTTCCTGTTCGCCTCGCTCGTGTCGCTGCTGCTCGGGATCCTGATGGTGACGCTGCTCGCGCCCGGCGCGTCGCTCGGCCTGCCGGTGCCGCCGGGCGACGCCGCGCCCGGCATCCACGCCGCCGGCCTGACCCTCAAGGACTTCGTCGCGCACCTCGTGCCCCGCTCGCTCGCCGAGGCGATGGCGACCAACGAGATCCTGCAGATCGTCGTGTTCGCGGCGTTCTTCGGCGTCGGCCTCGCCGCGCTCGGCGAACGCGCCCGGCAGCTCGTCGTGCTGCTCGAGCAGCTCGCGCAGGTGATGCTGAAGGTCACCGGTTACGTGATGCTCGCGGCGCCGGTTGCGGTGTTCGCGGCGATCGCCTCGGTCGTGACCACCCAGGGCCTCGGCATCCTCGCCACCTACGGCCGATTCATCGGCGGCTTCTACTTTTCGCTCGGCGTGCTGTGGCTGACGCTGTTCGCGCTCGGCTTCCTCGTGCTCGGCCGGCGGATCTTCGGCCTCGTGCCGATGATCCGCGAGCCGGTGCTGCTCGCGTTCTCGACCGCGAGCTCGGAGGCCGCCTACCCGAAGACCCTCGAGCGCCTCGAGCGCTTCGGCGTCAACGAGCGCATCGCGAGCTTCGTGCTGCCGCTCGGCTACTCCTTCAACCTCGACGGCTCCATGATGTACTGCACGTTCGCGACGCTGTTCATCGCGCAGGCCTACGGCATCGGGCTGACGTTCGGCCAGCAGCTGTCGATGCTGCTGCTGCTGATGGTCACGAGCAAGGGCATGGCGGGCGTGCCGCGCGCCTCGCTGGTCGTGATCGCCGCGACCCTCGCGCACTTCCACATCCCCGAGGCGGGGCTCGTGCTGATCCTCGCGGTCGACCAGTTCCTCGACATGGGCCGCAGCGCCACCAACGTCGTCGGCAACTCGATCGCGACCGCGGTGGTGGCCGCGTGGGAGGGCGAGCTCGCACCGGCCGCCGCGGCCGAACGCGGCGCGCCGTAGCGGCTCACGCCATGCCGGCCTCGAGCCGGACCTCGACGACGCCGTCGACGACGCGGACCGGGAACGTGCGCAGCGCCGCGCTCGCGGGACCGGCGAGCACCGCGCCACTGCCGACGTCGAACACCGCCGCATGCAGCGGGCACGACAGGCGCGTGCCCTTGAGGCGTCCCTCGTCGAGCCGCGCGCAGGCGTGCGTGCAGGTGTTGTCGAGCGCGTGCAGGCCGTCCTGCGTGCGGCACACGAGGACCTCGCCGCCGGCCGTGGCAACGGCGCGCATCCGTCCGGTCGCGAGCTCGGCGAGCGGGAACAGCCGGTGCCAGCGCGGTTCGGTCACGGGCGGCCGGACCCGGCGCGGCCATTGCGCCGCCGGCCGGGAAACTGGCATCGTGCGCCGCCGCCGGGCGCCGGCGCGCGAGGAGGGTCGATGATCGGATCCGTGTTCATGTCCGGGGCGAGCCGCCGACGCGGCGCGGCAGCGCGCGCCGGTACGCCGCGCGCCGGCGTACCGGCGCGTTAGGGGCCGGGCGTGTCAGTCGAGGGCGATCTCGGTCGTGAACACGACCCGTGCGGCGCCACTGATGTGAATGCGGCGGGGCTCGTTGCCGTGGACCTCGACCTCGACGTCGACTTCGCCGGGGCGCTCCATGCTGCGCCCCTGGTAGCCGCGGAACCGGGCGCGGCCGCCCGTCGCCGGCAGCAGCCCGTTCGCGACGAGGTACGCGCCGAGCATGCCGTGCGCGTTGCCGCTGACCGGGTCCTCGGCGATGCCGAGCACCGGCGAGAACAGCCGCGACTCGGTCGTGCCCGGCCCGCGCGCGTCGCGCACGAACAGGAAGTAGCCGTCGGCGCCGACGTGCGGCGTCATGCGCTTCAGCTCCTCGAGGTTCGGCTGCAGCGAGGCGAGCAGGTCGGCGGACCGCAGGCCGATCATCAGCCGCGTGCTGGTGCGCTTGGTGACGACGACCGGGCACTTCGCGTCGAGCGCCGCAGTGTCGATGCCGAAGATGTCCAGCAGCCGCGCGCGCGTGTCGGCGTCGATCGCGGGCTGGAACTCCGGCGCCGGGATCGCGACCGAGACGCGCGGTGCCGCGGCGGAGCCCGACACCTCGACGTCGTAGATGCCGGTCCGCACCTTCTGGCGCAGCTTGCCGGCCTTGCCCTGGCCGGCGGCCAGCCGCGCGACGTGCGCCGCGACGCTCGCGTGGCCGACGAAGCCGACCTCGCGGGTCGGGGTGAAGAAGCGCAGCCTGACGTCGTGGTCGGGGCCGTCCGGCGGCAGCACGAACGCGGAGTCCGAGTTATTGAGCTCGCGCGCCAGCGCCTGCATCTCCACTTCGCTGAGACGCTCGGCACCGAGCACGACGCCGGCCGGATTGCCGGCGAACATCTGGGTCGTGAAGACGTCGATCTGGAAGACGTTGACCGTGCGCTTGGCCATGGGGCGGTAAACCTCAGACTGGCAAGTCCCGAATTCTATCAGTCCGGGCCGGTGGCTGGTGCACTGCGGCCGCCGCCGGTCGGCGGGGGCGCCCGGTGACCCTCGCCGAGGCCCTCGCGGAGCTGGCGACGGTCTGGGCCGGCGTCTCGCCGGTCGAGGTGGTCGCGGCGGCGCTCGGGCTCGTGTACCTGGTGCTGGTGATCCTGCAGCACCGCGCCGCCTGGCTAGCCGCGCTCGCCAGCACCGCGCTCTACCTGCTGGTGTTTTACCGGGCACGGCTGTACATGCAGGGCGCGCTGCAGGTGTATTACATCGCGATCGCGCTCTACGGCTGGTACGCGTGGCGCCGGCAGCCGGACGGCGGCGAGCTGCCGGTGTCGCGGGCGTCGCGGCGCGTCCAGGCCGCCGGCCTCGCCGGCGTCGCGCTCGCGAGCGCCGCGAGCGCGACCCTGCTCGCGCGCGAGACGGGGTCCGCCGAGCCGATGCTCGACTCGCTGACGACCTGGGCGAGCGTCTTCACGACCTGGCTGGTCGCCCGCAAGAAGATCGAGAACTGGGCCTGGTGGCTGGTCGTCGACGCGCTGACGGCGCTCTTGTGCTGGCGCGGGCGGCTGTATGCTTCCATGATCCTGTACGGGCTCTACCTCGGGCTCGTGCTCCTCGGTTGGCGGAGCTGGTACCTCGATATGCAGCGACAGACGCGCGCGGCGGAGACGCACGGATGACGGCGGTGTCCCCGCGGGAGCTCGAGACCGCGCTCGGCGGCTTCGCGGCGGGGCGGGACGCGCTCGCCGCCGGACTCGCGGTCGAGCCGCTGCACGGCGGGGGTTCGAACCGCAGCGTGCGCGTGACGTCGGCGGCCGGCGACTGGGTCGTGCGCCTTGCCGGTGCCGCGGACGCGGCCTTCGGCATCAACCGCGTCGCCGAGCGCCAGGTGCACGCGGCCGCCGCGAGCGCGGGCTTTGCGCCGGCGCTCGTGCACGCGGAGCCCGAGCGCGGCCTGCTGATCACCGAATTCGTGACCGGCAGGCCGATGTCGCGCGAGGAGCTGCGCAGCCCCGGCGGGCTGCGCGCGCTCGGCGCCCGGCTCGGCGAGCTGCACCGGCTGCCCCCGCCGCGCAGCGTCCGCCGCCTCGACGTCCACGAGCTGCTCGCCCACTACCTCGAACTCGACGACGTACCGCCGGGCCCGGTGCCGCGCACCGAGCTCGCGGCGCAGCTGCGCGGGTCGCTCGCGACCTACCGGCGCGGCGTCGCCGCGTTCTGCCACAACGACCTGCACTGGCGGAACGTCATCGCGGCCGACCGGCTGTGGTTCGTCGACTGGGAGTACGCAGGGGTCGGTGATCCGCTGTTCGAACTCGCCGGGGTCATCGGCTACCACGACCTCGACGCCGCCGGGCGCGAGCTGCTGCTCGCCGCCCACGGCGGGACCTTCAGGCCGGCGGCGGTCGAGCAGATGTGCCGCGTGTTCGACTGCCTGCACGCGCTCTGGCTCGACGCAGCGCGCGGCTGGGACGCCCTCGAGCCGGAACGGCGCGAGGCACTGCTCGCGCGCCTCGCGGTCGACCCGGCGCAGCGCGGCGCGTAGCGGTCGCGCGCCGGCCGCGAAACGGCCGCGCGCCACCGCCGCCGCACCCGAATATGTCGCCTGCGCCGTCCGGCGACGGACAAAAACAGTTGCACGGCGGCCCTGCTGCGCCGCAAGATCCCGCGCCGACCGGCATCCGGAGTATCGAATGGCTGAGATCGTGATCGTCGACCGCGATGGCAAGGAACACACGGTCCAGGGACGCGTCGGCGTCTCGGTGATGGAGACGCTGCGCGAAGTCGACTACGGCGTCGCGGCGATCTGCGGCGGGATGTGCTCGTGCGCGACCTGCCACGTCTACGTCGACGAGGCCTGGGCGGCACGCCTGCCGCCGCGGCAGGGCGACGAGCAGGAGCTGCTGCAGGAGCTGACGAGCTTCCGGCCGGCGACGTCGCGGCTGTCCTGCCAGGTGCCGTTCACCGAGGCGCTGTCGGGGCTCAGGGTCGCGATCGCCCCCGACGATTGAGCGCCGGCGGCGCGGCGTGCGCGCCACCCGTCAGAGCTGACGGTTTCCGGCAGCTTTGACTTTTTTGAGACTCCGACCCATTCTCGGCCGATGGGCCGCGAGTCGCACCCGCTCGAGCGCACGCAGGAACCGGCCGGATGGCAGGCGCAGAAGAGCGCCGCGACGCGGCACCGGATCGTCACCGCCGCGGTCCGCTGTCTCGTCGACCTCGGCTACGCCGGCACGACGACCACCGCGATCGCCGCGCGCGCCGGCCTGTCGCGCGGCGCGATGCTGCACCACTTCCCGTCGAAGATCGACGTCGTGCGCGCGGCGGTGGAGCACCTGCACGCCCGGCGCCTGAAGGCCTTCCGCAAGTCGCTCGAGCGCACCGCGCCCGCCGGGGGCGACCGCGTGCGGCAGGCCCTCGACGCCTACTGGGCCCACGTCCGCCATCCGATGTTCGTGGCGTTCCTCGAGCTCGCGGTCGCCGCGCGCACCGACCGCGAGCTGGCGGCGATCCTGCTGCCCGCGCGGGCCGACTTCGAGCGCGAGTGGCGCCGAACGGCGCGCGAGGTGTTCCCGGAGTGGCTCGGCCACGAGGAGCGCTTCGAACTCGCGCTCGACCTGTCGCGTCACGTGCTCGAGGGTCTCGCGGCCGGCGTCGTCACGCAGCGCGAGCCGGCACGCGAGCGGCGGCTGCTCGAGTACCTCGAGCGCACGCTGCACGAACTCGTCGGCTGACGGCCGCGGGCTACTTCTTCTCGGTCTGGCGCCGCACGGCCTCGGCCGCGGCGGCGACCGCCGCCGGGTCGCCGAGGAAGCGCCGGCCGCGCGAGCGCAGTCCGGCATCGAGGTCGTAGACGATCGGCACGCCCGTCGGGATGTTGAACTCGACGATGTCGGCCCCGCTCATGCCGTCGAGCATCTTGACCAGCGCGCGCAGGCTGTTGCCGTGCGCGACCACCAGTACGTGGCGCCCGGCGCGCAGCTCCGGGGCGATGCGCTCGTTCCAGTAGGGCACGACGCGCGCGAGCGTGTCCTTGAGCGACTCCGTGGCCGGCAGGTCCGCGGCCGCGAGGCCGGCATAGCGCGGATCGAAGCGCGGGTGACGGCGATCGTCCAGCGTCAGGGGCGGCGGCGGCACGTCGTAGCTGCGGCGCCAGATCTTGACCTGCTCGGCGCCGTGCAGCGCCGTCGTCTGGGCCTTGTCGAGCCCCTGCAGGGCGCCGTAGTGGCGCTCGTTCAGGCGCCAGCTGCGCTCGACCGGCAGCCACATGCGGTCCATCGTGTCGAGCGCGATCCAGAGCGTGCGGATCGCGCGCTTGAGCACCGACGTGAACGCGAGGTCGAAGGCGATGCCCTCGGCCGCGAGCAGCCGGCCGGCCTCGGCCGCCTCCGCCCGGCCCTGCTCGGTCAGGTCGACGTCGGTCCAGCCCGTGAACAGGTTCTCGAGGTTCCACGTGCTCTGGCCGTGGCGCAGCAGTACCAGCGTGCCGGCGGATTCGGTCACAGGCGTATCTCCGGAGTGAGGGGCGGACGGCAGGTCGCGAGGCTAGCGGCTCGTCCCGCGCCGGTCCAGTCGTAGTCGCCGTCGCGCGCGGCGCGACGCGCGACGGCGACCGCCCGCGACGGTCACTCGCCCGCGAGGCGCTTCAACGACTGCAGCGCGACCGACAGCGTCGCGAAGTCCACCGTCGCTGCGGTCGCCATGTCGGCGAAGATGCGCCGCAGGTGCTCGACCGGACCGCGGCGCGCGGCGAGCCACGCGTCGGTGGCCTTGACCGGATCGCCGGGCCGGCCGCGCGCGAGCACCGCGTCGGTGAGGGCGCGGTGCAGCCGGTAGAGGTCCTCGCGCAGCGAGCCGCGTGCGACCGACTGCCAGTGCCCCGCGACCGCGAGCGCGTCGATCTGCAGCCGCAGCCCGTCGAGGTCGAGCGCGGTCCCGAGGTGCAGGTGGATGCGCGCCACCGTCTCGAGCGGCATGCGGCGCCGGGCCGCGAGGTCGACGATGTAGAGTCCCGACTGCAGCAGCTCGAGCGTCGCGATGCGGGTCGCGAGTGCCGGCGGCACGCCGGCGGCGATCGCCTCGCCGCGCGTCGCGTCGATGCGCGCCGCGAGCCGGCCGCTGACCAGCTTGGGCGCCGCGGCCACCAGCCGGGCAAGGCCGGGCTTGAGCTGCGCGACCGCCGGCTCGACCTCGAGGGAGCGGCCGCGGTGCGCGAGCACCCAGTAGGTCGCGTGCCGCAGCGCGCGCGCCGTCGCGAACTGCATGTCGTACTGCACGGCCGCCGGAACGCGGTTGTCGAGCGCCTCGATCTCGGCCCACAGCTCGCGCATCGCGGTGCTCTCGCGGGCGATCGCGTAGGCGCGCGTGATCGCCGACAGCGACGCGCCGCTGTCCTCGGCGACCCGGATCGCAAACACCGGCCCCATGCGGTTGACGAGGCTGTTGGTCGTCGCGGTCGCGATGATCTCGCGCCGCAGCGGGTGGGCGCCGAGGAGGTCGCCGTAGCCCTCGATGACCGGTGCCGGGAAGTAGCGCTCGAGCTCGTTCGACAGGTACGGGTCCTCCGGCAGGTCGGACTCGATGATCTGGTGGTACAGCCAGATCTTCGAGTACGACAGCAGGATCGCGAGCTCGGGGCGCGTCAGGCCCTTGCCCTGCTGCTGGCGGTCCTGGAGTGCCGCGTCGTCCGGCAGGAACTCGAGGGCCCGGTCGAGGTCGCCGCTGCGCTCGAGGAAGCGGATCGCGTGGCTGAGCTCGCTCGCGCGGTCGATCGCGCGCGCCTCGAGCGTGCTGATGGCCTGGCCCTGCAGGTAGTTGTTCCGGAGCACCAGCGCCGCGACGTCCGGCGTCATGCGCGCGAGCAGCCGGTCGCGGGCCGCGCGCTTGAGGCCCTTGCGCTGCTCGGCGAGCGTCAGCAGGATCTTGATGTTGACCTCGAGGTCGGAGCAGTTCACGCCGCCCGAGTTGTCGATGAAGTCGGTGTTGAGCCGCCCGCCCTTGAGCGCGTACTCGACGCGGCCGAGCTGCGACAGCCCGAGGTTGCCGCCTTCGCCGATGACCTTGCAGCGCAGCTCGTGGCCGTCGACCCGCACCGCGTCGTTGGCGCGGTCGCCGACCTGGGCGTGCGTCTCGCCGCTTGCCTTGACGTAGGTGCCGATGCCGCCGTTCCACAGCAGGTCGACGTCGAGCTTCAGGATCGCCTTGACGATCTCGTTCGGCGGCAGCGCGTCGGCGGTGATGCCGAGCAGTGCGCGCGCCTCGCGCGGCAGCCGGATCGACTTCTCGCTGCGCGCCCAGACGCCGCCGCCGGCCGACAGCAGTTTCGGGTCGTAGTCGGCCCAGGTCGAGCGCGGCAGCGCGAACAGCCGCTGCCGCTCCTTGAACGAGCGCGCCGCGCTCGGCGCGGGGTCCAGGAAGATGTGCTGGTGGTTGAACGCGGCGACGAGGCGCGCGTGCGGCGAGCGCAGCAGCCCGTTGCCGAACACGTCGCCCGACATGTCGCCGATGCCGGCGACCGTGAACTCGTGCCGGTCGACGTCGAGGCCGAGCTCGCGGAAGTGGCGCTTGACGCACTCCCAGCCGCCGCGCGCGGTGATCGCGATCTTCTTGTGGTCGTAGCCGGCGGAGCCGCCCGAGGCGAACGCGTCGCCGAGCCAGAAGCCGTACTCGGCCGAGATGCCGTTGGCGACGTCGGAGAACGTTGCCGTGCCCTTGTCGGCGGCGACGACGAGGTAGGTGTCCTCGCGGTCGCGGCGCACGGTCGCCGGCGGCGGCACGACCTTGCCGTCGACGATGTTGTCGGTCAGGTCCAGCAGACCGCGCACGAAGTCCTGGTAGCAGCGAACGACCTCGCGCTGCTGCTCCTCGCGCGCCGCGGGCAGCCGCCGGCAGACGAAGCCGCCCTTGGCGCCGACCGGCACGATGACCGTGTTCTTGACGTTCTGGGCCTTCATGAGGCCCAGCACCTCGGTGCGGAAGTCCTCGTAGCGGTCCGACCAGCGCAGGCCGCCGCGCGCGACGCGACCCTTGCGCAGGTGCACGCCCTCGGCATAGGGCGCGTGCACCCAGATCTCGAACATCGGCAGGGGTTCGGGCAGGCCCGGCACCTTGGACGGGTCGATCTTGATCGACAGGTATGGCTTCGGGCCGTTGCCCTCGCGCGAGGTCTGGTAGTAGTTGGTGCGCAGCGTCGCGTCGATCGCGGCCCGGAAGGCCCGCAGGATTCGGTCCTCGTCGAGGCGCGCGACGCGCGTCAGGTCGGCGTCGATGTCGCGCCGCAGGCGCGCGACCTGGGCGTCGCGCCGGGCCGCCGGCAGCGCCGGGTCGAAGCCGGTGACGAACAGGCGCGCGAGGCGCTCCGCGGTGCGGGCGTTGGTCGCGAGCACGCTCTCCATGTACGGCTGGCTGAACGGGATACCGGTCTGCAGCAGCCAGCGGCAGTAGGCGCGCAGCACCATCGTCTCACGCCAGCTGAGCCGGGCGCCGAGCACGAGCCGGTTGAAGCCGTCGTTCTCGGCACGGCCCTGCCACAGCGCCTCGATCGCCGCGGTCAGGCGCGAGCCATCGGCCGCCAGGTCGAGCGTCGGGCCGTGGCGGTGCTCGAGCTCGAAGTCCTGGATCCAGACCACGCCGCTCTCGCCGAGCTTGACCTCGTAGGGGCGCTCGCTGATGAGCCGCAGGCCGAGATTCTCGAGCGTCGGCAGCACGTCGGAGATCGCCCGCGGCTCGCGCGCGCGGTACAGCTTCAGGTTGACGCGGGCGCCCTCGGCGCCGGGCGGCCGGTAAAGTCGAAGCTGCAGGCCGTCCGGTGCGCGCGCCAGGGCCTCGAGCACCTCGATGTCCGCGACCGCGGCCGACGCGGGCGTATCCTCGGCGTAGGCCGCCGGCACGGCGCCGCCGTAGCGCGCAAGCAGCCGCAGCGCCTCGGCCTCGTCGTAGCGCGCCGTCAGCGCGGCCCGGAGCGCGTCGTTCCACGTCAGGACCGCCGCGGCGATGCGGCGCTCGACCGCGGCCGCGTCGCCGACCCGCGTGCCGTTCGGCGTGCGCACGATGAGGTGCACGCGCGCCAGCACCGACTCCGACAGCTGCACCTGCGACTCGACCTCGGTGCCGGAGAAGGCGTCGCGTACGATCGCCT
Source organism: Gammaproteobacteria bacterium (assembly GCA_037443765.1). Classification (GTDB taxonomy): domain Bacteria; phylum Pseudomonadota; class Gammaproteobacteria; order Steroidobacterales; family Steroidobacteraceae; genus CAIKZZ01. Next base: position 10,697 of record JBBINS010000092.1, read on the forward strand.
CGATCCGGTGGCGCACCTCGGTGTTGTAGCGGTCGCGCGGCACGTACAGGAGGCACGACCAGAACCGGTGGAAGCTGTCGCGGCGCACGAACAGCCGCACGACCTGGCGGTCGTAGAGGTTCACGATGCCGCGGACGATCGGGATCAGATCCGCGGTCGACGCCTGGAACAGCTCGTCGCGCGGATAGGCCTCGAGCACGTGCATCACCGCCTTGCCGTCGTGGCTCTGCGGCGCGAGTCCGAAGTGCGCGATGATTTCCTGCACCTTGTGGCGCAGCACCGGAATGTCCCGCGGGCTCGAGCTGTAGGCCATCGAGGTCCACAGGCCGAGGAAGCGGTGTTCGCCGGTGACTTCGCCGCGGGCGTTGAAGGTCTTGACGCCGACGTAGTCGAGGTAGGTCGGGCGGTGCACGGTCGCGACCGTGTTCGCCTTGGTGATCACGAGCAGCGAGCGGCTGCGGGCGTGCTTGCGGACGTCGCCGGTGAGCGTCACCGCGTGCGGCGGGTGCCCGGCACGACGCGCGCGCAGCAGGCCGAGGCCGGAGTTCGGGTCCGGCACCAGCCGGTCCGTGGTGCGTCCGCGCTGCAGGCGGTAGTAGCGCGCGCCGAGGAACGTGAAGCGGTTGTCGACCATCCAGTCGAGCAGCGCACGGCCTTCCAGCACCTCCGTCGACGGCAGCGGGCCCGGCGCCGTCTCGAGGCCGGCGGCGAGGGCGTGGGCGCGCTGGCGCATCTCGGCCCAGTCGGCGACCGCGACCCGCACGTCGTCGAGCGCGTCGCGGATCTTGGCGGCGAGCGCGGCGAGCCGGTTGAGGTCGGTCTCGCGGTCGATCTCGAGCAGCTGCCAGGATTCGGCACGCGTGCGCCGCTCGCCGGGCTCGGCGATGGCCTTGAGGTGGCCGCGCCGGTCGCGCACCGCGTCGATGACCGGGTGCACGATCAGGTGGACCGCGAGGCCGGCCTGGTTCACCGCCATGCTCATGGAGTCGACCAGGAACGGCATGTCGTCGCAAACGATCATCACGACCGTGTGCGCCGAGCGGAAGCCGTCGCGCTCGGGATCCGGATTGAACACCCGCACCCAGGGCCGGCCCGGCCGGCGCTGGCGCGCCGCCGCGAGCTGGGCGAGCGCGGCGCC
>JBBINS010000093.1:0-11718 GCA_037443765.1 Gammaproteobacteria bacterium
CGCACCGAGGAGCAGGCGTCGTCGCTCGAGGAGACCGCCTCGTCGATGGAAGAGATGACCTCGACGGTGCGGCAGAACGCGGACAACGCGGCGCAGGCCAATCAGCTGGCGGCCGCCGCGCGGCTGCAGGCCGAGAAGGGTGGCGCGGTCGTCGCGGACGCGGTGACGGCGATGCAGGGCATCAACGCCTCGAGCAGCAAGATTGCCGACATCATCGGCGTCATCGACGAGATCGCGTTCCAGACGAACCTGCTGGCGCTCAACGCCGCGGTCGAGGCCGCGCGTGCCGGCGAGCAGGGCCGCGGCTTCGCGGTGGTGGCGAGCGAGGTCAGAAACCTCGCCTCGCGCAGCGCCGAGGCTGCGAAGGAGATCAAGGTGCTGATCCAGGACAGCGTCGGCCGCGTCGCGCAGGGCTCCAAGCTCGTCGACCAGTCGGGTGCGACGCTGCACGAGATCGTCGCGTCGGTGAAGAAGGTCACCGACATCGTCTCGGAGATCGCCGCCGCGAGCGCCGAGCAGTCCGCCGGCATCGAACAGGTCAACAAGGCCGTCATGAACATGGACGAGGTGACGCAGCAGAACGCCGCGCTCGTCGAGGAGGCCGCCGCCGCGGCCGAGGCGCTTGACGACCAGTCGCAGCAGCTCGACGCGATGATGGCGAAGTTCCGGGTCATCGACGACGACGCCCCCGGCTGGTCGAGCAATGTCGACCGGCGTGTGGAGGACGCGTGGCGCTCGCCCGTGACTGCCCCTGCGACGGCGCGCGGCGCGGACGCGGCGGGCCGGCGCGGTGCCGTACGGCCGTGGACCCCGGCCGCGAAACGCACCACGCCGGCAGCGGTGCGCCCGGGCGCTCAGGCCCGGGGGCGCGCATCCGAGGCAGTGGCCGGGGCGGGCGCGACGGAGTACGAGCTCTAGGCGCCGACGGGTCGTGCCCCGGGGTCGCACCCGCTCGAGTGCGGCCTTCCGGCGGCGCGAACGGGAGTGCTAGAGCCGTCGGCGGTCGAGCCGGTTCTGCAACTCGACGAGCAGTTGCTCGACGACTGCGGCGAGCGAGCGGGCGAGCGCCGACGCCTCGGCGGCGCCGTCTCGGCAAGACTTCTCGGTAGCCTCGGCGAGGTCCCGCGCGGCGAAGGCCATGATCACGTGGGCGCCGGTGCGCAGCGAGTGCGCCACTGCCGCGATGTCCGTCGTGCGCCCAGCGTCCGCATGCTCGCGCAATTGCACCGGGATGCCGCGCATCGACGTCACCGCGACCTCCGCGAGCCGGTCGACGAATGGCGGGTGGTGTGCGTAGCGCGACTCGAGGCCCGGCCAGTCGATGACGCCGATCTTGGTGACCATCGACGTCGACGGGGAGGCCGGGTCCAAGGCGGCGGCCGCCGGGCGGTCGTCAGCCATTGCCGGCCGTCCGTCGGGCGCGACGTCGAATGGTGTCGACCAGCAGGTCGAAGTCGACCGGCTTGGTGATGACGTCCACCATGCCGGCGTCGTGGCACGCCTCATGCTCCGTCGCATGAGCATGCGCGGTCTGCCCGACGATCGGGATTCCCGGGTCGAGACCGCGGATCTGGCGCGTCGCCTCGAGGCCGTCGAGTTCCGGCATCTGCACGTCCATCAGAACGAGGTCGAAGCCGCCCGAGTCGGCGCTGGCAAAGACCTCGACGGCGCGACGGCCGTTCTCGGCCGAAACGACCTGTGCGCCTTCGCCGGACAGCGCCTCCTCGAGCACGATGCGGTTCAGCGCGTTATCCTCGGCAGCGAGAATCCGCAGTCCTGCGAGTCGCCGCACGGCAGTTCCGGTGGGCGATGCGGCGCCCGCGCGCGTCGCGCGCGCGGCGACGAGCGGCAGCCTGAGCGCGAAGGTGCTGCCTGCGCCGACCGTGCTGATCGCCGACAGCTCGCCGCCCATCAGTTCAGCGAGCCGCCGGCTGATCGCGAGTCCAAGACCGGTCCCGCCGAAGCGCCGCGTCGTGCCCGGCTCTGCCTGCTCGAACGGTTCGAACAGGCGCGGAAGGTCCTCGGCACGAATGCCGATCCCGGTGTCGCTGACGCCGAACTCGATTCGATCGCCGTCACGGCGCACTCGCAGCCGCACCTCGCCGCGCTCCGTGAACTTGACGGCGTTCGAGATCAGGTTCAGCAGGATCTGCCCGATTCGGACCCGGTCGCCGAGGAAGGCCTCGGGCAGGTCGGGTGTCAATTCGCAGGCCAGTCGGAGGTTCTTGGCGGCGGCGGCGGGGGACATCGCGCTGATTGCCTCGTCGACGACGCTCGAGATCGCGACGGGCACGGATTCCACGTCGATCTTGGATGCCTCGAGCTTCGACAGGTCGAGTACGTCGTTGACCGCAGCCAGCAGCAGTCTCCCGGATTCGAGGATCCGCCTGAAGGAAATCCGCACCTTCTCGTCGGCGGTATCGCGGTAGCCGAGCTGGGCCAGCCCCAGCACGGCATTTAGCGGCGTGCGGATCTCGTGGCTCATGTTGGCGAGGAAGGCGCTCTTCGCCCTCGCAGCCGCCTCCGCGATTCCCGTCGCGACGGCGAGCTCCGCCGTGCGGTCGCGCACCATCGCCTCCAGATGATGACGATGCAGATCGAGCTCGGCATCGATGCGTTTGCGTTCGGTGATGTCGTCGGCCACCGACACGAAGTGGGTGATGGTGCCATCGGTGCTGCGGATGGGGTGTATGACGGCCAAGTCCACGTATCCGCCGCCGTCCTTGCGGCGGTTGTTGAACTCGCACTTGTACACGCGACCCTCGGCCAGCGCACCGCGCAGCCCATCGTACGTCTCGGGGGACGTCCGGCCCGAGGCGAACAGGCGCGGGTTCTGACCGAGAAGTTCGCCGCGGGTGTACCCGGACTTCCGGACCAGGGCCTCGTTCACGTACTCGATCCGGCCGTGCGGATCCGTGATCATCACGCTCTGCGGGTTCTGCTCGACGACCAGCGAGAGCTTGAGCAGTTCCTCGGCAATGCGCTTCTGCCCGGTGATGTCCCGTCCGGTGACGACGGAGCCGATCACCGCGCCGGATGCGTCCCGGATCGGCGCAAAGGTGTAGCTGGCGCGCCACGTCTCGCCCGAGTCCCGCCGATGCAGCCGGTACTCGACGTTGCTGCCGACTTCGCCGCGCAGCGCCCGTGGCACCGCCCACATCTCCACCGGCGCGAGCGAGCCATCGTCCGCGTAGACGTCGAGGAATTCGGGGTACTCGGCGAAGGTCTTGCGGCACTCCTCCCTGTTGCGGAACCGGTGGAAGGTTACGAAGGCGTCGTTGAATTCGACGAACCGGCCGTTCGCGTCCGAGATGAACACCGCATCGGTCATCGCGTTCAGGGCCGCCTCAAGCTTCGCCTTGCCGTTGAGAAGCGCGCGCTCGGCCCGCTTGCGCTGCGTGACGTCCTCGGAGACGACGACGAACTCACCGAGCGCCGGGCTGTACACCGTGTTCGCGTACCAGGCATCTCGGTCGTCCGCATACACCTCGAAGCGCTCCGGGCTGCCGGTGCGGACGATGCGTGCCAGGAGGTCGAGCCACTCCTGGAAATCCGCTGCGTTCCGATTGACGATGTCCGTGACGCGCCGCCCCTCGACCTCGACGAGGCCGGAAATCGCGTAGAACGCCGGATTGACGCGCAGGATCTCGAAGTCCGCGGGCCGGTCGCCCTCGAAGATCAGGCGACCGTGCATCACCGCCACAGGCAAACTGCGGAACATGGCCCGGAAGGTCTCGTCGCTCTGCGCGAGGGCCGCCGCTGCGCGCGTCGACTCGGTCACGTCGAGGGCCGTGGAAAGCAGGCAGTCGTCGTCGCGGAACAGGATCGGATGCACGGCGACGAGGGCAATCCGTTCTTCGCCCGACCGACGACGGAAGCGGCGCTCCAGATTCCGCACCGCCCCGTCGCGGCGCAACGTCCGCAGGACGAACTCCCGATCGTCGCCGTCCGTCTGCAATCCACGCTCGCGCAGAGTGGCGCCGATCAGCTCCGCGCGCGGGTAGCCCAGCAGGCGGCAGAACGCGTCATTGATCTCGAGGATCTCGCCGTTGGACGCGCGCGTGATGAGCAGGCCCGCCGGGCTCGCCTCGAACAGGCGCGCGAACGGATCGCCGCCGCCCGCGCGCTGCGCGGTGGTGCGCTTAGCGGTGCTGCTCTTCGGCGCCTTCGGCGGGCGGACCGGCCTCGCCCCGCGCCGCTTCCCTGTACTGCCTGACCGCATGGGAACCAATCCCTTTTGGACGCGCCGAGCTACCCTGCGTGGCGTGTAGGCGAAGGGTACCGCCTGCGCGGACGACTGTCCGTAGGCGTCTATGTGAGAAAACAGGCATATACCGAGTCAGGTATTCCATGAATCATCCCGCAACGCGGCAAATCGTCACGCGTTCGTTCAGGCGGACCGCGGTGTCCCAGGGTTGAAGCCGGCTAACGGGCGCCACGACGGTCGGCCGCGACCAGCCACGCCTCGGCAATGAAGTCACGCATCGACGCGATTACGGCGTCCGGCGCGCTGATATGCGGCAGATGACCCGTGGCGTCGATGATCGCCATGCGGCTGCCCCGGATCTCGCGATGGAGGTACGCGGCGACCTCGGACGGCACGGCGACATCGTGCTGCGCCTGGATCAGGAGGGTTGGTTTATCCAACGCGCGGACATCCTGCCGATGATCCGACTGAAATATCGAACACAGCACCGTGAACGCGTGTTGCGCGGGAATGCTCTTCAACGTCGTTGCGAAGTACTGGGCCAGCTGCGGCCGGTCGCTATTCCCCATTGCGAGGGGTGCAAAGTGGTCGGCCCATTCCCGGTAGCCAGTCGACACGGCGCTGTAGAGCGCATCGAGGTCGGACTTGGCGAATCCCCCGTGATATCCGGGTTCGTCCAGATAGCGCGGCGAGGCGCCGATCAGCACGAGGCGGGAAAACCGGCCCGGTTCGGTGTTCGCGGCGAGGATGCCGATCATCGCGCCGACGGAGTGACCCACGAGCACCGCGTCCTTGATCCGCAGCGCACGGCACACCTCGAGCAGATCCGTCGCGTAGGAGCGCAGGTTCAGATAGCGGTGCTGAACGACGGCATCCGGCGCGGCGCCGCCGGCCCCGACATTGTCGAGCAGCACGACGCGATGGTCCTTCAGGAACGGCCGGGCGACCGCGTGCCACGCGCACTGGTCCGTGCCGAAGCCGTGAACGAAGACGAGTGTGCGCCCCGATTCCGTGTTGCCGACGACGTGGACGTTGTTCCTGGCAAGCGGGTCCGGCGTGGCCACGGGCGAGTTCGGACCTGGTGACGGCGAAGCCCCGACGATATGCGCGACCCGGATCCGGATCAACCGCGTCCGCGCCCCGGAGCAGTCGCCGGACGTGCCGGCCCTAGTAGACCTCTCGCTCGTAGACTCGCGACGCGGGGCCTGGGAATACGCCGAAGGTCGCCATGCCCGTCGGACTGGAATTCGTGCCGGAAGTTGCATTCCAGAGGTACTGCAGCCAGGTCGGCGCGACGGCGGTGACGGTGAGGGCGCCGGAATTCCCCGCCCCAGGGGCTGCGAGCACGAGGTTGAAGCTGCCGGCCGACGGCGGCGATTTGAACCGCTGCGACGACGTTGCCGCCGCTGCGCATCCCTGGCCGGAGGCGCCCGGGCTGCCCGTGTCGCGCACGCACGTCTCGCCGCTCGACAGGTTCTGCTGGTAGTTCGCGAAGCCCACCGTCACGCCAGTCGTGCACGAATCCTGCAGGTTGTCGACGAACCCCTGCGCGGTACTGAGGTAGTACTGGGCAGTCAGCGACATCGGCAGGTCCAGGAGTTCCGAGCCCGCGGCGTTCTGGAGCAGCAGCCGGCCGTAGTACTGGTTCGCGCCGGCGCTGAATGAGATCCCGGTCCCCGAGCCGAATGTCACGGCGTTCGATGCCGCGGCGCCGTCTTGGTCGATGACGTTGATCGCGAGCGCGATGTTGGCCGCGAACGGGGCTACCGCAGCGCCGCGCGCGAACGCAAGTCCGGTGCCGGCACTGAACGTGAGCGAGACGACCCCACCGCCGAGATCGGCGATCGCGGGGTCCGTCGTCGTGGCCGGCAGCCCCGACACGTTCAGCGTCGGGTTCGAGGGATTCGGTGTGTAGCTCCGACCGGTCAGCGAGCTGTTGGCCAGCCGCATGAGGGAGCCCGTGTAGTTCTGCGTCGTCGCGCCGCCGACCGCCAGCGCGGTCGCCGTGATCACCGGCGCGACGGTGTACGCGAAAGGCTGCCCGACGTACGTGAAGCCCGGAGTGGACGTGAAGCAGCCGGTACCGAACACCGGCGTATTCAGCGACACACCGAAGCTGCCGGGCACGAACCGGCCGACGTTTTCGCTGGTCGTGCCGGTGACGGAACCGCTGCCGAGGTAGCTCGTGACCGTCGGCGTGAGTGTGACGACGCCGACCTCGGGCCAGCTGAACGAGGTTCCGGTCGCGACGCCGCTCGCATAGCCGCCGAAGCTCCCGGACACCGAGGGGTTGTGTCCGGTCGTCGGCAGCACCAGGCTCGGCACCAGCGTGACGGTTGCCGGCGACGTCTCCTGGCCGAAATTGGGCGTGACCGCGCCCAAGTAGTTGCTCGCGGTCACGGTCGCCGAGAAGCTCGCACCGGCTGGCATGAACACCGCGCCGGAGGCAGTCGACGCTCCGGGGCTGTTCCCCGGCGCGGCCAACGACATCGCGCAGCTGCCGGCTGCGTAGGTCGTGCACTTGACGTTCGACAGCGCGAGCGACGCCGGCTGCACCACGAACTGGCTGCTGCCGAGCATGTAGTTCCCCGAGGAGGAGCCACTGCCGAGCGGAATGCCGTAGCGCGCGTACAGCGTCACCTGCCCGGCGTCCGAATAGGTCAGGCTGATCGGCGCCTCGCCGTTCGCGGTCGAGAACTTGAGCGGTACGGACGTGTAGCTGGCGACGCCGGAAGCCGGATTCGCGGCGATGCTGGTGGTCGTGCCGTTGTTCGTGACGCTGAAGGTCTGTCCGCTGACGCAGGTGGTCGGGTTGTTGCACTGATAGGCGAGGCCCACGCTGGCCGTCGTGCCGCTGGCGAACGCTGTCGTACACGCGCCGGTCTTGGTGTCGGTGCGGATCGCCTGCAGCGCGAGGGTCTGCGCACCGGTCCCGGCGGCCGACGACAGTCCCGCGATCCGGGTGCCGATCGTGGTCGCGACGTTGCTGCCGTTGGTGATCTGGAAACCCGTCGGCGCGAAGGTGATCGCACCGTCCTCCGAGGCGAGGGCGCCGCCGGATTTCGCGGTGATCGAGCCGTCGACGACGTTGATCGTGACCGTCTCGGGGTACGTGTCGCGCAGCGCCAGCACGACCGCGCCGTTGTCCGAGGTCGAGTAGGTGTAGCTCGCGCTGCCGCTGTTCGATGCGCCGGCGACGAAGGTGCCGGAGCCGCTCGTCAGCGCCCAGTCGCCGTGCCCGGTGCTCGTGCTGAGCGTGATCGTGTCGGTGGTGCCGACGGCGGCATGGGAAGAATTGTGGGCCGTGATCGTGACTGGCAGCGGCTGGCAGTTGACCGCGGTGCCGGACGACGACACTGCATAGTGGTCCGGCGTCGCCGCGCCGGTGGTGAACGTCGCGATCGCTGCCGTCCACTGCGAGAACGAGGCGTTGCCTGTGAACGTGATGCTCTGCGTGCCCGTCGCGCTCGTGATCTTGTCGGCGGCCGAGCCCGCCGCGTCGCCGTTGTTGACGAGCTGCACGCCGCGTTGGGTGTAGCCCGTCGACGCCGTGATGGAGCTGTAGTTGCTCACGGGCGACAGCAGGCTGAATCCGGTTACGACGAGTTCGCTGGCGTTCGTCGTCGTGGCGGTGGTCGAGACGGTCGCTGTGTTCGCGGTGCCGTTGACCGCGTTGCGGCGGTCCACGGTACCGACGCCCGAATACTCCATTGCGATGGCATCGATCTGCGAGTAGGAGTCGGGCAGCGTCAGCGTGAGCGCGAAGTTCGACGTGGTCGACCTGACCGGCGCGGAGTAGATCGCGATTCCGCCGTAACCGTTGTTCGGTCCGGTGACGCTGCTGGTGATGGTGGAATAGGTGTTTCCAGCGGAATCGGCGACGGTGGGAATCGCCGCCGACGTATTGCCCGACCAGGTCCAGGCGACGACGATGATCGTGTTGCCGACGGTGGGCGCCTTCGTGAAGTTGGACGAGGTGATCGTGGCGCCGAGCGGCTGGTCCATCATCGGGAGGGACTGCACGAACGCGATCTGGCCGAGCGCGGACGGCGCGCCCAGCGCGAGGGCGAGCAGCACGAGGATGCGGCGCCAGCTCGAGCGGCGCGAGCCGGGCACGGGAGTCGGCACGGGGTGGTCGTTCGCGAACACGGAGCTCAATTCTCCTGATGGACAACCGATCGGCGGATCCGTCGGCTTGCCGTCCGGGCGGACGGACGCGCGGGGGCGGTGCCGCCGGAGTCACGCGCGCCCGGCAAGCCGTCGGTTCCCGGCCCGACGGTCGCGGCAGGGCCGTGCCCAGTAGATCGGCGGTCCGCAGCCGTTCTTTAGCGGCATCGGCGGCGCGCCGCCGCCGTCGGTGCGCCGGGCGTCAGCGGCCCGGCAGCCAACCGGCAATCCGGGCGCACGCGTCGCGCAGGCGGTCCACGGGCTGCGTCAGACCGACGCGGACGCAATCGGCGACACTCGCGCCGAAGGCGTCGCCGGGAACCACCGCGACACCCGCCTCGTCGAGCAGCCGGTTCGCAAATGCGCCGCCCGCGAGGCCCGTCGCCGAGACGTCGACCAGCACGAACATGCCGCCGGCTGGCCGGAATGGCCTCAGCAGCTGGCACTGGTCGAGCCCTTCGAGCAGCGCGTCGCGGCGTTCCCGGTAAACGTCGCGCAGCGTCGCGCAGACGTCCTGCGGGCCGGTGAGCGCGGCGAGAGCCGCATCCTGGACGAATGGCGGGGAGCCGAACAGTTCGGCCTGCGCGAGCGCGCCGAGGTGCCCGGCGAGGTCTCGCGGGCCGATGGCCCACCCGAGTCGCCACCCGGTCATCGCGTGCGACTTCGACAGGCTGTCGACGACGACGACCTGGTCGGCGAGCGCCGCCACCGACGCCGGCGACGCGTGCGCCTTGTCGAATGTGATCTCGCCGTAGACCTCGTCCGACACCAGCCACGCACCGCGCCGGGCGCAGAGGTCGGCGAGCCGCGCCACGTCCGTCGCCTCGGGAATGAACCCGCTCGGGTTGTTCGGCGTATTGAGGAGCACCGCTCGCGTCCGCGTGCTGAACGCCCGCTCGAGTCCTTCGAGATCGAGCGCGAATCCGCCTCCGGCGCGCAGGCTGACCGCCACGGGCGTCGCGCCGGTGGCGCCGACCACCGCCTCGTAGGTTGCGTAGATCGGCTCGAGGATGATGACCTCGTCGCCGGGACCGGCGAGGCACTGCATGGCACTGAAGAGCGCGCACTGCGCGCCGGGGAACACGACGACCTGATCGGCCGTCACGCGCGTGCCGTAGCGGCGCCTCGCGCGGTCGGCGATCGCGCCGCGCAGGGCAGAGTCGCCGGCGATCGGCGCGTAGTGCGTGCGTCCGGCATCGAGGCTCTGATGCGCGGCCGTGACGACGTGCGGCGGTGTCGCGAGATCGACATCCCCGACGGTCAGCTCGATGACGTCGGCCCCGGCGGCGCGCATCGCCGCCGCGCGGTCGCTGACCGCCCATCCGGTCGAGCCGCGGGTGGCGATCGCGCGGGTCCTGGCGGCGAAGCGAGGCGCGGCCATCCGTGATTGGGGCCGGCTCATCGCCACACGCCGCGGCACCCGCTGCCGACAGGTGTCCGCTCAGCGCGCACGATCGCGCGCGGCGCGCCGCTCGGTGACGGGGCAGCCGCCGGCGGGCCGCTCACGCCAGCGCGTACAGGTACTCGACGAACGACGCGACTGCCCCGTCGAGGCCCTGCACCCTGGGGTTCGATGACTCGATCAGGTAGTACTCGTCGGGCGCGTGCGCGCCGGTGCCGTGACCGAGCCCGAAGTGCCCGGCCGGCAGGCTCAGGGGCGGGTTGGTGAACACGTAGCCGGGCCATGAGCCGGCGTGGCGCGGCCAGAGGAGCGGCTCGACGCCGAGCTTGCGGTACGTCGTGATCTGCGTCTGGATCAGCCGGCTCGCGAGATCGGTTTGCGTCGGGTCGTAGCCGCCGCTCATGTTCACTTCGATGTCGCCGAAGCCGCGCTTGGCGAGATGCGCCTTCAGCTTCGCGAGCGTGTCGGCCGCGGTCATGTCCGGCACGAGGCGCACGTCCAGCTTCGCGACGGCGCGGTGCGGCAGCACCGTCTTGCCGCCGGGCCCCGTGTAGCCGGCGACCAGGCCCTCGATGTTGATCGTCGGGCGCGACTCGAGAAGTTGTAGTCCTTCGATCCAGTTCGCGTCGTGGACCCAGTGGCCGACACCGAGCGACTTCTTGCGAACCTCCTCCGACGTCTTGGCCGCGTAGTCGGTGATCATCGCCTGCTGCGCCGGGGTCAGCGGCTTCGCCCTCTCGAAGAACCCCTCGACCGCCGGCGTGTGACCGTCCTTCTCGACAAGCGTATTGAGGGCCTGCACGAGGTGCCAGGTCGGCGAGTCGACCATCGCCTCCAGGCTCGAGTGGACGTCGTGCCTCGGCCCTCGTCCCCACCTCTCGCCCGTCGAGACGAGTTCGAGCTCGATGACGCCCTTCGCGCCCAGCGAGACCTGCACGCCGCCGTCGCGGTCCTGCCCGGCCTCCGGCATGAAGACGCCGACGCACGTCTTGAGCGCGGCCATGACCTCGGCATTCAGCACGACCTCGCCGAAGTGCGGCGAGCCGATCTCTTCCTCGCCCTCGCAGACGAGCACGAGGTTCACGGGCAGTTTCCTGCCGGCCGCCTTGAACGCCATGAGCGCGCTCAGGAAGGCGTTCTCGGGCCCCTTCTGGTTGACCGCCCCGCGGCCCATGCAGATCGTGCCGAGCCCGTCCTTCGGCACGAGGCGGCCCTCGAGCGGCGGCGAGCTCCACTCCTCGGGAACGAACTGCTTCACGTCGTACATGAAGTACACGCCGACCGTCGTCTTGGCGCCGGCGTCGATCCGTCCGAACACGCCGGGCTTGCCCGACGTGGGCACGAGCATGACGTCCGTGAAGCCCGCGTCACGCGCGAGCTTCGCCATGTACTCGGGACCCTGCGGGTAATTGCGATTCTCGGCGGCGATCGACGGCAGCGCGATCCAGTCCTGCAGCCGCTTCACGTTGACCGCGTGCATCTTCGGGATCTCGGCGAGCACCGCGTCCCTGCCCGCCGGCGTCCGGGACGTCGCGGCGAAGATCGTGCCCGGTACGGCCGCGATCGCGACGCCGGATACGGCGCCCTGCACGAACTCACGACGGCTGAGGCCTTGGTCGGTCGGTCCGGTCATGGTTGATTCCCCCTCGGGCCCGTTACGTTATGTCGATCGATACTACCATCGGCGTCGGCGTCGAACGCGCCACCACCCGGGACGGCTCTCGCTGTCCAACACCGGTGGCCGCTGCGTCCGGGCGTCGCGTGCCCGCCGGCTCGGCCGCAAGGCGACCCTCCGGTCCTGTTCCGGCCAGGTAGCGTGCGGTGTGCCCGGGCACCGACCACCGCGGTGATCGGCAGCTTCGCGCTCTTAAACACAGCGTTCTAAGGAATGCAGCATAGTCTTCGCAGTACTCGATTCGGCCGAAGCCGGTGGTCGAAGCAG
>JBBINS010000094.1:0-11673 GCA_037443765.1 Gammaproteobacteria bacterium
CACGGCGGATCAGAGCAAGCTCGTCGTGGACCTCGATCTCGGACCCGGCGCCGGGACGCTAGCGAACCGCGGCGAGCGCGGCCGGCGCCGGTGCCGACGGCGCGCAGCCCGCGACCGGCTCGTCGGAGCGCGGGCTCCCCGCCAGCAGCGTCGCGCCGAGCGCGGCGATCGCGAGCGCGAGAACCGTGCCGAGCAGTCGTCCCTTGACGATGAACATCGCGGCCTCCCGTGGCCATCCCAGGAGCCCACGGTAAGCCTCGCCTCTCATCGGATAAACCGGATAATATCTAAATGATAGTTCGGGATATCCGACTAATCGCGGAGGCCCCCCTGGACCGCCTGCACGTGATGCGCGTCTACAGCCGGGTGGCCCGCCTCGGCTCGTTCGCCCGGGCGGCGGACGACCTCGGCCTGTCGCGGGCCTCGGTCAGCGAGTCGGTCGCGGCGCTCGAGAAGCACCTCGGCGCACGGCTGCTGACGCGCACCACGCGTCGCGTGGCGCTGACCGCCGAGGGCGCGGACTACCTCGAGCGCTGCCAGCGGATCCTCGCCGAGGTCGAGGCCGCCGAGGAGGCGGTGCGCGGCGCGCGCGCCCGGCCGCGCGGCTCGCTGCGCGTCGACGTGCCCACGGCCTTCGGCCGCGGGCTGCTGCTGCCGGCGCTGCCCGAGTTCATGGAGCGCTACCCGGAACTCCGGCTCGACCTGCGCTTCGAGGACCGGGTCATCGACCTGATCGCCGAACACGTCGACGTCGCGGTCCGCGTCGGTCCCGTGCGCCAGAAGAGCTACGTCGCGCGCCGCATCGCGACGACGCGCCGCGTGATCGTCGCCGCCCCTGCCTACCTCGACGCGGCCGGCCGCCCGCTGCGACCGGAGGACCTCGCCGGCCACCGCCTGCTCGGGCTCTCGAGCGGCGAGACCGGTCGCCCGGTCGAGTGGCGCTTCAAGGGCAGCCGCGCGGCGGTGGCCGACTTCGCGGTGGTGTTCAACCTCGCCGAAGCGCAGCTCGCGGCCGCGCTCGCCGGCGCCGGCCTCGCGCAGACGATCGATCTGCTCGCGGGCGAGTACATCGCCCAGGGCCGGCTCGAGACCGTGCTCGACGGCTTCGTCGGCGACGGCCCGGCGATCTCGATCATCTACCCCGCCGCGATGCGCGGCTCGGCGCGCGTGCGCGTGTTCGCGGACTTCGCCGAGGGGCTGCTGCTGCGCTTCCGCGAGAACCTGGCCCGCGCCGTGGCAGGGCGCGCCTGAGCCGGATCAGGCCGGCGCGCGGAACAGGTAGTCGAGCGCGATGCCGACGAACACCACGAGGCCGAACCACACGTTGTTGGTGAAGGCCCGGAAGCAGCGCGCCGGGTCGCGGTCGCGGATCAGCCACTGCTGGTAGGCGAAGAACACCGCGCCGCCGGCGAGCCCGGCGCGGAACCACGCGCCGAGCGCAGCCTGTTCGCCGGCGAGCCACAGCGAGAAGACGACGAGCGCCTGCATCGCGGCCAGCACCCAGCGGTCGGCGTCGCCGAACAGGATCGCCGTCGACTTGATGCCGAGCGTGAGGTCGTCGTCGCGGTCGACCATCGCGTACATCGTGTCGTAGACGGCGGTCCACAGCAGGCCCGCGACGAACACCAGCCACGCGAGGCGCGGCACCGCATGGGTCTCGGCCGCGAAGGCCATCGGCACCGACCACGAGAACGCGGCGCCGAGCCAGACCTGCGGCAGCGGGAAGAAGCGCTTCAGGAACGGGTACACGAGCATGAGCACCGCGCCGGCGATCGCGTACTCGACCGTCAGCCGGTCGAGCGTCAGCACCAGCGCGAGCGCGAGCAGCGACAGCAGCGCGTAGACCATCAGCGCTTCCGGCCCCGTGACCCTGCCGGTGGCGACCGGCCGGTCGCAGGTGCGCGCGACGTGCGGGTCGAAGCGGCGATCGGCGAAGTCGTTGACCGCGCAGCCGGCGGAGCGCGTCAGCACGACGCCGAGCACGAACACGACGAAGACGTGCTGCTGCGGATGGCCGCGCGCGGCGAGCCACAGGCCCCACAGCGCCGGCCACAGCAGCAGCCAGATCCCGACCGGGCGGTGCAGCCGCACGAGGCGCGCGTAGTCGGCGAGCGCGGCGCCGAACGCGGTGAGCGCCGCGCGCGCGGTCGCGGTCCGGCCGGCGAGCCCTGGTGCCACCTTCAGCACCGTCCCGCCTCGGCGAGGAACACCTCCTGGACCAGCAGCCGGCGGCCGCGCAGCGCGAACCACGAGCGCCGCGCCCAGACGACGCCGGGCGTGCCGCGGCGGCGCGCGATCGCGCTCGCCGCGAGCGGGTGCACCGCCGGCAGCGGCGCGAACTCGAACGGCCCGCGCTCGACGCCGGCGATGCCGGCGAGCGTCGCGCCGAGCGAGCTGTCGCCGAGCTCGGCGAGCCACGGGTGCAGCTCGAGCGTGTGGTCCGGGATCAGCGACTCGGCGAACACCCACGGCTCGCCGGCGCCCAGCAGCTCGACCTGCCGCACGAAGCAGCTCGCGGCCGGCGCCGCGAGCAGCGCCTGCTGCTCGGCCGTCAGGAACCCGAGCCGCTCGTCGACGACCCGCACGGCCGGCGCCGCGCCGCTCGCCACGCGGATCCGGTCGGTCAGCAGCCCGGTGTCGGTCAGCCAGGCGGCCAGCGCGGCGGGCACGCCGCGCAGCAGCTCGGGCCCCGACATCCACAGGTCGAGCGGCAACAGCGGTGCCGAGATCGAGGCGTCGTAGTTCTTCAAGCGGCCGGTCCCGAGAGCATGCTCACACCTTGCCGTAACGATCCCGGGCGCCGATCCAGCGCCTGAGCAGGGGCCCTATGTTATCGGGATGGCGCGCCAGCATCACTTCCGCCGCCTTCTGGACGCGCGGCAGCAGGTCCGCGTCCCGGACCAGCTCGGCGACCTTCATCTGCATGAGGCCGGTCTGGCGGGTGCCGAGGAGCTCGCCCGGCCCCCGCAGCTCCAGGTCGCGCCGCGACACCTCGAAGCCGTCGTTGGTGGTGCGCATGACCTCGAGCCGCTCGCGCGCCAGCGGTGACAGCGGTCCCTTGTAGAGCAGCAGGCAGCTCGACTCGGCGGCGCCGCGGCCGACGCGGCCGCGCAGCTGATGCAGCTGCGCGAGTCCCATCCGCTCGGCGTTCTCGACGATCATCAGGCTCGCGTTCGGCACGTCCACGCCGACCTCGATCACGGTGGTCGCGACCAGCAGGTCGAGGAAGCCGCGCTTGAAGGCCGCCATGACCGCTTCCTTCTTCGCCGGCGTCAGCCGGCCGTGCGCGATGCCGATCCGGATCGTCGGCAGCGCCGCGACCAGCGCCTTGTAGGTGACCTCGGCGGCCTGGTAGTCGAGTTCGTCGGACTCCTCGATCAGCGGGCAGACCCAGTAGGCCTGGCGGCCGGCGCGGCAGGCGCCGTCGATCCGCGCCACGACCTCGTCGCGCCGCGTCTCCGGCAGCACGACGGTCTTCACGGGCGTGCGCCCCGGCGGCAGCTCGTCGATGACCGACACGTCGAGATCGGCGTAGGCCGTCATCGCGAGCGTCCGCGGGATCGGCGTCGCCGTCATGATCAGCTGGTGGGGAAAGCGCCCGTCCGCGAGGCCCTTCTCGCGCAGCGCCATGCGCTGGTGCACGCCGAAGCGGTGCTGCTCGTCGACGATCACGAGCGCGAGGCGCTTGAAGCGCACGCCTTCCTGGAAGAGCGCGTGCGTGCCGACCACCACCGGCACGTCGGTGCCGCCGGCGATCGCGTCGAGGGTCGTCTGGCGCGCCCGGCCGGTCAGCCGGCCCGACAACAGCGCGACCGGGAGCCTGAGCGGCTTCAGCCAGCGCTCGAAGTTCTGCCAGTGCTGCTCGGCCAGGAGCTCGGTCGGCGCCATCAGCACCGCCTGGAAGCCGCACTCGACCGCGGCGAGCGCGGCGAGCGCGGCGACAACGGTCTTGCCGGAGCCGACGTCGCCCTGCACGAGGCGCAGCATCGGCGAGGGCGCCGCGAGGTCGGTCATCACCTCGGCGAGCACGCGCTCCTGCGCGCCGGTGAGCGCGAACGGCAGCGCTGCGCGGAAGCGGCGCGCGAGCTCGCCGGCCGGGGCGAGCGGCCAGGCGGCGTCGGCGCGGATTTCGCGCCGCAGCAGCCGCAGGCTCAGCTGGTGGGCGAGCAGCTCCTCGAACGCGAGGCGGCGCTGTGCCGGGTGGCGGCCGGCGTCGAGCGGTGCGAGGTCGGCGCCGGGCGGCGGGCGGTGCACGTAGGTGAGCGCCTCGGCGAGCGGCGGCAGGCCGAGGTCCCTGAGGAGCTCGGCCGGCAGCCAGTCGTGGACGCTGTCGCGCTCGGCCTCGGCCAGCGCGAGCGCGGTGAGCACCCTGAGGCGCCCCTGCTGCACGCCCTCGGTCGCCGGGTACACCGGCGTCAGCGAGTCCTCGGTGCGCTGCGCGTCGCCGCCGTCCGCGCGCCGGTATTCCGGGTGCACGATCTCGAGGCCGAGCGTGCCGCGCCGGGCCTCGCCGTAGCAGCGCAGGCGCACGCCGCGAACGAGCTGCGCCTGCTGCTGGGCCGTGAAGTAGAAGAACCGCAGCGTCAGGAAGCCGGAGCCGTCGGCGATCCGCACGAGCAGCTGGCGACGCTTCCTGAACACCACTTCCGCGAGCTGGATCTCGCCCTCGACGACGGCGCGGTCGCCGGCGCGCAGCGTGCCGATCGGCACGACGTGGGTGCGGTCCTCGTAGCGCAGCGGCAGCAGGAACAAGAGGTCCTGCACCGTCTCGATGCCGAGCTTGGCGAGCTTGGCGGCGAGCGCCTCGCCGACGCCCTTGAGCGTCGTGACCGGCCGCAGCTCGGCGTCGGCGCCCGGCACCGCGCCCGAGGCTCCGCGCGGCGCGGCGCCGCTCACAGCTCCAGGATGCAGTCCGCCTCGACCGTCGCGCCGCGCGGCAGGGAGGCGACGCCGACGGCGGCGCGCGCCGGGTACGGCTCCTTGCAGTACTCGGCCATGACCTTGTTGACGAGCGCGAAGTGGCCGAGGTCGGTCAGGTAGATCGTCAGCTTGACGGCGTCGGCGAGCGAGCCGCCGGCGGCGATCGCGATCGCCTTCAGGTTCTCGAACACGCGCCGCACCTGCGCCTCCATGTCGCCGCCCACCAGTTCCTTGGTCGCCGGATCGAGCGCGATCTGGCCCGAGATGTAGACGGTGCTGCCGACCTTCACCGCCTGCGAGTACGTGCCGATGGCGGCGGGTGCGGCGGTGGTCGAGATGATCGTGCGTGCCATGGTCGCGAGTCTCCGGCTGGGGGTCGCCGCCATTGTCGCATGGCGCCCGACCCGTCGTCGTCGGCCGGCTCAGACGGTCGTGCGCTGCACCGACAGCACTTCCGGCATCGAGCGGATCGCGCGGATCACCTTCGCGAGCTGCGTCCGGTCGCGCACCTGCAGCTCGATCGTGATCATGGCGCTGCCGGGGTCGTGCTCGACCACCGCGAGGTGGCCGATGTTGGTCTCGGTCGCGGCGATGCCCGAGGCGACCGCCGCGAGCACGCCGGGCCGGTTCTGCACCTCGACCTTGAGCTCCGAGTCGAAGGTCCGCGGCGTGCCCTTCTCCCACGAGACCGGCAGCCACTTGTCGGCCTGCTTGTGCCAGCCGGCGAGGTTGCCGCAGCTCGCGCGGTGGATCACGACGCCGCGGCCCGACGACAGGAACGCGATGATCGGGTCGAACGGGATCGGGAAGCAGCAGCGCGCGTACGACACCACGAGGCCCTCGGTGCCGGCGATCGCGAGCGGCGCCGCCTTGCCGTCGGCCGTCGAGCCAGTGCGGTCGGCGGGCAGCAGGTGGCGCGCCACGAGCGGCGCGAGCCGCTCGCCGAGGCCGACCTTCTCGAACAGGTCGTCCGCCTCCTTGAAGCCGAGGTCGCGCACCGCCGCCGTCACGAGCGCGGGGTCGGTGCCCTTCAGCGACAGCTTGAACTCGGCCAGCGCCTGGTTGACGAGCCGGCGGCCGAGGTCGACCGCCTCGGCGCGCTTCATCGTCTTCAGGTAGCCGCGGATCGAGGCGCGCGCCTTGGCGGTGACCACGAAGTTCGCCCACGCCGGGTTCGGCGTCGCGCCCTTGGCGGTGATGATCTCGACCGTCTGGCCGTTGCGCAGCGCCGTCCGCAGCGGCACGAGGCGCCGGTCGATCTTGGCGGCGACGCAGCGGCGGCCGACGTCGGTGTGCACGGCGTAGGCGAAGTCGACGCAGGTCGAGCCGCGCGGCAGGCGCAGGATGTCGCCCTTCGGCGTGAACACGTAGACCTTGTCCGGGAAGAGGTCGACCTTGACGCTCTCGAAGAACTCCTCGGGATTGCCGCCCTCCTGCATCTGCATCAGGCTCTTCAGCCACTCGCGGGCACGCTCGTGCTGGCTCGTGCCGACGTCCTCGCCGGCCTTGTACTGCCAGTGCGCGGCGATGCCGTTCTCGGCGAGCCGGTGCATGTCCTCGGTGCGGATCTGCACCTCCAGCGGCACGCCGTTCGGCCCGAACAGCGTCGTGTGCAGCGACTGGTAGCCGTTGATGCGCGGGATCGCGATGTAGTCCTTGAAGCGCCCGGGCATCGGCTTGTAGAGCCCGTGCACGATGCCGAGCGAGCGATAGCAGGCGTCGACCGACTCGACGACGACGCGGATGCCGTAGACGTCGATGACCTCGGCGAGCGACACGCCCTTGCGGCGCATCTTTTGGTAGACGCTGTAGAGGTGCTTCTCGCGCGAGTCGACCTGGCCCTTGACGCCGGCCCTGGCGAGCGCGCCCTCGATGTTGGCGACGATCTTCGGCAGGAACTCCTTCTGGTTGCCGCGCGCGCGCTTGAGCTCGCGCTCGAGCACCTTGTAGCGCTGCGGGTACAGCGCGCGGAACCCGAGGTCCTCGAGCTCGAGCTTGATCGAGTGGATGCCGAGCCGGTTGGCGATCGGCGCGTAGATGTCGAGCGTCTCGAGCGCGATGCGGCGCCGCTTCAGCGGCGGCATCGCGCCGAGCGTGCGCATGTTGTGCGTGCGGTCGGCGAGCTTGACCATGATGACGCGGATGTCGCGCACCATCGCCAGGATCATCTTGCGAAACGACTCGGCCTGCGCTTCCTTGCGGCTCTTGAACTGGACCTTGTCCAGCTTCGAGACGCCGTCGACGAGTTCGGCGACCTCGCGGCCGAAGCGCGCGAGGATGTCGTCCTTGGCGGTCGGCGTGTCCTCGATGACGTCGTGCAGCAGCGCCGCGCAGATCGTCTGGCTGTCGAGGTGCAGGTCGGCGAGGATGCCGGCGACCGCGACCGGGTGCGTGATGTAGGGCTCGCCGGTGAGGCGTTTCTGTCCCTTGTGGGACTCGGCGGCGAGCTCGTAGGCCTCCTGGACGCGCTCAACCTGCTCGGGCGGGAGGTACGCCTCGAGCTTGGCGATCAGCTGCGAGATCCCCGGGGAGCGGCGTCCACCCGGCAGGAAGCTCAGCAGGGAGGACGCGTAATCCATGGGGGCAGTTGCGACCGCCGGTCAGGAATCTCCGCTCAGTCGCCGAGCCCGAACTGCGGCGCCCGGAAGTCCGGCGGCAGGTCGAGCGGGCTCTCGGCGGGCTGCATCACCGGCGCCGGCTCCGGATCCGCCTCGAGCAGCAGGTCGCGGTTGACCTTGCCGTCGGCGATCTCGCGCAGCGCCACGACCGTGGGCTTGTCGTTCTGCCAGTCGACGAGCGCGTCGGCGCCGTTCGCGAGCCGTCGGGCGCGCTTGGCGGCGAGCAGCACCAGCTCGAACTGGTTCATGACGCCCTGACTCAGACAGTCTTCGATCGTGATGCGGGCCATACGGGGTCTATCCGGGGAGGGAGCAAAGGGTCTGGTAGGATAGCCGAAACGGGCTCCCCAGGCCACCCGGGCGCGCTTTCAGGCCAGGAGGCGCGCTGCGAACTCCGCCAGCCCCGGCCGGCCGGCCTCGAGCCCCGCGCCGCGCCCGGCGACGATCCGCTCGAGGTCCGCGAGGGCCTCCTCGAAGCGGTCGTTGACCACCACGTAGCGGAACTCGCCCCAGTGCGAGAGTTCGGTCACCGAGTCCGCGAGGCGCCGGGCGATGACCTCGGCGCTGTCGGTGCCACGGCCCCGGAGGCGCTCCTCGAGCGCCGCCCGCGAGGGGGGCAGGATGAAGACGTCGATCGCCTCGGGCAGGCGCGTGCGGACCTGGCTCGCACCCTGCCAGTCGATCTCGACCAGGAGGTCGCGGCCCGCCGCGAGCGCCGACTCGACGGCGGCCTGCGAGGTGCCGTAGAGGTTGTCGAACACGCTCGCGTGCTCGAGGAACTCGCCCGCGTCGATCATCCGCCGGAAGGTCGCGTGGTCGACGAAGTGGTAGTCGCGGCCGGGGATCTCGTTGGGCCGCGGCTTGCGGGTCGTGTGCGAGACGGAAAATCCGAGCGTCGGCACGCGCGCCATCAGCGCTTTGACGAGGCTCGTCTTGCCGGTGCCGGACGGCGCCGCGATCACGTACAGCCGGCCGCGCCCCGGCCCCGCCGCGCTCGTCACGATATCAGCTCACAAATCATTGGAACTCTTCATCTTTTTGAGACTGGCGCGTCCGCCGGCCGCCCGCCGAACGCGGCCCCGCCGCCGCCCGCGGGCCCCTCGCCGACGGCCCGATCGCCACGGCGGGGATGCGGATGGTACCTCCCCGCGGACGGTTTTCGTGTTTGACTAACTCCCCTCTTCGCGTGATTTCGGGGACCCGAGGCCGGCGCCGCCGGCGCTGCCCGAGCGCGAGGCGGAGCCCCGATCGAATGCAGATCCCGGACGAGGTCGTCGAGACGTTCGAGCGCGACGGTGTCGCGATCGTGCGCGGCGCGTTCCGCGACTGGATCGGCCGGCTTGCCGCGGGCGTCGAGGAGTTGCGCGCCCGGCCGAGCCCGCTCGAGCGCTCCTACCGCCCGGCGGACGGCAGCGCGCCGTTCTTCCAGGACTTCTGCAACTGGCAGCGGATCGAAGCGTTCCGCGCCTTCGTGCTCGAGTCGCCGGCCGCCGAACTCGCGGCGCGCCTGATGCGCTCGGATCGCGCCCGGTTCTTTCACGACCACGTGCTCGTCAAGGAGCCGGGCAGCAGCGTCGTGACCCCGTGGCACCAGGACGAGCCTTACTACTGCGTCGCCGGCGAGCAGTCGGTGAGCTTCTGGACGCCGCTCGATCCGGTGGCCCGCGAGGTGACGCTCGAGTGCGTCGCGGGCTCGCACCGCTGGAACCGCGCCGGCTTCCGCCCGCTGCGGTTCGACGGCACGCCGCTCTACGCGGACGACGGCCTCGAGGCGCTGCCCGACCTCGATGCGCGACGCGCGGAGCTGCCGATCCGCCGCTGGGCGCTCGAGCCCGGCGACGCCGTCGCTTTCCATTTCCGCACCGTGCACGGCGCGCCGGCCAACGTCGCGGCGGCGCCGCGGCGCGTGTTCTCGCATCGCTGGGTCGGGTCGGATGCGCGCTTCTTGCGCCGCGGCGCGAAGGGCTCGCCGCCGTTTCCGCACCTTGCGCTCGCGGACGGCGCGCCGTTCGAGGCGCCGGAGTTTCCGGTCGTCTACCGCGCCTGAGCGGAAGTCCGCGGCTCAGAAGCTCCACGTCAGCGCGACCGACCAGAACGTCGGGTTGCCGACCTCGGAACTGAAGCGCTGGTATTCGCCGCGGATCGCGAGGCTCGACAACTTGACCTGCGCGCCCGCGCCGAACGCGAAGCGCGTGTCGGTGCGGTCGAAGCTGAAGAGGCCGCAGTTGGGACTGCCGACGGTACAGGTGCCGACACCGACCAACGTTCCCGACCCCGTCGTCTGCAGGCGACTGAAGCCGCCCTTCGCGTAGAGGTCGACGATCGAGGTCGGCAGCGGCGCGTAGAGGAGCGCCGAGAGCGCCGCGCCGCGGACGTGCGCGTTGGCCGGTCCGAACGACTGGGTCGGATGGCCGAAGTCGATGTACTCGAGTTCGGCCGCGAACACCGGCAGCGGCCGCAGGCCGACGAGCGCCTTCCAGCCGGCGTGGGACTCGTTGAACCCGACGGAATCGAGCTTGACCTGCGACTCGCCGACTCCGGCACCGACATAGAGGCCGAGCGGGTCGGCGTGGGCGTGCGCAGCGGCCGTCGCGAATGCGGCCATGGCGAGAAGCGTCAGCAGCGACCGAAGGCGTCGGGCGTGGTGGCACATGGGGCAGTTCCTTCTGCGGGCGATTGGGCGCGTGCCGGCCGACACCGGCCGCGCGGGAAGCCTAACGCCGCCCGCCGGCGCCCGGCAGCCATGACCCTGACGCCAATTGGCGACGGCCGCGCGTTGCCCGCCGCACTTTGGCACGCCGCTACCGCCGGCGCATGGGCGCGGACCCGATCGCGTGCCGCCGGGACGTTCCGCGCGCTCGGGCCGGTCGGCGCCGGTGCCTCGGGTGGTCGTTCGTGACGCTGCGCATCGAGCAGGTCGTGGGCCAAGGCCATCGCGGCTCGCACCGTACCCGCGTCCTGGCGTTGCGACGCCGCCCTGGGGCGGCGCCCGCACTCCCGGTTGCCGCGCGCGGCACCGTCGCGGCCCGTATGGGCCGAGCCGCTGTCGAGGCCGACCGCCGGCGGTGGCGGCTGGCCGTCCCGGCCGACGGGGGCCCGCTACTCGGTCTTCAGCTTGGCATCCTCGATCAGCACGTCGTACTTGTAGCCGAGGCCGAGGTCCTTGTTGCGCGACAGCTGGCCGGTGACGACCACGGTCGCGCCCACGGTCGGCGGCGTGTCCGCGGTCGTGATCGTCAGGTCGTTCGTGCTGTCGGCGCCCGAGCCGTCGCGCACGTGGATCCAGTTCTTGCCCATGATGTTGGCACGGGCCTTCACGACCTTGCCGCGGACGGTGACCTGCTTGCCGGCGAGCTCGTCCTTCTTCGCGAAGACTTCCGCGACCGTCTGGCCACCCGTCGCCTTCGGGATGCCGGCGAGATCGACCGCGGTGTAGGCCGCGTCCGGGAGCGGGTGCGATTGCGGGGGCTGCGCGGCTACCGTCGGCGCCGGGGCCTTGGTCGCGTCGCCTTGCTTGCCGCAGCCCGGAAGAACGACGAGGAGGGTCAGAACAAGCAGACTGCCGGTGATTGCCTTTGACACGGAAGGATTCTCCAGGGACGGGGCGTGGGATGGTTGGCGTCGAAGCGTGGGACCGGGTCCCCGGGGTCGCTTCCGCAACGCCGTTCCGAGGGCGCCAGTGTCGGCCGGCGGCGGGCGCGGCGATACCGGGATCTTTGCGGAGATCGGCGCGGCTTTCCGCAGCGGACCGCCAAAAAAAAGGTGGGCCCGAAGGCCCACCTCAGTCGAAGGTCCGGGAGGGGGCCAGAACGGCCCGCCTCCCTGCCTGTCCTACTTGAAGAAGGACATGATGTTGGTGATCACGCCGTAGAGATAGGCGTTGGCGCTCGTGTACGTCGTGGACGCCTGGCTGGTGTCGACCATGTAGCCGCCCATCGCCGTGTGCGAGTTGAACGACACGAGGCCGTTGACGTCGTCGTCATTGACCAGGCGCGCCCGGTGGCAGCCACCGCAGGCCCGCGAGGCGGGTCCCGTGACGTACGCCGGAATCATCCCCGCCGGCACGCCGCTGATGTTGCGGTCGAGTGCCGTCAGAGTCGGGTTGCCGTTCGCATCGAGCACGTACCAGCCGTGC
>JBBINS010000095.1:0-11442 GCA_037443765.1 Gammaproteobacteria bacterium
CCCGGTCCTTGAGCGGCACGTCCGGCGGCAGCGGCTGGCGTGCGGCGGCCGCCGCGAGCGCGCCGTACCGGAGCCGGTCGCTGCCGTTCGGATGCAGGACCGTGCCCGCCTCGGTGCGGCACTCCTCGGCGCGGACCGACCAGCGCTCGGCCGCGGCGGCGACGAGCAGCGCCCGGGCGGTCGCGCCGAGCCGCCGCCAGTCGTCGAACAGCGGCCGGATGCTGCCGCTGCCGCCGGTGTAGAACGCATCCTTGAGGAGGTAGCGCGGGTCCATCTCCGCGGTGGAGGTCGTGAACGCGCCCGGCGGCAGGTCGAGCTCCTCGGCGACGATCTGCGTGATGCCGAGCAGCGTCCCCTGGCCGAGCTCGGTGAACGGCACCTCGAGCAGCGCCGTGTCGTCGGCGCGGATCGTCAGCCACGGGCTCGGGTGGCGCGGTGCGTGCCGCCAGCGCGTGGCGAAGCCGAGCGCGAGCCCGGCACCGGCGGTGGCCGAGAGGACGAGGAAGCGGCGGCGGTCGAGGCGCACGTTCATCCGCGGATCCGGCCGACGATCCATCGAGCTTAGGCCGGCCGCGGGGAGTTGCAACCACCCTGCCGGCCCGGCGGCCCGCGACGAAAGCCGTCGCCGAGCGGCCGCCGCCGCCGCTATGATGCAGTGCGATCCCGCCCCGGACGACGACCGGGCCGGCCACGAGCACGACGGGGCCCCCATGACCATCCAGCACGCGGCGCGCGGCCGCATCCAGAGTCTCCTGATCGCCAATCGCGGCGAGATCGCGATCCGCGTCATGCGCGCCGCCAACGAGCTCGGCATCCGCACGGTCGCGATCTACTCGCGCGAGGACCGCTTCTCGCTGCACCGGACCAAGGCCGACGAGAGCTACCTGGTCGGCGACGGCAAGGGGCCGGTCGAGGCCTACCTCGACATCGCCGACATCGTCCACATCGCGCGCGAGGCGCACTGCGACGCGGTGCATCCCGGCTACGGCTTCCTCGCCGAGAATCCGGACTTCGCGGTGGCCTGCGCCGCCGCCGGGCTGCTGTTCGTCGGCCCCTCGCCCGAGACGATGCGCACGCTCGGCAACAAGGTCGCGGCGCGCGCGCTCGCGACGTCCGCGGGCGTGCCGGTGATGCCGGCCACCGGGCCGCTGCCCGCGGACCCGGCCGCGGCCGCGAGGCTCGCGGGCGAGGTCGGCTATCCGCTGATGCTGAAAGCCAGCTGGGGCGGCGGCGGCCGCGGCATGCGGGTCGTCGAGGCCGAGGCCGAGCTCGCGGAGCTCGTCGCCGCGGCGCGCCGCGAGGCCAAGGCCGCCTTCGGCAACGACGAGGTCTACCTCGAGAAGCTGATCCGCCGCGCGCGCCACATCGAGGTGCAGCTCCTCGGCGACGCCCACGGCAACCTCGTGCACCTGTGGGAGCGCGACTGCACGGTGCAGCGCCGCAACCAGAAGGTCGTCGAGCGGGCGCCCGCGGTGTTCCTCGACCCGGCGCAGCGCGCCGAGCTCTGCGGTTACGCGCTCGCGATCGGCCGCGCAGTCGACTACTGCAACGCCGGCACCGTCGAGTTCCTGCAGGACGCCGACAGCGGCCGCTTCTACTTCATCGAGGTCAATCCCCGCATCCAGGTCGAGCACACGGTCACCGAGGTCGTCACCGGCATCGACATCGTCAAGGCGCAGATCCGCGTCGCCGAGGGCGCGACGCTCGGCACCGCGGCCTCCGGCGTGCCGCCGCAGGACGAGATCCGGGTGTTCGGGCACGCGTTGCAGTGCCGGATCACGACCGAGGACCCCGAGAACAACTTCATCCCCGACTACGGCAAGATCACCGCCTACCGCAGCCCCGCCGGCTTCGGCATCCGCCTCGACGCCGGCACCGCCTACTCGGGCGCGTTCATCGGCCGCTTCTACGACTCGCTGCTCGTCAAGGTGACCGCCTGGGCACCGACGCCGGAGGAGACCATCCGGCGCATGCACCGCGCGCTGTGGGAGTTCCGGATCCGCGGCGTGACCACGAACCTGCGCTTCCTCGACCAGGTCATCAACCACCCGCGCTTCACGCTCGGCGAGTACACGACCAAGTTCATCGACGCGACGCCGGAGCTGTTCGACTTCCCGAAGCGCCGCGACCGCGCGACCCGGCTGCTCAACTTCGTCGGCGACCTGATCGTCAACGGCAACCCCGAGGTCAAGGAGCGGCCGCGCCCGACGCGGCTCGCGGCGCCGCGCGTGCCGCGCCTCGAGCTGCCGCCGCTCGCGCCCGGCACGAAGCAGCTGCTCGACGAGCGGGGCCCGAAGGGCCTCGCGGACTGGATGCTCGAGTCGGAGCGGGTGCTGATTACCGACACGACGATGCGCGACGCGCACCAGTCGCTGCTCGCGACCCGGGTGCGCACGCACGACATGAGCGCGATCGCGCCGTTTTACGCGAGCCTGCTGCCCGGGCTGTTCTCGGTCGAGTGCTGGGGCGGCGCGACCTTCGACGTCGCGATGCGCTTCCTCAAGGAGGACCCGTGGGAGCGGCTCGCGGAGTTCCGCGAGTCGATGCCGAACCTGCTGCTGCAGATGCTGTTCCGCTCGGCGAACGCGGTCGGCTACACGAACTACCCCGACAACGTCGTGCGCTACTTCGTCGAGCAGGCGGCCAAGGCCGGCGTCGACGTGTTCCGGATCTTCGACCCGCTGAACTGGATCGAGAACATGCGCGTCTCGATCGACGCGATCGGCGCGAGCGGCAAGGTGCTCGAGGCCGCGATCTGCTACACCGGCAACCTGACCGACCCGGCCGAGCACAAGTACGACCTCGAGTACTACGTACGGCTCGCCAAGGAGCTCGAGAAGGCGGGCGCGCACGTGCTCGGCATCAAGGACATGGGCGGACTGTGCCGGCCGTTCGCGGCGCGCGCGCTCGTCAGGGCCCTGAAGGACGAGATCGCGATCCCGATCCACTTCCACACCCACGACACGAGCGGCGTCGGCGCCGCGAGCGTGCTGGCGGCGGTCGAGGCCGGCTGCGACGCGGTCGACGCCGCGATCGACTCGATGAGCGGGCTCACCTCGCAGCCGAACCTGGGCTCGATCGCCGCGGCGCTCCGGCACACGCCGCGGGACCCCGGGCTCGACGCCGAGAACGTCCGGCTGCTGTCGACATACTGGGAGCAGGTGCGCCACTGCTACGGCGCCTTCGAGAGCGACATCCGCGCCGGCGCCTCCGAGGTGTACCTGCACGGCATGCCGGGCGGGCAGTACACGAACCTCAAGGAGCAGGCGCGCTCGCTTGGCATCGACGAGCACCGCTGGCCGGAGGTCGCGCGCGCCTACGCCGAGGTCAACGCGATGTTCGGCGACGTCATCAAGGTCACGCCGAGCTCGAAGACCGTCGGCGACATGGCGATCATGATGGTGACGTCCGGCCTCACGCGCGCGCAGGTCGAGGACCCCGAGCACGAGGTCGCGTTCCCGGAGTCCGTGGTGCAGTTCTTCCACGGCGACATCGGCCAGCCCTACGGCGGCTTCCCCCCGGCGCTGCAGCAGAAGGTGCTGAAGGGCCGCGTGCCGCTCGCGAAGCGGCCGGGCGAGGTGCTCCCGCCGGCGGACCTCGCCGCCGAGCGCGCCGCCGCGGCGGCCAAGGTCGAGCGCGCGGTGTCGGACACCGAGCTCGCGTCCTACCTCATGTACCCGAAGGTGTTCGTCGACTACGCACGCGCACGCGCGCACTACGGCAACGTCGCGGTGCTGCCGACGCCGACGTTCTTCTACGGCATGGAGGTCGGCGAGGAGCTGTCGGTCGACCTCGAGCGCGGCAAGACGCTGATCGTCCGCCTGGTCGCGGTCAGCGAGGCGCACGAGGACGGCACGCGCACCGTGTTCTTCGAGCTCAACGGCCAGCCGCGCTCGGTGCGGGTGAAGGACCGCAGCCAGGTCGCGAAGCGCGCGCCGACGCGCAAGGCCGAGATCGGCGATCCGAAGCAGATCGGCGCGCCGATGCCCGGCAACGTCGTCACGGTCGCGGTCAAGACGGGCCAGAAGGTGCTGCGCGGCGACACGCTCGTGACGCTCGAGGCGATGAAGATGGAGGCCGCGGTGCGGGCCGAGCGCGACGCCGAGATCGCCGAGGTTCTGGTCCGGCCGGGCCAGCACGTCGACGCCAAGGACGTGCTCGTCACGCTCGCCTGAACGCGCGCCGCTGCCGGCGCAGGAAGCGGAGTGCGGCGGCGGCGGGATCCGGGTGGAGTGGGCTCCCCGTCCCGGCCCGAGGAGCCGCCATGAGCTTTCGCATCAGAGGTCTCGACCCCGCGCCGTTCCGGCACCTGTTCGGCCTGCCCGAGGCCGCCCTCGCCGCGGCCGGCGCCGAGCGCTGCGTCGCCGACGCCCGTCCCGGCTTCCCCGATCGGGTCGAGCTGCGGGACGCCGAGCCCGGCGAGACGCTGCTGCTCGTGAACTTCGTCCACCAGCCGGCCGCAAACCCGTACCGGGCGAGCCACGCGATCTTCGTCCGCGAGGGCGCGGCGCGGGCCTACGACGGAGTCGACGCGATCCCGGCGGCGCTCGCGATCCGGCCGCTGTCGATCCGGGCCTTCGACGGCGCCGACCGGCTCGTCGACGCCGAGCTCGCCGAGGGCTCGCCGCAGGCCGACGCCATCCGCCGGCTGCTGTCCTCACCCCGGGTCGCCTACCTGCAGGCGCACTACGCGCGCATGGGGTGCTACGCGGCGCGGATCGAGCGCGCCTGAGGGCGGCGGCGGAGGGGATTTGTCACGGCGGGCCGGGCACGGCAGAGTCGCGGTCCGCGCCCCACCGGCGCCCACCGACCGGAGCCCCCATGAACCGCCCGCCCCGCCTGCCCGTTCTCCCCGCGGCGCTCGTCGCGCTCGCCGCGCTCGCCGGCGCCGCGGCGGCCGCGCCCGCGACGCCGCGTTCGCCCGCGGCGTCGGACGCGCTGGCGCGCGACATCCTCGCCGAGCTCGTCGGCCTCGACACGACCCACGCGGTCGGCTCGGCGAAGGCCGCCGCGGCGCTCGCCGCGCGCTTCCGGGCGGCGGGCTTTCCGGCCGAGGACGTCTACGTCGGCGGACCGAAGCCCGACAAGATGAACATCGTCGTGCGCCTGCACGGCCGCGGGCCGGGCAAGCCGGTGCTCTTCAACGCCCACCTCGACGTCGTCGAGGCGGTCCGCGACACGTGGACGGTCGAGCCGTTCAGGCTCACCGAGCAGGACGGCTACTTCTACGGGCGCGGCACGCAGGACGTGAAGGAGGAGGTCGCGATCCTGACGGCGAACCTGCTGCGCCTGAAGCGCGAGGGCTGGAAGCCCGACCGCGACGTGATCCTCTTCTTCAACGTCGACGAGGAGGCGGGCGGCGACGCCAACGGCGTCGAGTGGATGCTCGCCAACCACCGCCCGCTGATCGAGGCCGGCCTCGTCATCAACCAGGACGCCGGCCACGTGCACGCGCAGGGCGGCAAGCCGCTCTGGAACTCGTTGCAGACCTCGGAGAAGGTCTACGCGACCTACACCCTCTCGACGACGGGCAGCGGCGGGCACTCGTCGCTTCCGCCCCGCGACAACGCGATCGGGCGCCTCGCGCGGGCGCTCGCGCGGCTCGACGCCTACCAGTTCCCGGTGCGGCTCGGCGAGACGACCCGGCGCTACCTCGTCGCCTCGCGCGCCCACGTCCCGGCGGAGCAGGCGGCGGCGATCGACGCGCTGGTCGCCAATCCCGCCGACGC
Organism: Gammaproteobacteria bacterium; assembly: GCA_037443765.1. Classification (GTDB taxonomy): domain Bacteria; phylum Pseudomonadota; class Gammaproteobacteria; order Steroidobacterales; family Steroidobacteraceae; genus CAIKZZ01. The sequence goes on from JBBINS010000095.1 coordinate 5,730, forward strand.
GAAGGCGCTCGAGGTGCTCAGGGACGCGCCGGCGCTGAACGCCCAGCTGCACAGCACCTGCCCGGCGACGCTCGTCCAGGGCGGGCAGAGCGAGAGCGCGCTGCCGATGCGCGCGCAGGCGACGATCCAGTGCCGGCTGCTGCCCGACGAGAAGCCCGACGTGGTGCTCGCGACCTTCGCGAAGGTCATCGACGACCCGGCGGTGACGATCGCGGTCGCGTACGCGCCGGTGTCGAGCCCCGAGGCGAAGCTCGATCCGGCCGTGGTCGCCAAGGTCGAGCGCGTGACGGGCGAGATGTGGCCGGGCGCGGGCGTCGTGCCGGTGATGTCGTCGGGCGCCTCCGACAACGTCTACTTCCGCGGCGCCGGGCTCGAGACCTTCGGCGTCTCCGGGACCGCGATCGAGGAGGGCGACTCGCGCGCCCACGGCCGCGACGAGCGCGTCGGCGTCGAGGCCTTCTACCAGTCGCTCGAGTTCAGCTACCGGCTGATCAAGGCGCTGGCGGCGGCGCGCTGAGCGCCGCCGGGCCTGCGGCTACTGGACCTTGACGTACTCGCCGGGCGCGTCGCCGAGCACCCAGTAGCCGGCCTCCGGCGCGCCGATCGCGGGCGGCGCGACGTGGTCGCCCGAGTGCATCGCGAGCCACTTCTGCCAGGTCGGCCACCAGGAGCCGGCCTGCGGCGGCGTCGTCGCCAGCCACTCGTCGGGACCGAGGTGGCGGTCGGACGGCGTGCGGGTGCGGACCCGGTGCTTGCGCTTGGGGTGCACGGGCCCGGAGATGATGCCGGCGTTGTGGCCGCCACTCGTCAGCAGGAACGTGTAGTCCGCCGAGCGCGTCAGGTTCTCGAGCTTGTAGACGCTCTTCCAAGGCGCGACGTGGTCGGTCTCGGTGCCGACGACGAACATCGGCATCTTGAGGTCCGAGAGCCGCACCGGCTCGCCGCCCACCGGGAAGCGGCCGCTCGACAGCTCGTTGTCGAGGTACAGCCGGTACAGGTACTCGGTGTGCATCTTGTACGGCATGCGCGTGCCGTCGGCGTTCCACGCCATCAGGTCCACCATCGGGTCGCGCTGGCCCTTGACGTAGCTCTGCACCATCGGCTGCCAGATGAGGTCGCGGGGCCGCAGCATCTGGAACGCGCCGCCCATCTGGCGGCTGTCGAGCACGCCGTCCTGGTACATCTGGGCCTCGAGGAGCGCGAGCTGGCTGCGGTTGATGAACAGCGCGAGCTCGCCGGGCTCCGAGAAGTCGGTCTGCGCCGCGAAGAACGTCAGGCTCGCGAGCCGCTGGTCGTGCTCGCGCGCGAGCGCCGCGGCGCCGATCGCGAGCAGCGTGCCGCCGATGCAGTAGCCGGTCGCGTGGATCTTGCGGCCGGGCATGATCGCGCCCACGGCGTCGACCGCGGCGCGAAGGCCCTGGTCGACGTAGTCGTCCATCGCGAAGTCGCGGTCGCCCGCCACCGGGTTCTTCCACGAGATCATGAACACCGTGTGGCCCTGGTCCACGAGGTACTTGACCATCGAGTTCTTGGGCGACAGGTCGAGGATGTAGTACTTCATGATCCACGCCGGCACGATCAGCACGGGCTCGGCGTGGACGTTCGGCGTCGTCGGCTCGTACTGCAGGAGCTCGATCAGCGCGTTGCGGTACACGACCTTGCCCTTCGTCACCGCGACGGCCTTGCCGACCTCGAAGCTCTCGGTGCCGACGGGACCCTTCTTGTCCATGACGCGCGCCAGGTCCTCGATCAGGTTCTGCGCGCCCTTCATCAGGTTCTGGCCGCCCTCGGCCCGGGTCAGTTCCTGCAGCTCCGGGTTGGTCGGCAGGAAGTTCGTCGGCGACAGCGCCTCGAGCCACTGGCGGACCGTGAACTCGACGAGCTCGCCGTGGTACTGCCTGAGCCCGTCCACGTCCTTCGGCAGCGTACGCATCCACGCCGCGCCGTTCTGGTAGCCGCGCGCGATGACGTTGAACGGGTACTGCTGCCAGGCGTCGCCGGCGAAGCGGTTGTCGCCCTCGCCGTTCAGGCCCTCCGTCGGCGAGAGCTTCTCGGCGCCTGCGGCGCGGCCGGCGAACTGCAGGTTGTCGGCGGCGCGACGCATCGCGTCGGCGGCGAGCTCCATCTGCCGGCCGGGCGAGACCGCGAGCTGCAGCGCCCAGTCGGTCCAGGCGGTCGCGTAGGCGGTCGGCGACAGGCCGCCGCTCAGCTTGCCGACGGCGGCGCGGAACGCCCGGTCGATCGCCTCGGTGGTCGGGGCGCGCGGCAGCGCCGCGGATCCCGCGGGCGGCGGGGCGGTCGTGGGGTCGGACGGCTTCGGGTCGCTCATCGGGCGTCTCCGGCGGGGGCCTGGCACCGCAGTATAGACCGCTTTTTGCACTGCAGCAAAAAGCTTCCCGCGGGCCTAGAGCAACGCGTCCCGCAGTGCGACGGCCGGGTCCGCGAACCGGCGGGGGTCGACGCGCAGCCGCTCGGCGATCAGCTTCTTGGCGGCCATGTAGTCCTTCGGGCTGTTGATGCAGTCCATCGCGAGCAGCTCGCCGTCGCGGAGGTAGCCGCAGCCGAAGCTGCGGCTGCCGGGGTCGCCGCGCAGGACGACCGCGTCGTGGCCCTGGGACAGGCCCACGATCAGCAGCTTCAGGTCGTACTGGTCCGACCAGAACCACGGCACGCGGTCGTGGACGACCGCGCCGCCGCGCAGGTTCGCGGCGGCGGTCTTCGCCTGCTCGAAGGCGTTGTCGACCGACTCGAGCCGCACGCGCCGCCCGTAGCGCAGGCTCGGCTGGCTCGTGCAGTCGCCGGCGGCGTAGACCGCGGCGTCGCTCGTGCGGCAGTACTCGTCGACCGCGATGCCGTTGTCGCAGGCGAGGCCGGCGGCGGCGGCGAGGCCCGTGTTCGGCGTGACGCCGACGCCGACGATCACGACGTCGGCGGCGAAGCGCGCGCCGCCGGTGGTCACGACGGCGCCGACCCGGCGCGAGTCGCCGTCCGCCGGCAGCACGGCGCCGAGCGTCGCGTCGACGTGCAGGCGCACGCCCGCGCGCGCGTGCTCGGCGGCGAAGAACGCCGAGACCGCCGGCGCGACCACCCGGTTCATGACGCGGTCGGCCATCTCGAGCACGTCGATCTCGTGACCGAGTCCGCGGCAGGTCGCGGCGACCTCGAGGCCGATGTAGCCGCCGCCGACGATGACGACGCGCGCGCCCGGCGCGAGCTCGGCCCGGATCCGGTCGACGTCGGCGACGGTGCGCAGGTAGTGGACGCCGACGAGGTCGTGGCCGGGAACCTGGACCTTGCGCGGGGCGCTGCCGGTCGCGAGCAGCAGCCGGTCGTAGCCGAGCCGCTCGCCGTCGGCGAGCAGCACGCGGCGCGCGGCGAGGTCGACGCCCTCGGCCCGCGCGCCGACCCGCAGCTCGACGCCCGCGGTGTCGTAGAACGCGGCGGGCTTCACCGCGAGCCGCTCGAGCGGCAGCTCGCCGGCGAGGAACTTCTTCGACAGGGGCGGGCGCTGGTAGGGCGGATACGGCTCGTCGCCGACCACGACGAGGCGCCCGGCGTAGCCGTCGCGATGCAGGCTGTCGACCGCCTGGGCGGCCGCCTGGCCCGCGCCCACGATCACGAAGGTCTCTGGCATGGGCACTCCGGGGCGGGCCGTCACTCTACCAGCGTCGCGCCGCGGCAGTCCGCCCGCCGCCGCACCAAAGCCGCGCAGTCGTCGCCCGAGTCGCCTCACCGTGGTGCGTACCTATGGCGCCGCGGCGTCCTAAGTGCATGATTCCGGGGAGGGGAGCTCCCGGCACGGAAGCTGCAAACCCGCCGGGTGCCCACGAAGTTCGCTAGAGTAGACGGGCGACAGGAGCCTGCTGACATGAAACTGATCACCGCGATCATCAAGCCGTTCAAGCTCGACGACGTCCGTGCGGCGCTGTCGGAGATCGGCATCTCCGGCATGACCGTGACCGAAGTGAAGGGCTTCGGCCGCCAGCGCGGCCACACCGAGCTCTATCGGGGCGCCGAATATGTCGTCGACTTCGTGCCGAAGACGCGCGTCGAGGTCGCGGTGAAGGACGTGCTGCTCGACCAGGTCGTCGAGGCGATCGTCGGTGCGGCCCGCACCGGCAAGGTCGGCGACGGCAAGATCTTCGTCTCCGACATCGAGCGCGTGATCCGAATCCGCACCGGCGAGTCGGACGAGCAGGCGCTCTGAGCCGGCCGCTGCCGCGCCCGGCGCGGCCGGGCCCCTCCCGCCGATGAGCACCCCGGACGACGAACTCGAGGCCCTCGTCGAGGGCCTGCACCTCGACGACGCGCGCCGCCACATCTTCCTCTGCGTCGGCGGCGGCAAGTGCGCGCCGGTCGAGGCGAGCGAGGCGTCCTGGGAGTTCCTGAAGCGGCGCCTGCGCGAGCTCAGGCAGGTCGACGTCGAGGGCGGCGTGCTGCGTACCAAGGCGGGCTGCCTTCGGATCTGCCGCGACGGCCCCATCGCGGTCGTCTATCCCGAGGGCGTGTGGTACCGCCACTGCACCCCCGAAAACCTCGAGCGGATCGTCGTCGAGCACCTGATCGGCGGCCGCCCGGTCGAGTCCCTCGCGATCGCCTTCGGGCCGCTCGACGAGTAGCGCGGCCGGCGCCGGGGGGCTGGTAGACTGATCCGCGGGCGGAACCAGGGAGGTCCCATGACACGAGGCATCCTGCTGCGCGCGCACGGCGGCCCCGAAGTGCTCGAGTGGTCCGACGTCGAGCTGCCGCGCCTGAAGCGCAATGAAGTCCGGGTCCGCCACACGGCGGTGGGCGTCAACTTCATCGACGTCTACGACCGCAGCGGCCTGTATCCGATGAAGCTGCCCGGCGCGCTCGGGCGCGAGGCGGCCGGCGTCGTCGAGCAGGTGGGCAGCAAGGTGCGCGCCTTCAAGGCCGGCGACCGCGTCGCCTACGTGCTCGGCAGCCCCGGCTCCTACAGCGAGGCCCGCAACGTGCCGGCCGAGCGGCTGGTGCGGATCCCGCCGGGCGTCACCGACGAGCAGGCCGCCGGCATGATGCTGAAGGGGCTGACCGCGCAGTACCTGCTGCGGCGCACCTACCGGGTCAAGAAGGGCGACGCGATTGTCGTCCACGCCGCCGCGGGCGGCGTCGGCCTGCTGCTCGTGCAGTGGGGCCGGCACCTCGGCGCGCGCGTCATCGCCGTCGTCGGCAGCGACGCCAAGGCGGCGATGGCGCGCGAGCACGGCGCGCACGAGGTCATCGTGACACCGCGCGAGCACCTCGCGGCGCGGGTCCGCGAGCTCACCGGCGGCAAGGGCGTGCCGGTCGTCTACGACTCGGTCGGCGCGGACACGTTCTTTGCCTCGCTCGACTGCCTCCGGCGCCTCGGCCTGATGGTGACCTTCGGCAACGCCTCGGGTCCGGTGCCGCCGTTCAGCGCGCTCGAGCTCTCGAAGCGCGGCTCGCTGTTCGTCACGCGGCCGACGCTGTTCCACTACATCGCCACCAAGGGCGAGCTGCACCGTGCGGCGCGCGAGCTGTTCGCGGCGGTCGAGAGCGGCGCGGTGAAGATCCGGATCGGCCAGACCTACCCGCTCGCCGACGCGGCGCGCGCCCACGCCGACCTCGAGGCGCGGCGCACGACAGGCTCGACGGTGCTGATCCCCTGAACTGGCGGCGCCGCGCGCTCGTCGCGTCCTGCCTCGGTGTGGTGCTCGGCGCCGCGGCGGCG
>JBBINS010000096.1:0-11337 GCA_037443765.1 Gammaproteobacteria bacterium
TGCCACGGACGCCGCGCGGTGCGACGCTCGGCGGATGCCGTCGGCGTCGGCGCATGCGGCGTGCGCGCCGGCCTTGCGGCCCGCGCGGCCGGGGCGCTGTCCGCGCCGACGTCGTAGCGCGTGACGAGGTCGGCGAGCTGCGTCGCCTGGCCGACGATCGCTTCGCTCGCGGCCGAGGCCTCCTCGACGAGCGCGGCGTTCTGCTGCGTCATCTCATCCATCTGGATCACGGCCTTGTTGACCTGCTCGATGCCGGCCGCCTGTTCCTCGCTCGCCTGGGCGATTTCCGCGACGACGTCGGTGACGCGCTTGACGGCGGTGCCGATGTCGCCGAGCGCGCGGCCCGACTCGTCGACGAGCTTGCTGCCCTCCTCGACCTTGGCGACGCTGTCGCCGATCAGCGCCTTGATCTCCTTTGCGGCAGTGGCACTGCGGCCCGCGAGCGTGCGCACCTCGGTGGCGACGACCGCGAAGCCGCGGCCCTGCTCGCCGGCGCGCGCGGCCTCGACCGCGGCGTTGAGCGCCAGCAGGTTGGTCTGGAACGCGATCTCGTCGATGACGCCGATGATGTCGGCGATCTTGCGGCTCGCCGCGTTGATGCCGCTCATCGCCGACACCGCCGCGTTGACGACGCGGCCGCCGCGGTCGGCCTGGTCGCGGGCGGCGATCGCGAGCTGACGTGCCTGCGCAGCGTTGTCGGCGGTCGACTTCACGGTGCTCGTCATCTCCTCCATGCTCGAGGCCGTCTCCTCGAGGCTCGAGGCCTGCTCCTCGGTGCGCTGGCTCAGGTTCATGTTGCCCTGCGAAATCTCCTGCGCCCCGACCTGCACCTCGCTCGCGGCGCGCTTGATCTCGGCGACGACCCGCATCAGCGACTCGATGAGCTCGTTGACGCTGTTGGAGAGCTCGGCGATCTGGCCGGCTTTGCCGTACGTGTCGATGCGCCGCGTCAGGTCGCCCGCGATCGCGCCCTGCACGACGGCCTGCGTCTCGCGGACCGCGGCGTCGAGCGCACGGTTCATCAGCACCTGCTCGGTGACGTCGGTCGCGTACTTGATGACCTTCGCCGGCGTGCCGGCGGCGTTCATCACGGGGATGTAGCTGGCCTGGATCCAGACCTCGCGGCCGCCCTTGCCCATCCGCTTGTACTGGCCGGCGTCGTACTCGCCGCGACGCAGCTTGTCCCAGAACGCGCGGTACTCGGCGCTGTCACGGTACGCCGGGTCGACGAACAGGCTGTGGTGCACGCCCTTGATCTCGTCGAGCGTGTAGCCGAGCGCGTTGAGGAAGTTCGCGTTGGCGGTCACGACCGTCCCGTCGAGGTTGAACTCGATCGTGCCCTGTACCTTGTCGATGGCCTCGTTGCGGGTCTTCTGCTCGCGCAGTTCCGTGACGTCGGCCCACTCGAGGATGTTGCCGACGTAGCGGCCGAGCACGTCGTGGCTCGCGTGCACGTGCAGGGCCAATGTCAGCGGACCGACCTGGATGTGGGTGTGGAACGGCAGGCGCGACGGGTCGGCGAGCAGGCGGCGCTGGTGCGACGGGTTCTGGTGGAACACGTCGATGCAGGTGCCGACGATCTTCTCCGGATCGAAGCCGGCGTACAGTCCGCGGAAGTGGATCGCGTTCGCGCGCAGCATCTGCCGCGTCGTCTCGTTGACGTGCGTCACCTTGAGGTCGCGGTCGACGAACATCAGGGCGCTGGTGACCAAGTCGGAAGCGGCGGCGCGCTGGCGGCGACTCGTCCGCCTCTTGAAGATTCCAAACATGATTCTCATGACTCCAGTGGTGGCCGTGGGCCGTCTATTAGGTCGGGATCCGGACGCGGCGGCCCGCGACACGTCGTCCGGCGCCGGGGGTGACGACGTACGGGGCCGGTCGCGGGCGTTCACCGGTCGGCGTGCCGTGCGCGAGGGCCGCGGCCGCCGTTGTGATCGCGACGTGCGCCGCGCGGGCCTCGGGCCCATCCGCGAACTGCTGCTCCGTCACGCTGACACCTCTACCGCAGGATCACCGGCGTTCGCTGAACGCGCGTTCAATCCCTCCGCAGTCGCGCGCTCGCGCGGCACGGAGAAATCGTTTGCAGGGTTGGTAACGGCGGCACCAATACGTTCTTTAGGAAATTGCCCCAATATGTCCAATGGATTGCAGGTATTTCCTTAGGCGACCCCTCCGGTTTTACAGATGCGCCCGAATGTCGCTCATCGGGCCATTGGCGCCCGCCCGGGGCGGGTTCGGCGGCCATCGCGCCGACCGGCGGGAACGGGGCGGCGTTGCCGCACCCGAGGCCGCCGGGACGATCCCGGAGCGCCCAGGGCGGGTCGCGGCGACCCGGACACCCGCAGCGCGGGTGGCACCGGCTCGCGTCACGTGGATCGCGGCGCCGCGTTTGCCGCGAATCCGCCGCCGGCGCCCGAGTCACGTGGCCTCCACCGCGGGCGCCGGCCTTGCGCTCCGACGACGATCGACTAACCGCGGCGCGAGTCGGCGCTGGAGTCCGGGCCCGCCGTCCGTCGCCGTCGGCGCGGCGCGCACGGCGAACACGCGACTTGGATTCGGACCGTGCAGCAGACGGAAAGAGATCCGATTGGACGGCGCCGACGCGACCCTGAAACGCTCCCTCCAGATCTGGTGGAGCTTCGCCCGGCGCGGCCTGAACTTGATGATCGCCGTCGTCATTCCGATCGAGGCGGTCGCCTGCGCCGTGATGTTCCCGTACCTGCCGTGGCCAAGATCGGCGCAACCGCCCGATCCCGAATCGGTGCGCCGCATCGCCGAGATCTTTCCGTACGTGTGACTGGGCGTGGTCGGCGCGACGGTGTTCGCGCAGACGCTCGCGATGCGGTGGATGCTGAGGCGCGCCCGCCGGTCGGACGTCAGCCTCGTCGTCGCCAGGCCGCCGGTCGCGCGGCGCCCGGGGCCCGATTGATGCCGAGTGACGGGCGCGTCCTCGCGGAGCAACGCCCGGGCGCCGCGGGCGCGACGCGGGGCGATGCCGGTTCGGATGTCGAGTGGCCCGGGCGGGCCGGCTCCGGGCCGGGCGCGCCGGTCGGTGCCCGGTGCGGGCGCGGTGGTCGACGCAATCCGCCCTTAAGCGGTTGTTTTTATTGGAGGCGTCGGCCGGAATCGAACCGGCGTACACGGATTTGCAGTCCGCTGCGTGACCACTCCGCCACGACGCCAGCCGGGATAAAAATTGGAGCGGGAAACGAGGCTCGAACTCGCGACCTCAACCTTGGCAAGGTTGCGCTCTACCAACTGAGCTATTCCCGCCCGCGGCGAACCCAGAATTTTATAGGGTGGGCGATCCGTGTCAAGGATGCAGCCGGTCCGGGTGGCTCTTCGCCGTGAGCTCCGGCCACGCCGCCTTGAGGTAAATCGACATCGACCACAGCGTCAGCGCCGCGGCGACCACCGTGAGCGCGAGGCCGAGCCGGTACATCGGGATGCCCAGCAGGTCCTCGTAGAACAGCATCATCGACAGCCCCACGATCTGGGCGATGGTCTTGAACTTGCCGAGCGCCGACACCGCCACCTTCTGCCGCGCGCCGATCTCCGCCATCCACTCCCGCAGCGCCGAGATCGCGATCTCGCGGCCGATGATCACTGAGGCGGTCAGCGTCACGTACCAGACCGGATTGCGGCTGACGATCAGCACGAGCGCGGTGGCGACGATGAGCTTGTCGGCGACCGGGTCGAGGAAGGTGCCGAGGTGCGAGACCTGGCCGAGGCGCCGCGCGATATAGCCGTCGAGCGTGTCGGTGATCCCGGCGACCGCGAACAGCACGCCGGCGACGATGTCGCCCCAGCCGTACGGCAGGTAGAACAGGCCCACGATCACCGGGATCAGCGCGATCCTGAGCGCCGTCAGCAGGTTCGGGACCGTGTAGGGATTCGTCACGCTTCAGGCGTCCGGGTGCAACCGTTCGTAAATCGCTTCCGCGAGCCGGCGTCCGATGCCGCGCACGCGCGCGAGGTCCTCGACGCCCGCGCCGAGCACTCCCTGCAGACCACCGTACCGCTTGAGGAGTTCGCGGCGCCGCGCCGGCCCGAGGCCTGGAACCTCCTCGAGCACCGAGGCCTGCCGGGCCTTCGCGCGCCGGGCGCGGTGGCCGGCGATCGCGAAGCGGTGGGCCTCGTCGCGGATTCTCTGGATCAGGTGCAGGGCGCGCGAGTCCGGCGGCAGTATAAGGGGCGTGTCCGACCCCAACAAGAAAAGGCGCTCCTGGCCGACGCGCCGGTCGGGGCCCTTGCTGACGCCGACCACCGCCGGCAGGGTCACCTCGAGCTCGGCGAGCACGCGCGCCGCCTCGGCGAGCTGGCCCGGGCCGCCGTCGATCAGCAGCACGTCCGGGAGCTTGCCCTCGCCCGCCTTCAGGCGCTTGTAGCGGCGCCCGAGCGCCTGCCGCATCGCGCCGTAGTCGTCGCCCGGCGTCAGCCCCTCGAGGTTGAAGCGCCGGTAGTCGGCCTTCTGCGCGCCCTCGCGGCCGAACACCACGCAGGAGGCGACGGTCGCCTCGCCGCGCGTGTGGCTGATGTCGAAGCACTCGAGGCGTGCCGGCGGCGCGGGCAGCCCGAGCGCCGCGCCGACGGCCTCGAGCTGCGCCTCGATGCCGGCCTCGGTCGCGAGCCGCATCTTGAGCGCCTGCACGGCGTTCTCGCGCGTCATCTCGACCCAGCGCGCCTTGAGGCCGCGCTCGGCGCGGTGGATCAGGACGCGGTGCGCGGCGCGCCCGCCGAGCGCGGCCTCGAGCACCTCGCGGCCGGCGATCTCGCCGCCGACGACGATCTCGGACGGCGCCTCGTGCGCGAGGTAGTGCTGCGCGAGGAACGCGGCCTCGACCTCCTCGGGCTCGCCGAACGGCGCCTTGGCGAAGTAGGTCGTCGTGCCGAGGTTGACGCCGGCGCGGATGAACATGAGCCCGATGCAGTAAAGGCCGGGGCCGCTCGCGGCAGCGACCACGTCGCAGTCGACGTCGGCGGAGGCGCTGACGATCTGCCGAGCCTGCACGCTCCTGAGCGCCGCGAGCTGGTCCCGCAGCGCCGCCGCCTTCTCGAAGCGCAGCGCCGCGGCCTCGGTCTCCATGCGCGCCGCGAGCTCGACGGCGACCTCGTCGTTGCGCCCCTCGAGCACGCGGCTCGCGGCGGCGACGTCGGCGGCGTAGTCGGCCTTCGAGATGAGCCCGACGCAGGGCGCCGTGCAACGCTGGATCTGGTACTGCAGGCACGGCCGGGTGCGGTTGGCGAAGTAGCTGTCCTCGCACTGGCGGAGCTTGAACAGCTTCTGCAGCTGCAGCAGCGTCTCGCGCACCGCGACCGTGCTCGGGTAGGGCCCGAAATAGCGGCCCGGCTGGTTGCGCGCGCCGCGGTAGAAGCTGAGCCGCGGGAAGTCCTGCTGCGTCGTCAGGTACAGGTACGGAAAGCTCTTGTCGTCCTTGAGCAGGATGTTGTAGCGCGGCCGGTGCTTCTTGATGAGGTTGAACTCGAGCAGCAGCGCCTCGGTGTCGGAGTTCGTGACCGTGACCTCGATGGCCGCGATCTGCTGCACCATCGCGAGCACCTTCGGCTGCACGAGGTCGGCGCGGAAGTAGCTTGCGACGCGCGCCTTGAGGTTGCCGGCCTTGCCGACGTAGAGGATCTGGCCGGCGGCATCGAGCATCCGGTAGACGCCCGGACGCGACGGCAGCGAGGCGACGAAGCCCTTCGGGTCGAAGGGCTGCGCAGGGTCCGGCGCCTGCGCCATCTCGAGCGCGGGGCCTTGCGGATCGGCGGGCGGGGTGGAGGGCGCCATCGGAACGCATGTTCCGGCGGCCGCCCTCCCCCTGCAAGTCCCGTCAGGCGGTCTTGAACTGGGCCTCTTCGGTCGAGCCCTTCATCGCGGTCGTCGAGGAGGTGCCGCCCGAGACCGTGGTCGTCACGTCGTCGAAGTAGCCCGCGCCGACTTCGCGCTGGTGCTTGGTCGCGCTGTAGCCGATCTTCTCGGCGGCGAACTCCGCCTCCTGCAGCTCCACGTACGCCGACATCTGCGTCTCGCGGTAGCCCTTGGCGAGCTGGAACATCGAGTAGTTGAGCGCGTGGAAGCCCGCGAGCGTGATGAACTGGAACTTGTATCCCATCGCGCCGAGCTCGCGCTGGAACTTGGCGATCGTCTTGTCGTCGAGGCGCTTCTTCCAGTTGAAGCTCGGCGAGCAGTTGTAGGCGAGCAGCTTGCCCGGGAACTGCTTGTGGATGCCCTCCGCGAAGAGCTTCGCCTCCTCGAGGTCGGGGTGCGCGGTCTCGCACCACAAGAGGTCGACGAACGGCGCGTACGCGAGGCCGCGCGCGATGCCGGCGTCGAAGCCGGCCTTCACGTAGTAGAAGCCCTCGGCGGTGCGGCCCTTCGAGTGGTCGATGAAGGCGCGGTCGCGCTCGTCGACGTCGGCGGTGATCAGGTTCGCGCTCTCGGCGTCGGTGCGCGCCAGGAGCACCGTCGGCACGCCCATCGTGTCGGCGGCGAGCCGCGCGGCGACCAGCTTCGAGACCGCCTCCTGCGTCGGCACCAGCACCTTGCCGCCCATGTGGCCGCACTTCTTGGCGGACGACAGCTGGTCCTCGAAGTGGACGCCTGCCGCGCCCGCCTCGATCATCGCCTTCATGAGCTCGAAGGCGTTCAGCACGCCGCCGAAGCCCGCCTCGGCGTCGGCCACGATCGGCTGCAGCCAGTCGATCGAGTGGTTGCCCTCGGCGTGATAGATCTGGTCGGCGCGCAGCAGCGTGTTGTTGATCCTGCGCACGACCTCCGGCACCGAGTTCGCCGGGTAGAGCGACTGGTCGGGGTACATCTCGCCGGCGACGTTCGCGTCGCCGGCCACCTGCCAGCCCGACAGGTAGATCGCGGGCAGCCCCGCCTTGACCTGCTGCATCGCCTGGTTGCCGGTCAGCGCGCCCAAGGAGTTCACGAACGGCATCGTCTGCATGTGGCGCCAGAGCTTCTCGGCACCGAGCTTGGCGAGCGAGTGCTCGACCGGCACCGAGCCGCGCAACCGCACCACGTCGGCCGCGGAATAGCCGCGCTTCACGCCCTTCCAACGCGGGTTGGTGTCCCAGTCACGCTGCAACTGCTCGGCCGTCAAGAAGGTCATGTCGTGCTCCCGGTTAGTCGATTTCGCGGTACGCGGTCAGGGTCAGAAAGCTCTCGAATTCAGGATTCAGCGTGAGCGCCGTGAAGAGCTCGGCGGCGCGCGGGAGATAGCCCGCGAGGTAGCCCGCCTCGCCGAGCTCGGCGCGGATCTTGGCGAGTTCCTCGTCGCGCAGCGCCGCGACGAGCGCCGCCCTCACCGCGCGGCCGTCCTCGAGCGCGCGATGGTGGTGCAGCCATTGCCAGACCTGGGCGCGCGAGATCTCGGCGGTCGCGGCGTCCTCCATCAGGTGGTAGATCGGCACGCAGCCGTTGCCGCCGAGCCAGGCGGCGAGGTACTGGATGCCGACCGCGATGTTGTTGCGAAGCCCGGCCTCGGTGATCGCGCCGGGCGGCACGGCGAGCAGGTCCTTGGCGGTGACCCGGACCTCCGGCTTCAGCACCGCGAGGTTGTTCGGCCCAGGCATCAGCCGGTCGAAGACCTCGCGCGCGAGCGGCACGAGGCCGGGGTGCGCCACCCAGGTGCCGTCGTGGCCGTCGCCCGCCTCGCGCTCCTTGTCGGCGCGCACCTTGGCGAGCGCCTCGGCGTTGGCGCGCTCGTCGTTCTTGATCGGGATCTGCGCCGCCATGCCGCCCATCGCGAACGCGCCGCGACGGTGGCAGGTCTGGATCAGGAGCAGCGAGTACGAGCGCAGGAAGTGCGCCGTCATCGTCACCCGCTGGCGGTCCGGCAGCACGAAGGCCGGATCGTGGCTGAACTTCTTGATGAAGCTGAAGATGTAGTCCCAGCGTCCGCAGTTGAGGCCGACGATGTAGTCCTTGAGCTCGTACAGGATCTCGTGCATCTCGAACGCGGCCAGGATCGTCTCGATCAGGACCGTGCACTTGATGGTGCCGTGGCGGATCCCGAGGCGCTGCTCGGCGAAGGCGAACACCTCGTTCCAGAGGCGCGCCTCGAGGTGACCCTCGAGCTTCGGCAGGTAGAAGTACGGCCCCGTGCCGCGCGCGGCGAGCTCGGCGTGGTTGTGGAACAGATAGAGCCCGAAGTCGACGAGCGCGCCCGGCACCTCCCGGCCGTCGACCTGCCAGTGCTTCTCGGTGAGGTGCCAGCCGCGCGGCCGGACGATCAGCACCGCGGTCCGCTCGTTCAAGCGGTAGCGCCTGCCCTCGGCGGTCGTCAGCTCGATGGTGCGGCGGACGGCGTCGCGCAGGTTCTGCTGGCCGCCGATCACGTTCGCCCAGGACGGCGACAGCGAGTCCTCGAAGTCGGCCATGAAGACGTTCGCGCCGGAGTTGAGCGCGTTGATGACCATCTTGCGGTCGGCCGGACCCGTGATCTCGACCCGCCGGTCCTGGAGGTCGGCGGGCACCGGGGCGACCTGCCAGACCGACTCGCGGATCGAGCGGGTCTCGGGCAGGAAGTCCGGCAGGAGTCCGCCGTCGATCGCGCTCTGGCGGGCGGCCCGCCTCGCGAGCAGCGCCTCGACCTGGGGTCCGAAGCGCCTCGCGAGCTCGGCCACGAAGCCGATCGCCTCGGCCGTCAGGACCGATTCGTAGCCCGGGGCCATCGGCCCCAGGAGCTCGACGCCGGACGGGCGAACGCCGGCCTCGGCCGCGTTCCTTTCAGTGCTCACTCGACCCCCTCGATCGGGACTTCGCCAGGTGCATCTTTTGCGCTGCACAATAGTAGCCGCAGGCCCCCCCCACGGCAATGCGTCCACTGGCTAGGATCTGCCGCAACCGATGCCCCTCTATCTGCTCAACAAGCCCTACCGGGTGCTGACCCGGTTCACGAGGTCGGACGACCGCCCGACCCTCGCCGACCACGTGCGGCTGCCGGGCGCGTATCCGGCGGGCCGGCTGGACTATGACAGCGAGGGCCTGCTGCTCCTGACCGACGACGGACGGCTGCAGGCCGGGATCACCGATCCGCGGCACGCTCTCGAGAAGACCTACTGGGCCCAGGTTGAGGGTGAGCCCGGGGAGCATCAAGTTGCGCAGTTGCGCGACGGCGTCGCGCTTCCGGACGGGCCGACGCGCCCGGCCGGTGCGCGCCGCATCGAGGCGCCGCCGGGGCTGTGGCCGCGCGACCCGCCGATCCGCTACCGCGCGAAGATCCCGACGGCGTGGCTCGAGATCAGACTGCGCGAGGGCCGTAACCGCCAGGTGCGACGCATGACCGCGGCAGTCGGGTTGCCGACGCTGAGGCTGGTGCGCGCGGCCATCGGGCCGCTCACGCTCGCAGGGCTCGCGCCCGGCGAGTCACGGGAGGCGAGCGCCGCCGAGCTTGCCGCGCTCCTCGAAGCGCTCAGCGCCCGGCGCGGCCGGCGTAGCGCCCGATCCGCATCGCGACCTCGAGCGCCTGCTCGTAGTTGAGCCGCGGATCGACCGTCGAGCGGTAGGCGCGCGCGAGGTCGCCGTCGGAGAGCCCGCGCGCCCCGCCGGTGCACTCGGTGACGTTGTCGCCGGTGAGCTCGAGGTGCACGCCGCCGAGGCGCGAGCCCATCGAGCCGTGGATCTGGAACGCGGTCTCGAGCTCGGCGAGGATATTGTCAAACCGCCGCGTCTTGAGGCCCGAGGCCGTGCTCTCGGTGTTGCCGTGCATCGGGTCGCAGATCCACAGCACCTCGGCGCCCGCGGCCCGCACGCCGTCGATCAGCGCCGGCAGCTTCGCGGCGATGTCCTTCGCGCCGAGGCGGTGGATCAGCGTCAGCCGCCCGGGCACGTTGCCCGGGTTCAGCACGCGCGTCAGTTCCTTGAGGTAGGCCGGATCCGCGGACGGGCCGACCTTGACCGCGACCGGGTTCGCGATGCCGCGGAAGTACTCGACGTGGCCGTGCTCGAGGCCCGCGGTGCGCACGCCGATCCACGGCAGGTGCGTCGACAGGTTGTACCAGCGGCCGGTGCGCTGGATGTAGCGCGTCTGCGCCTGCTCGTAGAGCAGGTGCAGGCCCTCGTGGCTCGCGTAGAAGTCGACGCGCTGCGAGTCGTGCACCGGGCGGCCGGTGATCGACTCGAAGAAGTTGAGCGAGTCCGACAGCGACTCGACGATCCGCTTGTAGTCCTCGTACTTCGGCGAGTGCCGCATGAACTCGAGGTCCCAGTACTCCGGGTGGTGCAGGTCCGCGAAGCCGCCGTCGATCAGGGCGCGCACGAAGTTCAGCGTCAGCGCCGCGCGCTCGTAGCCGCGCAGCAGGAGGTCCGGGTCCGGCTCGCGCGACACCGCGTCGAACGGCGGGCGGTTGACGATGTCGCCGCGGTAGCACGGCAGCGTCACGCCATCCTTGGTCTCGACGTCGGCCGACCGCGGCTTGGCGTACTGGCCCGCCATCCGGCCGACGCGGATGATCGGCTTCTTGAGCTCGTGGACCAGCACGAGGCTCATCTGCAACAGGATCTTCAGCTGCTGGACGATGCGCTCCGAGGAGCAGTCGTCGAGCGACTCGGCGCAGTCGCCGCCCTGCAGGATGAACGTCTCGCCGCGCTGCGCGGCCGCGAGGTGGCGGTGCAGCTCGTCGATTTCCCACGACACGACGATCGGCGGCAGCCGCGACAGCGCGAGTACCGCGCGCTCGAGCGCGCCGCGGTCGCGGTACACCGGCTGCTGCAGCGTCGTCCGGCGCTGCCAGGAATCCGGGCTCCAGTCCTCGAGTCGGGTCGCAGTGGCCATGCTCGGATCCTACCATTCCCGGCCGGATTGGTTGCAGTGCACGAGTCCGCTCAGCGGCGGGCGAGCGCGGCCTCCGCCGCCGCGAAGCACTGGCCGATGCGCTTCGCCGACACCGGCACCTGGGTCCTCAGATCCTGCGCGAACAGCTGGACCGCGTACTCCTCGAGCAGCCAGCGCAGCTCCCCGAGCGCGACCGGGTGCGGCTCGCCGGGCTCGAGCCGCGCGACGAGCGCCGCGTAGCGGCGCCGCGCCTCGAGGTACTGCCACTGCGCCTCGGCGACGGTGCGCCGCGGCTCGCCGAGCTTCTGCGCGCGGCGCCTGAGCGCCTTCAGGTAGCGCTCGAGCGCGTCGAGCCACGGGTCCGGCGTCGCGGCGACGAAGCCCTCGTGAACGAGGCCGGCGAGTTCGGCCTTGAGGTCGGCGACGAGCTCCGCGTCGAGGCCCTCGGGCAGCGCCGCGATCTCGGCACGCAGTCGCCGTGCTTCGCCGAGCGCGGCCTTCATCGTCGCCGCGAGCCGCTCGGCCGCCGGCACCAGCACCGGCCGGCCGC
>JBBINS010000097.1:0-11327 GCA_037443765.1 Gammaproteobacteria bacterium
CGTCCGCGGCCGTCCTCGCGGCGTGCCTGCTGCTCGGCGGCGCGGGCCGCGCCGCGGCTGCGCCACCCGACGGCGCCGTCGCCCTCGGGCTCGGTGCGTACTACCCGAAGGCCAAGGCCGCGCTCGGCCCCGACGAGCGGCCGCCGGTCGCGGCGTTTCGCAGCGACGCGGCGCTCGGCAAGGCCGCGCCCACGAACCAGTGGTACTCGTCGCTGATGTTCGGGCCGGTCTCGTTCCCGATCCACGCGCTGCCGATGACCTACCGGGCGGGTGCCGGCGGCATCGAGATCGGCGTACCCGAGCGCGGCGCCGCGTCGCCGGACGCGATCCAGCGCGAGATCCGCTACCCGCACGTCGCCGCGCTCGTCGTCGCGCCGCTCGGCTTCGCGCCGCGCGATGCGCGGCTCGCGGACTTCTCGGACTGGCTGGTCCGGATCCGGATGGGCGCGGCCGATGGCGAGTCGCTGACCGCCACCGTGCTGCACGGCAGCCCATTCAGTTACTTCGACTGCTCGCGAGGCGACGTGCGAGTCAGCTTCGCCTCGACGCCGGCGCTCCCGGCCGACCCGGCCGCGAGGGCGCTCGACCCGCGCGTCGTCGCGGTGACCGTCGCGGGCCACGCCTACGCCCTGTTCGCGCCGACCGGCGGCGCCTGGGAATGGACCGGCGCGACCGCGCTCGTGCTGCACCTGCCGGCCAACGCCCGATACTTCTCGGTCGCCGGACTTCCCGACGCGAAGCCCGCCACGCTGCGCGCCTTCCTTGCGGTCGCGTACGCGTTCCCGACCGGCACCCGCGCGGACTGGAGCTACGACGAGCGTCGCAGCGTCGTGCGAACGACGTTCACGGTCGCGACCGTCGCGCGCGAGGGCCGCAACGTCGCGACGTTCATGGGGCTCTATCCGCACCACTGGTCGGCGGTGGTGCCGCGACCCGCGTCCGCCTATCGCTACGACTCGGTCCGCGGACCGATCCGGCTGGTCGCCGGCACCCGGTTCGTGACCGAGCGGTCCTTCCGGGGCGTGCTGCCGCGGTGGCCGGGGCTCGCCGACCCCGCGCACCGCGACGCGGTCGGGCGCTTCCTCGGCGGCGAAGCCGCGAACGCAGACCAGCTGCTCGCGCCGCGCTACGGCGACGGCACCTACTGGATCGGCAAGGGCCTCGGGGCCGCGACGCAGCTCCTGAACGTCGCCGAGGCCGAGGGCCGCGACGCCGAGCGCGACGCGCTGCTGCGCCGCGTCGAGGCGCGCCTCGAGTCGTGGTTCGACGGCCGGCACGCGACGTACTTCGTCGACGACGCGACGCTCGGGACCTTCGTCGGCCTGCCGCAGGAGTTCCACAGCTACCAGAGCATGAACGACCACCACTTCCACTACGGCTACTGGCTGATGGCCGCGGCGCACGTGGCGCTGCGCGACCCGGCCTGGGCGCGGCCGGAGCGCTGGGGCGGCATGGTCAGCCGGCTCGTCGCCGACATCGCGACCGACGAGCGCGGTCGCGCGGACTTCCCGTTCCTGCGCAACTTCGACAGCTACGAGGGCCATTCGTGGGCATCCGGCATCGCTTGCGGCGGACCGGCGTTCGAGTACGGCAACAACCAGGAGTCCTCGTCGGAGGCCGTGAACGCCTGGGCAGGTCTCGTCCTCTGGGGCGAGGCGACCGGCAACCGGCGGCTCCGGGACCTCGGCATCTACCTCTACACGAGCGAGATCGCGGCCGTGGAGCAGTACTGGTTCGACCTCGACCACCAGGTGCTCGGCGCCGACTACGGCCGGCCCTTCGCGGTGCAGGTGTTCGGCGGCAAGTTCGCCTACAACACCTGGTGGACCGAGGAGCCGCACCAGGCGCTCGGCATCAACCTGCTGCCGTTCACGCCGGCGTCGACGTACCTCGGCGCCGATCCCGCCTACCTGCGCTCGGTCTACGCGCGGCTGCCGGCGGAGGAGGAGCGCTATCGACGCGTTGGCAAGCCGCCGCCCGACCCGCCGCCGCCCGACGTCTGGCAGGACGCGCTCGCCGAGGGCCTCGCGCTCGCCGATCCGGACGCCGCGCTCGCGCGCTGGAACGCCGCCGGCAGCGTCGAGAGCGGGGAGACGCGCGCGCACACGCTCTACTGGATGCTGAGCCTCAAGGAACTCGGGGCGCCCGACTTCTCGGTCACGGCCGACACGCCGCTCTACGCGGTGTTCAGGGGCCCGGGGGGCGCGCGCACCTACCTCGCCTACAACGCGCGCGACACGACGCTGCGCGTCGCGTTCAGCAGCGGCCGGGTACTCGTGGTGGCGCCGCACTCGCTCGCGTGGGCGCATTGATGGCGGTGCGCGCTATGCTTCGGCGTTTGGGCGGAGCATCGGGCGTGGCGAAGACATCGCCGGACGGCACGAGGACACCGGGCACGGCGCCGCGTCGCGCGCGGTCGCTCGTGCTCGCGCTCGCCGCTGCGGGCGCCCTCGCCACGCCGGCGGCCGCGGCGGACCGCGCCCAGGAGAACGCGGTGACGGCCGCCGAGGACGCGTTCGGTATCGCGGTCGGCAACCAGGCGATCGGCCTCTACTCAATGGCCGACGCGCGCGGCTTCAGCCCGCAGCAGGCGGGCAACCTCCGGATCGAGGGCCTGTACTTCGACGACCCGAGCGCCTACGTCGGTCCGTGCACCGCGCGCGCGACGGTGATGCGGATCGGCATCACCGCGCAGCCGTACAGCTTCCCCTCGCCCACCGGCATCGCGGACCTGCGGCTGTTCGTGCCGGGGGACAAGCCCGCGGTGAGCGCCGTGGCGAGCCGGGGGCCGTACCAGGAGGCGACCGCGCTGCTCGAGGGCGAGACGCCGATCGCGGAAAAGCTCGCCGGGTCCGCGTGCCTGTCGTACAACGAGGGCTTCACGCCGGACCAGGCGCGCGAGTCGCGGAACACGAGCGCCGGGGCGACGCTGCGCTTCCGGCCGACCGAGCACACCGAGATCGTGCCGTTCTGGTCCGACATGACGGGCGGCCAGCACGGGATGCTGCCGGTCGTGTACAGCGACGGCCTGCTGCCGCCGCCGCTGTTCGACGCGCGCCAGCTCGCCTCCCAGCCGTTCACGAGCTCCGGCTGGCGGACGACCGCGCTCGGCGTCGTCGCGCGCCAGAGCTTCGGCACGCAGTGGTCGCTGACCGCGGGCCTGTTCCGGGCCCGCGAGCAGGACCGGCAGTCCTTCGTCGAGGAATACCTGTCGGTGCAGCCGGACCGCAGCGTCTACCACGTGCTCGACGTCGTGCCGCCGCTGAGTTCCACCTCGACGTCCGGCGAGCTGCGCCTGGTGCGCCGCTTCGGCGGCGACGTCCACGAGCGCAAGCTCGATTTCTCGCTGCGCGGGCGCAGCGCCGATCACGCCTACGGCGGCGACGCGCTGCTCGACTACGGGCCCGCGACCCTCGACAGCCCGCCGCCGGCGGCGTCGGTCAGCTACGCGACCGGGGCGACCAGCAACGACGAGACGCGGCAGCTCGACGCGGGCGCCGTGTACGAGGAGCGCTGGAAGGACGTCGGCACGCTCGGCATCGGCATCCTGAAGAGCCATTACCGGCGCACGATCCGGGACCCGGGCCTCGCGCCCGAGTCCTCGCTCGCGACGCCGTGGCTCGGCAACGTCCGCTTCACGGTCGATGCCGGCCACGCCGTGACCCTCTATGGCAGCTTCGTGCAGGGACTCGAGGACTCGGCGCTCGCGCCGTCCTCGGCGATCAACCGCGGCCAGCCGCCACCGGCGACGCGCACGCGCCAGCTGGACGGCGGGTTGCGGTACGCGCCCGGCGACCGGCTGTCGCTGGTGCTCGGCGCGTTCGAGATCCAGAAGGTGTATTTCAACCTCGATGCGGCGAGCGCCTACACCGCGCTAGGCACCGTCCGGCACCGCGGCCTCGAGAGCTCGCTCGCCTACGGCAACGGCGGCGGGCTCACGGTCGTCGCCGGCGGCGTGTGGCTCAAGCCGCACGTCGAGCGCACGGTACCGGAGCCGGGTGCGACCGGCTCGGTTCCGGTCGGGCCGGTGCCGCTGACGGCGACGCTGAACCTCGACTACGCGCCGGCGCGCTGGCGCCCCTTCGCGGGCTCGCTGCAGGTCGGCCGGCTGTCGTCCCGCGTCGCGACGTTCGACGACCGCTATACGCTGCCGTCGCTGACGACCGTGAGCGCCGGAGTGCGCTACGAGTCCCGGCTCCGCAACCACCCGCTCAGCGTGCGGTTCGACGCGATGAACCTGACCGACGCGCACGGCCTGCACCTGACGACCGTCGGGCAGGTCGTGCCGGAACTCGGGCGGCGCTTCATGCTGAGCATCGCGATCGACCACTGAGCGAGCGCCGCGGCATCCATCCATGCAGCGTGTTGCCGCGCATCTGGTCAAACGGCCATCCCGTCAGGGGCTTGGTATCGCGCCGGTGGCAAGCAAACGCGTCCTTGCATTTTCTCGAGTCGAACCGACGTCGTAATCACTGAACTACCCGTCGCCGCGCAGACTGCGTACGCGCAGCTGTTCGAGGCAACTCTCAATGCCGAGCACTTTCGGACGGTCGCCGACCTCAACGGTTCCTTCAATGCCACGACCGTAAAGGGCCGCAGATACTGGTACTTTCAGTACCGGGAAGCGTCGGGCGCGCATCGCGAGGTGTACGTCGGCCCGGACAACGAGCAGGTCCGCCGGCTGGTCGAGAACACTGAGAAGCCGGGGCTCTCGCAGGGACTCCAGGCGCTCGCCCGCGCGGCCTCGAGCCTCGGTTGCGGCACCGTCGCCCGGAGGCATGCGCGCGTATTGCGTAGACTCGCCGAGTACGGATTTTTCAGGGCCGGCGGACTCCTGATCGGCACGCACGCCTTCGTGACGGACGGCAAGATGCTCGGGGTCCGGTGGGGCAGCCAGGATCTCACGCAGGACATCGACTTCGCTCACGCGGGCAAGTCGCTTGCGCTTGGACTACCGAGCGATCTCGCGGTGCCGACGGCGGATGCGATCGAGTCCCTCGACATGGGATTCCTGCCGATCGCCGGCCTCAGTGGCAAGACGGGCGGTGGCTTCCTGAATCCACAGGAACCCGGCTTCAGACTGGATTTCCTGGCGCCGCTCCATCGCGGTGGCGACGAGCCCTTCATACACCCCCAGTTAAACGTCGCGCTTCAGCCGCTGCCCTTCATGGAGTTTTCGCTCCAGAATGTCGAGCAAGCCGTCGTCTTCTCGACCGAGCACATCGTGCTGGTGAACGTCCCGGATCCCGCGAGGTTTGCGCTCCACAAACTGATCGGTTGGGGCGAGCGTCGGGGAGCGTTCCGCTTGGAGGCCGCCAAGGACGTCGCCCAGGCCGCCCATCTGCTCGAATGGCTGTGGCCGAATCGGCGGGCCGCGGTGCTCGATGCGCGCGATGACATGCAGGGCCGCGGCAAGGGATGGACGACTCGGTTTGGCCAAGGAGTCGCGGCGCTCTTCAAGGCCTACCCGAACTTGGCGGAGGACAGCGCGATGCATGACGCGTTGATGCGCAAGCGCCGGTCACGTTCGACTCCGCGCGGCTGAAGCGGGTCGGGTGCGTCTTGACGCCCTCCATAAGCGAAAACCCCGGCGCGCGGCCGGGGGGTCGTTCGAGGGTCTTCGCCCGCGCTCAGCGCGCCTTGCGGCGCCTCATGAGGCCGATCCCGGCGAGGCCGAGGCCGAGGAGTCCGAGCGTCGCCGGCTCCGGCACGTTCGCGTAGGCGTGGTTGTCGGACTCGAACGCGAAGTTCGTCGAGTCAAACACGACCTTGTCGAAGGTCTGGTTGCCGAACCAGAAGTTCACGTACTGGTTCGAGCCCGCCGCCGTCTGGTTGCCGAGCGCGGTGCCCGCCGCGATCACCTGGGCGCCGGTGTACGAGGCGATTTCCGTGCCCTGGGCGTTGTAGAAGCTGAGCGCGTTGTAGGCGTCCATCGAGCCCCAGTAGAGCCCGAAGTAGTTGTAGTTACCGCCGATCACCGCGGTCACTTCGCCGACCGCGTTGTTGCCCGGCGCCGGCGTCGTCAGGTACGGCGTCAGGTCGCTGCCCGCGCCGCCCGGCTGCGCGAACTGGCTCGTCGTGCCCGAGACGACCTTGCCGCCGGCGCCGCCGGTGCTCGTGTAGCCGCCCGGCAGCCCGCCGAGCGAGCCGTTGAAGTCGACGACCGTCGCGCCCGCGACGCAGGTGGTCTGGCCGCTCGCATCGCTCGGGCTGCACCCGCCGAACGTGAGCGACAGGGCCTGGGCCATGGAGGCGGCGCTCAGGAGCACCGCGGCAACCGCAAACTTGGTCTGAGTTTTCACTGGGTCTCTACTCCGCTTCGGAACACATCGACGGCCGCGGCCGCGTTCTGCCCAAGAACAGAGCAGAATTCATGCCAGTCCGTAAGTGGCTGACTCCTATCGCCAAATCCGTAGCACATTCGTCAGCGTGTAAAGGCCTCCGACACGCGCGTCCGGAGCGATTCGCGTTCGCGCAAATCGCGAGGCGCCGCATCGGCCGGTGGCGCCCCCGTCGCCCTTCGATCGGCGGACCGGAGCCCGTCGAGCGGCGAGCGCCGGCCGGATCCTCGTCGGAGTTCGGAACGCCGGAGCGCGACGCTGAGGGACCCCGGCGCGTCGCTCGCCCGCGATCGCGTCATCGCGGCGAGGGTCGCCGGCGCGCCGTTCGGCACGGGTCGCCGGAGCTTCGGCGGCAGCGCCGGAATCGGTCCGCCGGAACCGCTGCGGACTCAGGAGCGGGATGGTGGGCCGTGCTGGGATCGAACCAGCGACCAACTGGTTAAAAGCCAGCTGCTCTACCGCTGAGCTAACGGCCCGTCGAGCGGGGCGCGAATTCTATCAGGGGCGGCGGCCTTCGGAGCGACCGCTCGATCACGTCAGCGATGCGGCTGGTAGGTGGTCGGGTCCGTGACCCCGGCGGCGTCGAAGCCGGCGCGGCGCAGGCGGCACGAGTCGCAGCGTCCGCAGGCCCGGCCCTCGCGGTCCGGCTGGTAGCACGAGATCGTCAGCCCGTAGTCGACGCCGAGCTCGGTGCCGCGCGCGATGATTTCGGCCTTCGACAGCTCGATCAGCGGCGCGCGCACCGCGAACCAGCTGCCCTCGGCGCCGGCCTTGGTCGCGAGGCGCGCGAGCCGTTCGAAGGCGGCGATGAAGTCCGGGCGGCAGTCGGGGTAGCCCGAGTAGTCGACCGCGTTGACGCCGACGTAGATCTCGCCGGCGCCGAGCACCTCGGCCCAGCCGAGCGCGAGCGCGAGGAAGACGGTGTTGCGCGCCGGCACGTAGGTGACGGGGATTCCGGCCGACGCGACCTCCGGTACGGCGATCGAGTGATCGGTCAGCGCCGAGCCGCCGATGCCCGCGAAGTCGATCCGCATCGTGCGGTGCTCGCGGGCGCCGAGCGCGGTCGCGACCCGCGCCGCGGCCTCGAGCTCGGCGCGGTGGCGCTGGCCGTAGTCGAAGCTGAGCGCGTAGCACTCGCGGCCGCCGGCGCGCGCGATGGCGAGCACGGTGGCCGAGTCGAGGCCGCCGGAGACCAGCACGACGGCGCGCGCGGCGCTCACCGGCCCGGCTCCCCGCCCCACAGCAGCTTGTGCAGCTGCAGCTGGAATCGCACCCGCAGCCGGTCGTCGAGAATCCACTGTGCGAGCTCGGCCGGGTCCACCTCGCCGAAGCTCGGCGACAGCAGCACCTGGGTGCGCGCGGCGAGGTCGCGCTCGGCGATGAAGGCGCGCGACCACTCGTAGTCCGCACGGCTCGTGACCACGAACTTCACGAGGTCCTCGCGCCGCACCGCGTCGAGGTTCGGCAGGAAGTTCCGCGACTCCTCGCCCGAGCCCGGCGTCTTGACGTCGAGCACCCGCACGACCCGCGCGTCGACGGCGCGCGCATCGAGCGCGCCGCTCGTCTCGAGCGACACCCGCAGGCCCTGGTCGCAGAGCCGCGTCAGCAGCGTTGCGACGTTCGGCTGCGCGAGCGGCTCGCCGCCGGTGACGCAGACGTACGGCGTGTCGAAGCTCGCGACGCGCTCCACGAGCGCGGCGATCGACCACCACTCGCCGCCGTAGAACGCGTACTCGGTGTCGCAGTAGCGGCAGCGCAGCGGGCAGCCGGTGAGGCGCACGAACACCGTCGGCAGGCCGACCGTGTCCGCCTCGCCCTGCAGCGAGTGGAACACCTCGGTGATCCTCAGCCGCTCGGCGGCCGGGATCGCGTCGCGGGCCGCGGCCGCCATGGCTCAGTGGTGCTCGCTGTCCATGCGCTTGAGGCGTTCCTTCGCCTCGGCGGCGGCCGGCGAGTCGCCGTACTTCTGCACGACCCGCGCGAGCACCTCGCGCGCCTCGCGGTAGCGCTTGAGCTCGTACTGGGAGTAGCCGAGCTTCAGCAGCGAGTCCGGCACCTTGCGCGAGTCCGGGTGATCCTGCACGACGCGGCCGAACGCCGTGACGGCGTCCGCATAGCGCTTCTCGACGTAGAACGTCTCGCCGAGCCAGTACTGGGCGTTGTCGACGAGCGCGCTCTGCGGATAGCCGGCGATGAAGTCGTTGAGTGCCTTCTCGGCGCCGGCGTAGTCCTTGCCCTTCAGACGGTCGAGCGCCGCCTGGTAGGCCTCGTGGTCGCCGACCGCCGCGGTCGGCGTTGCGCCGCCCGGACCGCCGGGTGCCACCGGCGCCGGCGCCGCGCCCACGCGGGCGTCGAGCGCCGCGAGGCGGCGATCGACGTCGGCATAGAGGTCGCGCTGCTGGTCCTTGGCGGTGCGCGCCTCGTGCTGCGCCTCCTCGAGGTCGCCGCGCAGCCGCCGGACCTCGGCCTGCAGCGCCTCGACCTGGCGCTGCAGGTCGAGCAGCGCCTCGTTCTGGTGCTCGATGCGGTCGACGCGGTTCTCGACGGCCGTCGCCTTGATGTAGGCCGGCTCCTCCTCCGGCCGGGTCAGCGAGCAGCCGCCGGCGGCGAGCGCGACGAGCGGCAGCAGCAGCAGCACGCGCACGGGGTTCAGCGACCGCCGAGGTACACGATCTCGACGCGCCGGTTCTGGGCCCAGGCGGTCTCGTCGTGACCCTCGGCCACCGGACGCTCCTCGCCGTAGCTCACCGTCGTCAGCTGCCCCTCGGTCGCGCCCTGCAGCAGCAGGGCCCGCTTGACCGCCTGCGCGCGGCGCTCGCCGAGCGCGACGTTGTACTCGGCCGAGCCGCGCTCGTCGGTGTTGCCCTCGAGGCGGACCTTGAGGCCGTGGTCGGAGGCGAGACGCTTGCCGTGCGCCGCGATGGCCGGCGCGAACTCGGCCTTGATCTCGGAGCTGTCGAAGTCGAAGTAGATCGTCGTCTTGGCGAGGAGCGCGGCGTCGGCGCCCTGCGCACCCTGACCGGCGAGCGTCCGGCCCTGGCCGGTGTCGGCGGCGCCGGCGCCGGCGGTCGAGCCGGAACTCGGCGCGACCGTCTCGCCGCCCGCGGATGCGGCCGGCGCCGCCGGCTTGCTGGCGCAGGCGCCGAGGGCGAGCGCGAGGCCGAGGACCAGAGCGAGACTATAGATGCGGTTCATTCGACAACTCCATGAAACAAATTAAAATAATCAAACGTCCGGCCGTCGTCGCGGCCGACATTCTGCCACAGCGCGACGCCCGCCCGGCGCCTCACGGCGCCTTCTCGCGCGGCGACCAGGCGGGTTCGCGCACGTCCCCGGTGGCCGAGCTGATCCGGCTCGTGACGCTGCCGTCGATCGCGACGGTCGCGAGCACGCCGCGGCCGCCCTCGCGCGCGGCGAAGATCACGGTCTGGCCGTTGGGCGCGAACGACGGGCCCTCGTCGAGGCGGCCCGACGACAGCACGCGCGAGCGGCCGGAGGCGACGTCGACGGCGCCGATCCGATAGACACCCTGGTCGAGCGTGACGACGGCGAGCTGCGTGCCGTCCGGCGAGACGCGCGGGCGGGCGTTGTACGCCCCCTCGAAGGTGATGCGCCTCGGCCGCTCGCCCGCGGCGAGCGCGATCCGGTAGATCTGCGGCCGACCAGCCCGGTCGGAGGTGAAGTAGAGGCTCTTGCTGTCCGGCGCCCAGCAGGGCTCGGTGTCGATCGCCGGGTCGTCCGTGATCCGCAGCAGCGAGCGCGACGCAAGGTCGAGCACGAACACGTCGACGTTGCCGTCCGGCTGCGACAGCGCAAGCGCGAGGCGCTTGCCGTCGGGCGACCACGCCGGTGCGCCATTGATGCCGGCGCGCGCCGAGACCCGCTCGCGCGTGCCGGCGGCGAGCGTCTGCACGTAGACCGCCGACATCCGGCCCTCGAACGAGACGTACGCGAGCCGCGTCGCGTCGGGCGACCATGCCGGCGACATGATCGGCTCCGGCGACTCGACGATCGTCTTCGGGTTCTCGCCGTCGGCGTCGGCGACGATCAGCCGCCAGTGGCGCGTCGCGCCGCTGCCTTCGAGCGAGACGTAGGCGATCCGGGTCGCGAACGCGCCAGGCACGCCGAGGATCTTCTCGTAGACCATGTCGGCGGCGCGGTGCGCGGCGAGCCTGAGCGACGCCGCCTGCGCGGGCAGGCTGTAGCCGAGCAGCCGCTCGCCGGTGACCGAGTTGTAGAGCTCGAACTCGACCGCGAGGTGGTCGCCGTCGGGCGCGACCCGGCCGATCACGACGAAGTCGGTCTTGAGGAGCCGCCACTGCGCGAGGTCGAGGTCGCCGGCGCGGGTGGGCTTCTGCAGCATCGCGGTCCGTGGCAGCCCCTGGAAACGCCCGCTGCGCTCGAGGTCGGCGCCGATCACCTCGGCGACGTCGACCGGCAGCGGCCCGGCCCCGCCGAACGGCACGACGGCGACCGGGATCGGCGTGGTCACGCCGCGCGTGATCTGGACGGTGAGCTGCGCGTTGGCCGGCAGGCCCGCGGTCGCGAGCCAGGTGCCGAGCGTGGCGAGGATCAGCAGGCGGCGGCGGTTAGTCATGCGGGCTGAACTCGAGCTTGAGGTTGCGCTCAAAGAGGCTCGGATCGGGCGGCGCCGGCAGCGGCGAGGCGCGGTAGACCGCGAGCGTGATGGACTGTTGCACGGCCGAGTCGCCGTTGCACGCGCCGAGCTTGACGTCGGTGACCGTGCCGCCCGGGACCTGCGTGACCAGCACGGTGCAGTGCAGCCCGGGCCGGGCCGTCGGCGGCCGGTTCCAGGTCCGTTCGACCCGCGCGGCGATCTCGGCGACGTAGCGCGCCTGAAGGCCCGCGTTCACGGCCCCGGTGCGCTGCTCCTCGGCCGCGAGTTCCCTGGCGAGATCGGTCTCGCGGGCGGCGCGCTGCTTCGCCTCCGCGTCCGCCTGGCGCCTGGCGGCCGCGTCGGCGGCG
>JBBINS010000098.1:0-11318 GCA_037443765.1 Gammaproteobacteria bacterium
CGCGGCGCACGCCCACGCTGCGGCCGCGGCGACCGGCCCCGGCGCCACGGCGCTCGAGTTCCTGACGCCGGAGGAAGCGCGCGAGCTCGACGCGATCGTCGCGCAGATCGTGCCGACCGACGAGACGCCGGGCGCCCGCGAGGCCGGCGCGGTGTACTTCGTCGACCGGTCGCTGCGCACCTGGGCGGCCGGCGCCGCCGGACCATTCCGCGACGGGCTCGTCGAGTTCCGCGCCGGGTTCGGCGCGGCGCACGCCGGTGCCGACTTCGCGGCCGCCGACGCCGCGACCCAGATCGCGCACCTCGAGAGCGTCGAGGGCACGCCGTTCTTCGGCCTCGTGCGCACCCTGACGCTGGTCGGCATGTTCGTGCTGCCGTCGTACGGCGGCAACCGCGACGGCATCGGCTGGCGCCTGATCGGCTTCGACGACACGCACGGCTACGCGCCGCCCTTCGGGTACTACGACCGCGACTACCCCGGCTTTGCCGTGCCGGACCAGGGCCCGTGACGCGCCGCTACGGTGACGGCGAGACGGTCGACTTCCTCGTCGTCGGCTCCGGCGCCGCCGGCGGCGTGATGGCCCGCGAGCTCGCGCGGGCCGGCTTCGGCGTGGTCGTCCTGGAGCAGGGGCCGCGGCTCGCGCCGGGGGACTTCGAACACGACGAGCTCAAGTACTGGTTCAACTACGGCATCACCAACGGCCCCGCGGACCAGCCGCAGAGCTTTCGCAAGGCGCCGCACGAAGCGGCCGTCCGGGCGCCCGCCGGGGCACCGCTGCCGCTCACCTACGCCCGCATGGTGGGCGGCAGCAGCACGCACTTCACCGGCAACTACTGGCGCTTCCACGAGGTCGACTTCCACGAGCGCAGCCTGCTCGGCGCCATTCCGGGAGCGGCCCTCGACGACTGGCCGATCAGCTACGCGGAGCTCGAGCCGTACTACACCAAGGTCGACTGGGAGATCGGCGTGTCGGGGCTCGCGGGCGCGCACCCGAACGAGCCGCCGCGCTCGCGCCCCTACCCCATGCCGCCGATGCCGGTGAAGTCGTCGGGCGTGCTGCTCGAGCGCGGTGCGCGGCGCCTCGGCCTGCACCCCTTCCCGGCGCCGCTGGCGATCGCCTCGCAGCCCTACCGCGGCCGCCCCGCGTGCATCCACTGCGGCTTCTGCATGGGCTTCGGCTGCGAGGCGCGCGCCAAGGCGTCGACGCTCTACACGATGCTGCCGGAGGCAGAGGCGACCGGCCGCTGCGAGGTCCGCAGCGAGAGCTACGCGTTCCGCATCGCGACCAGCCCGGCGGGACGGGTCACGGGCGTGCACTACTTCGACCGCGCGCGCCGCGAGCGCGTGCAGAAGGCGCGCGCGGTGGTCGTGTGCGCGAACGGCGCCGAGACGCCGCGCCTGCTGCTCATGTCCGCGAACGCGCAGTTCCCGGACGGGCTCGCGAACTCGAGCGGGCTCGTCGGCAAGCACCTGATGTTCAACCAGCACGGCGGCGCCTTCGGCGTCTTCGAGCACGAGCTCAACGAGTACAAGAGCGTGCAGGCCACGCGCGTGATCCACGACTTCTACGACGCGGATCCGAAGCGCGGCTTCTACGGCGGCGGCGGGATCGACGCACGCATCGGCCCGAACCCCGCGATCTGGACGCTCCGCGGTCCGCCGGGGCGCCAATGGGGCAAGGCCTACAAGGAGCACCTGCGCGCCTTCCCGCGCACGATGCTGGCGGCGGGCCACACGACCTCGCTGCCGGTCGAGGCGAACAGCGTCTCGCTCGACCCGCTGCTGAAAGACGCCTGGGGCCTGCCCGCGATGCGTTGCACGTACCGCGACCATCCGGACGACCTTCGGTTCGCCGAGTGGCTGCAGGACCGCACCGTCGAGATCCTCGACGCCGCCGGCGCGCTGCAGGTCTGGCGGGGACCCGTGGAGGAACTGGAGTTCGGGGTGCACCTGCTCGGCACCTGCCGGATGGGGGCCGACCCGCGGCGCTCCGTGATCGACCGCTTCCACCGCGCGCACGACGTCCCGAACCTGTTCCTGTGCGACGGCAGCAGCTTCGTCACCAGCGGCCGCGGCCAGCCCACGATGACGATCCAGGCGCTCGCGTTCCGCGCCGCCGAGCACATCGGCGCGATGGCGCGGCGTCACGAGATCTGACGGCGGCACGGCGGGCGGGCGCGAATCCCTCTACACTGCGGAGCCAGCCGTGGCCGGCCCGGCCGTGCGCCGCCGCGGCCGCCGGGTGGCCGCGAGCGGCCCGCCCGCTCCTGCCGTCCGCCCGCGCTCCGCCATGAGTTTCCCCGCCCCATGAAGATTCCCAGAGGCCTGCAGCCGCTCGTCGACGACGGGCTCGTCGACGAGGTCGTGCAGCGGCTGAAGAGCGGCAAGGAGGCCTCCGTCTACGTCGTCGCGTGCGGCGGCAACATGCTCTGCGCGAAGGTCTACAAGGAGGCCGAGCACCGGGGCTTCCACAAGCTCGCGCAGTACCAGGAGGGCCGCAAGACCCGCGGCAGCCGCGACGCCCGCGCCAAGGGCCGCCACGGCCGCCACGGCCGGCGCGTCGCGGAGGCCGAATGGAAGAACGCCGAGGTCGACGCGCTCTACCGGCTGGCTGGCGTCGGCGTGCGCGTGCCGGCACCGCGCGGCGTGTTCGACGGCGTGCTGCTGATGGAGCTGGTGCGCGACCCCGACGGCAACCCCGCGCCGCGCCTCAACGACGTCGAGATGACGGCCGCGCAGGCGCACGAGTGGCACGCATTCATGATCCGGCAGATCGTCCGCATGCTGTGCGCGGGCCTGATCCACGGCGACCTGTCGGACTTCAACGTGCTGGTCGACGCGGGCGGACCGGTCATCATCGACCTGCCGCAGGCGGTGAACGCCGCCGGCAACAACAACGCCTTCCGCATGCTCGAGCGCGACGTCAACAACATGCGCGCCACCTTCGCACGCGCCGCACCCGAGCTGCTCGAGACCGAGTACGCGCACGAGATCTGGCAGCGCTACGAGGCCGGCGAGCTCGATCCGGAGAGCGTGCTGACCGGCCGCTTCGTCCACGACGAGGCCGCCGCCGACGTCAACGCGGTGCTGCGACAGATCGAGGACGAGCGCCTCGAGGCGGAAGCCCGCCAGCGACGGCGCGCCGGCGTGCCGTCGGCCTAGGGCTCGTCGCCCGGCAGCGGGCGCGCCGGCCTACGGCCCGGCGGCCGCAATGCATTCCACCTCGACGCGGGCGCCGAGCGCGAGCCCGCTCGCGCCGAACGCGCTGCGTGCCGGGTAGGGCTTCTTGAGGAACGCGCGCCACACCTCGTTGAAGGCCGGCCAGTCCGCCATGTCCGCCAGCATGACGGTGCACTTCAGCAGGTCCGCGGTCGTGCGGCCGTTGGCCGCGAGGGCGGCGCGGATGTTCTCGAGCGCCTGCTGCGCCTCGGCGCGCAGGCCTCCGGGCACGAGGTTGCGGGTCCCGGGAACGGTGCCGACCTGTCCCGAGAGATAGAGCGTGTCGCCGTGACGCACCGCCTGCGAGAACGGCAGGTCCGCCGCGAGCGCCTGCGGGGAGTTCAGGAACTCGGTCTTCGCGGGCTCCGCAGCGGACGCGGCGAGCGGCAACGCGAGCATCAGGATCGCCGCGAACGGCAGCGACAGGGGACGGACGCGGTCGGGTGTCATGGCGAGGCCTCCGGTTCGGGAAGCGCCGAGTGTGCCAGAACCGGCGGCCCCGGCGGATCCCTCAGGCGGCGGCCTGCAGCGGCTCCGGCCGGCTGATCGCGTAGCCCTGGATGAAGTCGATGCCCATGCGCTGCGCCGCCTCCAGCGACGCGGCGTCCTCGACCTGCTCGGCGATCACCTTGAAGTCGAGCGTGCGCGCCAGCTTGATCATCGCCGACACCATCGCCTGGTTGACGGTGTCGCGCGCGAGGTTGCGCATGTAGACGCCGTCGATCTTGAGGTAGTCCATCGCCAGCGTCTTCAGGTTCGCGAACGAACCGAGGCCGCTGCCGAAGTCGTCGAGCGCGAAGGTGCAGCCCATGCCGTGGAGCACGCCGATGAAGCGGCGCGCGTGCTCGAGGTTCGCGACCACCGACGCCTCCGTCACCTCGAAGCAGACCTGCGCCGGCTGCACGCCGGTGCGGTCGAGGCACTCGACGACGAACTCGAGAAACTGCGCGTCGCCGAGCGTCTGGCCGGAGATGTTGAGCGACAGGCTCCGTCCCGGCGCGAGCTTGATCGCGCCGCGGCCGAGCGCGGCGAGCGCCGTCTGCACGACCCAGCGGTCCACCAGCGACATCAGCCGGTAGCGCTCGGCGGCCTTCAGGAACTCGCCCGGCACGATGATCGTGCCGTCCTCGCCGGCCAGCCGCACCAGCACCTCCATCTCCGGGCCGCGTCCGTTGCCGGACGGCGAGGCGACGATCGACTGGGTGTAGAGCAGGAAGCGCCCGTCGCGCAGCGCGTGCTGCAGGCGCTGCAGCCAGTGGATCTCGCCGCGCTGGCGCGCCATCGCCTCGTCGCGCGACGAGTAGACGTGCACCTGGCCCTGGCTCTTGGCGACGTAGCAGGCCGAGTCGGCGGCCGACATCACGTCCTCGATGCTGCTCGACTCGCGGCCGACCTCGACGAGCCCGATGCTGACGCCGATCGTGAAGATCTTGTCCTTCCAGACGAAGCGGTAGTCGCGGATCGCGCTGGAAACGTCCTCGGCGATCTGGATCGCCTTCTCGAGCGGGCAGCCGACCAGCAGCATGGCGAACTCGTCGCCGCCGATCCGCGCCACGGTGTCCGAGTCGCGCACCGCGTCCTTCACGAGCGCCGCGACCTCGCGCAGCATGTTGTCGCCGGCCATGTGGCCGCTCGTGTCGTTGACGGCCTTGAAGCGGTCGAGGTCGAGATAGCACAGCACGTGCGTCTGCGCCGCGGTGCGCGCCAGCTCGAGGCTGTCCTGCAGGCGTCGCTCGAACTCGCGCCGGTTGACGAGGCCGGTCAGGGCGTCGTGGCTCGCCTGGTAGCTCATCTGCCGGGCGATGCCCCTGAGCTCCGTGACGTCGTGCAGCAGCACCACCGCGCCGGCGGTCTCGCCGCGCTCGCCGGCGAGCGGCGACGCGGTGAGCTCGATGCTGCGCTCGGCGCCATCGGCGCGCGTCAGCACCACCGCCCGCCGCCCCAGCGACACCCGCACGCCGGAGGCGAGACACTGCCGCACGGGGTCCGTGAGCGCGCGGCGGTCGGCCTCGTCGACGACCGTGACGACGTCGGCGAACGGCTGGCCGACGACCTCGCCGAGCACGCGGCCGAGCAGCTGCTCGGCGGCCGGGTTCATGAAGTCGATGCGCCCGTAGCTGTCGGTCGTCACGAGCCCGTCGCCGAGCGAGTCGATCGTGGCCTGCGCCCGGCCGCGGCCGATGTCCGAGCGGCCGGGACGCGCCAGCATCTCGACGGCGGTGAACAGCAGCGCCGGGGCGCCGCGGTAGCGGACCAGCGTGCCGCCGAGCTCGAGCCGGGTGACCTGGCCGTGCTCGTCCGCGACCTCCACCTCGTAGCGCTCGGCCGCCGGTTCGCCCGCGAGGCGCCGGCGGATGTTGTCGCCGACGAGCTCGGCGTAGTCGGGCGCGACGAGCTCGGCGAGGTGACGGCCGACGACGTCCTCCGGTGCCTTGCCGAGCAGCGCGGCGAAACGGGAATTGGCGAGCAGGACCCGCTCGCCATGGATCAGGACCGCCTCGTGGACGGCCTCCGTCAACTCGCTGAACGGCGTCTCCGGCGGGGCGACCGGCACGACCCGGGCACGGACCGCGGCCGCCCGCATATCGGACAGCTCGCCCTCCATGCGGCGGACGTGACGACGTGACCGGGCTGCGGCAAGCGCCGCGATGCCGGCGGCCAGTAGCGCGGCAAGCGCGACGGCTTCGATGACGGTCAACGGATCCTTCCCAACGCGTCCGCGACCCCAAGTCCGATCGCGTGGCGGCCGTAGCCAGCCTCGTCTGATCGGTCACAGGTATCCCCGCGCCGAGGATACCGGAGGGCTTGGCAGGCATCCGACGGATTCACCATAATTGTCTTTTACGGCGGCCGGACCTGCTTGTCGCTCGGCGGGAAACTACGTAACCTCCCGGGCCTCCCGACGGCCGCCCTGCCGCCCGATCCCAGCACGGGACTTCCCTATGGACTTCGAAGCCGCTCGCCAACAGATGATCCAGCAGCAGGTCCGCGCCTGGGACGTGCTCGACCCGGGCGTACTCGAGGTGCTCGGCCTCGTGCCGCGCGAGCAGTTCGTGCCGCCCGCGTTCCACGAGCTCGCCTTCGCCGACGCGGCGATCCCGCTGCCCGGCGGACAATCGATGCTCGCGCCGAAGATCCACGGCCGCATCCTGCAGGCTCTCGAGCTCCGCCCCGGCGAGACCGTGCTCGAGATCGGCACCGGCAGTGGCTACCTCACCGCCTGCCTCGCGGCGCTCGGCGCCCAGGTCAGTTCGCTCGAGATCCGGCCGGAACTCGCCGCCCTCGCCAAGGTCAACCTGCGGACGGCGGGCTTCCCGGGCGTCAGTGTCCTCGAGGCGGACGCCACCGCGTGGCAGCCGCCGCAGCGCTTCGACGTCGTGGTGCTGACGGCCTCGCTGCCCGAATACGACGGCCGCTACCAGGAGTGGCTGAACGTCGGCGGACGCCTGTTCGTGACGGTCGGGACCGGCGAGCCGATGACCGCAGCGCTCGT
Organism: Gammaproteobacteria bacterium; assembly: GCA_037443765.1. Taxonomy (GTDB): domain Bacteria; phylum Pseudomonadota; class Gammaproteobacteria; order Steroidobacterales; family Steroidobacteraceae; genus CAIKZZ01. The sequence continues at coordinate 6,713 of JBBINS010000098.1, forward strand.
GACCCGCAGCGGCGAGCGCGAGTTCGGCCGGGTCGACCTGTTCGAGACGGTCATCGATGCGCTGGCGAACGCCCGCCGCCCGTCGGCGTTCGTGTTCTGACGGGAGCGCGCCCGTGGTTCGCGAGGTCAGTCCGGCCGAATTCGTGGCGACCCTCTCGGGCCGCCCCGGCACGCTGCTGATCGACGTCCGCGAGGCCTGGGAACTGGGCATCGCGAGGCTGCCGGATGCGCTCCACATCCCGATGGCGGAGGTGCCGGCGCGGCTCGGCGAGCTCGACCGGGCCCAGGACATCGTCGTGATGTGCCGCTCCGGCGGCCGCAGCCTCAGCGTCGCACGGTACCTGGAGGCTCAGGGCTACCCGTCCGTCGCCAACCTGGCCGGCGGCATACTGGCCTGGCGGCGCGACGTAGACCCGGCCCTTGCGACATACTGATCGGCCTGCGCGACCAGCCGTTGGGGTGGTCGGGCCCGGGACGATAGAGTTTCGGCCCAACCGCGCCTGCGGCCGGCAGCACCAGACGAAGGGACCAGACGGCATGAAATCGACCCTGCTTCGGACCGTGCTCCTCGCCGGCGCGGCGCTCGCGCTGCCCGGCCTCGCGGCGGCGGCCGACCTGACCGAGATCTACCACCGGGCGCTGCGCAACGATCCGCAGCTGCGGGAGGCCGAGGCCAATCACATGGCTTCCCTCGAGGCGCGCCCGCAGGCCCTGTCCGCGATCCTGCCGCAGCTCAATGGCACCGCTGGATTGGCCCACGACGAACTCAGTTCGACCTCGCCGTTCTTCCTCGGTACCAGCTTCGTCCCGCTGTCGACGCTGACGCCGGGCAACACCAAGCAGTGGGCGATCGAACTCAAGCAGACGCTGTTCCGCTGGGACCAGTTCGCGGCTTTGAAACAGGCCGACGCACAGGTGGCGCAGGCGGAAGTCGACTATCGCGCCGCGCAGCAGAGCCTGATCGTCCGGACGGCGACCGCCTACTTCAACGTGCTCGCCGCGCGCGACACGCTCGACGCCGCCGAGGCGTCCCGCGAGGCGATCGCGCGCCAGCTCGAGCAGGCCGAGAAGCGTTTCGAGGTCGGGCTGATCGCGATCACCGACGTCGAGGAGGCCAAGGCCGCCAATGACCAGGCGATCGCGACGGTGATCAGCGCCAAGCGCACCCTCGCGACGTCCCGCGACCAGCTGCGCGAGGTGACCGGCGACAGCGTCGACGAGCTGGCGCGACCGGGCGACGACATGCCGCTCGTGACGCCCGACCCGGCCAGCGAAGACGAGTGGGTCAAGGCCGCGCTCGATCAGAACCTGGCGTTGTCCTCCGCGCGGCTCGCGGCGGACATCGCGCGCGAAAACGTCTCCGTCGCCCGTGCCGGACACCTGCCAACGCTCGACCTGGTCGCGCGGCGCTCGGGCCTGAATACGACCGCAACGACGACCTACACCGATCCGGCCACCGGTCAGCAAGGAACTTTCCCGGGGGACAACTTCAACAACGACAAGCAGATCTCGCTGCAGCTGACGGTCCCGATCTATTCGGGGGGCTACGCCTCGTCGAAGATCCGCGAGGCCGTCTACCGCCATCGTGCCGCCCGCGAGCACCTCGAGACCACGGCGCGCGCGACCGAGCGGGCGACGCGGGACTCCTATCTCGGCGTCATCAGCGAAATCTCCCGCGTCCAGGCGCTCAGGCAGGCGGTCGAGTCCAGCAAGACGGCGCTCGCCGCCACCGAGGCCGGCTACGAGGTCGGCACGCGCACGGCGGTCGACGTGCTGCTCGCCCGCCAGCGGCTGTTCGATGCGCAGACCTCCTACGCGAGGTCCCGCTACGACTACGTGCTCAACGTGCTCACCCTCGAGCAGGCTGTGGGCACGCTCGACGAGTCGCGGGTCACGCGCGTCAACGGCTGGCTGGGCCAGCCCGTGTCGGTCAAGTAGCGGCGTCCGGCCGCACGAGCGGTTCGATCAGCGCGAGGAATCGCGCCAGCGCGCCGCGATTGGCGTCAACGGCGGCGCGGCCGGCGTCGCGCGCCGCGCGGCGCGCGGCGCTGTCGCCGAGCAGGCGCCCGAGCTCGGCCGCGAGCGCCGCGGCGTCGGCCACCACCGCGACCGCCCCCGCCTCGACCAGCAGCCGCGCGACCGGCGCGGCGCTCGTCGTGTGGGGACCCGTGAGCACCGGCTTGCCGAGCGCGGCGGGCTCCAGGAGGTTGTGGCCGCCGATCGGCACGAGGCTGCCGCCGACGAAGGCGACGTCCGCGGCGGCGTAAAAAAGCACCAGCTCGCCGAGCGCGTCGACGAGCAGCACGGCCGTGTCGGGCCCGACGGCGTCGCCGCTCGACCGGCGCACGAACGCGAGCTGTCGCCGCCCGAGAAGCGTGGCGACCGACTCGAAGCGCGGCGGATGACGCGGCGCGAGCACGAGCAGCGCGTCGGGCCGCGAGGACCGCAACCGCGCGTGGGCCTGTAGCACGAGTTCCTCCTCGCCCTCGTGCGTGCTGCCAGCGACCCAGACCGGGCGCCCGGCGCCGAGCGCCTGGCGGAGCGCCCGGCCACGGGCCTCGGCGTCGGGCGGCAGCTCGAAGTCGAACTTCAGGTTGCCGACGACCGGGGCACGCGCCGGGCTGACGCCGAGCGCGGCGAAGCGCGCCGCGTCCGCGGCGCTCTGCGCCGCGACCACGACGCCCTGCGCGAGCGCGGCGCGCACGATCCCGCCGAACCGGCGGTAGCGGGCTACCGAGCGCTCCGAGACGCGCGCGCTCGCGAGCACGAGCGGCAGATGGCGACGGCCGCAGGCCCGGTACAGGTTCGGCCACAGCTCGGTCTCCAGGATGATCCCGAGACGCGGCCGGACGCGGTCGAGAAAGCGGCGCACCGGACCCGGGAGGTCGTACGGCAGGTAGCGTACGACGACGTCCTCGCCAAAGAGGCTGCGCGCCCGGCCGCGACCGGTCGGCGTCGACGTGGTCAGCACCAGCGGCAAGTCCGGATAGCGCAGCCGGAGCGCGCGCACGAGGCTCGCTGCAGCCTGCACCTCGCCGACCGACACCGCGTGGACCCAGAGCCCGCCCGCGCGCTGCGCCGGCCCGAAGCCGAGGCGCTCGGGAAGCGCTTCCCGGTAACTGCGGTCGCGCAGCCCGCGCCACAGCGACGCGGCGAGCAGCAAGGGTGCCAGAGCGTATCCGAGGCAGATGTAGAGTAGACGCAAGCGCAAGCCCGCCCGTTCGCGATCAGAGATCATACCGCCCATGAGCAGCCCCGCGACCCCGCCCCGCGAAGACGCCACCTGCGGCGTGCCCCTGATCCCGCTCCGGCGCTTCTGGGCGCCGCGCTGGTGGCCGGTGTGGATCGGCTTCGGCATCCTGCGCGGCCTCGCGGCGCTGCCCTGGCGGCTGCAGCGCGCTCTGGCCGGCGCGCTCGGCACTTTCGCCTGGTACGTCGCGCGGCGCGACCGCCGCACGACGCTGATCAACCTGCGGCTCGCGTACCCGGCCCTGGCCGAGCGCGAGCGCCGCGAAATCGGCCACCGCCACTTCCGCTCGCTCGTGTACTCGCTGTTCGAGATCGGCCTCGTCTGGTTCGACCGTCGCGGGCGCCTCGAGCGGATGACGCGCATCGAGGGCCGCGAGCACCTCGAGGCCGCGCTCGCGGCCGGGCGCGGCGTGCTCTTGCTCGGCGCGCACTTCACGACGAACGAGATCGCGGCCGCGGCGCTGCCGCAGACCGGCCACCTCTACGACATCATGTACAAGCGCTCCGCGAACGAGCTCGTGAACCAGCTGGCGCTGCGCGGCCGCGGCTCCCGCAACGGGCGGCTGATCCCGAACGACAAGTTCGTCGAGCTGCTGAAGGTCATGAAGCGCGGCGGCATCGCGCTCTACGCCCCGGACCAGCGCTTCGACGGCGCCGGATCCGTCGTCGTGCCGCTGTTCGGAGTGCCGGCGCTGTCCAACCCCGGCACGACGTTTATCGCGCGCGCGACGCGCTGCGCGGTGCTGCCGTTCTTCCCGCTGCGGCTCGCCGACGGCAGCGGTTACGTCATGACGATCGGCGCGCCGCTCGAGGACTTCCCGAGCGGCGACGGCGTCCGCGACGTCGCCCGCTATCACGCGCTGATCGAGGCCGCGGTGGCGAGGGCGCCGGAGCAGTACCTGTGGAGCTACAAGCGCTTCCGCCCGCGCGACGGCGAACCCGATCCCTACCGCGGCGGCGCGCTGCGCGGCGCGCGGTAGCCCGCGACGAGCTCCGTCCAGCCGCGCGGTTGGTCGCCGGCGGGATCGCGGCCGCCGAGCTTGAGCAGCGAGCGCCGCAGCCGCTGGAGATTCCGCTCACACCAGGGTCCCGGCGCGAGCAGCGCGCCGCGGTCGAAATCGATCAGGTGCACGGCGTCGTCCGCGTCGAGCAGCACGTTGCGGGCGTTGAGGTCCGCGTGGCATACGCCGGCGTCGTGGAACTGGCGGATCGTCCGCCCGACGCGCGCCCAGACGGGCGCGGCGAGGCCCTCCGCGAGCCGCGCCGCGAGCGGCCGCGCGCGCGGGATCTCGAGCGTCAGCAGGTCGGCGCGATAGGCGACGCCGGCGCGCCGATAGCGCGCCGCGACCGGGCGGGC
>JBBINS010000099.1:0-11221 GCA_037443765.1 Gammaproteobacteria bacterium
CTGCTCGCGACGCTGCGGGACCGGGGCGACTGAGCGATGGCGGCGCTCGAGGGCCTCGGCGTGCTGGTGACGCGCCCGGAGCCCCAGGCGGGGCCGCTCGCACGACGGCTCGCGGCCGAGGGCGCCCGCGTCTACCGGCTGCCGGCGATCGAGCTGCAGCCACGCGACGACCGGGCGCGCCAGCGCGCGGCGCTCGGACCGATCGACCGCTTCAACTGGATCGTGTTCGTCAGCGCCAATGCCGTGCGTTTCGGCGTGTCGCTGCTCGAGGGGCGCCGCGACCTCAAGCTTGCAGCCGTCGGACCTGCGACCGCGGCCGCGCTCAACCACGCCGGCCATCGCGTCGCGCTGGTCCCGCAGGGCGGCTACGACAGCGAGCACCTGCTCGAGTGCGCTGAGTTCCGGCACGTGCAGGGGCAGCGCGTGCTGATCGTGCGCGGCGACGGCGGCCGCGAACTGCTGGCCGAGGAGCTGGCCGCGCGGGGCGCCGAGATCTCCTATGCCGAGGTCTACGAGCGGCACTGCGCGCGACCGGTGCCCGGTGCGGTCGCGGCGGTCGAGGCCGAATGGAGCGAGGGCGCGATCGACGTCGTGACGGCGACGAGCGGCGAGCTGCTGCGCTGCCTGTACGAGATCCTGAGCCCGGCCGGTCGCGCGCTGCTTGCGAAGAGCACGCTGCTCGTCGGCGGGCCGCGGATCGGCGCCGTCGCGCGGCAGATCGGCGTGACCGGGCCCCTGATCGTCGCGACGCGACCCGACGACGACGGTCTCATGGATGCGCTGCTGAAGTCGCGGCGGCATACTAACGACCCCTGACGCCGCCCCGGCGAACGCCGATGTCCGAACCCGATTCCACGCCGCCGAGCGCGACGGACGCTGCCGGCGACCGCCGCCAGGCCGAGCGTCGCCGCGGCGAGCAGCGGCGCCTCGAGCGGGCGCTGTGGCAGGGAGCCGTCGGCCTCCTGTTCGGGGTGGTCGCGATCGCGATCGCGCTGGTCGCCGGCTGGCGCGTGCTGTCGCTCGAGCGCAGTCTCGAAGCCGATCGCAGCGCCGGCCGGGTCGCGAACCGCGACCTCGAGCTGCTGCAGGCGGCACTCGCCAAGCTCGAGGCGCGCAGCGCCGCCGCCGCCGCTTCGCTCGAGCCGCTCGAGCCGCTGCCGGGGCGGCTCGAGACCCTCGACGGCCGGGTCGCGCGTATCGAGGCGCGTATCGAGGCGCCCCAGCGCGCGGTCGCGCGCGTCGAAGCGGCCCACCTCGTGGAACTCGCCGGCCACCGGCTCGCGCTCGAGCGCGACGTCCGCGGCGCGATCACGCTGTTCGAGGCCGCCGAGGCCCGCCTCGCCGACAGCGGCGACCCGGCGGCGCTGCGCGCGCGCGCCCAGATCGAGCACGACCTCGCCGCGCTGCGCGCCGTTACGGCCCCCGACGTCGGCGTGATCGGTGCGCGGCTCGCGTCCGCCGAGGCCAAGGTGCGCGACCTGCCGATGCTCGGCGCGATCAAGAACCGCTTCGTGGCGGCCGGCGGCGAGCCGGTGCCGCCACCCGGACTCGCGCGCGCGTGGTGGCAGCTGACGACCGTGTTCCAGGACCTGATCAGCGTGCGCCGCATCAGCGACGCGACCGTGCGGCTCGTGTCGATGGAGGAGATGGGCGTACGGCGCCACCACCTCGAGACGCTGCTGTTCGCCGCGCGTCTCGCGGCGTTGCGCGCCGACGAGGCGGACTACGCCGCGAACCTCGCCGCCGCCCGCGACTGGCTCGGACGCTTCTTCGACGGCGCCGATCCCGCGACGCGCGGCGTCGACGACGAGCTCGCCGCGCTCGCCTCGAGCCGCGTCAGTCCCGACCTCCCGGACGTCTCCGGCTCGCTCCGGCTGCTGCGCGGGAAGGCGCTGTGAAGCGCCTCGTGCTCGTCGTCGCGGCCCTGGCCGTCGGCGCCGTGCTCGCCAACAAGCTGCTGGCGGAGAACGGCTACGTCGCGATCAGCTTCCGCGGCTACCTCGTCGAGATGTCGGTGCCGATGCTGGTGCTGTGCGTCGTGCTGGCGCTCGCGGCGCTCGAGGCCGCGCAGCGCATCGCGCGCTGGCCGCGCGAGCAGCGCGCGGCGCGGCTCGAGCGCCGCCGCGCGCGCGCGCGGGAGGATCTCAATCGCGGCCTGCTCGAGATGTCGGCCGGCCGCTGGGGCGAGTCGGAGCTGACGCTGACGCGGGCCGCGCGCGACGCGGACCTGCCGGCGGTGCACTACCTCGCCGCGGCGCGCGCCGCGGACCTGCAAGGCGCGGTCGAACGGCGCGATGCGTGGCTCGACCTCGCGCGCGAGGCCTCGGCCGACGAGCCCGGACCGGTGCTGATCACGGTCGCCGAGATGAACCTCAAGGGCGGCAGGATCGACGCGGCGCTCGAGGCGCTCGCCGCGCTCGAGCAGCTCGGCGACCTGGGCCCGCGCGCGCTGCTGCTGCTGGCGCGGGTCTGCCGTCAGCGCGGCGACTTCGCGCGGCTGCGCGAGCTCGAGCCGCGGCTGCGGAGCACGCGCGGCGTGACGCCGGCCGCGGTCGACGAAATCATGGACAACCTGCACGCGGACATGCTCAAGGTGGCCACCGACAAGGGCGGCCCGAGCGCGCTCGCGGCGGTCTGGGACGAGGCGACGCGCGCCGCGCGTCGCCGGCCGGGCGTCGTGGTCGCCTACGCGCGCGGCCTCGCGCGCTTCGGCGAGCCGGAGCGGGCAGCGGCGGCGCTGCGCGAGCTCCTGGATGCCGACTGGAACGAGGCCGCGGTACTGCTCTACGGCGAGCTCGGCGGCGGCGACCCGCTCGAGCGGCTGCGCATCGCCGAAGGCTGGCTGCGGGGACGACGCGAGGACCCGGCGCTGCTCGTCACCTGCGCCCGGCTCTGCCTCAATGCCGAGCTCTACGGCAAGGCACGCAGCTACCTCGAGATGAGCCAGGCGCTGCGGCCGCGCGCCGAGACCGCGCAGCTGCTCGCGCAGCTGCTCGAGCAGCTCGGCGAGGGCGAGCGGGCGATGGCGCTGCTCAAGGACGGCATCGCGCTCGTGACCGGCAAGAAGCCGGTCCTGCCGCCGCTGAAGCAGCGGCGTTTCGGGGCGCCGCGTCGCTAGCGGCGCTCGAGCGCGTGCGGCGCGTACTCGAACGAGTCGAAGTACAGCCGCTCCGGCGCGAGCCCGCGTTCCGGCAGCGCGGCCGTGAGCGCCGCGATCAGCGCCGGCGGACCCGCGGCGTAGACCTCGGCGGTCGCGAGCTCGGCGAAGTCGGCGAGCACGGCCTCGTGGACGAGGCCGGTGCGGTGGCGCTCGGCCTCGGCGGGCGAGCCCATCGACAGCACCGGCACGTAGCGCAGCCCCGGGAATCGGGCCACTCGCTCGCGGACCCACGCGTCCTCGTAGAGGTCCACCTCATGGCGTGCGCCCCAGTAGAGGTGGAGCGGGCGCCTGACGCCGGTCTCGAGCAGCTGCCTGAGGATCGCTTTGACGGGCGCGAAGCCGGTGCCGCCCGCCACCAGCACGAGCGGACCCGCGGCCGCGTCGTTGGCGGGCTCGCGGTAGACGAACTGGCCGAGGGGTCCCTCGATCCGGAGCAGCGTGCCCGCGGCGAGCGGCGCGAACACACGCGTCGTGAACTCGCCACCCCCAACGCGACGCACGTGCAGCTCGATCAGCCCCGCGTCGTGCGGCGGCGAGGCGATCGAGAAGCTGCGGCGGCGGCCGCCCGGCAGCATGACGTCGAGGTACTGGCCGGCGCGGAAGCGGAAGTCCTCGACCGCCGGCAACCGCAGGAACAGCGCCATCACGTCGGGCGCCAGCCGCTCGAGGCGCTCGACCCGGCACGGCAGCGTCTTGATCTCGACGTCGGTGACTCTGCGGATCTCGCGCGCCTCGACGACGAGGTCGCTCGTCGGCACCGCCTGGCACAGCAGCACGTAGCCCGCCGCGGCCTCCGCGGCGCTGAGGCCGAGCGGCCGGCCGCGCGGATAGTCGACGGCGCCCGCGACCAGCCGCGCGCGGCACGAGCCGCAGCTGCCGCCCTTGCAGCTGTGGGGCAGATTGAGGCGGGCGGCGAGTGCCGACTCGAGCACCGGCCGACCGGGCTCGAGGTGCACGGCCCGATTCTGCGGGCGCAGTGTCAGCTCCATGGCGCGCCAGTGTGCCCGCAAACCGCCTAGAATGCCGCCATGAGCTCCACGGCGCGGTATCTGGTCGCAGGCTGCGGCTACGTCGGCAAGCGGCTGGCGCGGGCACTGCTGTCGCGCGGCCCGGTCGTCGGCCTGACGCGCAGCGAGGCGAGCGCCGCCGAGCTCGACACGCAGGGCATCGACTCCGTCAGCTGGGACCTCGACACCGCCGAGGCGCCGGTGCCGCGCGGCATCGGCACGGCGACGGTGGTCTACTATCTGATCGCGCCGCCGCCGAGCGGCACGACCGATCCGCGCGTGAAGCGCTTCCTCGCGAAGCTGCCGACGCAGCCCGCGCGTGTCGTGTACCTGTCGACGACCGGCGTCTACGGCAACACCGGCGGCGCGCTGGTCGCCGAGGACGCCCCGTTGAACCCGACGACCGAGCGCGCGGCGCGGCGCGTCGACGCGGAGCGCGCGGTGCGCGAGTGGTGCGAGCGCCAGGGCGTCGGCTGGACGATCCTGCGCGTGCCCGGCATCTACGGGCCCGGACGCCTGCCGATCGAACGCCTGAAGCGGCGCGAGCCGATGATCCGCCACTCGGAGGCCGGCTTCTCGAGCCGCATCCACGTCGATGACCTGGTCGCGGCGTGCCTGCTCGCCGGCAGCGCCCCGCGCGCGGTCGAGCGCATCTACAACGTGACCGACGGCAACCCGACGTCGATGACCGAGTACTTCGAGCGCGTCGCGACGCTCACCGGGCTGCCGCCGCCGGCGCTCGTGTCGCGGGCCGAGGCCGAGCAGGTGCTGTCGCCGGGGCTGATGTCCTACCTCGCCGAGTCACGGCGCGTCGACTCGAGCCGCATCCGCGACGAGCTCGGCTTCGCGCCGCGCTTCAAGGACCTGAGGCTCGGCATACTGTCGAGCCTGCCGGCGCTGTAGCTCGCGCCGCAAGTACCCGCCCGCGACCCGTGGCGAGATGGATCGCCGGAGGATCTTCGATGGCCGCAGCCCCGACCCCGCTCCTGGCGCTCGTCCTCGCCGCCGCCGTGGCGTCGGCCGCCACGCCGAGCGCCCAGCTGATCGTGGACAACGAGCGGGCCTTCGAGCGCGCCGCGATCGAGCACGGCACGCGCGCCGGGTTCCTCGAGTTCCTGGCGGAGACCTCGGTCGTGCTGGTACCGCAGCCGACGCCCGGTCGCGCGACGACCGAGGCGGGGCCGGCGCCCGGCGCGCCGCTGCGCTGGCGCCCGGATCTCGCCAGCATCTCCGGCCACGGCGACTTTGGCTGGGCGAGCGGCCCGTTCCTCGCCTACCGGACCTCGACCGAGGATCCGCCGGTCGCCGCCGGCCACTACCTCACGGTCTGGCGCCGCGGCGACGACGGCGCCTGGCGCGTGCTCCTCGACGGCGGCGTCTCCTATCCGATCGACGACCGCCTCGTGGCGCATCAGCTGGACGTCGCGCCGCGGCTGCGTGCTCCGGGCGGCGGCCGCGGTCGCACGAGCGACTGCAGCGCCGCGTACGGCGCGCTCTGGCAGCAGCGCGGCCGCGCCGCCGCACTCAAGGAAGTCCTCGCCGACGACGCGCGGCTGCTGCTCGCCGGCGCACCCGTCACCGACGGGCGCAAGAGCTGGCTCAAGGCGGATCCGCTGCGGGACGCGGTGCTCGCGAAGCTGCGGACCGCGAAGTCGCTGGCCTCCGACGGCGGCGACGTCGAGGTCAGCTACGGCGAGTACGACATCGCCGCGCGGCTCGACGCGCCGGCGCGCCGCTACGTGTTCGTGAACGTGTGGGACGTCGGCAAGACCTGCCGGCTGGCGGTCGAGTCGCTGAACCCGGCGCGCTGAGGCGCGCCCGCGCGGTCAGGCGGGGCGCGCCGCGAGGTCGTAGGTATCGGCGGCGGTGATCTCGACCTCGGCGAACTCACCGACCGCGAGCCGCGCGACGCCGGCGCCCCGGATCCGGACCGTGCCATCGATCTCCGGCGCGTCGGCGAAGCTGCGGGCGATCGCGATCGCGCCGCGGCCGCGGCCCTCGACGGCGTCGACGAGGACGCGCTCGCGGCCGCCGACGCGGCGCGCGAGGCGCGCGGCGCTGATCGCGCCCGCGGCCTCCATGAAGCGCCCGAAGCGCTCCTCCTTGAGGGCCTCCGGCACCGGGTCCGGCAGCGCGTTCGCGCTCGCGCCCGCGACCGGCGAGTACTTGAAGCAGCCGACCCGGTCGAGGTCGGCCTCGGCGAGCCAGTCGAGCAGCACCCGGAAGTCCGCCTCGGTCTCGCCCGGGAAGCCGACGATGAACGTGCTGCGGATCGCGAGCGCCGGCAGCGCGCGGCGCCAGGCCTTGATCCGCTCGAGCGTGTTCTCGGCGTGCGCCGGGCGCTTCATCAGCTTGAGGATCCGCGGGCTGCCGTGCTGGAACGGGATGTCGAGGTAGGGCAGCACCTGGCCCGCCGCCATCAGCGGCAGCACGTCGTCGACGTGCGGGTACGGGTACACGTAGTGCAGCCGCACCCAGGCGCCGCGCTCGGCGGCGAGCGCGCCGAGCTCGCGCGCGAGGTCGATGAACTTGGTGCGGATCTCGCGCGAGCCCCACTGCTCGGCTCGGTACTTGAGGTCCGCGCCGTAGGCGCTCGTGTCCTGGGAGATCACCAGCAGCTCGCGTACGCCGGCGTTGAGCAGCCGAATCCCTTCGTTGAGCACCAGCGGGATCGGCCGGCTCACGAGGTCGCCGCGCATGGACGGGATGATGCAGAAGCTGCAGCGGTGGTTGCAGCCCTCGGAGATCTTGAGATAGGCGTAGTGCCGCGGCGTCAACTTGATGCCCTGTGCCGGGACGAGGTCGAGGAACGGATCGTGCGGCCGCGGCAGGTGCTCGTGGACGTTCCTGAGCACGTCCTCGTAGGCGTGGGGCCCGGTGATGCCGAGCACCCGCGGATGGCGTTCGCGGATCCGCTGCGGCTGCGCGCCGAGACAGCCGGTGACGATCACCTTGCCATTTGCCTCGAGCGCCTCGCCGATCGTCTCGAGCGACTCGTGCACGGCGTCGTCGATGAACCCGCAAGTGTTGACGACGACGAGGTCGGCCCCCTCGTAGGTCGGCGCGATGTCGTAGCCCTCGGCGCGCAACTGCGTGAGGATGCGCTCGGAGTCGACGAGCGCCTTCGGGCAGCCGAGGCTGACAAAGCCAACGCGAGGGGCGGGAGGCATAGGAAGGGGGCCGGGCGAAAGGGTCGCCATGGTACCCGCGACCCGTGAGCGCAGCCATCCTGCATCCGCGCCCTCGGGCGCGTGGGCGGCGACGGCCGCGCACCGTCCCCGCACACCGCCGGCGCTCAATGGCGCGATGCAGCATCACCCCGAGCGATCCGGCGCCGCACCCGCGGCGTCCGCCGACGAAGGCGGCAGCGGCGGTGCTTAGCGAGTCATTCGGCGCGCAAGGTCGCTGTTATCCTAGGGTTGAGAGTCGAATCGCCTGCCGGAAGCCGCGAGGCCATGACGAACAATGTGCCTGCCGACAGCCTTGGCCCGCCGGGCCGGATCTCGCTGAGCCCGGACGGGCGGATCCGGGGTTGCGACCGCGTCGCGGCAACCCTGCTCGGTCGGGACCATTCGGCCCTGCCGGGCATGGTGCTCGGCCAGTTCGTGGCGCGGCCGTATACGGCCGTGTTCGAGGGGCTGCTCGCGAGCGTGGTCGCGAGCCGCCGCCCGGGCGAGGCGGCGATCGGGCTTCGTGCCGCCGAGGGCACGATGGTGCTCGTGCGGGTACGCGCCCTGCCGAGCGCCGCGGGCCCCTGCATCGATGTGACGCTCACGCCGCTCGGGGCCCGCGAGGGCGCCGACCCCGGCGGGCTCGCGATCTCGGTGCCGTTCCGCACCGTCGCGGACGCACTGCCGGCCATGATCGCGTACTGGACGCGGGGGCTGCGCTGCGGATTCGCGAACAAGGCCTACATCGACTGGTTCGGCCGGGCGCCGGAGCAGGTCATCGGCCTCGACCTCCGGCAGCTCCTCGGCGACGAACTGTTCGTGCTGAACGAGCCGTACATCCGTGGCGCGCTCGAGGGCCGGCCGCAGGGCTTCGAGCGCACGCTGACGAAGGCCAGCGGCGAGCTCGGCTACACGTGGGCGCAATACATCCCCGACGTGCTCGACGGCGTCGTGCAAGGATTCTTCGTGCTCGTGTCCGACATCACCGAGCTCAAGCGCGCGCAGCAGGCGGCCCGGGAGAACGAGGCGCGCTTCCACGCGGTCATCGACGCCTCGCCCGTGGCGCACGCCCTCGTCGACGCCTCCGGGGGGATCGGCTACGTCAACCCGGCGTTCCGGGACGACTTCGGCTACACGCTCGAGGACATCCCGACGCTGGAGCGCTGGTGGACCGCTGCCGTCGCCGACCCCTCCGAACGTGCGGCCGCGGTCGCGACCTGGCGGACGCGCCTCGCGGAGGCCGAGGCCTCCGGGCGGCCGTTCGAGCCGCTCGAGCTGCGCATCCGCTGCAAGGACGGCGGCCAGCGCACGATCCTCGCCCGCGCGGCGCCGCTCGGCGCGACCGACGGCGGCAGCCTCCTCGTGCTGCGTGACGTGACCGACGAGCGCCGGCTCGAGCGCGAGGTGCTCGACACCGCGGCGCGCGAGCAGCACCGGTTCGGCGTCGAGCTGCACGAGAACCTCGCGCAGCACCTCGCGGCGGCGTCGATGACGCTGGACGTCCTGTGCGCGCGCGGCGCGCCCGCGACGACCGCCGAGCTTGCCGAGCTCGCGACGCGGCTGCGCGCGTGCGTCGGTACGATGCGGGGGATGGCCTACGCGCTGTCGCCGGTCGATCTCGGCTTCGGCGGGCTGTCAGGCGCCCTCGCGCGGCTCGCGGCGTCGACGCGCGCCCGGCGGCACGTCGAGGTGACTTTGACGCTCACCGGCCTCGACGAAGCCGCGCTCGAAGCGCTCGTTACCGAGCACGTCTACCGCATCGCGCAGGAAGCGCTCACCCAGGCCGTGCAACACCGTCGCGGCACCGAGTTCGGGATCGAGGCCACGGTCGCGGATGACCGGCTGCTGCTCGTGGTGCGCGACAACGGGCTCGGCGTCGCCGGTGCCGACGCCGGGCCGGGCGTCAGCATCATGCGCTACCGGGCGCGCGCGCTCGGCGCGGAGCTGACGGTCGACGCGGCGCCCGGGAGCGGCACGACGGTCCGGCTCGTTTGCCCGCTGCGCAGGAGCGGCTCGGTGCTGCGCGCGCGGGACGTCGTGATCCAGCCGGACGACGACGTCACCTGGCATTGACGCGGGGATCCCGCCGTCGGGCGGGCGCCCCGCCGGACAGCGATCGCGGCCCTCGACGCCGCCGCGGTGACGGTGATAGACAGTAGCTCGTCGACACTCCGTCGGCTGGAGGTGGCATGGGAATCCTGATCTTCCTCGTCGTCGTCGCCGTGCTGATTCTCGGTCCGGTCGCGATCTACAACCGGCTGGTCACCGCGCGCAACGCCTACCACAATGCGTTCGCGCAGATCGACGTCCAGCTGACCCGCCGGCACGACCTGATCCCGAACCTGGTCGAGACGGCGAAGGGCTACCTCGCGCACGAGCGCGGCACGCTCGAGGCCGTGATCAGCGCGCGCAACGCCGCGGTCGCGGGCCTGAAGGGCGCGGCCGCCGCGCCGGGCAACCCCGCCGCGGTCGCCACCCTCGCGAGTGCCGAGGGCGCGCTCGGCGGCGCGCTCGGACGCCTGCTCGCCGTCGCGGAGGCCTACCCCGATCTCAAGGCGAACCAGACGATGATGCAGCTGATGGAAGAACTGACCTCGACCGAGAACCGCGTCGGCTTCGCGCGCCAGGCCTACAACGACGCCGTGCTCGCGTACAACAACTCGCGCGAGGTGTTCCCGAACAACCTCGTCGCCGGCACCTTCGGCTTCGCCCCGGCCGCGATGCTGGAGATCGAGTCGGCCGGGAAGCGCGCCGTCCCCGAGGTGAAGTTCGGCTGAGATGGACTTCTTCGCGGCACAGGCGGCCGCGCACTCGCGCACGCGTGCGCTGCTCGCCGCCTACACGCTCGCCGTCGCGCTGGTAGTCGGCGCGATCAGCTGGCTGGTGGCCGGCCTGTACGCCGTGGTCAATACGAGCGTCTATTCGCCGGAACCGTATACGGCTCGCATCCTCGCCCACCCGGGGGTGCTGGTGCTCACGGCGCTCGGCGTGCTCGGCATCATCGGCGTCGCGGCACTGCACCGCATCGCGCAGCTCGCCGACGGCGGCGGCGCGGTCGCGAGCTCGCTCGGCGCGAGCCGCGTGACGCGCGAGACTGCCGACCCGAAGCGCCGCCGGCTGCTGAACGTCGTCGAGGAGATGGCGATCGCCTCCGGCGTGCCGGTGCCGGAGGTCTACGTCCTCGACCAGGAGGACGGCATCAACGCGTTCGCCGCCGGATTCACGCCGGCGGACGCCGCGATCACCGTGACGCGCGGCGCGCTCGAGCGGCTCACGCGCACCGAGCTCGCGGGCGTCATCGGCCACGAGTTCAGCCACCTGCTGAACGGCGACATGCGTCTCAACACCCGGCTCGCGGGCCCGCTGTTCGGGCTGCTGGTGATCGCGATCGTGGCGCGGTACACGCTGCGCGGGCTGCGCGGCGGCAGCCGCGCGATGCCGCTGCTCATGGCGGCGCTCATCATCATGGCGCTCGGCTACCTCGGCGTGATGCTCGGTCGGCTGCTGCAGGCGGCGATCTGCCGGCAGCGGGAGTTCCTGGCGGACGCCTCGAGCGTGCAGTTCACGCGCGATCCGAGCGCGATCCGCGATGCACTGGTGCGCATCGGCCGCGCGGCCGCCGGTTCGCTCCTGCACGAGGCCGAGGGGGAGGACCTCGCGCACTTCTTCATCGCGCCGGCCCGCGAGCGCCTGTACTCGACCCATCCGCCGCTTGCGACCCGGATCCTGCGGCTCGACCCGCGCTTCGACGTCGGCGTGCTCGACACCCCCGACACCAGCCCGCCGCGCGAGGACGCCGCTGCCGAGCCCGCGCCGGCCGCCGGGCTCGTGCCGGCCGGCAACGGCCGGCCGCTCAGCGCCCACATCGGCAACCCGGGCGTGCC
>JBBINS010000100.1:0-11204 GCA_037443765.1 Gammaproteobacteria bacterium
TGGCGCGCCCGGAAGGATTCGAACCTCCGACCCCCTGGTTCGTAGCCAGGTACTCTATCCAGCTGAGCTACGGGCGCGTAAGTCTATAATTTATCGCAATTTTCTAACCCGTCGGAACGGGCGGGGAGACGCGATAAGGGCGCGCATTGTACACGGGTTCCCACCCGCCTTGGCAAGCGAAACCCCCCGGCTCCCCGCGCCCGCGGCGCCGAGGAGCCCACCGGCGTCCGCTCCTACGCCCGCATCGGCTTGCCGGCCGTCTCCTTCGAGACCGCGACGGCGATCAGCGTGATCGCGGCGAGCACGATCATGAAGACCGACACGCCGTGGGAGTTCCCCTGCCACGCGAGGAGCCCGGTCGCGATGACCGGCGCAAAGCCGCCACTGATCGCCGCCGCGACCTGGCAGCCGAGTGATGCTCCGCTGTAGCGCGTGCCGGTCCCGAAGAGCTCGGGCATGAACGACGCCTGCGGACCGTACATCGTGGCGTGCCCGATGCTCATCGCCAGAACCAGCGTGACCGTGATGATCGCCGGGTCGCGCGTCTCGACGAGCGCAAACAACGGGAAGGCGAGCAATGCCGAGACCGCGGCGCCGCCGAGGTACAGCGTGCGTCGGCCCCACTTGTCGGACAGCCACCCGAAGAACGGCACCGTGAACAGTTCGAGTACCGCTGCGTAGAGCACCGCATCGAGGATCACGCTGCGCGGCATCTTGAGCTGCGTCGTCGCGTACATCACGACGAACACCGTGAGGATGTAGACCCAGGCGACCTCGGAGACCTTCATGCCGACCGCGATCAGGAATGCCTTCCACTCGTGCGCGAGCACGTGCAACACGGGCTGCTTCAGCGTCGCGCGGCGGGCCTGCAACTCGCGGAACGGCGGCGTCTCGACGAGCCGCAGTCGCACGAACAGGCCGATGAAGACCAGCACCATGCTGACGAGAAACGGGATGCGCCAGCCCCACGACAGGAAATCCGCCTCCGGCAGCTTCGATGCCGCCCGGAAGGCGAGCGTGGCGAGCACCATGCCGGCCGGGAAGCCGATCTGGACGAGGCTGCCGAAGAAGCCGCGGCGGTTCTTCTCGGAGTGCTCGAGCACCATCAAGACCGCCCCGCCCCATTCGCCGCCGATGCCGATGCCCTGCAAGAGGCGCAGCAGCACGAGCAGGATCGGCGCCCAGATGCCGATCTGCGAATACGTTGGCAGGCAGCCGATCAGGAACGTGCCGGCTCCCATGATCAGCATGGTGAGCACCAGCATCGTCGTGCGGCCGATGCGGTCGCCGAAGTGACCGAAGATCGCGCCGCCGAGCGGGCGGGCGACGAAGCCGACGGCGTACGAGCCGAGTGCAGCGAGCGTGCCGGCGAGCGGGTCGAGGTTCGGGAAGAAGAGCTTGTTGAAGACGAGCGCCGCCGCCGTGCCGTAGAGCAGGAAGTCGTACCACTCGATGGTCGTGCCGATCGCGCTCGCGAGGACGACCGTCTTCATGCCGGGGGCGATCCGGTGGCTCGCAACTCCCGTGGCAACTGATGCGCTCATGCAACTTCCCCCGTCGCACACCCTTAGTCGTTCTGATTCCGTCGTCGAGGGCCGCGCCGCCCGTTGCGGCGACGGCGGACCCCCGAACCGGCATTGTTCAGCGTGCGGGGCGCTTTGGCACTGCGGCCAACCGCAATTGGCTGCACATAAGCCGGGAAAGTTTGCTAACAATTCCTATTCGCCCACCTATGTCGCGTGACGGCGGCCCTCCCGCACCCAGGAAGCCCATGACGCACGAGATGCTCGAGACCGAGGACGAGGTCACGCTGAGCCCCGAGGGCACGGCGCGCGCCAGCGTGATCTGGCTGCACGGCCTCGGCGCCGACGGCTACGACTTCGTGCCGATCGTGCCGGAGTTGCGGCTGCCGGCCACGCTGGCCATTCGCTTCGTGTTCCCTCACGCGAGCGTGCGCCCGGTGACGGTCAACGGCGGCTACGAGATGCGCGCGTGGTATGACATCACGGCACTGACGGCCGCCGGCCGCGACGACGCCGTGGGCCTCGACGAGTCGGTCGCGCGGGTCGGCGGGCTGATCGCTGCCGAGCGCGCGCTCGGCATCCCGGCGGCGAGGATCGTGCTCGCCGGCTTCTCGCAGGGCGGCGCGGTCGCGCTGCACGCGGGCCTTGCCGCCACGGAACCGCTCGGCGGCATCGTCGCGCTGTCGACGTACCTGCCGCGTGCCGCGGCGGCGATCGCGCGCCGGACGGCCGCGGGCGCGACGCTGCCGGTGCTGATGTGTCACGGCACGGTGGACAAGGTCGTCGAGTTGTCGATGGGGCTCGCCGCGCGGGAAGCGCTGGTCGCCGCCGGCCACGCCGTCGAGTGGCACACGTATCCGATGGCGCACGAGGTCTCGGCGCGCGAGATCGTCGACGTCGCGCAGTGGCTCGCCGCGCATCTCGCCTAGCCGAGTCGCACGAAAAAGGGGCGCGCCCGCCCCGCAATGGTGCAACCACCCGCGACGGCCGCGGCTAAGTCGCTGATTGTCAGCGCTCCGGCGCTGGCACGATTCGCGCTGGCGATGAGTCACGGACACGGGATTCATGCTGCCACACGCCTACGACGAGATGCTGCTGCCGGACGGATCGCACCGGGCCCATTACCAGGGCTATGGCGCGTGGCTGCACGCGCAGTCGCCGGACCGGCTCGCGCGCCGGCGCGCCGAAGCCGATTCGCTGTTCCACCGCGTCGGCATCACCTTCGCGGTCTACGGCGAGGACGAGGGCACCGAGCGGCTGATCCCGTTCGACGTGGTGCCGCGGATCCTGCCGGCGGACGAGTGGCAGCTCCTGGAGGCCGGGCTGCGCCAGCGCGTGCGCGCGCTCAACGCGTTTCTCGCCGACGTCTATCACGAGCAGTCGATCCTGCGTGCCGGCGTCGTGCCCGCCGAGCTGATTCTCTGCAACGCGCAGTACCGGCCCGAGATGCAGGGCATCGGCGTGCCGGGCGGCATCTACGCGCACATCGCCGGCATCGACGTCGTACGCGCCGACGACGGCCAGTTCCACGTGCTCGAGGACAACCTGCGCGTGCCGTCGGGCGTGTCGTACATGCTCGAGAACCGCAAGATGATGATGCGGCTGTTCCCCGAGCTGTTCGCGCGCCACTCCGTCGCGCCGGTCGAGCACTACCCCGACGTGCTGCTCGAAAACCTGCGCAGCGTGGCTCCGGTCGGCGTCGCCGACCCGACCGTGGCGCTGCTGACCCCCGGCGCCCACAACAGCGCCTACTTCGAGCACGCGTTTCTCGCGCAGCAGATGGGCATCGAGCTCGTCGAAGGCCAGGACCTGTTCGTGCGCGACGACGCCGTCTACATGCGCACGACCCGCGGACCGCGCCGGCTCGACGTGATCTACCGGCGCATCGACGACGACTTTCTCGACCCGCTCGCGTTCCAGCCGGACTCGATGCTGGGCGTGCCCGGGCTGTTGTCGGTGTACCGCGCGGGGCGCGTCACGATCGCCAACGCGATCGGCACGGGCATCGCCGACGACAAGTCGATCTATCCCTACGTGCCCGACATGATCGGCTTCTACCTCGGCGAGGCGCCGCTGCTCGCCAACGTCCCGACCTACGTGCTGCGCCGGCCCGAGGATCTCGCCTACACGCTCGCCCACCTCGCCGAGCTCGTCGTCAAGGAGGTCCATGGCGCCGGCGGCTACGGCATGCTGATCGGGCCGGCGGCGAGCCGCGCCGAACTCGAGGCCTTCCGCCAGCGGATCATCGCCAACCCCGAGGGCTACATCGCTCAGCCGACGCTCGCGCTCTCGACCTGTCCGACCTTCGTCGACACGGGCCTGGCGCCGCGACACATCGACCTGCGGCCGTACGTGCTGTCGGGTCGCGAGATCACGGTCGTGCCCGGCGGGCTCACCCGGGTCGCGCTGCGGGCCGGCTCGCTCGTCGTGAACTCGAGCCAGGGCGGCGGCACCAAGGACACCTGGGTGCTGGAGGGCTGATGCTGTCGCGTACCGCCGACCACCTGTTCTGGATGTCGCGCCAGATCGAGCGCGCGGAGGGCCTGGCGCGAATCCTCGACGCCCATTACCGGCACGCGCTCCTGCCGCACACGGCCGACGTGGTCGCGCGCGACTGGCGCGCGACGCTCGGCTCGCTCGGCGTACTCGACGCCTACCTCGCGCGCCACGCGACCTTCAGCCCGGCGACCGCGTTCCGTTTCCTGGCCTTCGACCGCGATCACGGCGGCAGCATCGTCTCGTGCCTGTGGCAGGCGCGCGAGAACGCGCGCGCGGTGCGCGGCACGATCACCTCGGAGATGTGGGAGACGCTGAACGCCACCTGGCTCGAGATCCGCGGCTACGAGCCGGACGTCAGCGACGGCGCGATCGGCGACTTCCTCGAATGGGTGCGCTATCGCGCGCACCTGTCCCGCGGGGTCACGCTCGGCACGATGCTGCGCGACGAGGCATTCCGCTTCACCCGCATCGGCACCTTCCTCGAAGGCGCCGACGCGACGGCGCGCATGCTGCTCGCGCGCGCCCGCCACGGCTACGCGCCGGCGGACGACCCGGCCGGGCCCGACGCCTACGTCTGGACGCTGCTGCTGCGGTCGCTGTCCGCGTTCGAGGTGTATCGCAAGGTGTACCGCGACGCCGTGACGCCGTTACGGGTGACCGAGCTGCTCGTGCTGCGCGACGACCTGCCGCGCTCGCTGCACCGGTGCACGACCGAGATCTACGCGAACCTCTGCGCGGTCGCGAACGACCAGTCGGCCGAGACCGAGCGGCGCGCCGGCGAGCTGCAGTCGACGTTCCGCTTCGGGCGTCTCGAGCACCTGCTGGCGCCGGGCCTCGCCGACTTCCTGGGCGCGTTCCTCGAGCGCGTCCGCGACCTCAGTCACCGCATCGCGCAGGACTTCCTCGTGCCGGCGACCCCCTACTGACGCTCGAGGAGCGCCCTCGCATGCAGCTGCATATCCGCCACGAGACCACGTACCGCTACGAGCACCCGGTCAAGTATTCGATCCAGAGCCTGCGGCTGACGCCGCGCCGCGACGCCGGCCAGCGGGCGCTCAGCTGGCGCATCAGCGCACCGGGCCGCTGCATCGAGCAGAGCGACGCGTACGGCAACGTGACGCACCTGCTGACGTACGAGGAGTCGCACCGCGAAGTGTCGATCGTCGTGCAGGGCGTGGTCGACACGGGCAGCGCGGGCGGCGCGCTGCTGCCCGACGAGGGCCCGCTCGCGCCGCTCGCCTTCCTCGCCGCGACGCCGCTGACGCGTGCCGACACGCGGGTGCGGGAATTCGCGGCCGCGAGCCTCGCCGGATCCGAGCAGCTGCGCGACCGTGTCGAGCGCCTCGCATCGGCGCTGCACGGCACGATCCGCTACGTCCGCGGCGTGACCGACGTCAGCGACGACGCGGCGACCGTCCTCGAGCGCGGTGAGGGCGTCTGCCAGGACCACGCCCACGCGTTCATCGCCTGCTGCCGGTCCGCCGGCATCCCGGCCCGCTACGTCAGCGGCTATTTCTACACCGGCGATCCCGGCGAGATCGCGAGCCATGCGTGGGCCGAGGCCTGGCTCGGCGCGGACCAGGGGTGGCTCAGCATCGACCTGACGCACGACTCGCTCGCGGGCGAGCGGCACTGCCGGCTGGCGATCGGCCGCGACTATCGCGATGCCGCGCCGGTGCGAGGCCTGCGCAGCGGCGGCGGCGGCGAGGCCATGCACGTCGCGGTCGTGGTGGCATCATCGGCGCAGCAACAGCAGCAACAGCAGCAGTAACCGTGGCGCGCCGGGCGGTAGGCGCATAACATGCGCGCTTCCGCCCCGTCCGAGGACTCCCGGTGACGTACTGCGTCGGCATGCTGCTCGACGAAGGCCTCGTGTTCCTGTCCGACTCCCGCACCAACGCGGGCGTCGACAACATCAGCACCTTCCGCAAGACCACCGTCTTCGAGTCCAGGGGCGACCGGGTGCTCGTGCTGATGACCGCGGGCAACCTCGCGATCACGCAGTCGGTCGTGAGCCTCCTCAAGGAGCGGCTGGCCGCGCCCGAGGCGGCGCTCACGCTCTACAGCGCGCCGAACATGTTCGAGGCCGCACGCTGCGTCGGCGACGCGATCCGGCGGATCCACGAGCGGGACGCCGCCGCCCTCAAGGACCAGGGCATCGAGTTCGCCTCGAACTTCATCCTCGGCGGCCAGATCGGCGGCGAGGCGCCGCGGCTTTTCCAGCTGTACGCCGCCGGCAACTTCATCGAGGCGACGCGCGAGACGCCCTACTTCCAGATCGGCGAGTCGAAGTACGGCAAGCCGATCATCGACCGGATCGTGCGGCCGGAGACCTCGCTGCGCGACGGCGCCAAGTGCGCCTTGATTTCGATGGACTCGACGATCCGCTCGAACCTGTCGGTCGGGCCGCCGCTCGACCTGACGCTCTACCGCCGCGACTCGCTGCACGCCGAGCTCCGGCTCAACATCACCGCCGACGACGATTACTTCAAGATGGTGCGCTCGAGTTGGAGCGAAGCGCTCCGGCAGGCGTTCCGCGCGCTGCCGGACCCGCCCTGGGGATGACGCCCGTGCGACCGGCGGCCTTTGGCCACGAGGGGGACCACCGATGACCTGCGACCGTCGCTCCGCCATACCGTTCGCGCCGCGCCTGGCGCTCGCGCTGTGCGTACTCCTGACCCTCGGCGCGCCGCCGATCGCGCGCGCCGCCGACAACGACGCCGACGTCAAGGCGATCGTCGACCACGAGCTGTCGTCCCTCGTGCGCTACTACCAGGCGCTGCACGCGGCGCCCGAGCTGTCGGGAATGGAAGACCGGACCTCGGCCGACCTCGCGCAGGAACTGCGCGCCGCGGGCTTCGAGGTCACCGACCACGTCGGCAAGTACAAGATGCCCGGCTTCAAGGGCTACGGCGTCGTGGGAGTGCTGCGCAACGGCCCGGGCCCGACGCTGCTGGTGCGGGCCGACATGGATGCCCTGCCGGTCGAAGAGAAGACGGGCCTGCCCTACGCGAGCAAGCGGCGCGTCAAGAACCCTGCCGGCGTCGAGGTGCCGGTGATGCACGCCTGCGGGCACGACATCCACGTCACCTCGCTGGTCGGCGTCGCGCGGGTGATGTCGAGGCTCAGGGACCGCTGGCACGGCACGCTGATGCTGGTCGGGCAGCCCGCGGAGGAGACGATCGGCGGCGCCGAGTCGATGCTGCGCGACGGCGTCTACGAGCGCCTCGGGAAGCCGGATCTCGCGCTGGCGCTGCACGACAACGGCTCGCTGCCGGTGGGCGCGATCGGACTGACGCCTGGCTACGCGCTCGCGAGCTCGACGCAGATGGACGTCGTCGTGCGCGGCGTCGGCGGCCACGGCTCGCAGCCGCAGGACGCGAAGGACCCCGTCGTACTCGCCGCGAACATCATCATGCAGCTGCAGACGATCGTCAGCCGCGAGATCTCGCCGTTCGACCAGGCCGTCGTCACGGTCGGCACGATCCACGGCGGCCTCAAGCGCAACATCATCCCCGACGAGGTCAAGCTCGAGCTCAACATCAGGAGCTACAAGGACGACGTCCGCGACCACGTCGTCCAGGCGGTGGCCCGGATCACGCGCGCCGCGGCACTCGGCGCCGGGATGCCCGAGGACCGCCTGCCGCTCGTTTCCGTGCTCGACGAGTCGGCGCAGGCGCTCTACAACGACCCCGCGATCGCCGCGCGCCTGCGCCCGGCGCTCGAGCGCGCGCTCGGCGCCGGCAACGTGCGCGACTTCCCGCCGATCATGGCGAGCGAGGACTTCGGCGACTTCGGGCTCGGCCGCAAGATCCCGGTGTTCATGTTCTGGGTCGGCGCGAACTCGGAGGAGACGCTCGCGGCCGCGAAGGCCAGCGGCACGCCCGTGCCGAGCCCGCACTCGCCGCTGTTCGCGCCCGTTCCGGCGCCGACGCTGCGCACCGGCATCGTCGCGATGAGCACCTCGGCACTCGAGTTGCTCGGCCGCTAGGTTCCGCGGCGCCGGCGACCGGTGCCCGCCGCCGTGACCGCGAGCCGTTGCCGATGACCGGCGCGCCGAGCGATCCCGCCGTCGAGCCGTACGACGCCGCCGAGCGGCGCCGGCGGATCATCGACATCGTCGCCGCCTCGTCCGGCAATCTCGTCGAGTGGTTCGACTTCTACGTCTACGCGTTCTGCGCGGTCTATTTCGCGCCGGCCTTTTTCCCGCACTCCGACCCGACGGCGCAGCTCTTGAACGCCGCGGGCGTGTTCGCGGCGGGCTTCGTCATGCGACCGGTCGGCAGCTGGCTGTTCGGGCGGATCGCCGACCGCCGCGGGCGCAAGGGCGCGCTGGTCGCCTCGGTCGTCGTGATGTGCGGCGGCTCGCTCCTGGTCGCGTGCCTGCCGACCTACGACCGCATCGGCGTCTGGGCGCCGGCGCTGCTGCTGGTGGCCCGGCTGATTCAGGGCCTGTCGGTCGGCGGCGAGTACGGCACCACGGCGACGTACATGAGCGAGGTCGCGATGCGCGGCCATCGGGGGTTCTACTCGTCGTTCCAGTACGTCACGCTGATCGGCGGCCAGCTGCTGGCGGTGTCACTGCTCGTGGTGCTGCAGCAGTTCCTCGACGACGCCGAGTTGAGGCGCTGGGGATGGCGGCTGCCGTTCGTCGTCAGCGCCGCGGCGGCGGTCGTCGCGCTGCTGTTGCGGCGCAAGCTCGAGGAATCGTCCACCGCCGCGTCGCGCGCCAGCGGCCACGCCGGCAGCGTCCGGGAGATCTTCAGGAACCACAAGGCGGCGTTCTTCACGGTCCTCGGCTACACGGCCGGCGGCTCGCTCGCCTTCTACACGTTCACCACCTACATGCAGAAGTACCTCGTGAACTCGCTGCATCTGCCGGTGCGCGTCGCGAGCGGCGTGATGACCGCCTCCCTGCTCGCGTTCATGCTCATGCAGCCGCTCCTCGGCGGACTCTCGGACCGAATCGGGCGGCGGCGGAACATGCTGCTGTTCGGCGGCCTCGGCTGCGTCCTGACCGTTCCGATCATGCTGGCGCTCAGCGCCACCACCGGCGCGCTCGGCGCGTTCCTGCTGATCAGCCTGGCGCTCGCGGTCGTGAGCCTCTATACCTCCGTCGCCAGCATCGTGAAGGCCGAGATGTTCCCGGCGGAGATCCGCGCGGTCGGCGTCGGGCTCTCCTACGCGATCGCCAACGCGGCCTTTGGCGGCTCGGCCGAGTACGTCGCGCTCAGCCTGAAATCCGCCGGGCACGAGTGGCTGTTCTTCGGCTACGTGTCCGCGATGCTGGCGGTCACGTTCCTCGCGAGCCTGCGGCTCCCGCGTCAGCCGACCTTCCTGCGACTCGACCGCTGACCAGCCGCCCGGCGGGCCGGTTTGCCGCGCACCGTGAGCGGCACTTGCGCTACGACCCGCGCGGAGCGACGCTTGGCCCCGACGTGGCGGTCATCGCCGCACGGGTGTTCGCCGGGCACGAGGGGTTTGCCGCTCGCGGCCGGCGGTGGAGGAACAGTCATCAGCATCTCGCGCCGGACCTTCCTGCTGGCAGCCGCGGCACTCCCCGCCGGCTGCGCCCTACCCCGGACGTCGCCGACCTCCGCGCCGGCATCGCCCGGTGCACGAGCCGTGCGCGCGCCGGCCGCCGGACAGCACTGGCGCTATCGGGTCAGCGACGGGCTGACGGGAGCGCTCGTGGGGATCGTCGACGAGACCGTATCGGAGGTCGGCGCGAGCGTCGTCATCGACCGGACGACGGAGCCACACGCCCCGCCGGAGGGCCGTGGCCACTGGAGCCGGGCGGTCCTCGGCCTCCTCGAGAGCCGTCCGTCATCGCCCGAGACCCTGCCGAAGGAGGTGCAGCAGCCGTGGGGCATGATCGCGCTCGACCCCCACTGGGACGTGCCGCAGATCTACCGGCAGCCCATCCCGTTGTGGCCGGAAGAGCTTCGCCCCGGCTGGCATCGCGTCATCAACACCGAGTACGCGGTCGGCACTGGCTCGGAAGCGCTCTCCTGGCAACTGGCGATGCGCGCCGAGCGGTGGGAGGAGCTGACCGTTCCGGCCGGGACCTTCACGGCGCTGCGGTACGAGAACTTGATCGATTTCACGCACGCCGACTGGTCGCGCGTGCACTGCGTGCGCCAAGAGACGCTGTGGCTCGCGCCCGAGGTGGGGCGCTGGGTCCGGCGGGTCAGTTCCGGTTCCTACTACGTCGACGACACGATCGACAGCAGCAGCTACAGCGAGGACGCGCGCAGCTGGGATCTGCTGGACTGGTCCTGAGCGCGCCGCGACCGCCGGCGCCCCGGGCGATCAGCCGGCGCCCTCCGCCGAGCGGCGCAACGCCGCGCGCGCGAGCTCGCGCGTGGAGTCGAGCGTCGGCAGCGCCGAAGTCCGCTCGTTGATGATCAGCGGCAGTTCCGTGCAGCCGAGGACGACGGCATCGCAGCCCTGCTCCTTCAGCCCTGCGATCGCCTGCTCGACGTAGGCGACCGACTCCGGCCTGAAGTCCCCGCGGACTAGCTCTTCCATGATGATGCGGCTGACCTCGTCGCATGCCGCCACCGGCGGCAGCACGAGGCGCACCCCGTGCGCGTTGAGCGCGCGCGGGTAGACCTCGCTCGCCACGAGCCAGCGGGAGCCGGTCAGGCCCACGCAGCGGAACCCCCGCTCGGCGGCACGCGCCGCGACGACCTGCGCGATCGACAGCCAGGGCAGCGGCGACCGCGCGCGGACGAGGGGCATGGCACCGTGGATCGTGTTGTCCGGGCAGATCAGGAACCGGGCGCCGGTCGCGGCGAGCTTGTGCGCGGACGCGAGCATCAGCTCGCCGACGCCCTGCCAGTCACCGCGCTCGAGGCAGCGGACGTAGGCGGCCAGCGAGTGCGTGTGCATCGAGATCTCGGGACTTACATCCCGCACATCGGGAACACGCTAACTCATAATTAGGCTGGCGTGATTGTGCTCAGGATCAGCGCGGGTGTTCAGCGTCGATGAGCCGTTCGGTCTCAGCCTCCCAGGCGCGCAGCAGCTTCTTTACTTTCCGGTAGTTGGCGATCGAGAGGCGCAGCGCCTCGGCCTGCTTCGGCGACACCAAGCGGTGCAGCAGCTTGCCGGCTTTCATGTGTCCCCACTCGTAGTAGGGCCCGTGACGGGCGTCGGGGTCGGTGGCGCAGCGACAGC
>JBBINS010000101.1:0-11013 GCA_037443765.1 Gammaproteobacteria bacterium
CCGCGGCGGCGGCCAGCCGTCGCGCGAGCCGGCGCGCCGCCCCGCGGTTGCCCGCCGCGGGGTTGACGATCGCGAGCCACCGGCTCACGGCGGCGCCCGGCGCCGCTCGCGGAGCACCCAGTAGAGGCCGCGAACGTCCGTGCGCCAGGCGGGCAGCAGAAGGATGAGCACCAGCTCCTCGAGGTTGGCCCCGACGCTGACGATCACGGCGACGTACAGCAGCAGCGGCGGCAGTCCCCAGACGAACAGCACGCCGATCATGATGCCGAGCAGGTAGCCGGCCGCCTTCGACGCGTAGGTGTGGAAGCTCGACAGCTTCCCATAGCGGACGACGGCGGCCGCGATCTCGACGATCCAGCCGCCCGCCAGCAGCAGCCCCGCGACCGCGTGGGCCCGGAGGACGTCGGGGTGCAACGCCCAGACGCCGAAGATCGCGACGAAGAACAGCAGCGCGTCCGCGACCGAGTCGAGCGCCGCCCCGAGGCGCGACGTGAGCCCGAAGCGGCGCGCGATGTAGCCGTCGGCGATGTCGGTCACCAGGGCGGGCACGAGCAGCCACGTGAAGAGCTGCTCGGACCCGGAGGCCGCGAAATAGCCGAGCGCCGGCGCCGCGCCGATCCGGGCGACGCTGAGGGCGTTCGGTACGTGTCTGAAGAGCAGCGCCAGTGCGCTCATTTCGGCTCGCTCGGGTCGCGCACGCTAACCGTTGATCCTAAGCCAATCCGCGCGGTCCCGGCAGCGTCGCTCCCGGCGCGACGACTGCGGATCTGCCGTAGACTCGCGCTTGGCGCGCCATGGGCGGGCGGCAGCGGCATGCGGTGGGGGGGGACGGCTCATGATTACGCGACGCGAACTGATCACGACGGCCACGCTGGCGGGCGCAGTGGCGCTCGGGCGCGGCAGTCCGTCCCATGCGGGGCCGGCCGCGGTGCCGCCGCCGGCGATCGCGAAGCTCCGGTCGCGGCGCGCCGAGGCCCGGCCGATCGGCCGCGAGGAGCGCGTCGCGCGCCGCGAGCAGGCGCGCCGGCTGATGGCCGAGCAGGGCCTCGACGCGATCGTGCTCGCCGAGGGCACGTCGCTCGTCTACTTCGCCGGCGTGCACTGGTGGGGTAGCGAACGGTTGTTCGCGGCCGTGCTGCCGGCGCGCGGCGAGCCCTTCTACGTCTGCCCGGCGTTCGAGGAGGGCCGGGCGCGCGAGCAGCTCGCCGCCGGCACCGATCCCGAGCGCGCGGACGTGCGGACCTGGCAGGAGGACGAGAGTCCCTACCAGCGGCTCGCGCAGGGGCTGCGCGACCGCGGCGTCGCCGCCGGCCGCGTCGGCCTCGAGGAGAACGTCCGCTTCGTGTTCGCCGACGGCATCGCCGCTGCGGCGCCGCAGCTCAAGCTCGTCAGCGCGACGCCGGTCACCGCCGGCTGCCGCATGATCAAGAGCGACCACGAAGTCGCGCTGATGCGGCTCGCTGCCGAGGTAACGCTTGCGGCGTACGAGGCCACCTATCGCTCGATCCGCGCCGGCATGACACAAGGCGACGTCAGCGAGCTGTCGCGCGCCGCGCACCGGCAGCTCGGCTTCGAGGGCGCCGCGGACCTCGTCCTGATCGGCGACGGCTCGGCCTTCCCGCACGGCTCGGTCGCGCCGCAGCCGGTGCGCGAGGGCGCGATCGTGCTGTTCGACGGCGGCTGCGACGTGGAGGGCTACAAGTCCGACATCTCGCGGACCTTCGTGCTCGGCAAGGCGACGCCGCGGATGCGCGAGGTGTTCGCGACCGTGCTGCGCGCGCAGTCCGCCGCCCTCGCGGCCGCGCGCCCGGGCGTCGAGTGCGGCGCGGTCGACGCGGCGGCGCGCGCGGTCGTGACCGCGGCGGGGTTCGGCCCGGACTACCGCCACTTCACGCATCGCGTCGGCCACGGCCTCGGCATGGACGGCCATGAGTGGCCGTACCTCGTGCGCGGCAACGCCACCCGCCTCGCCGCGGGCATGACGACCAGCAACGAGCCGGGGATCTACATCCGCGGCGAGTTCGGCGTGCGGCTCGAGGATGACATGCACGTAACCGAGTCGGGCGCGGAACTCTTCACGCCGCAGAGCCGCTCGCTCGAGGAGCCGTTCGCCGTCGCCTGACGCCGACGGCGTCAGCCCTTGCCGAGCAGCCGCCGCCGCGCGGCCGCGAGCTCGCGCTCGTCGGCCTTGGTGACCTTCGGGTAGCGCAGGCCGAGGGCGCCGATCGTGCCGCTCAGGATCGCGGCCACGAGCGCGCGCGCCACGTATTTGTGGTCCGCCGGGATCACGTACCACGGCGCCCACGGCGTGCTGGTCTCGCTCAGCATGTCCTCGTAGGCCGCCATGTACGCGTTCCAGTAGCGGCGCTCCTCGAGGTCGGCGGCCGAGAACTTCCAGTGCTTGTCGCGGTCGTCGATGCGCTCCAGCAGGCGTCGTTTCTGCTCGGCCTTCGAGATGTTGAGGAAGAACTTGACGATCACGGTGCCGTTGCGCGCGAGGTGCCGCTCGAAGCCGTTGATGTCGTCGTAGCGCTCTTCCCACAGCGCCCGCCCGGTCGCGCCCGCCGGCAGGCGCTGCGCCGCCAGGATCTCCGGGTGCACCTTCACGACCAGCACCTCCTCGTAGTACGAGCGGTTGAAGAGGCCGATCCGGCCGCGCTCGGGCACCTTGGTCCAGTAGCGCCACAGGAAGTTGTGGTCGAGCTCGACCTGCGAGGGCCGCTTGAAGGCGTGCACCTCGCAGCCCTGTGGGTTGACGCCCGACATCACGTGCTTGATGGTGCCGTCCTTGCCGGCGGCGTCCATCGCCTGCAGCACGACCAGCACCGAGTGCGCGTCGCTGGCCCACAGCAGCTCCTGCGCCTTCGCGAGCTCCGCGCGGTTGGCCGCGAGGAATTCCGCGGCGCGCTCCCTGACCGTGCCGGGGCCGACGGCCTCGAAGTCGGCGCCACCGGTGTCGGCGGGATCGCAGTCCCGGAGCCGCACGCGGCGACCCGGCTCGACCTGGTAACGCTTGATGAGTCGACGATGGTGCTTGGACATGCCGCAGTCCTCCTCGGGTGCCGGCGGTGCCGGCGGCGTGCGCGGTCCGCGTGGCAAATCAATAGCGCGGATTGTGCCCCGGCGAAAGCGCTGGCGACTCCGGGCCCGCCGCGCGACACTGGCGCCCCGCCCTGCCGCCTCCGACCGATGACCGACACCCCGACCGCCCCGGATGCGCCGCGCCGCGCGATCCGCTCCTTCGTCAAGCGCGGCGGCCGCATCACCGTCGCGCAGCAGCGCGCGCTCGCGGAGCTCTGGCCGCGCTATGGCGCGGCGGCCGGCGACGCGCCGCTCGATCTCGACCGACTGTTCGGCCGGCGCGCGCCGTGCACGCTCGAGATCGGCTTCGGCGACGGCGACACGCTGGTCGCGCTCGCCGCCACGCACCCCGAGCGAAACTACCTCGGCCTCGAGGTGCACGCGCCGGGGGTCGGCCATTGCCTGCTGCGCGCGGCCGCGGCGGGGCTCGCGAACCTGAAGCTCGTCCAGCACGACGCCGTCGAGGTGCTCGAGCGCTCGGTCGCGGCGGGCGCGCTCGACGAGGTGCTGATCTACTTCCCGGATCCGTGGCCGAAGAAGCGGCACCACAAGCGGCGCCTCGTGCAACCGCCGTTCGCGGCGCTGCTCGCCACCCGGCTCGCGGCCGGCGGGCGGCTGCGGCTCGCGACCGACTGGGCGCCGTACGCCGAGTGGATGCGCGAGGTGCTGGACGCGAGCGCCGCGTTCAAGAACGTCGCCGGCGCCGCCGGCTACGTGCCGCGGCCGGCCGAGCGGCCGGTCACGAAGTTCGAACGCCGCGGCACGCGCCTCGGCCACGAGGCCCGCGACCTCGAGTACCTGCGGCTCTGACTCAGCCGAGCTGGAACGCGCCCTTCAGGCCGTCGATGACGAACTGCACGGCGAGCGCCGCGAGCACGACGCCGGCGACGCGCGACACGACGTTCGCGCCCGTCACGCCGAGCACCCGCATCACGAGCGGCGCCGCCAGCATGACCAGCAGCGACACGCCGATGACCAGCGCGATGACCGTGATCAGCCCCGCGTAGAGCAGCGGATCCGCGCGCGCCGAGCCGAAGGTCAGCAGCACCGTCGCGATCGAACCGGGACCGGCGATCAGCGGGAACGCGAGCGGGAACACCGAGATGTCGGCGCGCCGCCGGGTCTCGGCCTTCTCCTCCGGCGTCGTCTTCTCCTCGCGCGCGAGCACCATGTCGAGCGCGATCAGGAACAGCATCAGGCCGCCGCCGATGCGGAACGCGTGGATGCTGATGCCCATCACGCCGATGAACCAGCTGCCGCCGAGCGCGAAGGCGACGCAGATCGCGAACGCGATCGAACTCGACTTCACGGCCATGCGCCGGCGGTAGCCGGGGCTGCCGCCCTCCGTCATCGTCGCAAAGAGCGGCGCCATCGACGGCGGGTCGACGACGACGAACAGCACCAGGAAGAATCGGACGAGCTCGTCGAGCATGGCTGCACCGCACCCTCGGCGCGAGCATAGCAGCCGGGTGCCGGTGCCGTTCAGTCGGCGAAGGCCTCGCAGCGGACGCCCGCGGCGAGCAGCACGTAGCCGCCGGTGACCTCGACCGGCACGCGCCGCAGGTGGCGACCGGTGCACGGACCCGCGACGCACAGGCCGGTCGTGATCTCGAACAGCGCGCCGTGCGAGCGGCACAGCACGAGGCTCCGGTCGAGCGTCAGGAAGTCGTGCGGCTGCAGGTTGAGCGGGTGGCCGGCGTGCGGGCAGCGGTTGACGTAGGCGTGCACCTCGGCGCCGCGGCGCACGACGAGGCCCTTGAGCGGCCAGTCGCCGCGGCCGATCGTGAACGCCCTCGAGCCGGGATCGTCGAGTTCCGCGAGCGCGCAGACGACGCGCTCGACGTCGACCTCGCGGGCGCCGTCAGTGGGGCACATCGAGCTTGCGGATCCGCTCGCGCAGCAGCCACACGGTCACGAGTCCCGGGATGCCGAGCGCGAAGCTGACCACGTAGTAGGTCGGCCAGCCGCCGTGGTCGGCGACCCAGCCGGCCGGCCAGCCGAGCCCGTAGCGGGGCAGCTGCGACAGCGTCGACAGGAGCGCGTACTGGGTCGCGCTGAAGCGCAGGTCGCACAGCGCCATCATCAGCGCGACGACCGCGACGTTGCCCATCGCGTGCGTCAGGTGCTCGATGACCACTGCCGCGTACATCACCGGGTAGTTCTTGCCGGAGAGCGCGAGCGCGAAGTAGGCGAGGTTCGAGACTGCCTGCATCACGCCGAACAGCAGCATCGCCCGCAGCAGCCCGAGCCGCACCATCCACACGCCACCGAGGATCGAGCCGCCGACCGCGGCCCCGACCCAGATGATCTTGATGACGACGCCGATCTCGGTCTTCGAGAAGCCGACGTCCATCATGAACGGCGTGAACAGCTTCAGCGAGAACGCGTCGCCGAGCTTGAAGATCATGACGAGCGCGAGCAGTGAACGGGCGCCGGGCGTGCCGAGCAGCGCCCGCAGGGGACCGAGCACGGACTCGCGCAGCGAGGCGGGCGGCGGGGAGCGGTAGTCCGGCTCCGGTGCGACGGCGGTCGCGAGCGCGAACAACGCCATCAGCGCCGCGACCGCGAGCAGCGCCGGTCGCCAGCCGAAGTGGTCCGCGAGCACGAGGGCGACGGCAGGCGCCACGTAGGCCGCTGTTCGATAGCCGACCGTGCTCGCCGTCACCGCCGGGCCGCGCTCCGCCGGCGTCACGACGTCGGCCCGGTAGGCGTCGATGACGATGTCCTGCGTCGCCGACAGGAACACGATGCCGAGCGCGCACGCGGTGATGCCGACCAGCGACAGGGACGGGTCCTGGAACGCCATCAGCGCCATGGTCGCCGCGAGCGCGCCCTGCGCGACCAGGATCCAGCCACGGCGACGGCCCAGCAGCGGCAGCGGGTAGCGGTCGAGCAGCGGCGCCCACAGGAACTTGAGCAGGTACGGAATCGCCACGTACGAGACGATCCCGATCTGCGTGTTGGAGACGTGCACGTCCTTGAGCCACGCCTGCAGCGCGCTCTCGGTGACCTGGTTCGGGAACCCCGAGGCCGCGCCGAGCGCTATCAGCAGCAGCAGCTTCGGATTCGCGAGCACCGCGCGCAGCGACGGTTTCCCCGCCGCGGGCTCGGCGGCCTCAGAGGCCATGGTCGTAGTCGAGGATCAGCGGCGCGTGGTCGGAAAAGCGGGTCTTCCTCCAGATGGTCGCGCCCTCGATGCGGTCGGCGAAGTCGGGGCTGACGACGTGGTAGTCGATGCGCCAGCCGACGTTCTTCGCCCAGGCCTGGCCGCGGTTCGACCACCAGGTGTACTGCTCCGGCCGCGCGTCGACGGCGCGGAAGCCGTCGACCCAGCGCACGCGCCCGAACAGGTCATCGAGCCAGGCGCGCTCCTCGGGCAGGAACCCGGAGTTCTTCTGGTTCGAGCGCCAGTTCTTGAGGTCGATCTCCTTGTGCGCGATGTTCCAGTCACCGCACAGCACGACCTGGCGCCGGCTGCGGCGCAGCCGTTCGAGGTGCGGCAGGAACTCCGCGAGGAAGCGGAACTTCGCGACCTGCCGCTCCGGGCTCGACGAGCCCGACGGCAGGTACAGCGAGACGACCGAGAGCTTCCCGAAACGCGCCTCGAGGTAGCGGCCCTCGCGGTCGAACTCCGTCGATCCGAAGCCGCGGATCACCTTGTCGGGGCGCCGGCGCGAGTAGATCGCGACGCCGCTATACCCCGGTCGTTCGGCATGCAGCCACTCGGTGTGGTAGCCGCGCGGGCGCATCAGGTCCGCCTCGAGGTGCTCGTCACTGCAGCGAGTCTCCTGCAGACAGACGACGTCGAGATCCTGGCGCGGTAACCAGTCGTGAAAGCCCTTGCGCACGGCGGCGCGGATACCGTTGCAGTTGAGGCTGGCGATTCGCATCCGCGCGATCATAGCAAGCACGCCGCCCGGCTTGTCCGCGTGCCGCATTCGGCGGAAACTGGCCGTTCCTATGCAGACCTTCCAACGCGAATTCCTCGAGCTCGCGCTCAGGCTCGGCGTGCTGCGCTTCGGCCGCTTCACACTGAAGTCCGGCCGCGAGAGCCCCTACTTCTTCAACGCCGGGCTGTTCGACACCGGCCAGGCGATCGCCGGCCTCGGGCGCGCCTATGCGGCGGCGCTCAGCGGCTCCACGCTCGGCTACGACCTGCTGTTCGGGCCGGCGTACAAAGGAATCCCGCTCGTGACGGCGACGGCCGCCGCGCTCGCCGAGCACCACGGCCGGGACGTGCCGTACTGCTTCAACCGCAAGGAGGCCAAGGACCACGGCGAAGGCGGCCGAATCGTCGGCCGGGCGCTCGCCGGGCGGGTGCTGATCGTCGACGACGTGATCACCGCCGGGACCGCGATCCGGGAGTCGATCGACCTGATCCGCGGCGCCGGCGCGACCCCGGCCGGGGTGCTGCTGGCGCTCGACCGCGAGGAACGCGGCCGCGACTCCGCCCGGTCGGCCGTGCAGGAAGTGCGCGACAGCTTCGGCCTGCCGGTCGTCTCGATCCTGACGCTGACCGACCTGATCGCCGGGCTCGAGACGGGGGTCGACGGGGTGCCGGCCGCGGCGCTGGCCGATCTCAGGGCCTACCGGGCCGAGTACGGGGCGCGGCAGGCACCGGCCGCGGGCGGCCGGACCCAAGCGTGACGCAGCTCTCGATGCGCGCCCGCCGAGGGTGCACAATCCCCTCCACCCACGGCACACTCGGCCCCGCATGACCCGCGCAACCGCCCGTGTTCTCGTCTGCCTCGCGGCCTCGGTGGCGTGCGCAGCAGGCGCGCACGCCGCGGGCACGCGCGAGTCGAACCCCAAGGGGCCGACCGTCTACAAGTGGGTCGACGACCAGGGTGTCGTGCACTACGGCGACGCGGTGCCGCCGCAATACGCCGACCAGGACAAGACCATCCTCAACTCGCACGGCGTCGCCGTCGGCACGATCCCGGGCAAGCGCACGCCCGAGCAGGCGGCGGCCGAGGCGGCGCAGCGCAAGTCCGAGGAACACGCCCGCGAGTCGGCGCAACAGAGCCGCCAGCGCGACACGAACCTGCTCGCGACGTACCTGTCGGTCGAGGAAATCGAGGCACTGCGCGACCGCCGCGCCGAGATCCTGGACGCACAGGCGCGAGTCACGGGCCAGTACCTCGAACAGCTGCGCGCCCACCAGAAGCAGCTCGAGCAGCAGGCGCAGCGCTTCAAGCCCTACAACACCGCGGCGAACGCGACGCAGATGCCGGAGCGGCTGTCCGAGGACCTCGTGCGCACGACCGCGGACATCGCGACGCAGGAACACAATCTCGAGGTCAAACGGAAGGAACTCGAGAAGCTGAAAGCGCAGTTCACGAGCGACATCGCCCGCTTCAAGGAACTGAAGCGGATCGAGACCGACTACAACGGCACCCCGCCGGCGGCACGCAACAACTAGCCGACCGCGGGGCGCGGGCGCTCAGCCCCGCCCGGAGCTGCCGAATCCCCCGCCGCCGCGCTCGCTGGCGGTGAAGGCCTCCACCACCTCGAGGCGCACCTGCACGACCGGCACGACCACGAGCTGCGCGATCCGGTCGCCCGGCTCGATCGTGAAGCCCGCCGCGCCGCGGTTCCAGAGCGACGCCATCACCTGCCCCTGGTAGTCGGAGTCGATCAGGCCGACGAGATTGCCGAGCACGATGCCGTGCTTGTGGCCGAGCCCGGAGCGCGGTAGCAGCATGGCCGCGAGACCCGGATCGTCGAGGTGGATCGCGAGCCCCGTCGGCACGAGCTCGGTGCGACCGGGCTCGAGCACCAGCGGCGCCGCGAGGCAGGCCCTGAGGTCGAGCCCGGCGGATCCCTCGGTCGCGTAGGCGGGCAGCGGCCAGTCGCGACCGAAGCGTGGGTCGAGGACCCGGACCTGCAGCGCGCGCACGCTCAGCCCGCCACCGGGGCGAGCTTAGGCTGCGGCCGGCGAGCCTCGCGGTAGCGCTCGGCGACCAGCGCGACGAACTCGTGCGCTAGCTCCGTCTTCGACTTGAGCGCGAGCTCGCGCCGGCCGCCCGGCCAGAGCACGAGAAGCGCGTTGTCCTCGCGGTCGAAGGCGCGATCGGTCCCGACCTCGTTGGCCGCGATCAGGTCGAGGTGCTTGCGCGCGAGCTTGTCGCGCGCGTGCCGCTCGACGTCGGTGGTCTCGGCCGCGAAGCCGATCGTGAACGGCCGCCGCTCCAGCGCCGCGACCGAGGCGAGGATGTCCGGCGCCTTCTGCAGCGACAGCTCGAAGCAGTCGCTCGTCTTCTTGATCTTGTCCTTCGCGCAGCGCGCCGGCGTGTAGTCGGCGACGGCCGCGGCGCCGATGTAGACGTCCGCGCCCGCGATGGCGGCGTGCACCGCCTGATACATCTGCTCGGCGGTCTCGACGTCGACGCGCCGCACGCCCGCCGGCGTCGCGAGCGCGACCGGCCCGCTCACGAGCGTCACCTCGGCGCCGGCGTCGCGGGCCGCGGCGGCGACCGCGAAGCCCATCTTGCCGGAGCTGCGGTTGCTGATGAACCGGACCGGGTCGAGCGGCTCGCGCGTCGGTCCCGCGCTGATGACGACCTTGAGGCCGGCGAGCGGGCCCGCGATCTCGGTGGCGAACACTGCCGCCGCCAGCGCCTCGGCCTCGAGCATGCGGCCGGGCCCGGTCTCGCCGCAGGCCTGCTCGCCGCTCGCGGGTCCGAGCAGTCGCACGCCGCGCGCGCCGAGCGTGACCGCGTTCGCCTGGGTGGCGGGGTTCGCCCACATCAGGCGGTTCATCGCCGGCGCGGCCCAGACCGGCGCGGCGGTCGCGAGGCACAGCGTCGTCAGGAGGTCGTCGGCGCGGCCGCCCGCGAGCCGCGCGAGGAAATCGGCGCTGGCCGGCGCTATCAGCACGAGTTCCGCCCAGCGGGCGAGCTCGATGTGGCCCATCGCGGCCTCCGCGGCCTCGTCCCACAGCTCGGTCCGGACCGGCCGGCCGGACAGGGCCTGGAACGTCAGCGGCGTCACGAAGCGCTGCGCGGCGGCCGTCATCACGACCTGCACGTCGGCGCCGCGCTCCTTGAGGCGGCGCACGAGCTCGGCGGCCTTGTAGGCGGCGATCCCGCCCGTCACCCCGAGCAGGATGCGCCGCGGCGACGACAGGGGCGTGGCTTCGACCATCGTTCGATTATCGACCGGGATCGGCGGCCATTCAAAGACCCCCTCTCGCCCGGCCGAGAACAAACGGTTATGGGGCAGGCCGCAGAAATGTGCGATTCGGCACAGTCGCGGCAGATTGTCGGCTCACCGGGGCCGACGACACCGACCGACACTGTCGCCATGCGCATCGACGACTGGCCACCCGAGGAGCGTCCCCGCGAGAAGCTGCTCGCCGCGGGCGCGAAGTCGCTGTCGGAGTCGGAGCTGCTCGCGATCTGGCTTCGCTCCGGGACCCGGGGCGCCAACGCGGTCGAGCTCGCGCGCACCCTGCTCGCCGAGTTCGGCTCGCTGCGCGGCCTGCTCGGCGCCGACGCCGGCCGCCTGTGCGGGCACCGTGGCATCGGCCCGGCCCGCTACGCGGCGTTGCAGGCGGCGCTCGAGATCGCCCGCCGCCACTACCTCGAGGCGCTCAAGGCGGGGCCGGCGCTGACGAGCCCGAGGCTCGCGGGCGACTACCTGCTCGCCGAGCTGCGCGACCGGGACTACGAGGTGTTCTGCTGCCTGTACCTCGACAGCCGGCACCGGCTGACGGGCTTCGAGGAGCTGTTTGCCGGCACGATCGACGGCGCGAGCGTGCATCCGCGGGAGGTCGTCAAGCGGGCCCTGGCGCGACGCGCGGCCGCGGTGATCCTGGTCCACAACCACCCCTCCGGGGTGGCCGAGCCGAGCCGGGCGGACGAGCTCATCACGACCCGCCTCCGGGACGCGCTCGCCCTGGTCGACATCCGCGTCGTCGACCACCTGATC
>JBBINS010000102.1:0-10900 GCA_037443765.1 Gammaproteobacteria bacterium
GAGGCTGAGCGCGAGCAGGCCGACGCCCGCGGCGGCCGCGGCGCCGATCGCCCACGGCAGCCACGGCGCGCTGAACCGCCGGCCGTGCACCTCCGCCGCGGCGTGGCGGACGAGCGCCGGGCTGACGCGCGACTCCTCGCGCGTGTAGGCGCCGAGCAGCGCGCGGTCGGCGACCACGTTGATCAGGCGCGGCACGCCGTTCGCGAGGCGGTGCAGTTCCGCGAGCGCCGCGCTCGTGAAAATCTCGCCGGTGGCGCCGGCGACCTTGAGCCGGTGGCGCACGTAGGCTGCGGATTCCGGGCGCGCGAGCGGGTCCAGGTGGTACCGGCCGGTGATGCGCTGCGCGAGCTGCCTGAGGTCGTTGCGCGACAGCACCTCCCGCAGTTCCGGCTGCCCGACCAGGATGATCTGCAAGAGCTTCTTCGTCGCCGTCTCGAGGTTCGTCAGCAGCCGGACCTGCTCGAGCACGTCCGCCGACAGCTGCTGCGCCTCGTCGACGATCACGACGACCCGTCGGCCGCGCGCGTGGGCATCAAGCAGGAACTGGTTCAGGAGGTCGACGATGGCCTTGACGCTGCCGCGCAGCGCCTCGGGCACCGCGACGTGCAGTTCGTCGCAGATCGCGAGCAGGAACTCCTCGGGCGTGATCCGGGGATTCAGGATCAGCGCGACGTCGGCGTGCGCCGGCAGCTGCGCGAGGAAGCTGCGCACCATCGTCGTCTTGCCGGTCCCGACCTCGCCGGTCAGCTGGACGAAGCCGCCGGCATCGTCGATCCCGTACAGGAGGTGCGCGAGCGCCTCCGCGTGCCGCTCGCTCAGGTACAGGTAGCGCGGGTCGGGAGTGATCGCGAAGGGCTTTTCGGCGAGGCCAAAGAAGCTCGTATACATCGTGGACGCATGATAGCGGCTGCGGCGCCGCAAGCGCGCCGGGGGTCCGGCGCCGCGCTCAAGTCCTTGATTGCAAACGAAGTCGTGCCTCCCGCCGGTGCGCGCCGGCGGGGCGCGGCGCGGCCTCAGCTGCGCCGCCGCACGCCGGTGAAGCCGTCTTCCTTCGGGGCGCGGTCGAGGCTGCTGGCACGCTTGACGGCCTCGCTGCCGAACTTCTCCCGGATGCGGTCGAGCGTCGGATCGATCCGCGCCGTCTGCCGGTCCACCGCGCGTACCGCGCCGGGCCGCTCGCCGGCCGGCGCCGACGGTGCGAAGAGGTCGAGCTGGGCCTCCGGAGACAGCCCGCTGAGGCCGACGCCGAGCAGGCGCACGGCGGCGCGCGGCTGCTCCGCGAGCCAGGCATCGAGCAGTTCGCGCGCGACCGCGAGCACGGTCCCGGTCTCCTGGGTGGGCGGGCGGAAGCTGCGGGCGCGGGTGTAGGTCGTGAAGTCGCGGCGCCGGATCTTCACCGTGACGCTGGCCGCGAGCAGCGCCTTGCCGCGCAGTCGCGCGCCGACGCGATCGGCGAGCTTGGCGAGCTCGGCGTGCAGGTCCTCGCGGCGCCGCAGGTCGGTCTCGAACGTCTCCTCCGCGCTGACCTGCTTCTCCTGCCAGTCGGGCACCACCGGCCGCTCGTCGATGCCGGCGGCGCGCTCGCGCACGCGCTGCGTATAGCGCCCGAAGAGCGGCCACAGCACCGAGTCGGGGGCGATGCGCAGTTCGCCGAGCGTGTGCAGCCCCGAGGCCTCGAGCCGCGCCGCGGTCTTGGCGCCGATGCCGGACAGCCGCCGGATCGGCAGCGGGTCGAGGACGCGGCCGACGTCGTCGGGCCCGATCACGCACAGGCCGTCCGGCTTCTCGAGGTCCGAGGCGATCTTGGCGAGGAGCTTGTTGTGCGACACGCCGACCGAGGCCGTGAGGCCGGTGCGCTCGCGAATCCGCGCCTTGATCGCCGCGGCGATCGCCGCCGGCGCACCGAAAAGCGCGCGGCTCTCGGTCACGTCGAGGAAGGCCTCGTCGAGCGACAGCCCTTCGACGAGCGGCGTGAACTCGTTGAACACGCCGAACACCTGTGTCGACACTTCCTTGTAGCGACCCATCCGCGGCTTGACGATCACGGCCTGCGGGCAGCGCTCGAGCGCCTGGCGGGTGGGCATCGCGGAGTGCACGCCGAAGCGGCGCACCTCGTAGCTCGCGGCGGCGACGACGCCGCGCCCGGAGCCGCCGCCGACGATGACCGGCAGGCCCTTCAGTTCCGGGCGATCGTGCTGCTCGACCGACGCGTAGAAGGCATCCATGTCGACGTGCAGGATCGCGCGCATGGGGGTCAGCCTACGCGGTCAGCGCACTCACGACCACGTTCCCGAGCAGCGTCAGCAGCAGGCACGTGACGTAGGCTACGCCCACCAGCGCCAGCTTGACGAGCGTCAGCGCCCGGCCCTGACCGTAGTAGCGGCGCGTCGCGCGGTACACGTACCAGCACGCGTAGAAGAACACCGCGAGGCCGCCGAAGGTGACCACCGGCTCGAACGCCTTGCCGAGCCGCGCGACCAGGCCCACGAGCGTCAGGAGGACCATCGCCAGGAACAGCGCGGCGTGGCTGTGCAGCACGAACACGAGGTGCTCGACGTAGTAGCGCCGCGGGAACCAGTAGAGCAGCCGCATCACGAGCGCGATCAGCGGCAGGAACACGAACATCATCTTCGGGATGTTCGCGACGAAGGCGTGCTTGACCGACCGGCCGTGGTCGCCGATGCCGCGCCGGCACGCCTCCTTCAGCGGCCCCTCGAGCGCGTGGATCGAGGAGTGCACCTTGTCGCAGTCCTTGACGTCGAGGTTGAAGCCCTCGTCGTCGTCGGACGGGGTTGCCGGGTTCTTCGCCGTGGCCGGCACGGTGCCCTTCGCGCCCGCCGTTGCGGCGGGCGGCGGCGCGGTCTTCGCGACCGGCGCATCCGCGCCCGGCGCGGCCTCGCTGCCGGTCGGTGCGGGCTCGCCCGCCGCCTGCCGCGCCTCGCGAGCCGCCTGACGCAGGTCGCGCTTGATCTCGGCGACGTCGGGCGCGTCCGCCTTGTCGCCGGTGACGCCGACGGCGACGCCGGGGACGCTGCGCGAGGTCAGCGACAGCAGCCCGAAGAGGACGATGCTGACGACGAGGTAGAGGCGCACCGGCGGCAGGTAGCGCGCACGGCGGTCGGCGAAGTACTCGAGCGTCAGCTGCCCCGGCCGCGTGAGCAGCAGCCACAGGGTCGACCAGAAGCGGCCGTCGACGTGCGTGACGACGTGCCACGCGTCGTGGAACAGGGCGCCGAGCGTGCGGGCGCTCTCGTGCGCGTGCTGGCCGCACTGCGCGCAGTAAGGCCCCGTCAGCGGGGCGTTGCAGTTGCCACAGGTTGCCGGGATCACGGTCGCTCGGGGCGGCGCGGGTCGATCCCGCAACGTTGCCAGATCGGAACGGGAACCGACAGCGTTTTCGGGCGCCGTGCAAGCCGTGACGCCGGCGCCGCCGTCCCAAGGCAGAATGGCTCCCCGCCCGTGCCCGTGGAGCGACTGGTGACCCCGACCAAACGGATGGCCGCGCTGTCGATCGCGACGTCGGTCGCGACGCTCGGCCTCAAGTTCGGCGCCGCGGAGATGACCGGCTCGATCGGTCTGTTCTCCGACGCGATGGAGGCGCTCGTCAACCTCGCCGCCGGATTCGTCGCGCTCGCGATGCTGTGGGTCGCGGAGCGCCCGGCCGACGACGACCACGCCTACGGGCACGAGAAGGCCGAGTACTTCTCGAGCGGCGTCGAGGGCGTGCTGATCCTGCTCGCCGCCGGCGGCATCGCCTATGCCGCCGTCGGCCGGCTGCTGCACCCGGAGCCGCTCGCGCGGCTCGGCCCCGGCCTGCTGGTCGCGGCGGTCGCCGCGGTGCTGAACCTCGTCACGGCGCGCCTCATGCTGCGGGTCGCGAAGGATCACGACAGCATCGTCGTCGAGGCCGACGCGCGACACCTCTTGACCGACGTCCTGACGTCCGTCGGCGTGATCGCGGGCCTGCTGATCGTGATGGTCGCGCCGCGCCTCGCGATGCTCGACTCGGTGATCGCGTTCGGCATCGCGCTGCAGATCTTCGTCACCGCGGTGTCGCTGATCCGGCGCTCGGTCGACGGCCTGATGGACAAGTCGCTGCCGCCGGACGAGGTCCGGCGCGCGCGCGCGATCGTCGTCGGCGCACTGCCGCCGGGCGCCTCGATCGCGCAGCTGCGCACCCGCAAGGCGGGCTCGCGCCGGTTCATCGAGTTCAAGCTCCTGGTGCGCGGCGCCGAGACCGTCGCCGCGGCGCACGCGAGCTGCGACCGGATCGAGGCGGCGCTCGCCGCCGCGCTCGCCAAGGTCGTGGTCACGATCCACGTCGAGCCGCTCGAGCAGGCGGAACCCGTGCCAGAGGACACCCCCTGAGATGCCGCCGCTGACCGCCGAGATCGTCGGCGAACCGATCCGTTACGAGCTCGACGGCACGAGCGACGACCTGCTGACCGCCGGCCTCGGCGTCGCGGGACTGCGCGGTCCGCCGCCGCCGTTCGCCGATCCCGCACGGCCTTCGCCGCGCGAGCTCCGGCGCCGCGCCGTGTACGCCGCGTACCACGGCCTCGTCGACGTCAGCGACGCGGGCGGGTTCGGGCGGCTGTACGGCCCGGCCGACGGCCGCGGCGTCGCGGGGGTCGAGTACCTCGCGGCCGTTCGCACGCCCGACGGCCGCGGCGTGACCACCGTGCTGGTGCAGATTCCGGCGGCGTTCGATCCGGCCGATCCGTGCCTGCTCGCGGTCGCCTCATCCGGCTCGCGCGGCATCTACGGCGCCTTGCCGACGGCGGCGGAGTGGGGGCTCCGGCGCGGCTGGGCGGTCGTGCACACCGACAAGGGTACCGGGGTCGGCGTCTGGGACCTCGACCGCGGGCGCGGCTACCGCATCGACGGCACGCTGACCGAGGACGCCGCGGATCCGCTCGTCGGCTTCGTACCCGAGCCGTCCGGGGAACTGCAGGCGTTCGCACGCAGAGCGCCGCACTCGCTGCTGTTCAAGCATGCGCACTCGGGCCGCAACCCCGAAGCGGACTGGGGCACGTACCTGCTGCAGGCCATCCAGGCCGGCTTCGAGCTGCTCAACCGCGAGCTCGGCGACCGGCTGCACCGGCGGCTCACGCCCGAGCGCGCGCTCGTACTGGCAGCCGGCGTCTCGAACGGTGGCGGCACGGTGCTGCGCGCGGTCGAACTCGACCGCTCCGGCTGGATCAGCGGCGCGCTCGCCTGCGAGCCCAACGCGATGGTGGCGGGCCGAACGGACGGACTCGAGATCCACTACGGGGGGCGCCGGCTCAAGGACGCCGGCATCGCGCTCTACGACTACACGGGCCTGCACTATCTCTGCCAGCCGTGCGCGGTACTCGCCGAGGCGGACCCGGCCGCGCCGTTCTTCACGGCGACCGCGGCGGCCCGGCCGCGACTCGAGGCGCTGTGCGCGGGCCTGCAGGACATCGGCCTGCTGCCGGCCGGTCCGGCGGCCGTCGCGGCGGCGGCCGCGCGCGAGCAGCTGATCGCGGCGGGCATGCTGCCCGAGGCGCTGCGGCTCGGCCACTTCAACCTGGCCGCCAACCTGTGGCCGTCGCTGACCGTCTCGTACGGGTGGGCCTACTCGCGCCGGCCGGCGTGGGATCCCTATGCCGGCGTGACCTTCGCCGCCTGCGACGACGCCGGCCGGCCGCGCGCGCTCGACGCGGCGGAGGCCGAGGCGCTGTGGGCGGACAGCAACGGGATCCCGCCGACCGGCGCGGTGTCGCTGTGCGTCCCCGATGCGGGCGGCGAGCGCCGCGCCTGCAACGAAGGCAGCCTCGCGCTCGCGCTCGCCTACGCGCCCGAGCGGGTGCTGGCGCGGGCCGCGCGCGCCGTCGACGGCTTGCCGCCCGACCGCGCCGCGATGCTCGCGGCGGTGCATCGCGGCCAGCAGCAGGTCGTGATGAGCGGACGGCTCGGCAATCGGCCGGTCATCATCGTGCACGGCCGCGCCGACAGCCTGATCCCCGTCAATCACGCGTCCCGCGCCTACTACGCGGTCAACCAGCGCGACCGCGGCGGGCGCGACGAGCTGCGCTACTACGAGCTCGAGCATGGCCACC
Organism: Gammaproteobacteria bacterium; assembly: GCA_037443765.1. Taxonomy (GTDB): domain Bacteria; phylum Pseudomonadota; class Gammaproteobacteria; order Steroidobacterales; family Steroidobacteraceae; genus CAIKZZ01. Next base: position 6,084 of record JBBINS010000102.1, read on the forward strand.
ACTTCGACGGCTATCTCGCGCTGCCTGGCATGGCCGAGGGCTACGTGCCGATGCAGGCGTGGCTGTGCCGCGGGCTCGACGCGCTGCTCGCGCGGCTGCGCCATGGCACGGCGCTGCCGCCGTCGCAGGTGATCCGCTCGCGACCGCGCGGCGCCGTCGCCGGCGCGCCGGCCCCGCTAGCGGAGGCGCACCTCGGACGGCTGCGCGCCGATCCGGGCGGCGATGCGATCCGCTACGCCGAGGGCGTGCTGACGGTGCCCGACTGACGCCGGTCGCGCCGGTCGCGACTCAGCCCACCGGCGGCAGCCGCTCGTGCCAGTCGGTCAGGCGCTGGTACGCGGCGGCGACGCCGAGCAGCGTCGCCTCGGCAAACGGACGGCCGACGAGCTGCAGTCCGACCGGCAGGCCCGCCGGCGTGAAGCCGACCGGCAGGCTGAGCGCCGGCACACCGAGGAAGTTGAACGGCGCCACGCACTGCAGCAGGCGCGCGATCGTGCTCCACATCGACGCGCTGCCGCCGACGTCGGTGGCCGCGAGCGTCGGCACCTCGATCGCGAGCGCCGGCGTCACGAGCACGTCGCAGTCGCCGAAGACCTCGTCGCAGAAGCGGCGCAGCAGCAGCGCACGCAGCTGCAGCGCCTCGGCGTAGGCGGCCGCGGGAATCGCGACCCCGGTCGCGACGCGGGCGCGCACTTGTGGCGAGTAGTCCTGCGGCCGCGTGCGGAGCCAGTGGCCGTGCAGCGCGGCGGCTTCCGTGTAGACGACCGTGCGGCCGAGTTCCGTCAGGTGCTCGGCCGCGGGCACGCGGACCGCGACGCGTCGCGCGCCGGCGCCCGCGAGCGCGGCGAGCGCCGCCTCCAGCGCGCGGCCGACCGCGGGCTCGACGTCGTCGAAGAAGAAATTGCGCGGCACGCCGAGCCGGAGTCCCGCGACGCCCCGGTCGAGCCCGGCCTCGTAGTCCGGGACCGCCCGCCGGCTCGAGCTCGGGTCGGCCGGGTCGTGGCCGGCGACGACGCCGAGCAGTCGCGCGAGGTCGGCGGCGGTCCGGGCGAGCGGACCGACGTGGTCGATCGACCACGACAGCGGCATCGCGCCGGTGCGCGGCACGCGGCCGTAGGTGGGCTTGATGCCGAGGATGCCGTTGGCCGCGGCCGGCAACCGGATCGAGCCGCCGGTGTCCGAGCCGAGCGTGCCGAAGGCGATGCGCGCGGCGACCGCGGCGCCGGAGCCGCTCGAGGAGCCGCCGGCGATGTGCAGCGGGTTCCACGGGTTGTGGCAGGCGCCGTAGAACGGGTTGTGGCCGGTCGGCCCGAGCGCGAACTCGGTCATGTTGAGCGCGCCGAGCACGATCGCGCCGGCGGCTTTCAGCCGCGCGAGCGCGGTCGCGGTCGCCGCGCCGCGGAAGCCGCGGCGGATTTCCGAGCCGGAGCTTGTCTCGCGCGCCGGGTCGTAGAACATGTCCTTGACCGCGATCGGCACGCCGTGCAGCACGCCGAGCGGGTGGCCGGAGGCGCGCGCGGCGTCGGCGCGCCGCGCCGCCGCGAGCGCCGCCTCGTCCTCGATCCGGAGGAAGCAGTTGAGCGTCGGGTTCAGGCGGTGGGCGCGCTCGAGGCAGGTCCGCGTGAGCGCCTCGCTCGTGAGCTCGCCGCGCGCCAGCGCCGCGGCGGCTTCGCCGAGCGTCGCGCGCGCGGGGTCGATCACGGTCCGGGGCCGGCGAGCCGCTCGAGCTCGGCGAGGTAGTTGCCGGGCTCGGCGTCGAACAGCGGGACCGTCGCGGTCGCGCGCACCGCCGCGACCGCGTTGCTCGCCCCCGCCGCGATGCGGGCCGCGGTCTCGGCGTCGAGCGGCGGGTAGCCGAGCAGGCGCGCGAGCGCGTCCACGGTTGCGGCATCCACCACGGCAGTTTCGCGATCGTTCACGTTGCCCGGCCTCCGGCGCAGGACTCGCTTTCGGCAAGCATTGCAGTCTCGCGGCGAACCGTCAAAATGTTTACCGGATCGGCTGCGGGAGGAGAGACGATGCACAGCTTGGTGTCCGGCGCGCCGGGCGCGGCCGGCAGTCGCTGAGGCCCGCGCCGATGCGCATCCATGTGCTGCCCACGGTCGAGGCCGCGGCGGAGCGCTCCGCGGAGTGGCTGCGCGCCGAGATCGGCCGCGCCACCGCGAGCCGCAACCGCTGCCTGATCGCGCTGTCCGGTGGCCGCACGCCGTGGCGCATGCTGCACGACCTGCGGCGTCTGCGCGTCCACTGGCACGGTGTCGAGGTCTTCCAGGTCGACGAGCGTGTCGTCGCCGCGAACGACGAGCGGCGCAACGCGCGGCAGATCGCGGATTTCCTGATCGCGCCGGACGCGCTGGCCGCGGACGCATTCCACGGCATGCCGGTCGAGCACCGGCCGATCGCGGACGGCGCCGCCGACTACGCCGCGCTGCTCGCCGAGCGCTGCGGCACGCCGCCGGTGCTCGACGTCGTGCAGCTCGGCCTCGGCGCCGACGGCCACACCGCATCGCTGCTGCCGGGCGACGCGCTGCTCGACGACACGGATCACGACGTCGGCGTCAGCGGCGTGTACCAGGGCGTGCGCCGCATGTCGATGACCTATCGTGTGTTGAACGCCGCCCGCCACCGGTTGTGGCTGGTCACCGGCGAGGACAAGGCGGCGGCGCTGCGCGCGCTGTGGGACGGCGATACCGCGTCGCCCGCCGGGCGCATCGCTCGCGAGGCGTCGTTCGTGTTCGCCGACGCCGCCGCTGCCGCCGCGCTGCCGGCGGAGCTGCGCGCTCCGCACTGAGCGCGCCGCGCCGCCGACGGCGTTCAGTCGCCGGCTTTCGGCACGAAGTGGCCGCCGAACGCGTGGCGCAGCTGCGCGAGGAACTGCGCGGCGTAGTCGTCCCGGCCCTGCGTCGCGAAGCGGTTCATCAGCGCCGCGCTGATCACCGGCAGCGGCGTGCCGAGGTCGAGCGCCTCGCGCACGGTCCAGCGTCCCTCGCCGGAGTCCGCGACCACCGGCGAGACACCGGCGAAGTCGGGGTCCGCGCGCAGCATGTCGGCCGCGAGATCCAGCAGCCACGAACGCACCACGCTGCCGTCGCGCCAGCTCGCGGCGATCGCCGCGACGTCGAGGCCGAACTCGCGCTTGTCGCGCATCAACGCGAAGCCCTCGGCGTAGGCCTGCATCAGGCCGTACTCGATGCCGTTGTGGACCATCTTGACGAAGTGGCCGGCGCCGGGCGGGCCGCAGTGCACCCAGCCGCGGTCCGGCGCGGGCGCGAGCGCGCGCGCGAGCGGCACGACCGGCGCGACCGCCTCCGGCGTGCCGCCCAGCATCAGGCCATAGCCGTTCGCGAGTCCCCAGACGCCGCCCGACACGCCGGCGTCGACCGCATGCAGGCGCCGGGCGGCGGCCTCGGCCGCGTGACGGACGCTGTCGCGGTAGTCGGCGTTCGCGCCGTCGACGATCACGTCGCCGGGCGCGAGCAGCCCGTAGAGCGCGGCGATCGTGGTCTCGCTCGGTGCACCGGCGGGCAGCATCAGCCACACGACGCGCGGCGCCGCGAGCAGCCCGACGGCCTCGGCGAGCGTCGACGCGATCGCGACACCGGGCTCCGCGGCGAGCGCCGCGCGCGCCGCCTCGGCGGCGTCGAAGGCGGCGACGCCGAAGCCGGCGCGCGCCATCCGGCGCGCCATGTTGGCGCCCATCTTGCCGAGGCCGACGAGCGCTACGGCCGGGCGTTTGCTGGAGGTCACGGCATTCCCCGAAAGCTGGCGGCGAGGGGCCGAGTGTGCCCCCTGTTTCAGAAGCCCGCCAGCGCGCGAACCATGGCCCGCACCGCGGCGACCTGCCGGCCGTCGCGGGTCGCGTAGTTCTCGTCGCTGTAGCCCCACCAGTCCCAGCAGCCTTCGGGGTTGAGCGGCATGAAGGCGCTGCGCTTGGCCTGCGGATAGAGCACGACGAGGCCGTGCGCGTCCGCGAAGCGGTTGTAGCCCGCGTCGCGGACGAAGGCCTCGCCCACGAATTCCTCCCCCTGCCGGCAGCCGTGGAACGCGATGTGCAAGCGGCAGGGCTGGCGCGCGGCGCAGGCGCGCGGCACGTAGAGGTAGCCGCGCGCCGCGAGGCTCCCGGTCGGGTCGTACGGTGACTGGTCGAAGCTGGTCAGCGCACCGGGTCCGGCGGCCGGCGTCGCGGGCGCGGCACCGTAGAGGAACGCGAGCATTTCGCCGACGCCGTCGTAGTGACACGCGTAGAGATAGGGCGAGGCCGTCGTGTCGCAGGGGGCGCCCGCGTCCTCGGTCGGCACGCCGTGCCCGACGGCGACGTCGTCGACGTAGCGCAGGTTCGGCGCGGCGACGAAGCCGCGGTAGAAGTCGGCGAGCGCGCGCGTCACCGCAGGCGCCACGGTCGCGTCGCGCGTCCCGTGGAGCACCCACACCCGTGCGCCCGCCAGCGAACCGAGCGGATCGATGCGGCCGGCGGCCGCGGCGGCGCGCGCCAGCGCGACCAGCGCCGCGGCATCGGGCGCGCTCTCCGGGCGGCCGAGGCACTCGGCGAAGGCGCGCGTGACGGAGCCGCGGGCGCAGTCCCAGGGGCCGGCAGCGAACACGCCGACGCCGTGCACGATGCTGCTGAAGCCGAGCTGGAACTGCGTCGCCATGTAGCCGCCCGAGGACACGCCCGAGACGGTCAGCGCGTGCGGCTCGATCGGCAGCCTCGGCAGCCCGTCGGCGCGCGCACCGAGCGCGACGGCGAGCAGGCCGACCGCCGCCGCGAACCCGCACCGCATCGCGTTGGGCCGCGCGCCCACCGGCACCCGGCTCAG
>JBBINS010000103.1:0-10841 GCA_037443765.1 Gammaproteobacteria bacterium
CGGTACCCCCGCGAGCACGAGCCGCCGCACGCCTTTCGGCCGGGCGATCGCGAGCTCCGCCGCGATCACGGCGCCCATACCGACGCCGAACACGTCGGTCTCGCGGAGCCGGAGCGCGTCCAGGAAGTCGCCGACCGCGCCGGCGTAGTCGGCGATCGACGGCGCCGTGTCCGGCGGGTCCGACTCGCCGCAGCCCGGGGTGTCGCAGGCGTACACCGAACGGTCGGTGCCGATCTCCGGCAGCAGCTCGGCGAAGGTGCGGCTCGAGCGCGGGTGCTCGTGCAGGCACACGAGCGGCGTGTGCTCGTCGAAACCGCCGGTCGAGGGGAAGGACGTGCGCACGTGCAGCTGGCCGTAGCGGCACTCGAAGTACGCGCGGCGCAGGTTGACGACCGGACGATCGGATTGCTTGGCCATGCGCTCAGCGTACCGGTTGGGGGCCGCGCGTCACAACGGGCGCGACCCGCGACGTCCCTGCGACGAAGCGCGCCCGCGGCGCGACGAAGAGCCGCAACCGAAACGCTTCTCGGTGCATCTTACTGTCCGAACGACGCACGAATTCCCCCACTCTCGGAGATCCCCCCATGGCCCGCCCCACTCTCGCAATCATCGCCGCCGGCCTCGGCGGCTGGCTACTCGCTTCGACCGCGTTCGCCGCGGCCACGACCGACGCGCCCGCCGTGCGCGTCGCGTATTCCGAACTCGATCTCGGCAAGGATGCGGGCGTCGAGCGGCTCTACGCTCGCCTGCGGCACGCGGCCGAGCAGGTCTGCGGCAGCGTCGACAACCGCGACCTCCTCGCGCAGCGCCACCAGGAGGCCTGCGTGCGCGCCTCGCTCGACCGCGCCGTCGAGAGCGTCCACAGCTCGCGTCTGACCGCACGCCACAAGGGCGCGCCCGCCGGCGCGCAGTTCGCCCGCCTCGACTGAAACTCCCTGAGTCTTCGTGACTCGCTCGGCGCGCGGCATCCCCGCGCGCCTTTTTTTGCCGGCGGCGTTCAGCCCTGCGGCGCGGGACCCGGGTCGGTCACCGGCTTGCCGTCCTTGACCGGGATCGTCTCGCCCGTCGGCCGGTCCTTCATGCGCACGACGGCGACGGTGTCACCGAGCCGGTAGCGGACGTCGTAGCCGACGACCTCGCGCCTCGCGTCCGTGACGGTTTGGCAGCGTCGCTCGGTCGCCTGGTAGGTGTCCTTGTCCTGCAGGTTCTTCTGCACGCGGTTGCCGGCGTAGCCGCCGGCAGCCGCGCCCGCGACCGTCGCGAGCGTCTTGCCGCTGCCGCCGCCGATCTGGTGGCCGAGCACGCCGCCGAGCACCGCGCCGATCGCCGAGCCGGCGAGCTGGTGCTCGTCCTTGACCGGACGCTGCTTCTCGACCGCGACGTCGGCGCACTCCTCGCGCGGCGTGCGCACCGTGCGCTCGACGGGCTTGACGTCGAGCACCTCGGCCGTGCGCGGCGTGCGGCTGCCGAGCCCGAGCCCGGCGACGGCCGCGCCGCCGGCGGCGACGGCCACGCCGATCACCACGCCCATTAGTACCGATCGATTCATCGTGCTTCCTCCGTCGTGCGCGGACCGGCCGCGTTCCGGGCGGATTCTAGGCAGCGACGGCGCGGACCGGCCAGGGCCAGCCGTCGCGAATTGGCGACTCGCGCGAATTTCGTGATCCGCGCGCGCGGCGGCGGAAAAACATGAGTCCATTCAGCGTCCGTTCAGTCGCGCTGTGATCGCGCGCGGCGCGCAGCGGCCACGTGGCGCACGGGCAACGACCGTTTGGACGATGTGCTGCGAACTACGAATGGATTTTGCGGCTAACCACCATAAGCGGCCGTCGCCGGTGGCCCAAATACGAATGTCGTCGCTGCTCCGCAGCATTCAGACTTTCGCCACAGACAGAGTCATTCCCGAAAGGAAGAGATGCTCATGAAGATGACCACCAAGCTTGCCGTGGGTGCCGTGCTCGCGGCGGCGGCGCTGACGGCCATTCCGGCCCAGGCCGACGAAGGCCCGTTCGAGATCCGCCTGCGCGCCGTGTACCTCGACTTCGCGCAGAAGTCGGACGGATTCAATCTTCCGATCACGGGCGGCACGACGCCGATCCCGAGCGATGCGATCACGCTCAACAAGAAGTGGATCCCGGACATCGACTTCGAGTACTTCTTCACGCCGAACTGGTCGGCGGAGCTCGTGCTGACCTATCCGCAGTCGCAGGACGTGACCGTCCGCGTGCCGGCCCTCAACGCGAGTGTCCCCGTCGGTTCGTTCAAGCACCTGCCGCCGGTGCTGACCGCGAAGTACAACTTCATGCCGCAGTCGGACTTCCGGCCGTACGTCGGCATCGGCGTCAACCTGACGCTGTTCTCGAGCGTCGACCTGGCGGTCCCGGCCGTTGCGGGCGTCGAGGCCGCGCCGATTCCGCTCGACCTCAAGAGCTCGAGCGTCGGCATCGCCGGCCAGGCGGGCTTCGACTACAAGGTCGCCGACCACTGGTTCGTCAACGCCGACGTCAAGTACGTGCAGCTGTCGACCGACGTCAAGGTCAAGGCGACCGGCGCGACGATCACCAAGGTCACGGCGGATCCGTGGCTGTTCGGTGTCGGCGTCGGCTACCGCTTCTAAGCGTCTCGGACGGTACCGCGGCAGGCTCTGTCCCCCTTGAGCCTGTCGCGCCCGCTACAGGCCGGGCCCATGCCCGGCCTGTTTTTATTTCAGGGACGCTAGTCGGCTTCCCAGTCGAAGCGCCACAGCGCGAGCACCGCGAACAGCAGCGCCGCGCCGAGCAGCAGCGCGACCGGCAGGACGGCGGCCGAGAGCGGCAGTCCCCGCCAGGTCATCGCGTCGAATCCGTCCACGGCCCAGCGCGTCGGCACGAACATCGTCGCCTGCTGCAGCCAGGCCGGGAACACGAACGACGGCACCCACGCGCCGCCGAGCATCACCAGGATCAGCACGACCAGCATCGACAGGCCGCGGGTCGCCGCGACCGAGCGCCCGAGTGCCGCGATCAGCAGCCCGGTCGCCGAGGTGAACAGCGCGAACGCCACCGCGACGGCGACGAACCCGGCGACGCTGCCGTGGATGCGCACGCCGAACACGACCCCGGCCACCAGGTACACGGCGGCGAGGATGCCGAGCGCGATCAGCGCCGTCGCGACGCAGCGCGCCCCCAGCAGCACGCCGCGCGACAGCGGCGCCGCCCGCAGCCGCCGCCAGACGCCCTGCTGGCGCTGCAGCAGGATGCCGACGCCGGCGTCGATGCCCATGAACAGGATGAACTGCACGCTCATGCCGGCGAAGGAGTGCGCATAGCCGTTGTAGCGCGGCCCGGCGCTGACCGCGACGTCGCTGAGCCCGAAGGGCACGGTCATGCCGCCGGGCTGCCCGCCGCCCGCGGTGGTGGCGGTCGCCGGTGGCTGCCGCGCCTGGAAGGTGCGCACCGCCTCGAGCATCGTCGTCAGGTCGCCGCGCATCGCCGGCGCCAGCCGCTCGCTCGCGCGCACGTCGGCGAGCGTCGCGTCGATCGCCGTGGTGGAGCCGTTCGCCGAGAACAGCTCGCGCGTCACCGTCTGCATGACGTGCAGCGTCAGCAGGCCCTCGACGACCGGGCGCGCGAACGACTGCGACGGGTCGTAGAGGAGCTCGACGACCGGCTTCTCGCCGCCGCCGAACAGCGCCCGCCGAGCCTGGGCGCCGAAGCCCTTCGGCAGCACGACCGCGACCCGCACCTTGCCCTCGCGGACGCGCTCGCGCGCGTGGCCGGCGTCCTGCGCCTCGGTCGCGAGCGAGGCCTCGCCGGCGAGCCCGGCCGCGACCTGGCGGGACGTGTCGCTGCCATCCTGGTCGACGACCGCGACCGCCATCCGGCCGCGGTCGCTGTCGTCGTGGTCGCCGCCGAACAGGTAGCCGAAGAAGGCGGCGATCAGGATCGGCGTCAGCACGCTGACGATGAGCGCGCGGCGGTCGCGCACGAAGGCCAGCACGTCCTTGCGGACGAGCGCGCGAAACGCGATCCAGCGGGTGCTCATGAGTCGCGCAGGCTCCGGCCGGTCAGGCTGAGGAACACGTCCTCGAGGTTCGCGTTCTCGCTCGCGAGGCGCCGGCACGAGAGCCCGCGCGCGGCCAGGCGCTCGAGCACCCTCGGCGCCACGGCGCCGATGTCGGCGGTCGTCACGGTCAGCGTGCCACCGGCGAGCTCCACCGAGCGCACGCCCGGCAGCGTCGCGACGGCGGCGCAGGCGTCGGCGTCGGGCGGCGGGTCGTACTCGAGCCGGAGCCGGCTCGCGGCCGGCGCCGCCGCGATCAGCCGCGCGGTCGTGTCGGACGCGAGCACGCGGCCGTGGTCGATGATGACGACGCGGTCGCAGAGGCGCTCGACCTCTTCCATGTAATGCGTCGTGTAGACCAGCGTGTGCCCTGCTGCGCGCAGGGTCTCGAGCGTGTCGAAGATCGCGTTGCGGCTCTGCGGGTCGACGCCCACCGTGGGCTCGTCGAGCAGCAGCACCGCCGGGCGGTGCAGCAGCGCGCAGGCGATGTTGAGGCGGCGTTTCATGCCGCCGCTGAATTCGCGCGGCGGGTCGCGCGCGCGGTCGGTGAGGCTCGTCAGCTCGAGCGCCGCCGCGACCCGCTCGTCGAGCAGTCGCCCCGCGAGGCCGTACAGCGCGCCGAAGATCTCGAGGTTGATCCGCGCCGGCAGCTCCTCGAGGAGCGCGAGCTCCTGCGGCACCAGGCCGAGCTCGCGCTTGACGGGGTCGGCGTCGCCGCCCATGAGCGCGCCGCCGATGCGCACCGTGCCGCGGTCGGGGCGGACGAGCCCGGCCAGCATGCTGATGGTCGTCGACTTGCCGGCGCCGTTGGGCCCGAGCAGGCCGAGGATCGCGCCGGGCGCGGCCTCGAGCGACACGCCGGCCACCGCGGCGATCGTGCCGAAGCGCTTGTGAAGGTCTTCGGCAACGAGGCTCATCGCGGATCGGCTCCCTGCCGTGGCGCACCATTTGCCGGTCGCCGGGCGGCGGCCGCAGAATCCCCGGCCATTCTGCCTGCCTGGAGCGACGCATGCACTCATCGAGCCCGAGCGGGCGCGCGCTCGTACTCGCCGCGACGGCGATCCTGTTCACGGCGGGCGTCCCACGAACGTCACACGCCGCGGGCGCGGCAGCGCCGCAGCCGCTCGGCGCCGAGACGCTCTGGAAGATGATCCGGCTCGGCGCGCCGACGCTGTCGCCCGACGGCGCGCGCGCGGTACTGCCGGCGACGCGCTACGACGTCGAAGGCAACAAGGGCACGACCGAGCTCTACCTGGTGCCGACCCGGCCGGGCGCCGGGCCGGGACGGCAGTTGACGTCGGGACCGTCGGGCGCCAACGAACCGGCGTGGAGCCCGGACGGCCGCTGGATCGCGTTCGTCGCCAAGCGCGGCGACGACCGCCAGCCGCAGCTCTACCTGCTGCCGACCGACGGCGGCGAGGCGCGGCGGCTCACCGACCTGCCGACCGGCGTATCGGCGCCGAAGTGGTTCGCCGACGGGCGCCGCATCGCCTTCATCTCGCGGGTCTGGCCGGACCTCGCGGGCCGCGAGGACGTCGCGCGGCGCATGAAGGAGCGCGAGGAGCCGAAGACGACGGCGAAGGTGTGGGAGCACGCGCCGTTCAGCTACTGGGACCATTTCCTCGATGACCGCGTGCCGCACGTCTACGTCACCGACATCGACGGCCGCCCGCCGTTCTCGCCGACGCTCGGTAGCGGCCGGCACCTGCCGGTGCGCGAGGCGGACCACGCGAGCTACGACATCGCGCCCGACGGCTCCGAGCTCGCCTTCGTCGCCGACGTCGACGCGACCGGCGCGGTGCGCAACCTCGACCTGTTCGTCGTTGCGGTCGCGGGCGGCACGGCCGTGGACCTCACCGCCGACAACCCGGCCGACGACGGCGAGCCGCACTACAGCCCCGACGGACGCTGGCTCGCGTATACGCGCGCCTCGATCCCGCGCTTCTACGCCGACACGCGCCGCCTCGTGCTGATCGACCGCCGGACCGCGACGCGCCGCGTGCTCGCGCCCGACTTCGACCGCTCCGCCACCGGCCTCGTCTGGCAGCCCGACTCCTCGGGCCTGCTCGGCGCGATCGAGGACGGCCCGGCGGTGCGCATCTACGCCTTCGACCTCAAGGGCGGGACGCCGCGACCGGTCACGGCCCGGCACGATTTCACGAACCTCGCGGTCGCGGGCCGGCCGGCGGTCGTCGTCGCGCTCCGCCAGTCGTTCACCGAGCCGCCGACGCTGGTGCGCGTCGAGCAGCAGACCGGGGCCGTCACGCAGCTCTCGGCGTTCAACGACGCGGTGCTCCGGGACGTGCGCTTCGGCGCGGTCGAGAGCGTGACTCTGCCGGGTGCCGGCGGCGCGCCGATGCAGATGTGGGTCATCAAGCCACCCGGCTTCGACCCCGCGAAGAAGTACCCGCTGTTCCTGATCCTGCACGGCGGGCCGCACAACGGCGTCACCGACACCTGGCAGTGGCGCTGGAACGCCGAGGTGTTCGCGGCCTGGGGCTACGTCGCGGCGTGGCACAACTTCCACGGCTCCAGCGGCTTCGGCCAGGCGTACACCGATTCGATCACCCGCAACTGGGCGGACCTGCCGTACGAGGACACGATCCGCGCCGCCGACTGGTTCGCGGCGCAGCCGTGGATCGACCGCGGGCGGATGGTCGCGGGCGGCGGCAGCTACGGGGGCTACCTCGCGACCGTGCTGCTCGGGCGCCCGCACCCGTTCCAGGCGCTGGTCGCGCATGCCGCCGTCTTCGACCGCTACGCCCAGACCGCGTCCGACTTCGGCGCCGAGAAGAGCCGCTATGGCGAGTTCTGGGAGCGGCCCGCGGAGTTCGCGGCGCAGTCGCCGAACCTCGCGGCCGCGAACTTCAGGACGCCGACGCTGATCATCCACAGCCAGCTCGACCTGCGCGTGCCGGTCGACAACGGCCTCGAGCTCTTCAACATCCTGCAGAACAAGGGCGTGCCGTCGAAGCTCGTCTACTTCCCCGACGAGAACCACTGGGTGCTGAAGCCCCAGAACTCGCTGTTCTGGTACTCGACGGTGCGCGACTGGCTCGCTCGCTACGCCAGGCCCGAGCCCTGAGTGTCGCTCAGGCGGCCGGCTCGAACCGCAGCACCACGCCGTTGATGCAGTAGCGCATCCCGGTCGGCTTCGGCCCGTCCGGGAACACGTGGCCGAGGTGGCCCCGGCAGGCGGCGCAGTGCACCTCGGTCCGCGTCATGCCGAAGCTGCGGTCGGTGGTCGTGCCGATCGCGCCCGGCAGCGGCGAGAAGAAGCTCGGCCAGCCGGTGCCGCTGTTGAACTTGGTCGTGGACTCGAACAACGCCGCGCCACAGCCGACGCAATGGTAACGGCCCTCGCGGTGCTCCTTGTCCAGCGGGCTCGAGCGCGGCGGCTCGGTGCCGTGCTCGCGCAGTACGCGCTGCTGCTCCGGGCTCAGCGTGCCGCAGAAGGCTCCCAGCGGGGCCGTATCCTGGGTCGGGTCGCTCATCCTCGATCTCCCGTGGTCGGTCGGGGCCGCAATTTGAACACGGACCGGCACGGGGGGCACGCCGCGGCGCGGCGCGCTGTGCGACACTGGACCTTGGCGACCGAGTGAAGTTCCGATGTCCGACCGCCGCGCTCCCCGCCCCTGGCGCGCCACCGCCCCGCTGCTCGCCGGCCTGCTCGCCGGCGGCGCCGCGCTCGCCGCGGACCTGCCGGCCTCGCGCCCGGTGCCGGGCGGCATCGCGCTCGTCGACCTCGGCCCGGTCGCCGAGCGCCAGCCCGCGGCGTTTCGCGACGGCGAGCGCGTGCTGGTGCGCGAGAGCGCCGGCCGCTGGATCGCGGTCGTCGGCATCCCGCTCGCCGCCCAGCCGGGCCGCGAGCTCGTCAGCGTCCGCGACCCGGGCGCCGCGCCGCGCAGCGTCGCGTTCGCGGTCGAGCCGAAGGATTACCCGACCCAGGCGCTCAAGGTGGCGCCCAAGCACGTCGACCTCTCGCCGAAGGACCTCGCCCGCTACGAGAAGGAGAAGGTCCGCCTCGAGCGCGTGCTCGCGACCTGGAGCGATGCGCCGCCCCCGACGCTCGCGTTCGCGCCACCGGTCGGCGGCGTCCGCTCGAGCTCGTTCGGCTCGCGGCGCGTCTTCAACGGCCAGGCCCGCAACCCGCACACCGGCATGGACATCGCAGCCGGCGCCGGCGAGCCGGTCGCGGCGCCGGCGGCCGGCCGCGTGATCGAGACCGGCGACTACTTCTTCAACGGCAACACCGTGATCGTCGATCACGGCGAGGGGCTGATCACCCTCTACTGCCACCTGAGCCGCATCGAAGTCGCCGTCGGGCAGTCGGTCGCTGCCGGGGCGCGGCTCGGACTCGTCGGGGCGACCGGCCGCGCGACCGGGCCGCACCTGCATTTCGGGGTGATGCTGAACCGGGCCTGGGTCGACCCGGAACTGCTGCTCGGCCCGAAGCCGGCGCCCTGAGGCCGCGCTCAGTCGCGCTCAGTCGCGCTCGAGGACCGCGCGGTGCACGATTCCCGCGACCACGGCGCCGGCAATCGGCGCCACCCAGAACAGCCACAGCTGCTCGAGCGCCCAGCCGCCGACGAAGAGCGCCGGCCCGGTGCTGCGCGCCGGATTCACCGAGGTGTTGGTCACCGGGATGCTGACGAGGTGGATCAGCGTCAGCGCGAGGCCGATCGCGAGCGGCCCGAAGCCGGCCGGCGCGCGCCGGTGGGTCGCGCCGAGGATCACGAGCAGGAAGAAGAACGTCATCACGAACTCCGACAGCAGCGCCGCGCCGAGCGCGTAGCCGCCCGGCGAGTGCTCGCCGTAGCCGTTCGCGGCGAAGCCGCTCGCGACGAGGTCGAAGCCCGGCTTGCCCGCGGCGATCGCGGCGAGCACGGCCGCCGCCGCGATCGCGCCCACGACCTGGGCGACGATGTAGCCCGGAGCGTCCGCGGCCGGCGTGCGGCCGGCGGCGACCAGCCCGAGCGTGACCGCCGGGTTGAAGTGGCCACCCGAGACGTGGCCGACCGCGTAGGCCATCGTCACGACCGTGAGCCCGAACGCGAGCGCGACACCGAGCAGTCCGATGCCGACGTGCGGGAACGCCGCCGCGATCACCGCGCTGCCGCAGCCGCCGAGCACGAGCCAGAACGTGCCGAGGAATTCCGCCGCGAATTTCTTGATCATCCGCTACTCCCTGCTTGAATTCGCCCGGGTCGCCGGGACGGCGGGCCCTACCAGGGCAGCTCCTTGCCGTCCCACTGCCAGAAGCGCCCCGACTTGTCCTTGGTGAGGCCGGCGATCACCTGCCGGAGGCCCGCGACGCTGTGCTGCGGCCGCACCGGCGCGTTCGGCCCGCCCATGTCGGTCGCGGCCCAGCCGGGGTGCACCGGTACCGCAATGATACCGCGTCGCGCGAGGTCGAGCGCCATCGACTTCATGATCGCGTTGACCCCGGCCTTGGTGCTGCGGTACGCGTAGAGGCCGCCCAGGTTGTTGCTGCCGATCGAGGCGATCACGGTCGACAGCGTCACGATCTTCTTCTGCAGGCTCGCCGCGACGTGCTCGACGAACGCCTCGGCCATCTTCATGGGCCCGAGCGTGTTGACCTGGAACTGGTAGGCCCAGTCCTTGAAGTCCGAGCCGCCGAAGCGCTGCGCCTGCATGCCCTGCCCGGCGAAGCTCTGCGCGCCCATGGTGCCCGAGTTGTTGATGAGAACGTCGATCGCGACGCCCGCGAGCCGCGCCGCGAGCGCATCGATCGCGGCGTGGTCGGTCACGTCGAGCGCGTGGACCTTGATGCGGCCCGCGGCCGCCTTGGTCAGCGTCGCGAGCTCGGCGTGCTTGTCGGGCGCGCGGGCGGTGGCGATGACGGTCCAGCCGTCGGCGGCGTACTGCCGCACGAACTCGAGGCCGAGGCCGCGGCCCGCACCGGTGATGAGGACAGTCGGCATCTTGCGTTCCCTGCGTGCTTCAAGACCGCTCGCTCGCGGCCCGCAGATGGTAGCAGGCGCCCGGCCTACAGCGCGGCGCGCAGCACCGCGGCGAGGCGGATGCCGGCGCGGGCGAGCCGCTCCTCGGCGATCCCGGCCGCGCCATCGGCGTACGCGGGCGGCAGGTCGACGACGCCCTGCGGCCGCCGGCCGCAGGCGAAGCCAGGAAATCGGCCGTAGGCGTAGCCGCGCGCGAGCTCGTAGGACTCCTCCTCCCAGCTCGCGCGGCTGCCGCCCTCGAGACCAGCGCGCGCGGCGCGGTACTCCTCGGCCAGCCGCTCGGCGAAGGCCGCCTCCGACTCGCCGCGCACCGCGCGCTTGACGAAGTCGGCGTCCCACGCGGCGTGCAGCGGCTTCGGCCGGCCGCGCCGTCCGACGCGCACCAGCACCTCGTTGCCGCCGCGGTCGCCGTCGTCGGCGGCGTGCAGCGGCTGGTGCAGGTCGGCGAGCACGTGCACGACGATGCGCAGCGCGTCGAGCCGCTCGGCGCGCGGCGCGGCGTGCTCCCCGAGCCGCGCCAGCGCCCGGTCAAAGGCCCGTGCCGCGCAATTGCCGTCGGCACAGTACTGCCCGAGCGGGGTCGCCGGCGCGCACACCGGACGGTTGTCGTAGTGCCAGCGGTCCGAGCCCGGCCACTCGAGCCGCAGCCGGGCGCGCTCGCGGTCCATGTAGAGGCCGACGTCGGCGAGGCTCTCGTCGCCGGCCACGGCCCTGAGGGCGCCGCGCGTGCGGGCGTCGAGCAGCCGCTCGGCCACGAGGCCGACGATGCGATGGCCCTCGGCGCCCCACGCCCGCGCCGGACCCGCCGGCGCGAGC
>JBBINS010000104.1:0-10779 GCA_037443765.1 Gammaproteobacteria bacterium
CGCCTGGAAGCGGTGCAGTCGAGGGCAGGGAGGAGGCCATGATGGTCGCACGCAGGGGTGAACCCACTTGCAAGCTTTTATAGGGCGGGCCCGGCGCCGAAACCGGAACCGGCGCACAAAACCGTTTCCGTTCCCGGTGGCTTTGCGCGAGTGTGAATCGGGTTCGGCCCGGATCGCGGGGAGCCCCCCGATCAGCCCGCAAACGGGCCGGCCGGGATGCCGCAACGCAGCGTAGGGAATCGGCCAACGGACCGGCGCGCGCCCGCCGGACGATCAGGGCGGCGCCGCGACGAACACGACGGCGGTGCGCGCCGGCACCGTGAAAAGACCGCTCGCGGGCTCGTAGCGCGCCTCGAGTGCCGCGCGCGGATCGGCCGCGCCCGCCGCACGGTGGACCGGGTGCAGCCGGTACGGCCGGCCGCGCAGCTCCGCGACCGCGATGTCGTGCGCGACCTTGTCGACGTTGACGAGGTAGACGATCTCGTCGAACGCGGCGCCGGGGTAGCCCGTGCCGTCGAGGTGGCCGACGACGACCGTCGGCACCTGGCCCGGCCCGGTGTTGAAGAAGCGAAGCCGCCGCTCGACCTCGGCCGCCGAGCGCAGCCGGAACAGCGTCGAGCTCGCGCGGATCCGCAGCAGGTCCCCGAACACCCGGGTCGCCCAGCGGATGTCCGCGGCGGCGGGCTTGATCGCCGCGTCGCCGAGCAGCGGCTTCATGACGGGCCAGTCGCGCGCGGCGTCGGCGCCCGGCGGCAGGCCGCGCGCGTAGCCGTTGTCCGCGAGCGTCCAGTCGATGGCGTTGAACCAGTCGCCGGAGTCGAAGCTGTTGCCGTCGAGGGACTTCGAGCGCAGCGCCTCGCCGCCCGCGTGGAAGTACGCGATGCCCTGGCTGAAGGCGACGAACGCCGCGCCGAGCACCTGCACGCGCGCCCGGTCGGCGCCGCTCGTCGCGAGCGGCAGCTTCAGCGCGTTCGCATCGAACAGAGTCTGGTTGTCGTGGTTCTCGACGTAGTTGACGACCTCCGCGGGCTCGGCCGCGTAGCCCGCGGCATTGCCGCGGTAGTCGAGCGCCGCGAGCGGCAGGGTCGCCCCGCTCGCGGTCTCCATCCGGTAGTCGCCGAGCGTGCCCGCGAGCCCGGCGCGCACGAGGTCGGCCGCGCGCAGGAGATCCGCCGGCGAGGCAGCCGATGCGACCTCGTTCGGGTCGTAGCCGAGGCCGTTCAGGTAGCCCTGCCGCGCGCGGAGCGCGAGGCCGTGGTCGCCCGGCGCGCCGCCGCGCAACGCATCGCGCGCGCGGTCGCTGAAGGTGGCGATGCCGGTGCCGCCGAGCGAGGCCTGCGAGGCCTGCACGAAGCGCGCGCCGTCGGCGACCTCGCCGAAGTTCCAGCCCTCGCCGATCAGCGGCACGACGCGCCCGACCGCGGCCTCGACCCGGGCCTTCAATGCCGTCATCGCCGCGCGCGGCTGGTGGCCCATGAGGTCGAAGCGGAACGAGTCGATCCGGTAGTCGCGCGCGAAGCGCACGACCGTGTCGGTCATGAGCTTCGCCATCATGAGGTTCTCGGTCGCGGTGTTCGCGCAGCAGGTCGAGCGCTCGACCGCGCCCCGGGCGTCGAGCCGTTGATAGTAGCCCGGCACGATGCGGTCGAGGACCGACAGCGGGTCCTGGCCCGACGCGGCCGTGTGGTTGTAGACGACGTCCATGCCGACCCGCAGCCCGGCGCCGTGCAGGGCCTGCACCATTCGGCGGAACTCGAGGATCCGCCGCATGCCGTCGGCCGCGTCGGTCGCGTAGCTGCCCTCGGGCGCGCCGAAGTGGAGCGGCTCGTAGCCCCAGTTGTAGCAGTCGCGGGCGGCGACCGCGCGAATCGTCCTCGCCGGCTGCTCGCTGTCGCCGCCGCCCTCGATGCGGGGTTCGAGGCAGCCGCGCTCGGGGACCGTCGCGAAGTCGAACACCGGCAGCAGGTGCAGGTCGGTGACGCCGGCGGCGGCGAGCGCGCGCAGGTGGCGCATGCCCGCCGCGTCGGCATCGGTGAACGCGAGGTACTTGCCGCGGTGCGCCGCCGGCACGCTCCCATCGCCGGCCGAGAAGTCGCGGACGTGCAGCTCGTAGATGACGAGATCGGTCGCGGCGGCGGCCGGCGGCGGCCGCGGCGCCGAGTCCCAGCCGGGCGGCTGCGAGGACGGCGCGTCGAGGTCGGCGACGTAGCTGCGGGCCGAGTCCGTCGTCAGGCTCACCGAGTAGGGGTCGGTGACGCGGTTGAGGACCCGGCCGACGCCGGGGACGAGCAGGTCGACGAGATAGGTGTAGTAGGTGCCCGACAGGTCGCCTTCCCGCGTCGCCGCCCAGATGCCGGTGCGCGGGTCGCGGGCGAGCGGCTCGCGCGCGACCGCCGGCCCGGCGCCGGTCGGGTAGCGGCACAGCGAGACCGAGCGCGCAGTCGGCGCCCACAGCGCGAAACGCGTCTTGCCGTGCGCGACCGTGGCGCCGAGCGTGGCGTTTGCCGCGGCGGCGTACAGGTCGTCGAGCGCCCCGGCCGCCTGCAGGCGGGTCGCGTCGACCACGCGGCCCGTCAATTCGCGGACGAGCACGAGGTCGCCGCGATGCAGATCCGGGAGCCGGGCCGCGTCCCCGTCGCGAACGGCGAGCCGCACGCCGGACGGGAGCCACTGGAAGTGTCGCGCGACCGTGGCCGGTAGCGGGTCGCGGAATGCGTCGAGCGCGAGCGACCCGTCGGCGCCCGCGACCGTCGATCCGCCGCGCGCCACGACGGCACCGCGCCGGGAGTAATAGAGACGAAAGCGCCCCGCGGCGGGGACGCCGGGCCAGGCGGCATGTCGCGCGTCGAGCCAGACGGCACGGGAATCGACGGCGGCGGACGCCGAAGGCCTGTCCGGCGGCGCATCGGCCGCATCGCAGGGCGCGCGTGCGACGGGTGCGCCCGCCGCCGACGGGGCACCCGGCGTCGCCGCGAGCGCGAGCGCGATCGCGAGGCGGACCGCGGGGCATCGGAGGCGGCGTGTCATGCGCAGTTGGGGCTCGCGACAGCGGACGCGCCAGTGTGGCGGCGCCCGAGCCGGATTGGCAACCGAGCGTGCGACCCGCGCGACGCTTGCGAGGCGGCTCAGGCGGCCGCGACGGCCGCCGCGGCGTCGGGCGCGCTGGTGCGCATCAGGTGGTCGAAGGCTGAAAGCGCGGCGGTCGAGCCCGCGCCCATCGCGATGATGATCTGCTTATACGGCACCGTCGTCGCGTCGCCGGCCGCGAACACGCCCGGCACCGAGGTCTGGCCGCGCTCGTCGATGACGATCTCGCCGCGCGGCGACAGTGCGACCGTGCCCTGCAGCCACTCGGTGTTCGGCAGCAGGCCAATCTGCACGAAGATCCCCTCGAGCTCGACGCGGTGCGTATCGAGCGAGCCGCGGTCGCGCCACGCGAGGCCGGTGACCTTGTGGCCGTCGCCGAGCACCTCGGTGGTCTGCGCGTGCAGATGGATGGTGACGTTCGCGAGGCTGCGGAGCTTGCGCTGCAGCACCTCGTCGGCGCGCAGCCGCGTGTCGAACTCGATCAGCGTCACGTGGCTCGCGATGCCGGCGAGGTCGATCGCCGCCTCGACGCCCGAGTTGCCGCCGCCGATGACGGCGACGCGCTTGCCCTTGAAGAGCGGCCCGTCGCAGTGCGGGCAGTAGGCCACGCCGCGGTTGCGGTACTCGGCCTCGCCGGGCACGTTCATCGAGCGCCAGCGCGCGCCGGTCGAGAGCACCACAGAGCGCGAGCGCAGTGTCGCGCCGCTCGCGAGCCGCACCTCGACCGGGCCGCCCTGCGCGCTGGCCGGCACGAGCGCCTCGGCGCGCTGCAGGTTCATGATCTCGACGGCGTACTCGCGCACGTGCTGCTCTAGCGCGGCGGCGAGCTTCGGGCCCTCGGTCGCCGTGACCGAGACGAAGTTCTCGATGCCCATCGTGTCCAGCACCTGGCCGCCGAAGCGTTCGGCGACGACGCCGGTGCGGATGCCCTTGCGGGCGGCGTAGATCGCCGCCGCCGCGCCCGCCGGGCCGCCGCCGACGACCAGCACGTCGAAGGGTGCCTGGGCGTTGAGCCGCTCGGCCTCGCGCGCGGGCGCCGCGGTGTCGAGCCGGGCGAGGATCCCGGCGAGCTCCATGCGCCCCTGGCTGAACGGCTCGCCGTTCAGGTACACGCTCGGCACCGCCATGATCTGGCGCGCCTCGACCTCGCTCTGGAAGAGCGCGCCGTCGATCGCGACGTGCCGGATGCGCGGGTTGACGACGCTCATCAGGTTGAGCGCCTGCACGACGTCCGGGCAGTTCTGGCAGGACAGCGAGAAGTAGGTCTCGAAGTGGAGCTCGCCCTCGAGACCGCGGGCCTGCTCGAGGAGGCCGGCCTCGACCTTGGGCGGGTGGCCGCCCACCTGCAGCAGCGCGAGCACGAGCGAGGTGAACTCGTGGCCGAGCGGGATGCCCGCGAAGCGCACCGCGACGTCGCTGCCGGCGCGGCGGATCTCGAACGAGGGGCGGCGCGCGTCGTCGTCGCGGCGCACGTAGGAAATGAGCGGCGAGAGTTCGGCGATCTCGCCGAGCAGCGCCTCGAGCTCGCGCGAGGCGTCGCCGTCGTCGAGCGACGCCACGAGCTCGATCGGGAGCGTCAGGCGCTCGAGGTAGGTGGCGAGCTGGGACTTGAGCGCGGGATCGAGCATGGGAGGTTCCCGTGAAGGGCGGCCGGGGGAGGGGCCCGCGCCGCCGCTGCACGGCGACGCGGGCGCGGTCGGTCAGATCTTGCCGACGAGGTCGAGCGACGGCGCGAGCGTCTTGTCGCCTTCCTTCCACTTGGCCGGGCAGACCTCGCCCGGGTGCGAGGCGACGTACTGCGCCGCCTTCACCTTGCGCAGCAGCTCGCCCGCGTCGCGGCCGATGCCGCCGGCGGTGATCTCGACGATCTGGATCTTGCCGTTCGGGTCGACGACGAAGGTGCCGCGGTCGGCGAGGCCGACGGCCTCGATCAGCACCTCGAAGTTGCGCGCCAAGAGGTGCGTCGGGTCGCCGACCAGCGGGTAGCGGATCTTCTTGATCGTGTCGGACGTGTCGTGCCAGGCCTTGTGGGTGAAGTGGGTATCGGTCGACACGCCGTAGATCTCGACGCCGGCCTTCTGGAACTCGCCATAGCGGTCGGCGAGGTCGCCGAGCTCGGTCGGGCAGACGAACGTGAAGTCCGCCGGGTAGAAGAAGAACACCGACCACTTGCCCTTGACGCTGGCCTCGGTCACTTCGACGAACTTGCCGCCGTGGTAGGCGGTGGCCTTGAAGGGCTTGATCTCGCTGTTGATCAGGGACATGGAAACGTTCCTCGCGGGTTGCAGATCACGACACGGGCGCCAATCTAGGGCCCGGCGTTCAATAGTTCCAATCGATTGATTGGATAGCAGAGATAGTCATGGACTATCGATGGCGGGGATCCGCCCGGCGCCCCGGCGGTGTGGCCGTCGGGCCCGCGGGTGAATTCCGCTACAGTGGCCGCCGTCCGGGCCGCCCGAGGCGGCCCCGGCCGTCACAACGATTGGGGGATCACACGATGACGACCATCGCTCGATGGGCCGCGCTCGCCGCGGCCGCGCTGCTCGCGGCGCCCGCGGCTTCAGCCGCCGGGACGGACGAGGCCGGCCTCGCGCGCTTTCGCGACATCTACAAGGAACTCGTCGAGACCAACACGACGCTGTCGGCGGGCGACTGCACGCTCGCGGCGCGGCGCATGGCCGCGCGCCTGAAGGCCGCCGGCTACCCCGACGGCGACCTGACGATCTTCGTGCCGGACGGCCACCCCAAGGAGGGCGGCCTGATCGCCGTGCTGCACGGCTCGAACCCGCGGGCGAAGGCGATCCTGATGCTCGCCCACGTCGACGTCGTCGAGGCCCGGCGCGAGGACTGGGAGCGCGACCCGTTCACGCTGATCGAGGAAGGCGGCTACTACTACGGCCGCGGCACGGCCGACATGAAGGCGCAGGCCGCGATCTGGGTCGACAACCTGATCCGCTACCGCGAGGAGGGCTTCAAGCCGAAGCGCCCGATCAAGCTCGCGCTGACCTGCGGCGAGGAGACCAACAGCGCGCTGAACGGCGCCGGCTGGCTCGCGCAGCACATGCGCCAGGCGATCGACGCGGAGTTCGCGATCACCGAGGGCGTCGACGGCGACCTCGGCGCCGACGGCAAGAAGCTCGCGCTCGGCGTGCTCGCGGCCGAGAAGGTCTCGCAGAACTACGAGTTCGAGGTGCGCAACGCCGGCGGCCACAGCTCGCGGCCGCTGCCCGACAACGCGATCTACCACCTCGTGCGCGCGGTCGATCGGGTCAGCCGCTACGAGTTCCCGGTCGAGCTCGACGACGCCAACCGCGCGTACCTCATCGGCATGTCGACGATCATCGGCGGCGAGAAGGGCGCCGCGATGGCCGCGGTGGCGAAGGATCCCGCGGACCTCGACGCGGTCGCGATCCTCGACCGCGACCCGAACGTGCACGCGATGCTGCGCACGACCTGCGTCGCGACGATGCTGTCCGCGGGCCACGCCACCAACGCGCTGCCGCAGCGCGCCAAGGCCAACATCAACTGCCGCATCTTCCCGGGCGTCGCCCGCGAGACGATCCAGCGGGCGCTGGTGCGGCTCGTCGACGACCCGGCGGTCGCGGTCACGATCCCGGAAGTGCGCGGGCCGCTCGCGGCGCCGACGCCGCTGACGCCGCGGATCATGCGGCCGGTCGAGGCGGTGGCGCACGAGCTCTGGCCGGGCGTGCCGGTGGTCGCGGCGCTCGAGCCCGGCGCCTCCGACGCGCAGTTCATGAACCCCGCCGGCATCCCGACCTACGGCATCACGGGACTGTTCACGGATCCCGACGGCGGCCACATCCACGGTCTCAACGAGCGGATTCGCGTCCAGTCGGTGACCGACGGGCGCGCGTTCCTCTACCGGCTGGTGAAGCGCTACGCGAGCGAGTGAGGCTCGGCACGCGGCGTCGCGGCGCGCCGCGACGCGCGCTTCAGCCGAGGACGACTTCCTCGGGCTTGTGCACGAAGTAGCCCTGGATGAACTCGATGCCGAGCTGCCAGAGCACGGCCATCGTGTTCGCGTCCTCGACGCGCTCGGCGATCGTCTGCGCGCCGATCGCCTTGGCGATCTGCACCAGCGCCTTGACCTTCTGCTGCTGCTGGGTGTTGCTCGCGAGGCCCTGCATCAGCGTGCCGTCGATCTTGATGACGTCGGGCTTCAGGTGGTCGACGAGCTGCTGGGCGTCGGCGCCGGCGCCGAAGTGCTCGATCGCGAACCGGAATCCCTGCCGCTTGAAGTGCTCGCGCAGCTCCTTGGTCTGCAGCAGGTACTGGTCGGCGACCTCCTGGCCGACCTGGAAACAGAGGCGCGCGGGCTCGACCTTGCTGGCCTTGAGCTGGTTCG
Organism: Gammaproteobacteria bacterium; assembly: GCA_037443765.1. Taxonomy (GTDB): domain Bacteria; phylum Pseudomonadota; class Gammaproteobacteria; order Steroidobacterales; family Steroidobacteraceae; genus CAIKZZ01. Next base: position 7,457 of record JBBINS010000104.1, read on the forward strand.
CGAGCCAGATCGGCAGCGACTTGTCGTTGACGGTGTCCTTCGACAGCCTGACGAAGATGCCGGCGGGCTTGCGCGCCGCCGAGAACGACATCGACGCGCCGATGACCCAGCGGTCGATGTTCTTCATCAGGTCGTTGCGCTCGGCCGCCGGGATAAACTCCGACGGCAGCACTTCCTTGCCCTGCTCGTCGAGCATGCGCACCAGCACGTCGAACATGCCCTTGTCCTCGCCGAGCAGGCTCGCGATCGGCTGCTGCACCAGCCGGAAGCGGTTCTCCATCAGCGCCGCCTTGATGTGCCGCACCCAGATCTTGTCGTAGGCCTGCACGCGCGTGTCGGAGTCGGTGCGGTCGACCGAGTACACCTGGCTGCCGCCGTGCTCGCCGCCCTTGCGCGTCGCCTCGACGGCGTCGGCGACCGGCGCCGCGGGGTCGGTGACCGACGACGGCACGAGCCCGAGGCCGACGGTCGCGGTCGCGCTCAGCGTGCGCGAGTCGATCTTGAACACCGCCGCCTTGACCTTGCGCACGACGTTCTCGGCCCACGCCTCGACGTCGCGGGTCGTGCCGCGCTCGATCAGGAACATGAGGCTCGAGCTCGTGAAGCGGCCGGCGACGTCGCTCGGCGAGCACTCGCCGCGCACGACGGCGGCGAACTGCGCGACGAACTCCTCGGCGAGCAGCGGGCCGACCTGCTGGATCACCTGGTCGATGCGGTCGGGGCGCACGCAGGCGAGGTAGCGCACGCCGCCCTTGACCGGCTCGGCCAGCCGCGCGCGGAGCTGCTCGACGACGTAGCGCCGGTGCAGCATCCCGGTCGCCGGGTCGGTGCGGACCGCGTCGGCGAGCCGCCGCTGGATCTCCTCCTCGTCGTGACGCCGCGAGGGCACGATGAAGCGCACGACGGGCTCGCCGTCGAACTCGCCCTGCGACAGCGTCATCTCGAGCGGCAGCAGCGTGCCGTCCGACAGGTGCGCGGTGACGCGCAGCCGGTGGTCGCTCCACTTGCCGGTCAGGCACGCGGCGAGGCCGCCCTTGACCGCGGCGTGCGACTCCGGGTCGAACAGGTCCATCAGCGGCTGGCCGCGCACGGCCTCGGGATCGGAGTAGCCGTACAGCTCGAGCCAGGCGGGGTTCGCGTCGACGACGATGCCGTCGTGCACCTGCGCGATCGCGTCGGCCGAGCCCTCCATGAACGCGGCGAGCGCCCGTTGGTACTCGCGCGCCGACGACAGCGTCGAGTTGAGCGCGCGCTCGAGCCGGAAGGCGCGCAGCTCGCGGGCGCACACGAGCTGCAGCCGCTCGGGGTGGTCGAGCGACACGACTTCCTGGGCGCCGGCGCGCAGCGCCTCCGTCATCGACGCCTCGGTGACCTCCCCGGCGACCAGGATCACCGGCACCGGCGGCTGGGTCCGGGCCCGCAGCTCGGTGAGCGCCTCGATCGGCAGCAGGTTCTCGTCGGTGAACACGACGAGCAGCTCGGGGTTGATCTGGATCAGCGCGTCGACGAGGTCGCGCGCGTCGGGGAGCCAGGTGCAGTGCACCGCGTGCCCGGCGCGCCGGAGCGTCGCGTTGATCGCCTCGACGTGGTCCTGTTGCCGCGTGAGGACCAGCATCGGCACCGGCACGCTATCCGGCGACGCGGGCTTATTGAGCGGATCGGACAAGTCTCGGTTCCCGGGGGCAGCGGTGTTCCGCGCCGCGATCCTACCACCCGGCCCCGGCGTCGCCCGGCGACCGATTCGACAGTTTGCCGGGTTGGACCCCTCCGGGAGGGGTCCGCAGAGGCCGGGGCGGCTGGCCGCGAGGCAGGGATGCGGCTATAATGGTCGGCCTTTTGTAGAGGACTACGGCACGCCCCGCGCGGCCCCACGGCGGTCCTCGGAGCAACGAGCGTATGTCCACCTACAGCACCAACGAATTCAAGTCCGGCCTCAAGATCCTGCTCGACGGCGAGCCGTTCGCGATCGTCGAGAACGAGATGGTCAAGCCCGGCAAGGGCCAGGCGTTCAACCGGGTCAAGGTCCGCAACCTCAAGAACGGCAAGGTCACCGAGCGCACCTGGAAGTCGGGCGACTCGGTCGAGGCGGCCGACGTCGTCGACGCCGACATGCGCTTCCTCTACAGCGACGGCGACTTCTGGACGTTCATGGCGCCGGACACCTTCGAGCAGTACACCGCCGGCAAGGCCGCGATGGGCGACGCCGCGCAGTGGCTCAAGGACGGCGTCGACTGCATCGTCACGCTCTGGAACGGCGAGCCGCTCACCGTGACGGCGCCGGCGCACGTCGAGCTCAAGATCGTCGAGACCGACCCGGGCGTGCGCGGCGACACGGTCACCGGCGGCCAGAAGCCCGCCAAGCTCGAGACCGGCGCCTCGGTCCGGGTGCCGCTCTTCATCAACGAGGGCGAGGTGATCAAGGTCGACACCCGCACCGGCGAGTACATCTCGCGCGCGAAGTGAGCGGGGCGGCAGCCGCCGCCTAGAGGTCCGACGCCGCGACCAGCCGCGCGGCGAACGCCTCGAGCCCGCGGCCGTCCTCGGCGTCGAAGCGCCCGAGCCGCGGGCTGTCGAGGTCCATGACGCCGAGCAGCCGCCCGTCCTTGACGAGCGGCACCACGATCTCCGAGTTCGACGCCGCGTCGCAGGCGATGTGGCCCGGGAACGCGTGCACGTCCGGCACGATCACGGTCCGGCGGGTCGCCGCGGCGGTGCCGCACACGCCCTGGCCGAGCGCGATGCGCACGCACGCGGGCTGGCCCTGGAACGGGCCGACCACCAGCCCCTCGCCGCGCGCGAGGTAGAAACCCGCCCAGTTGAGGTCCGGCAGCCACGCGTAGAGGAGCGCCGCGGCGTTGGCGAAGTTGGCGATGCCGTCGCGCTCGCCGGCGACGAGGCCCGCGAGCGCCCGGTCGAGCTCGGCGTAGAGCTGCGCGCGGCCCAGGGTCGCGGCCGGTCGGTTCACGGCGTGGCTCATCGGTCGTCCTCCGGATTGGCGTCGGCGCTCAGGCGTCGTCGACCGCGAATGTCAGCACCTCGCCGATCGAGCCGCAACCGGTCGCGAGCATGAGTACGCGGTCGAGCCCGACCGCGACCCCGGCGCAGTCCGGCAGTCCCGCCGCGAGCGCCGCGAGCAGGCGCTCGTCGACCGGCGGCGTCGGCAGCCCGCGCCCGAGCCGCGCCGCTCGGTCCGCCTCGAAGCGCCGCCGCTGCTCGCCGGCGTCGGCGAGCTCGTGGAAGCCGTTGCAGAGCTCGAGGCCGCCGCAGTACGCCTCGAAGCGCGCCGCGACCGGCGGCGTCCCCGGCACGCGCCGCGCGAGCGC
>JBBINS010000105.1:0-10757 GCA_037443765.1 Gammaproteobacteria bacterium
GCCGCCATGCGCCGGAGGCTTATTGAAAACCGCGCATCGGCAAGGTCCGCCCCGAGCGCGAGCTGGCGCCGCTCACCGGCCCGCCCTACGGCTACCGGCGCCGCGCCCGGCTCGGCGTCCGGGTGCTGCCGCGCACCGGCCGCGCGATCGTGGGCTTTCGCGAGCGCACCTCGCCGCACCTCGCGGACGTGCGCGACTGCCCGGTGCTCGCGCCGCCGGTGGGCGCGCTCTGCGAGGCGCTCGGCGAGCTGGTCGGCCTGCTGTCGATCGCCGACCGGGTGCCGCAGATCGAGGTCGCGGTCGGCGATCACGCGACCGTGCTCGTGCTGCGGGTGCTCGCGCCGCCGTCGGCCGGCGACCTCGACCGGCTGCGCGCCTTCGGCGCCGACCGGCGCGTCGAGTTCTGGCTGCAGCCGGGCGACGCTGCCAGCGCCGCGCCGATCGACGCGCCGGGCACGGCGCTCGACTACCGGCTGGCGGAGTTTGACGTCACGCTGGGGTTCGAGCCGCTCGACTTCGTGCAGGTGAACGGCGAGCTCAACCGGCGCATGGTCGGGCAGGCGGTCGGGCTGCTCGATCCGGGGCCGGGCGACGCGGTGCTCGACCTCTACTGCGGGACCGGCAATTTCACGCTGCCGCTCGCCCGCCGGGCGGGGCGCGTGCTGGGGATCGAGGGCGACGCCGGGCTCGTCGGCCGCGCCCGCCGCAATGCCGAGCGTAACGGCATCGGTAACGCGCACTTCGCGCTCGCGGACCTGGCCGGCCCCCTCGGCCGCGAACCCTGGGCGCGCGAGCGCTTCGACCTCGTGCTGCTCGACCCGCCGCGGGCCGGGGCGCTGGAGGCGCTGCCGCTGGTCGCCGCGAGCGGCGCCCGGCGCGTCGTGTATATTTCCTGCCACCCGGCGAGCCTGGCACGCGACGCCGGTATCCTCGTGCGCGAGCACGGATTTCGTCTGGCGGCGGCTGGAGTGATGGATATGTTCCCGCAGACCGCTCACGTGGAGTCGCTCGCGGTCTTCGAGCCGGGCCCATGAGCCTCGGCTGCCTGATGGTCGACGTCGCGGGCCGCCGGCTGCTGCCGGAGGACCGGGCGGTCCTCGAGCACCCGCTGGTCGGCGGGGTGATCCTGTTCAACCGCAACTACGAGGACCCGGCGCAGCTCGCGGCGCTGGTCGCGGAGATCCGCGCCGTCCGCGCTCCGCCGCTCCTGGTCGCGGTCGACCACGAGGGCGGCCGCGTGCAGCGCTTTCGCAGCGACTTCACCCGCGTACCCTCGATGCGCCGCATCGGCCGCGAGTACGACCTCGACCACGCGCGCGGCCGCGAGCTCGCGCGCGAGGCCGGCTGGCTGATCGGCGCGGAGCTGCGCGCGGTGGGCATCGACCTCGCGTTCGCGCCGGTCGTGGATCTCGACTACGGGGTCAACGAAGCGATCGGCGACCGCGCATTCCACGCCAAGCCCGAGGCGGTCGCGGTGCTCGCCGGCGCGCTGGTCGCGGGGCTGCGCGAGGCCGGCATGAGCGCGACCGCGAAGCACTTCCCCGGCCATGGCGCGGTCGCGGCCGACTCGCACGTGGCGCTCCCCGTCGACCGCCGCGAGCTGCCCGACGTCGAACCGGACCTCACCCCGTACCGGCGCCTGATCGCCAACGGCCTGCCGTCGGTGATGATGGCGCACGTCGCGTTCCCGGCGGTCGACGCGCTGCCGGCGAGCCTGTCGCGGCGCTGGGTCACCGACATCCTGCGCGGCGAGCTCGACTTCCGCGGCGCGGTGTTCACCGACGATCTCAGCATGGCGGGCGCCGCCCAGCTCGGCGGCGTCGTCGCCCGCTGCCGGCTCGCGCTCGAGGCGGGTTGCGACATGCTGCTGGTCTGCAATTCGCGGCCGTCCGTGCTCGAGGTGCTGGACGGCCTCGACGTCCGCCCCGGGCCCGTCTCGGCGCTGCGCATCGCGCGCCTGCACGGCCACGGGCCGGCGCCCGGCCGCGACGCGCGCCCGGAGCTGATGGCGTCGGCGCGCTGGCGCGACGCGCGGCTCGCCCTCGAACGCGCCTGCGACGCGCGCCCCACGCTCGTGCTCGACGGAGAGGTATCGTGACCCTGCCGGAAAGCCTGACCCTTGCGCTCCTCGACCAGCTGCCGGAGGCGATCGCGGTCATCGACGTGCGCCGCGAGGGACTGCCCGTCGTGCTCGCGAACCACACGCTCGCGCAGCTGCGCGGCGCGGCCCGCGAGGAGATCGCCGCGCGCGGGCTCGCCGGGCTCCTCGGCGAGGCCGCCGGCGCGCGCGCGGGCGAGGTGAGCGCCGTGCTCGCGCGCTGCGAGCCGCTCGCGGTGCGGGTCGCGATCGACACGCCGCGCGGGCCGATCTCGGCGGAAATCCGCTTCGAGCCGCTGCGCGACGCGACCGGGGCCGTCACGCACTTCGTGTGCTTCCACACGCAGCTGCCCGGGGCGCCGCCGCGCGACGCGGAGCCCGTGACCCGTCCGCCGCTGCCGCGCGAGGACCGGCTGACGGGCCTGCGGCACATCGAGTACTTCCACGAGCTCTACCGGCGGGACTTCGCGATCGCGCAGCGCGAGGGGCGGGCGCTGACCGTGTACCTGTGCGACGTCGACGCGCTCGGGGTCTACAACGACACCTTCGGCCGCCAGGCCGGCGACTCCGTGATCCGCCGCGTCGGCCGGGCGCTGTCGAGCGCGCTCAGGCGCGCGAGCGACCTCGTCGCGCGCGTCGAGGGCGGGCGCTTCGTCGGCTTCTCGGTCGGCATGGACGCGGCGCAGGTCCGCCGCCACGGCGAGACGCTGGCGGCCCGGGTCCGCGAGCTGCACATGCACCATCCGCATTCGCCGGTGGCCCGCATCGTGACGGTGAGCGTCGGCGCCGGTCACCTCGTGCCGTCGCCCGACTCGACGCCCGAGCAGCTGCTGAAGTGCGCACAGCGGGCGCTCGACCTCGCGCGCGACGCCGGCCGCAACCGCGTGGCGGTCGACGAGTAGCGCGCCTCAGCTGCGCTTCGGCGCGTAGGCGAGCCGGACGTTGCCCCAGAGCCGGCCGCCGACGAGGATCGGCGCGTCGACCTCCTTCAGCACCACGAACCGGCCGGCGCCCATGTCGCGGCGGTAGGTCTGCACGAGGAACGGCTTGCGGTTGGCGCCGGCGGCCTTGCCGGTGCGGTCCTGGAACAGCCGGCGGTTGCGGCAGTGGGCCGCGTTCCAGGCCGGATCCGCGCCCTGCGGCTTCGAATACTTGAGGTTGTGCGTCGGCAGAAAGCCGTTGCGGTCGACTGCGGCGCAGAACGCGACCCGCTCGGACCACTCGAGCAGGCTCTCCTGGACCGGAGGCAGCAGCTCGTCGGTGAGCGGCACGAAAGCCGTCAGGTACTGCTGCGGGTCCGAGCCGGCCACCGGACGGTATTTCTCGTCGAAGAGCTCCTCCGGCCGGATCGCGCCCGCGGCGAGGGCGGCCTCGAAGCGCGCCGAGATCTCGGCCGCCACCGCGAGCGCCGAGTCGATGAACGGCGAGTCGTCGGTCTCGGCGCCGGAGGCGGCCGTGATCTCGATCAGCCGCTCGCTCATCGACAGCAGCCGCCCGGCCTTGGTCGCCGCGCCGCCGAGCGAGCGTTCGAAGTTCGCGACCTCGGCGGCCATCGCGCGCGCGGCGGCGTCGACGCCGCCGCAGTCGCGGATGTTGTCCTCGGCCCGGGCCGCGACCGTCGCGATCCGCGCCTCGATGCCGGCGAACTCGCTGCGAAAGCGCTCGAGGGCGCCGTCCACCGACGCCCGGAGCCCGACCTCGGCGCCGTGCGCCGCCGTGGCGTCGCGGCTCGCGAGCGCGTTGACGGTGCGGGTGAGCTCGTCGAGCGTCACCGCGATGGTCTGGCTCGCCTTCTGGATCTGCTCCGCGAGGTCGCGCACCGAGGCGGCGACGATCGCGAAGGTCTGGCCGGCCTTGCCGGCGCGCGCCGCCTGCACCGAGGCGTTGAGCGCCACCACCCGTGTCTGCAGCGCGATCCGCGAGACCTCGTGGGTCGCGGCGGAGATCTGGCCGAGCGTGCCGCCGACGGAGCCGAGCCCGGCCTCGATGCTGCCGACCGCGGCGTGCAGCGCCGCGTCGACCCGGGCACGGGTGTCGCGGGCGCTGTCGACGGTGGCCTGGGCGTCGCTGCCGATCGCCTGATTGGCGCCGAGCATGCCGCCGACCCGCGTCTCGATGTCGATGAACGCCGCCGCCTGCTTGCGCGCGAGGCCGTTCATGTCCTCGATGGTGCCCGCGATGTCGGCCATCTCGCAGCCCAGGATGCCGGCCGCGATCGCCGCCTCGCCGACGACCTGCTCGGGGGACGGTGCCGAGGCGGACGCGGACGGTGGCGCCGGCTCGGGCCGGAGCTGGATCGATCTGGCGACGCTCACTCTCGCTGGGATCCTGACCGCACGGGCGGTCGCGTTCGGACGCAGGTGCTGCTCGTCGCCCGGTGTAGCGGCGCGGAACGCGGAAACTTGAGCCGGCGCCGGCGCGACCGCCGGCGCCGCGTCAATCGGCGGCGGACTCGCCGCGCGAGGTCGTGACCTGTGCGATCACGCCGAAGGCGGGGTGGTCGAAATAGTGCCGCTCGCCGAACTTGACGCGGCGCTTCTCGCGCAGCCCGTAGCTCACGCCCGGCTCCGCCTGGTAGTCGACCTCGACGCCGAGGAACAGGTACTGGCTGCGCTGCAGGGCGACGCTGCCGGCGAGCGGGGTGCCGGCGGGGAGCACGTCCTCGAGCCTGGCGGTGGTGCGGCCGTTCGGGGGCACGATCGCGGCCCAGGCCGCGTGGCCGAGCACCTGGTAGCCGCCGCGGCGGGCGAGGGCAACGCCCGCCGCGGCGAGCTGCCAGAAGGATTCCGGCAGCAACTCGACCCGGCCGACGATCGTCGTCACCGTCCCGAGCGGCGCCACCGGCACGGGCGGCGGCAGCGTTCCGGGCTGGCGGAACACCAGGATCTCGACCAGGTAGCGGGCGCTGCCGGCGGGGGCCTCGGCGGCGAGGCCCGGCAGCGAGGCGCAGGCGGCGAGACCGGCCAGGAAGGCACGGCGGGTCAGGGGCGCGGTCATGGCGCAAGTCTAACCGATGAGCCGGCGGCGAGCGCCGCGAGCACCTCGCGCGCCACCTTGAAGCGCTCCGCCGGCGTCTCGGCCTTGCGGGTGAACCTGAGCCGGGTCGGGCCGTCGAGACGGTAGCTCTTGGCCTCCTTCTGCACGAGCTTCATCACCGTCGCCGGCTCCACCTTGTGCTCGGTGCCGAAGTCGACGAGGCCCCCCTGCGGGCCGACGTCGAGGCGCCGCAGGCCGAGCGCGGAGGCGGTGAGCTTGAGCCGCGTCACGCGGTACAGGTTCTCGATCGGCGCCGCGAGCGGGCCGAAGCGGTCGATCATCTCCGCCGCGAGCTCGTCGAGCGCGTCCCCGTCGGCGGCGGCCGCGATGCGCTTGTAGAGCACGAGCCGCAGGTGCACGTCCGGCATGTAGTCCGACGGGATCAGCGCCGGCACGTGCAGGTCGAGCTCCGGTCCCGAGTGCAGCGGCGCCTCGAGGTCGGGCTCGCGGCCCGACTTCAGCGCCTTGACCGCGCGCTCGAGCAGCTCGAGGTAGAGCGCGAAGCCGATCTCGGTGATCTGGCCGCTCTGCTCGTCGCCGAGCAGCTCGCCGGCGCCGCGGATCTCGAGGTCGTGGGTCGCGAGCGCGAAGCCCGCGCCGAGGTCCTCGAGCGACTCGATCGCCTCGAGGCGCTTGGCGGCGTCGCCGGTCAGCGCCGCCTTCGGCGGCGCGATCAGGTAGGCGAACGCGCGGTGGTGCGAGCGGCCGACGCGGCCGCGCAGCTGGTGCAGCTGCGCGAGGCCGAAGCGGTCGGCGCGGTCGATGATCATCGTGTTGGCCGTCGGCACGTCGATGCCGCTCTCGATGATCGTGGTGCAGACGAGCAGGTTGAAGCGGCGGTGGTAGAAGTCGAGCATCAGGCGCTCGAGGTCGCGCTCGCGCATCTGGCCGTGGCCGACGCGCACGTCCGCCTCCGGCACGAGCGCGCGCAACTCCGCGGCGCGCCGCTCGATCGTCTCGACGGCGTTGTGGACGAAGTACACCTGGCCGCCGCGGCGGATCTCGCGCAGGATCGCCTCGCGCACCGTCGCCGCGTTCCACTCGAGCAAAAAGGTCTGCACCGCGAGCCGCTCGGCCGGGGGCGTCGTGATCAGCGACAGGTCGCGCAGGCCGCCGAGCGACATGTTGAGCGTGCGCGGGATGGGCGTCGCGGTCAGCGTCAGCATGTCGACGTCGGCGCGCAGCGCCTTGAGGCGCTCCTTGTCGCGGACGCCGAAGCGGTGCTCCTCGTCGACGATCACGAGGCCGAGCCGCTCGAAGCGGACGCCCGCCTGCAGCAGGCGGTGGGTCGCGATCACGATGTCGATCGCACCGCTCGCGAGGCCCTCGAGCACGGCGCGCGCCTCCTTGGTGGAGCGGAACCGCGACAGGCTCTCGATCCGCACCGGCCAGTCGGCGAACCGGTCGCTGAAGCTCTGGTAGTGCTGCTGCGCGAGCAGCGTCGTCGGCACCAGCACCGCGACCTGCCGCCCGGCCTGCACCGCGGCGAAGGCCGCGCGCATCGCGACCTCGGTCTTGCCGAAGCCGACGTCGCCGCAGATGACCCGGTCCATCGGCTTCGCGGTCGCGAGGTCCACGAGCACCGCGCGGATCGCCTCGAGCTGGTCGTGCGTCTCCTCGAAGGGGAACGCCGCCTCGAAGGCCGCATACTCGCGCGCGTCGGGCGCCATCGCGCTGCCGACGCGCGCGGCGCGTCGCGCGTAGAGGTCGAGGAGCTCCGCGGCGACGTCGCGGATCCGCTCGGCGGCCTTCTTGCGGGCCTTGCCCCACTCGGTGCCGCCGAGCTTGTGCAGCGGCGCGCTCTCGGCCGGGGCGCCGGTGTAGCGGGTGACGCGCTGGAGCGCGGTGACCGGCACGTAGAGCTTGTCGGCGCCCAGGTACTCGATCACCAGGAACTCGTGCGGCGCGCCGTCGATGTCCAGCGTCTTGAGGCCCTGGTAGCGGCCGACGCCGTGGTCCTCGTGGACCACCGGGGCGCCGATCGTCAGGTCCCTGAGGTCGCGCAGAATCTGCTCCGGGTCGCGCTCGGCCCGCCGCCGGCGCCGCTCCTGGCGCGCACGCTCGCCGTAGAGCTGCTCCTCGGTGACCAGCGCGAGTCCGCCGGCCGGGGCAAACAGCCCGCCGGCGGCGGCCGCGACCGTGATCGCGAGGCGCTCGTCGCCGGCGCGGAACTCGCCCCAGCCGGCGACCGCCTTCGGGTAGCGGTCGAGCCGGTGCAGCAGCTCGAGCAGCACCTCGCGCCGGCCCGCGGACTCGGCCGCGAGCAGCACGCGCCCCGGGAACGCGTCGAGGAACGCGCACAGCGCCGCGGCCGGCGGCTCGGCGCGCGGGTCGATCCGTAGCGCCGGGGGCGCCTCGGTGCCGAAGTTGCGGAACGGGACGCCGTCGGCCTCGGCCGCGATCGGCTCGACCTTGACGCTGCCGGCGACGACGCGCGGCAGTCCGCCGAGCCGCGTCGCGAGCTCCTCGGGCGGCAGGAACACCTCGGCCGGGTTGAGGAGCGGGCGCTCGATGTCGTGGCGACGCTGCTCGTGGCGCGCGCCGATCTCGTCCCAGGCGCGCGCCGCGACCGCGGCGCAGCCGCAGGCGTCGACCGCGAGCGTCCCCGCGGGCAGGTAGTCGAACAGCGTCGCGAGCGCGTCGAAGCACAGTGGCAGGTAGTACTCGATGCCGCCGACCGGCAGGCCCTCGCTGACGCTCTTGTAGACCTGCGAGCGCGTCACGTCGCCCTCGAAGCGCTGGCGGTAGCGGCGCCGGAAGTCCTTGATCGCCTCCGGCGTCAGCGTGAACTCCCGCGCCGGCAGCAGGCGGATCCGCTCGAGCTTGTCGCCGGAGCGCTGCGACTCCGGGTCGAACACGCGGATGCTCTCGACGTCCTCGTCGAACAGGTCGATCCGGTACGGCTCCGCCGCGCCCATCGGCCACAGGTCGATCAGCGAGCCGCGCTGCGCGTACTCGCCCGGCGCCGCGACCTGCGTGACGCTCGCGTAGCCGGCGGCCGCCAGCCGGCCGCGGAACACGACGAGGTCGAGCCGCTCGCCGGCCGCGAGCACCAGCGTGTGCGCGGCGACGAAGGCGGGCGGCGGCAGGCGCATCAGCAGCGCGTCGACCGCGAGCACGACGAGGCCGCGCCTCAGCCCCGGCAGCGCGGCGAGCGTCGCGAGCCGCTGCGAGGTGATGTCCGGGTGCGGCGAGAAGACGTCGTACGGCAGCGTCTCGTAGTCGGGCAGCCCGAGCACCGGCAGTTCGTCGCCGGCGAAGAACTTCAGCTCCTCGCCCAGCCGCTCGGCCTCGCGGGCCCCGGCCGCGACCACGAGGACCGGCGCCGCGTGCCGGCGCGCCGCCTCGGCGAGCGCGAGCGACAGCGACCCGCCGTAGAGTTCGCCCCAGCGCACCTCGGGGCTCGACGGGGTCGGCAGCAGCGGATCGAATACGGTCGGCACGGGGCCTCGGCGGGCAACGGCAATAGAGCCCGCTCGGCCTTGCGCAGGCCGGGAGGGTGGGGGCGAGAGGATACCGGTTGCGCCCGCAGCCGCAACGGCTTGACGGGCGCCGGAAGGCGCGGGGCGGATCGCCCCGGCAGGCGGCTCAGCCGGCGCCGGTCACCACGGCGTGCAGCACGAGGTCGTTCTCGAAATACACCACGAAGCCCGGGTAGTCCCAGCGGGTGATCGGCGGCTGGCCGACGGCCGGGTAGCGCGCCGCGGGCGCCCCGTAACGGGCCTCGACCGCGTCCATCTTCATGCCGTTCTCGGGCCGCTCGCCGCCGGCGGTCGCGCCCGCAGTGGCCGCGGACGGCGCGGCATCGTCGGCGAACGACGGCAGGGCCGTCCCCGCGAGGGCGGCGGCGGTGCACACGAGAGCCAGCAGTTTCGAGGTCGAGCGCATGACGGCACCTCCGAGATGACAATATATCACCCGCCCCGCGAGCGCCTCGCGGGCCGCCGCTCGAGAACATGACGCGGTTCGCACTTCCGGCCGGCCGTGGTCTAATCCCGCCATGATTCGGCCCCTGGAACTCTTTGTCGCGCTGCGCTACGTGCGCTCGCGCGCCGGCGGGGTGTCGCTGATCACGTGGCTGTCGGTCGGCGGGGTGGCGCTCGGCGTCACGGCGCTGATCACGATCCTGTCGGTGATGAACGGCTTCGAGGCCGAGCTCCGCGACCGCCTCCTCAGCCTCTCGGCGCACGCGACGCTGCTGCCCGCGCCCGGCGCGCCGTTCGACGGCGAGGCGCTCGCGCGGCGCGCGGCCGCGGTGCCGGGCGTCGTCGGCGCCTCGCCCTTCGTCGAGGAGCAGGCGCTGCTCGTGCACGGCGACCGGATGGAGGGCGCGATGGTGCGCGGCGTCGACCCGGCGCGCGAGCGTTCGGTGAGCCTGCTCGGCGATGCGCTCGTCGCCGGCAGCCTCGACGACCTCACGCCGGGCGCCAACCGCCTGGTGCTCGGGCGGCTGCTGGCCTTCGAGCTCGGCGTCGGCGTCGGCGACGAGGTGACGGTCATGGTGCCGACCACCGGCGAGGGCGGCGAGCTCAACCCGCGGATCCGCGCGTTCACGGTCGCCGGCATCTTCGAGGTCGGCATCCAGGACCACGACAGCGGCCTCGCGCTGGCGCGGCTCGAGGACGTGCGGGCGCTCGCCGAGGGCGGCGCGACGAGCGGCGTGCGGCTGCGCTTCCAGGACGTGTTCGCGGCGCCGGCGGCGGCCGGCGCGCTCGCCGCCGCGCTCGGCCCCGGCCTCACGGCGCGCGACTGGACGGTCGAGAACTCGACCTACTTCCGCGCGATCCGGATCGAGAAGACGATGATGACGCTGCTGCTGCTGCTGATCGTCGCGGTGGCGACCTTCAGCATCGTCGCCAACCTCGTCATGGTGGTGCGCGCCAAGCGCACCGACATCGCGATCCTGAGGACCCTCGGCCTCGCGCCGCGCGGCATCGTCGGCATCTTCCTCAGCGAGGGCGTCGTGATCGGCTGGTCGGGCGCGCTCGCCGGGGTCGGCCTCGGCCTGCTGATCGCCTACCACGTCGAGGGTATCGTCCACTTCCTCGAGCGCACCTTCCGCTTCCAGATCCTCGACGCCGACGTCTACTACGTGACGCGGATCCCGTCGCTGGTCGAGGCCGGCGACGTCGCCGCGGTCGCGCTGGTCGCGCTCGTGCTGACCCTCGCCGCGACGCTCTATCCGGCGCGGCGCGCGGCGGGTACCGAGCCCGCCGAGGCGCTGCGGTACGAATGAGCGCCGGACCCTTCATCGAGTGGCGGCTCGCCGCGCGCTACCTGCGCGCCCAGACCGACAACCGCTTCCTGTCGTTCATCTCGCTGGTGGGCGCGGTCGGCGTCGCGCTCGGCGTCGCGGTGCTGCTGATCGTGCTCGCGGTCATGAACGGCTTCGAAAGCGAGCTGAAGTCGCGGATCCTGTCGATGGCCTCGCACGCGACGCTGTCCGGCCTCGACGGCCCGCTCGCCGACTGGCCGGCGCTCGCGGAGCGCGTCGGCCGCGAGCCGCACGTGCTCGCGGTCGCGCCGTACGTCGAGCAGCGGGCGCTGATCGCGCACGGCGACCGCGTCAGCGGCGTGCTCGTGCGCGGCGTCGCCGCGGCCGCCGAGGCCCGCGTCTCGAGCG
>JBBINS010000106.1:0-10729 GCA_037443765.1 Gammaproteobacteria bacterium
GGGGCGGCGCGGGGCGGCGCCTCGGAACGTCCGTCGCGCGCTTCCCGAGCGCCGGCGCCCGAGTCGCGGGCACCCGCCAACGCGCCGCGACCGAGATCGCCGGAAGGGGCACCCCGCGCCGAGCGCGATCGGCCACGGTCGGAATCGCCCCGCGGCGAGCACGGCCCCGAGCACCCGTCCGGTCCCCGCGGCCGCTGAGCGCGATCGGGGGGATCGGGGACTCTCCGGCACAGGGTGGCGAATTCGACGACTTGAAAACGACCGGTCGTATTAATCGTTAAGGTGCCGGCTCTATTGCCGATTTCTTTAGGTATCATCACCCGTACACCCCCTCCGGCTCGGAGTTGCCCATGCTGAGCCTCGTCTGGCTGTTCGCCTTCGCCGGCGCCTCCCTCTACCTCGCCTACCGCCGTACCACGCTCGCCCGGGCGACGCTGGTGCTCGGGGCCCTCGTCGTCGCCTATACGCTCTGGGGCGCCGCCGGCTGGCCGTGGAAGACCGTCGTGTGGCTGCTGTTCGCGCCGATGGCGCTGCTCAACATCACGCCGCTGCGGCTCGCGTTCGTCACCAAGCCGTTCCTGCTCGCGTATCGCCGCATGCTGCCGTCGATGTCCTCGACCGAGCGCGAGGCACTCGAGGCCGGCACCGTGTGGTGGGATGGCGAGCTGTTCACCGGCGGCCCGAACTGGGAAAAGCTGATGTCGGCGAAGCGGCCGGAGCTCACGGGCGAGGAACAGGCCTTCCTCGACGGCCCGTGCGAGGACCTGTGCCGGATGGTCGACGACTGGCACGTCACCCACGAGCTCGGCGACCTGCCGCCGGCGGTGTGGGACTTCCTGAAGAGCAAGGGCTTCTTCGCGATGATCATCCCGAAGCGCTACGGCGGCCTCGAGTTCTCCGCCTACGCGCACTCGTGCGTGCTCGTGAAGCTGTCGTCGAAGAGCGCGACGCTGTCCTCGACCGTCGCGGTGCCGAACTCGCTCGGGCCCGCGGAGCTGCTGCTCCACTACGGCACCGAGGAGCAGAAGGACCACTACCTGCCGCGGCTCGCGCGCGGCGAGGACGTGCCGTGCTTCGCGCTGACCGCGCCGCGCGCGGGCTCCGACGCCGCCTCGATCCCGGACACGGGCGTCGTCTGCAAGGGCCAGTGGCAGGGCCGCGAGGTCGTCGGCATCCGCCTCAATTTCTCAAAGCGCTACATCACGCTCGCGCCGGTCGCGACGGTGGTCGGCCTCGCGTTCCGGATGTTCGACCCCGACAAGCTCCTCGGCGACAAGGCCGACATCGGCATCAGCTGCGCGCTGATCCCGCGCGCGACGCCGGGCGTCACGATCGGGCGCCGGCACTTCCCGCTCAACGTGCCGTTCCAGAACGGGCCGATCCAGGGCAAGGACGTGTTCGTGCCGGTCGACTTCCTGATCGGCGGCGCGAAGATGGCCGGCCAGGGCTGGCGGATGCTCGTCGAGCAGCTATCGGTCGGGCGCTGCATCTCGCTGCCGTCGAACACGACCGGCGGCGCCAAGGCCGGCGTGTTCGCGACCGGCGCCTACGCGCGGATCCGGCACCAGTTCAACATGTCGGTCGGCCGCTTCGAGGGCGTCTCCGAGGCGATCGCGCGCATGAGCGGCCTCACGTACATCATGGACGCGGCGCGCTCGGTGACCGCCGGCGCGATCGACGGCGGCGAGAAGCCGTCGGTGCCGTCGGCGATGCTGAAGTACCACTGCACCGAGTTCGGCCGCATGGTGGCCAACGACGCGATGGACGTGCACGGCGGCAAGGGCGTCTGCCTCGGGCCCCGCAACTACCTCGGCCGCGGCTACCAGGCGGTGCCGATCGCGATCACGGTCGAGGGCGCGAACATCCTGACGCGCAACCTGATCATCTTCGGCCAGGGCGCGGTGCGCTGCCACCCGTACGTGCTGCGCGAGATGAACGCCGCCAAGGACCCGAACCGCGAGCGCGGCCTCGCCGAGTTCGACCAGGCGTTCTTCGGCCACGTCGGCTTCACGCTGTCGAACGCGGCGCGCTCGCTGGTGATGGCGCTCACGCTCGCGCGCTTCACGCACGTGCCGGAGGCCGGCGCGTCGACGCGCTACTTCCAGCACATCAACCGCTTCAGCGCCAGCTTCGCGTTCGCGGCCGACGTGTCGATGCTGTCGCTCGGCGGGTACCTCAAGAAGGCCGAGAGCCTGTCGGCGCGTCTCGGCGACGTGCTGTCGTCGATGTACCTCGCCTCGATGGTGCTCAAGCACCACGACAACCAGGGCCGCCCCGAGGCCGACCAGCCGATGGTCGAGTGGGCCTGCCGGCACCTGCTGTACCGCGCGCAGGAGCAGCTGCACGGCTTCCTGAGGAACTTCCCGGTGCGCTGGCTGGCGGGCTTCATGCGGGTGCTGATCTTCCCGCGCGGGCTCACCTACTCGGCGCCGTCGGACCGTCTCGGCCGGCAGATCGTCGACGTCGTCATGACGCCGTCCGAGGCCCGCGACCGGCTGACGCTCGGCGTCTACCGCGCCGTCGAGCCCGGCAACCCGGTCGGGCTGCTGCAGGAGGCGCTCGTGCTGTCGCTGGCCGCGGAGCCCATCGAGAAGCGCATCCGCGTCGAGGGCGTCAAGACCGGCCGCGTGACCGCGCTCGACCTGCCGGGCCAGATCCAGCAGGCGCTGGCGGCGGGCATCGTCAGCGAGACCGAGGCCGCGCAGCTGCGGGACTACGACCGCAAGGTCATGGAGCTCGTGCACGTCGACGACTTCGAGGCCCACGAGCTCGGCCGGCAGACCGTGCCGGCGCCGGGCCTCAGCCAGCAGGTCGCCTGAACCCGGCCCCGGGGCCGCCCCGGGGCCGCCTCCCAGCCGATTCCCCTGCCGGGCGGCGCCCGGACGCATCGCCGTGTGCGCTGCCGCACGCGACGCCGGCCGGCCGATTTGATAAGCTTTGCTAACTATGTGCAAGGCTAATCTCATCGCCGGGGCCCGCCGTGGCCGCTGAGCGCAGCCCCGAGCCCTCGCTCGGCTACCTGCTGAGCGACGTCGTGCGGCTGATGAAGCGCGACTTCTACGCGCGCGCGACCGGGCTCGGCCTGACCCCGGCGCTCGCCAAGCTCCTGTTCCACGTGCACCGGGTGCCCGGCTCGCACCAGACCGCGCTCGCGCACCGGCTCGACGTGACGCCGGTGACGCTGTGCCGGATGGTCGACCGGCTGGTCGAGCGCGGCTACGTGCGGCGCCAGCCCGACCCGAAGGACCGGCGCGCGGTGCGCGTCTACGTGGCCGCGCGCGGCGAGCCGCTGGTCGCGCGGATGGCGCGGGTCGCCGACGAGACCGGTGCCCGGGCCCTGAAGGGCGTGGCGGCGCGCGAGCGCACGACGCTGATGCGCGTGCTCGGCAAGCTGGCCGACAACCTGAGCGGGGGAACCTGAGCATGGACGCCGCGACCCGACCCGAGGCCGAGGCCGCCGTCGACGCCGGCAACCCGTGGCGCCGCCGGCTGCTGCTGTGGGTGCTGCCGCTCGTGCTGGCCGCGGCCGCGCTCTACCTGTACGGCAGCGCCGGCCGCTACGTCTCGACCGACAACGCCTACGTGCAGCGCGACCGCGTCGACGTCGCGCCGCAGGTGTCCGGCGACGTGCGCGAGGTGCTGGTCGCCGAGAACGAGCGCGTCGTGCCCGGCCAGCCGGTGCTGGTGCTCGACGACACGCTCGAGAAGATCGCGGTCGCCGCCGCCGAGTCGCGCCTGTCGACGGCGCGCGCCGAGATCCAGGGCGCCAAGGTCGCGTACCGCGAGAAGGGCGAGGAGGTCGCGATGGCGCGCCGCGCCGCGTTGTACGCGAACCGCGACCTGAAGCGCCAGGAGGAGCTCGCCGAGAAGAAGCTCACGCCGCTCGCGACGCTCGACAGCGCGCGCCGCCTCGCCGACCTCTCCAACGGCAGCATCGAGATGCTCGAGCTGCAGCGCGCGCAGACGCTGGCGCGCTTCGGCGGCAGCGTCGACGCACCGGTGGACAGCTACGGCGAGGTGCGCGTCGCGCTCGCCGACCTCGACCGGGCGCGCGTCGACCTGGCGCACACCCGCATCGCCGCGCCGCAGGCCGGCGTCGCGAGCCACCTGCCCAAGGTCGGCGCCCGCGTCGAGGCCGGCCGTCCGGCGTTCGCCATCGTCAGCGACAAGAGCGTGTGGGTCGAGGCGAACTTCAAGGAGACCGACCTCGAATGGGTCCGGCCGGGCCAGCCGGTCGCGATCGTCATCGACACCTACCCGAACCACGAGTGGCACGGCCGCGTCGAGAGCATCTCGCAGGCGACGGGGTCCGAGTTCTCGCTGCTGCCGGCGCAGAACGCCTCCGGCAACTGGGTCAAGGTCGTGCAGCGCATCGCGGTCAGGATCGTCATCGAGCCCAGGGCCGGCGACCCGCCGCTCCGGGACGGCATGAGCGCCGACGTCGAGATCGACACCGGCAAGCACACGCGCTTCGACCGCTGGCTCGGGCGCGACCGCTGAGCCGGACGGCGCGCAAGCGATGGTGACCCCCGCGCGCTCCCGCTGGCTGCTCGGCACGGCGACCGTGCTGGCGACGATGCTGTACGCGATCGACTCGACGATCGTCAACGTCGCGCTGCCGCACATCCAGGGCTCGCTGCAGGCGACCCAGGACCAGGCGGCCTGGATCGTCACCTCCTACATCGTCATCAGCGCGATCGCGACGCCGCTCGCCGGCTGGCTCGGCACGCGCTTCGGGCTCAGGGCGGTGCTCGGCGTCTGCATCGCCGGCTTCACGGTCGTGTCGATGCTGTGCGGCGTCGCGACCGACCTCATCGAGATGGTGCTGTTCCGCACCGTGCAGGGCGCGTTCGGCGCGGCGCTCGTGCCGCTGTCGCAGGTGGTGCTGCTCCGGGAGTTCCCGCGCGAGCAGCACGGCCGGGTGATGGCGCTGTGGGGCATGGGCGTCATGGTCGGGCCGGTGATCGGCCCGACGCTCGGCGGCTGGCTCACGGACGCGTTCTCCTGGCGCTGGGCCTTCTACATCAACGTGCCGATCGGGCTCGTGGCCTGGCTCGGGCTCATGGCGGCGATGCCGAAGAGCGGCACCGACGCGCGCCGCCCGTTCGACCTGACGGGCTTCGTGCTGCTGTCGATGGCGCTCGGGCTCTTCCAGCTGATGCTCGACCGCGGCGAGGGGCGGGACTGGTTCGCGTCGACCGAGATCGTCGCCTACGCGGTCGTGTCGGCGCTCGGGCTCTACATGTTCATCGTCCACTCGCTGACGGCGCGACACCCGTTCGTCGACATCCACCTGTTCAAGGACCGCAACTTCACGGTGTCGCTGATCATGATGTTCGTGATCGGCATCACCGTGATCTCGCCGAGCGTGCTGCTGCCGAGCTTCCTGCAGCAGCTGAAGGGCTACACGCCGACCGAGGCCGGCACGCTGATGGCGGCGCGCGGCGCCGCCTCGATCGTCGCGATGATGGTCGGCGCGCGCCTGACGAGCCTCTTGGGGCCCCGGCCGACGATGGCGATCGGCATCAGCGCGGCGGCCATCTCGCTGTGGATGATGGGCCGCTTCAGCGTCGACACGCCGGCGAGCGCGGTGGTGGTGAGCGGCATCATCCAGGGCATGGGCACGCCGCTGACCTTCATGCCGCTGACGCTGGTCGGCTACTCGACCTTGCCCGACCGCGCCCGCACCGAGGCCGGCGTGCTGCTGACGCTGCTGCGCAACGTCGGCGCCGCGGTCGGCGTCTCGGCGACGATCGCGCTCCTGGCGCGCTCCGCGCAGGTCAACCAGAGCTACCTCGCCGAGCACTTCACGCCGTACGCCACCGAGCGCTGGCAGGCCGTCGGCGCGCTGCCGGGAGCCAACGTCGCGACCGGCTCGCTGGTCGGCGAGATCGGGCGGCAGGCGGCGGCGATCGCCTACGCGAACGACTTCTACCTGCTCGCGGCGTGTACGCTCGTCACCCTGCCGCTCGTGCTCGCGCTGCGCGGGTCGCGGCAGGCCGCGCCACCTCCGGGCGCTGCGGCCATCGATGCGGGGCACTGAGACCATGGGCGAGCTGGTACTGGTCAGGCACGGGCAGGCGTCGTTCTTCGGCAGCGACTACGACGAGCTGTCGCCGGTCGGCCGCGAGCAGGGGCGCGCGCTCGGCCGCCACTGGGCGACGCACGGCGTCCGCTTCGACACCGTCTGGGTCGGTCCGCGGCGGCGCCATCGCGACACGCTCGAGATGGTGGCCGAGGGCTTCGCCGAGCGCGGCCTCGCGCTGCCGGCGGCGCGCGAGCTCCCCGAGCTCGACGAGCATCACGGCGTCGCGGTGCTCAAGCACGCGCTCGGGCGGCCGGACGCCGGCGGCGGCGCCATGGAGTCCGTCGACCCCGGCGGGGCGGAGCGCGAGCGCGTCGTGCGCGAGTTCTTCCGCCGCTACCGCGAGGTCATGCGCGACTGGGCGCGCGGCGTCCTCGAGGTGCCCGGCGTCGAGCCGTGGGCCGAGTTCCGGCAGCGCTCGCTGCGGGCGCTCGACGCGATGTGCGTCGGCAACGGCAACGCGGTCGCCTTCACCTCCGGCGGGCTCGTCTCGTCGGCGGCGGGCTGGCTGCTCGGGCTCGACGAGGAGCGCGTGATCGATCTCTCCGCGGTGCTCCGGAACACCGCGCTCAGCGAGGTGCGCTTCTCCGGCCGGCGCCGCAGCCTCGTCAGCTTCAACGCGCTGCCGCACCTGCCCGACCCGTCCTCGGCTACGGCGGTGTGACCGGCGGCAGCTGCCGCGACCAGTAGAGGTAGAACGGCAGGCCCGCGACCATCACCGCCACGCCGATCAGCGCGAGCCGGGGCGTCGCGACGAAGGTGTTCGCGAGCAGCGCGAGCGTCACCAGGATGAACGCGGCCGGCACCAGCGGGTAGCCGAAGGCGTGGTACGGGCGCGGCGCGTCGGGCATCGTGCGGCGGAACACGAACAGCGAGCTCGCGGTCAGCCCGTAGAACAGCCACACCGCGAACACCGCGGAGTCGGTCAGCGTGTCGTACGAGCCCGACAGCGCGAGCACGCTCGCCCACGCCGCCTGCGCGACCACCGCCCGCGCCGGCACGTGCGTGCGCGGCGCGACGCGGCCGAGCGCGCGGAAGAACAGCCCCTCGCGCGCCATCGCGAACGGGATCCGCGCGCCCGACAGCACCGAGGCCTGCAGCGAGCCGAACGCCGACAGCATCAGCGCCACCGCCGCGAGCGTGACGGCCGCGGGCCCGACGAAGCGCTTCATGACCTCGGTCGCGACCGACGAGGTCGAGGAGACGCTGCCGACCTCCGCGGGCGTCAGCACGTAGAAGTACGCCAGGTTGACCGCGAGGTAGAGCGCCCCGACCGCGAGCATTCCGCCGAGGAAGGCGCGCGGCAGGTCGCGCGCCGGGTCCTTGATCTCGCCGGCGAGCGGCGTGACGTTGGACCAGCCGTCGTAGGCCCACAGCGCGCCGAGCATCGCCGCGCCGAAGCCCGCGATGCCGCCGCGCGCGCTCGGCTCGACGCCCTCGCAGGTCGCGCCGGCCGCCGGCAGCGAGAAGTGCCCCCAGTGGCCGGTCGCGAAGGCGAACGCGCCGATCGCGAGCGCCGCGAGCAGCACCACCTTGGCGCTCGTCAGCACGATCGCGGTGCGCCCGCCGGTCACGACCGAGCGGCAGTTGATGCCGGCGACGGCCCAGACGGCGGCGACCGCGACGACCGCGAGCCACGACAAGTGCAGCGGCACGCCGAGGAGCGAGCCCGCGAGCGCGTCGCCCTCGACCGCGCCGCCCGACGCGACGTTCAGGAAGATCGCGAAGCCGACCGCGAGCGCGGCCTGGGAGCCGGTCTTGTAGATCGCGAAGGTGGTCCAGCCGTACAGGAAGCCGGTCAGGCGGCCGTAGGCGCGCCGCAGGAACACGTAGTCGCCGCCCGCCTCCGGGATCATCGCGGCGACTTCGGCGTAGGAGAACGTGCCGGCGAGGGTCAGCAGGCCCGCCGCGAGCCAGACGGCGAGCACGAGCAGCGGGGAGCCGACGTTGCACGTCATGACCCGCGTCTTCAGGAAGACGCCGGTGCCGATCATGTTCGCGACGTTGATCGCGATCGCGCCCCAGAGGCCGAGGCCGCGGACGAGCTCGGTGCGGGAGGAACCTGGGTCGGTCATCGGTCCCTCCGCACCGCGGGGCCGGCTAGAACAGCCCCACCACCTTGCCCTGCTCGTCGATGTCGATGTGGTCGGCCGACGGCACCTTCGGCAGGCCCGGCATCGTCATGATGTCGCCGCAGACCATCACGATGAACTCGGCGCCCGCGGCGAGCCGCACCTCGCGGATGTTGACCGTATGCCCGGACGGCGCGCCCCGGAGCTGGGCGTCGGTCGAGAACGAGTACTGGGTCTTGGCGACGCACACCGGGTAGTGGCCGTAGCCGCCGTCCTGCAGCTGCTTGATCTGCGTGCGCACCTTGCTGTCGGCGGTGATGTCGGCCGCGCCGTAGATCTTGGTGGCGATGGTCTTCATCTTGTCCCACAGCGGCAGCGCGTCGTCGTAGACGTACGTGAACTTCTTGCCGCCGCGCTCGGCGACCTCGACGACCGCGCGCGCGACCGCCTCGGCGCCGGCGCCGCCGTCGGCCCAGTGCCGCGCCGAGATCACCGGCACCTTGAGGTGGGCGAGCTTCGACTGCAGCAGCTTGAACTCGGCCTCGGTGTCGAAGGTGAAGTGGTTGACGGACACGACGCACGGCAGGCCGTAGTGGTTCTGCACATTGTTGACGTGCCGCTCGAGATTGGCGATGCCCTTCTCGAGCGCCGGCAGGTTCTCCTTGTTGAGTTCCTTGAGGTCGCAGCCGCCGTGGTACTTGAGCGCGCGGATCGTCGCCACCAGCACCGCGGCCGCGGGCTCGAGCCCCGCCTTGCGGCACTTGATGTCGATGAACTTCTCGGCGCCTAGGTCGGCGCCGAAGCCGGCCTCGGTGACGACGTAGTCGGCGAGCTTGAGCGCCGTCTGCGTCGCGAGCACCGAGTTGCAGCCGTGGGCGATGTTCGCGAACGGGCCGCCGTGGATGAAGGCGGGGTTGTTCTCGAGCGTCTGCACCAGGTTCGGCTTCAGCGCCTCCCGCAGCAGCACCGTCATCGCGCCGTTGGCCTTCAGCTGGTGAGCGCGCACCGGCTTCTGGTCGCGCGTGTAGCCGATGACGATGTTGCCGAGGCGGGTCTTGAGGTCCTTGAGGCTGGTCGACAGGCAGAAGATCGCCATGACCTCGGAGGCGACGACGATGTCGAAGCCGTCCTGACGCGGGTAGCCGTTGCCCGGGCCGCCGAGCGAGACCGTGATGTCGCGGAGCGCCCGGTCGTTCATGTCCATCACCCGCTTCCAGGTGATGCGCCGGACGTCGATGCCGAGCTCGTTGCCGTGGTGGATGTGGTTGTCGATCAGCGCCGACAGCAGGTTGTTGGCGAGCGCGATCGCGTTGAAGTCGCCCGTGAAGTGCAGGTTGATGTCTTCCATCGGCACGACCTGGGCCATGCCGCCGCCCGCGGCGCCGCCCTTCATGCCGAACACGGGCCCGAGGCTCGGCTCCCGCAGGCAGATCACGGCCTTCTTGCCGATGCGGTTGAGCGCGTCGCCGAGGCCGACGGTCGTGGTCGTCTTGCCTTCGCCGGCCGGCGTCGGGCTGATGGCGGAGACGAGGATCAGCTTGCCGTTCGGACGCGACTTGAGGCCTTCGATGTACTCCATCGAAATCTTGGCCTTGTGCCGTCCGTACGCGTCGAGCGCGTCCTCGGGGATGCCGAGCTTCGCGGCGATCTGGTTGATCGGCTTGAGCGTTGCCGCCTGTGCAATCTCGATATCTGAACGCACGAACATCTCCCTTTGGAACCCGCCTCGGGCGGCTAATATATTGTATACGTGACGCCCGGCCCAGCCCGGCGTCGGTCTTATGCGCGAACGGCCGTCATGCTGCGACGCGGCAAGCCACGCCCCGTCGTGAGCAGCAGCAGCCGTTCCCGGCACACCTCGGCCTCGACCCGCTCGAGGCCCCCGGGGACGGCCGCCTCGACACCGGTCTCGGTCACCACGAAATCCATCAGTACGTCGTGCGGCTGCGGCTCGGTCGTCGCGATGCGCGACAGCTCGAAGGCGAGGCCGATCGCGACCGGCTTCGGATGCAGCGCCGCGAGCGTGCGGTCGAAGTAGCCGCCGCCGTAGCCGAGCCGGTCGCCGACCGCCCCGATGCCGACCGCGGGGATCAGCAGCGCGTCGGGCGTGAGCAGCGCGGTGCCGTCCGGCACCGGCAGGTCGTAGACGCCGTTCGCCATCGCGACGCCCGGCCACCACTCGCGGAACTCGAGCGGCTGGCCCTTGGCGACCACCACCGGCAGTGCCGCGCGCGCGCCGCGCCGGCGCAGGTCGCGCACGAACGGCCGCGCGTCGAACTCGCCCTGGTACGGCCAGCAGAACCCGACCACCAGCCCCGCCAGGAGGCCGAAACCCTGCCGCAGGTGGTTCTCGATCTGGCTGCTCCAGCGGGCGTGGTCGGCCGGCGACGCCGCGAGACGACGGGCGATCAGCGCCGCCCGCTCGGCCTTGCGGCGACTCGCGATTTCGGGGGACAGGGGCATCGGGACTCCTCGGGGGAGTTTAACCGGGCGCGGCGGTCCGATCGCGACGCGACGCGACGCAGACCGGCCCCGGCGCGACGCCCCGGCGGCCCGGCCGGCGGCGCGCGGG
>JBBINS010000107.1:0-10514 GCA_037443765.1 Gammaproteobacteria bacterium
CGCCTGCGCCGGGAGCCGGGAGTCCGGAACCGGCCGGGGTGCCGGCTGCTGCGGGGGCGTGACGGACGCAGGCGCCGTCCGCGACGCGACCGGTCGATCGCCGCGGGCGCGCGGCGGCGTCGAGCCCGGCGAGACCTGGACGACGTCGGCGCGCGCACGCGAAGGCTGCGGGGTGGCGCCGCGGGCCGCCGGTGCCGAAGCGAAGCCGCGGAACGCGACCGGCAGGCCGCCGTTGGCCGCGACCGCGTACCGTTGTGCCTCGAACGAGGGCGGTGGCGGCGGCGGCGGCGTGCGCGCGATGACCGGCCGGGTCCAGATCTGCGGTGCCGCGCGCGGGATCGTCGCGGCCGGCCGGCCCAGGCTGCCGGTGGTTGGCGCGATCGCCGGTGCCCCGGTGCCGAGCGGGGCTCCCGCGAGCGTCTCCTGCGGCAGCCGCGCGAGGTGCGAGGCGACCGGCTGCGCGGTTGTGAACGCGGTGCGGCTGGTCGCGGTGACCGCGCCAGGGACCGTGAAGTTCGCGTAGTGCTGCCCGCCGGAGCCGCCGACGCCGTGGCGTCCGTGGTCGCGGTCGATGATCGTCAGGTTGTTCGAGATGTAGTTGTTGATGACTGCGCTGGTCGCGTGGGTGTTCGTGACGTTCACGCTGCGCACGTAGTCATTGCTCACCCGGTAGGCCGGGACGTAGACCTCGTTCCAGCCGAGCGGGAACCAGCCGACCGGGGGCGCGCGGACGCCGCCGGCCGCGGGCGCGCCGCCGACCCAGCCGACCAGGGCCGGTGCGTACACCGGCGCGTAGCGGCGCGGCCCCGGCGCCCAGCCCCAGTTGCCGCGGAAGAACACCCAGCGCCCGTAGTGGAACGGCGCGAAGCCCCACGGCGCGTCGTCGATCCACGTCCAGCCCCACGGCGCGATCCAGCCCCAGTGGCCGTTGCGGTACGGCGCCCAGCCGCTGGCCACCGCGGGCATCCACACCGGGCCGTAGTCGTCGGCGATCTCCCAGGTGCCGTAGTCGTCGAGGTCTTCGGCGCCGGTGACCGCGGGCGACACGTACTGGCTCGCAACAGAGAGGTCCTCGCGCCGGTCGCGGTCGGCGACCCACTGATCGAACGCGTCGTCCGGCGGCAGCGCGCGGATCTCCGCGTCCGCGACGCTCGTGCCCGTGAACTCTGCGAGCTGCCCGGCGCCGACGGTCGCCTCGTGGCCCTGGTCGGTCACGGCGACCTGGCCCTGCGCGACCGCGAGACGCGCCAGGAAGCCGGAATCGGCGACCTCGAGCCGGTAGTCGCCGGGGCGCAGCACGGCGACCGACGCGGTCGGCGTCGCGATCTCGAACGTCTGCTCCGGGTCGAGCCCGCGGACGCGGATCTGCAGCGTGCCGGCGCTGAGTTTGAGCTGGACGGTGCGGTCGTCGACGTTGAGGACGCTGATGCCGGTCTCCTCGCCGAGGCGCACGGCCGCCGAGCCGATGTGCAGCTCGGCGCGCGACCCCTGGTCGACCCACAGCTTGTCGCCGTTGGTGAGCGGGCGGTTCAGGACGTCCGAGACCCACGACTCGGCGCCGGCCGGCTGCAGGGAGACCGCGCCCACGGCGAGGTTCACGCGCGCGACGCGGCCGGGCGGGTCCGCCGGCTCGTCGGCCCGCGCGCCGGCTGCGGCCGCAAGTGCGATGCACGCCACCCAGGGCGCGAGTCGGGCCATCACGAACCTGCGGTTCCGTCTGAACATGGCATCTCCGCTTCGGCGGCCGCACGTCGGCGACCGGCGAGCACCAGTGAAACCGGACGCGGGCCGGCCGGCGCAAAGGTTGAGGGAACTTAACGTTCGCGTCATCCGGGCGACCCGAAAGTCGCCGGCTGGCGGCGCGCGGCCAACCGCCTAGTGGACGCGCCTGTCGGCGACCGGCGGCGCGACCGGCTCCGGCAGCGGCTGGGCCGCCTGCCGCGCGAGGCCGCCGAGGACCTCGGCGAGGGGGCGCGGCTCGCCGAACGCGCTGCCCTGGCCGTAGGTGACGCCGAGCGTCGCGAGCTGCGAGGCCGCCTCCTTCGACTCGACGGATTCGGCGACGGTGTCGAGCTCGAGCTGCCGAGCGATGTGCAGGATCGCGCGCACCATCGACTCCGAACGCGGCTCGCGCAGCAGGTCGGCGACGAACACGCCGTCGATCTTGAGCGCCGACACCTTCAGCACCTTGAGATAGGCGAGCGACGTGACGCCGGTGCCGAAGTCGTCGATCGAGGAGCGGCAGCCGAGTTCGCCGATCGCGTTGACGAAGCGCTCGGTCTCGGCGACGCGCCCGGTGATGGCGGCCTCGCTGACCTCGAAGTTGAGCAGCGCCGGCGGCAGCCGGGCCGCGCGCACGGCCGCGCCGATGCGGTCGGCGAGGTCCGGCTGCATCAGCGACTCGCCCGACACGTTCACCGAGAAGACCGTGCCGGCATGCGTCAGCGCCGCGGCGCTCGGGCCGATCTGGCGCAGCAGCTCGGCGAGCACCCAGTCGTCGAGCCGGCGCATCAGCCGGTGGCGCCGCGCGACCTCGATGAAGCGCTCGGCCGGAACGATCTGGCCGCGCGCGTCCTGCAGGCGCACGAGCACCTCGTAGCGCTCGGCGCGGCTCGGGTCCCACAGCGGCGTCAGCGCCTGCGCGTAAAGCCGCAGCCGGTTGTGCTCGAACGCCTCGAGCAGCTCGTGGTAGACGCGCAGCTCCTGCTGCTGGGCGGCGAGGCGGTCCGCGCCCGGCACGAAGGCCTCGACGCGGTTCCGGCCGCCGTCCTTGGCCTCCTGGCAGGCCGACTCGGCCGCGGCGAGCGCGTGCTCGAGCGTACCGCCCGGCGGCAGCGCGGCGACGCCGAAGCTCATCGTCGTCGTGACGCCGGCCAGCCGCTCCGACAGCTTCACGGAGCTGACCGCGTGGCGCGCCGACTCGGACCAGGTCCGGGCCGCGTCCAGCGAGCAGCCGTCGAGCAGCGCGACGAAGCTGTCGCTCGCGATCCGCGCCGTGACGCTCGCGCCCGGCAGCTCGAGCGTGCGCCACGCGTCGCCGACCGCGCGCAGCACGGCGTCGCCGGACTCGAAGCCGTACAGCTCGTTGAGCGAGCGCAGTTCGTCGACGTCGGCGTAGACGAGCACCCGGCTGCCGTCCTTGCTGCGCGCGAGCAGCGAGGCGACGTGCTCGTCGAAGGCGTGGCGGGTCAGCAGGCCGGTCGTGCCATCGATGCGCACGTCGATGATCTCGAGCAGCCGCGGCGCCACGCGCTCGAGCATGCGGGCCTCCCGCGTGCCGAACGACCGGCTCTGGGCGCGGTTGAAGGCGACCGCCACGCCGAGCGTCTGGCCGCGGCGGACGAGGGGCACGCACAGGATCCGGAACGGCACCAGTTCGCCCGCGCCCGTCTCGCGCACTTTGTTGACGATCAGCGTCTTTTGCTGGAGCTGCGCCACCTTGTGCAGGTGACGGCCGACGACGCCGCGCAGCGTGTCGAGCTCGCCGGCCGCGAGGCTGCAGCGCGTCACGCTGCGCTCGAGCCGGCGCCCGGGAACGTAGAGGTAGGCGAGGTCGCACTCCGCGTGGGTCGCGAAGGCGTCGAGCACGCCTTGCAGCGGATCACCGCCAACGGCCGGCGCGTCGAGCTGGGTGACGTCGAGCAGCCACTCGAGCTCCTGGGTGTCGCCGATCTGAAAGCGCCCGGTCTCGATCACGCGCTGCTGGCCGAGGTCGCGGCGCGTCAGCGCGAGCAGCGGCGCGAGCGTGCGCTCGACGCTCTCGAAGGTCGGAATCTCGCCGTCGCGGGTCAGGCTGCGGCAGACGACCGCGGTCACGCCGAGCACGGCGCCGAGCTCGTCGCGCAGCAGGAAAGCGTAGGCCGGGGCGTCGTCGAGCATGCTCCGCAAGCCGCTCGGGGCGCCCGCGCTGCGCTTGGCGGCCTCGAGCAGTTCCTCGATCGCGGGGCGCAGGTCGTGGAAGTCGGCGCCGTCGGCGCTCCACGACAGGTCGCCGTCGGGTGCGTACAGGTAGATGCCGCGCGCGCGCGGCAATAGCGTCTTCAGGAGCTGGGCGTAGGGACCGAAATCGAACTGTGGGGTCCGGGGCACTCTGGATTCTCTGCAGCGTCGCCAATCGCCGACGGATGATTCCAGTCGCCGGCGCCCGGAGTTGTGCAGTCGGTCACGGTTCGCGCCACCGCGACCTGACATATGGCGACGGGTTTCATCGGGCCCAGTCGCGCGAGCGGCCGACCGCCCGCGTCCACTCCCCGCGCCGCGCGACCGCGGCGTTGCGGCCGGGTCCCGGCTCGAAGCGCCGTGCGGCGCGCCACTGCGCCGCGAGCTCGTCGGCCGAGCGCCAGTAGCCTGCGCCGAGCCCGGCGAGGTAGGCCGCGCCGAGGGCCGTCGTCTCGGTGACCTCCGGGCGCACGACCGGCACGCCGAGCAGGTCGGCCTGGAATTGCATCAAGAGGTCGTTCGCGGTCGCGCCGCCGTCGACCCGAAGCTCGACGAGCGGGCGGGCCGCGTCGGCCTGCATCGCGTCGAGCACGTCGGCGCTCTGAAAGGCGATCGACTCGAGCGCCGCGCGCGCGAGGTGCGCGGCGCCGGTGCCCCGCGTCAGTCCCACGATCGTGCCGCGGGCGTACGGATCCCAGTGCGGGCTGCCGAGACCGGTGAACGCCGGGACCAGGTAGACCCCGCCGGCGTCCGGGACGCTGGCCGCGAGCGCCGCGACGTCCGAGGAGCGCTTGATCAGGCCGAGCCCGTCGCGCAGCCACTGCACCACGGCGCCGGCGACGAACACGCTGCCCTCGAGCGCGTAGTGGCGGCCGCCGCACTCCCAGGCGATCGTCGACAGCAGCCGGTGGCGCGAAGCGAGCGCCTCGGCTCCGGTGTTCATCAGCATGAAGCAGCCGGTGCCGTAGGTGTTCTTGGCCATCCCGGGCGTGAAGCACGCCTGGCCGAACAGCGCCGCCTGCTGGTCCCCGGCGATGCCGGTGATCGGCACCGCCTGGCCGCCGAGCAGCGCGTGCGGCGCGTCGGCGGCCGGCAGCGAGGAGGGCACGACCTCGGGCAGGCAGGCCGCTGGAATCCCGAGGAGCGCCAGCATGGGCGCGGACCAGCGCGCGGTCGCGAGATCGAGCAGCAGCGTGCGGCTCGCGTTCGTGACGTCGGTCAGATGCGCGCCGCCGCCGGTCAGCTGCCACACGAGCCAGCTGTCGATGGTGCCGAACGCAAGCTCGCCGCGTTCGGCGCGCCGGCGGCCGTCGGGCACGTGCTCGAGCAGCCACGCGAGCTTGGTGCCGGAGAAGTACGGATCGAGCGTGAGGCCCGTGCGGCGCGCGACGTCGGCCTCGTGGCCGTCGGCCCGCAGCGCGTCGCACTGCGCTGCCGTGCGCCGGTCCTGCCAGACGATCGCCGGCGCTACCGGCCGGCCGCTCCGCCGGTCCCACAGCACCGTCGTCTCGCGCTGGTTCGTGATGCCGATCGCCGCCAGATCGGCGGGCGTCGCGCGCGCCTCGGCCAGCACGTCGGCGATCGTGGCCTGTTGCGTCTCCCAGATCTCGTCGGCGTCGTGCTCCACCCATCCGGGCTGCGGGAAGCGCTGCGTGAACTCGCGCTGCGCGATCGCGAACGGCTGGCCGCGGCGGTCGAACAGGATCGAGCGCGAGCTCGTCGTGCCCTGATCGAGTGCGAGGACGTAGCGCGTCACCGGCGGCTCCCGCGGGTCAGGCGGCGGGCTGGCGCGCCAGCCACGCCTCGAGCAGCCTGGCGGCGTCCGGCGGCGCGTGCAGCCCGAGCTTGCTGCGGCGCCAGAGGATGTCCTCGGCGCTCTGCGCCCATTCGCTGCGCCGAAGGTACGCGATCTCCGCCGCGTGCAGGCCCGGCACGACCTCGGCGCCGAGGTCGGCCGGCGAGCGCGCGGAACCGAGCCAGCCGGTCGCGCGCGTGCCGTAGGCGCGCGCCCACCGATCGAGCAGCCGGGCCGGGAAGCCGGGGTAGCGCTCGCCGAGGCCGCTGCGGAAGGTCGCGTAGTCGCCGCCCGGCATGTCGCCGCCCGGCAGCGGCGCGGTCGCGGTCCAGCGCGGCCGCGTCACGCCGAGTTCCGGCAGCAGGCGCTCGACGGCCTCCTCGGCGAGGCGCCGGTAGGTCGTGATCTTGCCGCCGAACACCGACAGCAGCGGCGCGCCGTCCGTGTCGAGCTCGAAGGTGTAGTCGCGGGTCACGCTCGACGGGTCGGAGGATTCGTCCTCGAGCAGCGGGCGGACGCCCGAGTAGCTCCACAGGACTTCGGCCGGCGAGATGCCGCGCCGGAAATGGCGGCTGACGAGCTCGCACAGGTAGCTCGTCTCGTCGGCCCCGATGTGCGCGCGCGACGCCTCGCCGTGGAACTCGACGTCCGTCGTGCCGACCAGCGTGAACTCGTGTTCGTACGGAATCGCGAAGATGATGCGGCGGTCGACGTTCTGGAAGATGTACGCGAAGTCGTGCTCGAACAGGCGCGGCACGACGATGTGGCTGCCCTTGACCAGGCGGACCGCCCGCCGGCTGCGCACCGGCGTCGCCTGGTCGAGGAAGCTGCCGACCCACGGGCCGGTCGCGTTCACCACCGCGCGGGCGCGCGCCAGGCGGCGCTCGCCGTGGCCGTCGACGAGCGTCGCGGTCCAGGTCCCCTGCTCGCGCACGATGCGCGTGCAGCGCGTGCGCGTCACAATCTCGGCGCCGCGCTCGCGCGCGTCGATCGCGTTCAGCACGACGAGGCGGGCGTCGTCGACCCACGCGTCGGAGTAGACGAAACCGTGCGCGTAGCCCGCGCGCAGCGGCGCGCCCGCCGGGTGGCGGCGCAGGTCGACCGTCCCGGAGCCCGCCAGACGGCGACGCCGCGCCAGGTGGTCGTAGAGCACGAGGCCCGCGCGGATCATCCACGCCGGCCGCAGGTGCGGTTCGTGCGGCAGCACGAAGCGCAGCGGCCAGATGATGTGCGGCGCGGCGGCGAGCAGGACCTCGCGCTCGGCGAGCGCCTTGCGCACGAGGCGGAACTCGTAGTGCTCGAGGTAGCGCAGCCCGCCGTGGATCAGCTTGGTGCTCGAGGACGACGTGTGCGCGGCGAGGTCGTCCTGCTCGCACATCAGCACCCGGAGCCCGCGGCCGGCGGCGTCACGGGCGATGCCGGCGCCGTTCACCCCGCCGCCGATGACCAGCACGTCGTGGTCGACGGTCGCGGGGGTCATCCGCGCCTCTGTGCGCCGGGGTGAGCCACGGCCGGCGCGGAGCGCGCGGCGCGGGACGGGAAGCGCGCGGTCATGCGCTCCGGTACAGCTTCGTCATGACGAACTCGCGATGGCCGAGGGCCTCGGCCGCCGTGAGCCGGCCGTTCGCGGTGCGGCAGATCATGTCGATCAGCGTCTCGCCGGCGGCGTCGAGCGTCAGTTCGCGGCGCAGGATCCCGGAGACGTCGACGTCGACGTGCTCGGCCATCAGCCGCGCGGTACGCGGGTTCCCGGTCAGCTTGATGACCGGCATGATCGGGTTGCCGATCACGTTGCCCTGGCCCGTCGGGAAGATGTGCAGCACGTAGCCGGCGGCCGCCTGCAGCGTGCAGCACTCGGCGGCTGCCGACGAGCTGTCCATGAAGTAGAGGCCGGGCCCGCGGGCGGGCGCCTCGGCGGGTTCGAGCACGTCGATGTAGCGCGCGTGCCGGCCGATCTTCTCGAGGTTGCCGAGCGCCTTCTCCTCGATCGTCGTCAGGCCGCCGGCGATGTTGCCGCGCGTCGGCTGGCTTTCCGACAGGTCCGAGGTCTTGTGCGCCTCGATGACGTCCCGCTGGTAGGCAGCCCAGGTCCTCAGGAACTTGTCGCGCACCTCCGGGGAGGCGGCCCGCGCCGCCGCGAGGTGCTCGGCGCCCGTCAGCTCCGAGGTCTCGCCGAAGCAGCCGTACAGGCCGTGCGGGATCAGCTTGTCGTACATGTTGCCGACCGTCGGGCAGGAGGCCAACCCGGTCGTCGTGTCCGACTCGCCGCACTTGGCCGCGATCCACAGGTCCGTCAGCGGGCAGTCGACGCGCAGCTGCTCGCTCGCCGCGTGCACGAACTCCTTCGCCTTGCGGGACGCGGCCGCGACCGTCGCGATGTCGCCGTGCCCCTCGATCGAGTAGCCGGCGACCGGCTTGCCGGTCGCGGCGATGCCATCGACGATGCGCTGCGTCCAGCCGGGCTCGATGCCGATGACGACGCAGGCGGCGACGTTCGGATTGGCGCCGGTGCCGATCATCGTGCGGAAGTGCAGGTCGAGGTCGGCACCGAACTGCAGGCGGCCGTAGGCGTGGGGCAACGCCACGGTCCCCTGGATATGGGCGGCGACCGCCTCGCAGGCGGCGTTCGAGATGTCGTCGACGGGCAGGATCGCGACGTAGTTGCGGATGCCGACCCGGCCGTTCTCGCGGCGGTAGCCGTGAATCCGGCGACGCTCGGGATGGGTCGGCGGCGCAGTCACCAGCGCTTCGTCCGCAGGTTGTGGACGTGGACGTGCGCGCCCTTCGCGACCGGAGCGACGACGCGGCCGATGTCCTCGCCGTACTTGACGACGGTGTCGCCGGGGCCGAGATCGGCGAGCGCCACCTTGTGGCCTAGCGGGATCGCCTCGCGCAGCGTCAGGCGGAAGTCGGAGTCGTCCTCGGTGACGACGCACAGCGCGTCGGTCGCCGCGCCGAGGTCCTCGACGACGACGACGCCGACGTTGTCGCGTCGGGCGTGAACGAGGATCTGGGGAGCGGTCACTGGAGGCTCCGGCAGCCGGGGCCCCGTACTCTACCGCAGACACCCGCGGGCGTGGCGCCGCGGCCGGGACGGCGCGCCCCGGGAAGCCGGCGCACCGGGGCGGGGCCTACGCCTTGCCTGGCGGGCGGCGGGCGGCGCGCTTCTTCGCGGCGGGCGGCGGCCGCCCGAGTTCCTTGAGCGCGCGGTCGACGACCTCGACCGCGTCGCGCAGGGCGGGGACCAGTCGACCGGCGGGAGCGGGTTGCTTGCGGGGGGATTTGCGCGTTGCCATACGCCGCGTATCGGTGCCGGCGGAAGGAACTTGACGCGCGACGTCGCAGTTCGGCGGCGACTCAGCCGCTGACCGGCAGCCCGGCAATCGCTTTGTGAAGCGTGTCACTCATCGCGTGCACTCGCGAGCCGCGATGGCGGAGCGTGTCGCGCAGCCGCTCGAGCGCCGGCATGACGATCATCTGGTCGGCGCGCGTCAGCGTGCCGGTCTCGGCGAGCCGGTAGAGCCGCAGCAGGTCGTTGTTGAGCGCCTCGACCAGCGTGGCGACGGACAGCCTGAGGTCCGCGGGCTCGCGAGGCGCGTCCGCTTCCGCCCGATCGAGCAGGTCGACGAGTCGTCGCCGGTAGCCGGCGAGCAGGCGGGCGGCCGGTGAATCGGCGCTGGTCCGAGGTCTCTTGTTCTTCGTCACGGTCCGCAGCGGGCCTTTCGAATTCCAACAGTCCGTGCCAGTCCGTTGGCATCGTCGCGAGTCATTGTAGACGGCCGCGAGTCGCATTCAAGCGGCGCGGCGGCTTTATTTCCGGCCGCGAGGCGCTATTTGCCGAACGCGATGATCGCCTGGACGAAATTTGCGCGCGCGCTGCGGGAAATTGCTGAACGCCCGCGGCGGCTTTCCCCTAGAGCCGCGGTCGCGACCCGCCTGGCGCCGGCCGTGGCGGACGGCCGGACGCGCCTCGCGGGACGACTCAGGCGGCGGAGCGCGCCGCGGGCGCGGCGTCCGCCGTGATCGGTGCGGCGCCGAACCAGTGCAGCGAGCGCGCGAGCGCCGCGACCTCGCCGACGACGAGCAGTGCGGGCGAGCGCACCGCATGCCGGGCGGCGAGTGCCTCGACGTCGCCGAGCGTGCCGACGATCACGCGCTGCTCCGGCCGGCTCGCGTTCTCGACGAACGCGACCGGCGTCGCGGCGCTGCGCCCGTGGCGCGTAAGTTCCCGGCACAACACCGGCAGCGTCGCGAGGCCCATGTAGACCGCGAGCGTCTCGCGTCCCTCGGCGAGCGTGCGCCAGTCGGTCGCATCGACCGACTCGCGGCAGTGCGCGGTCACGAGGCGCACCGCGCCCGAGTAGTCGCGGTGGGTCAGCGGAATGCCGGCGTACGCGGCGCAGGCGAGTGCCGCGGTGACGCCCGGCACGACCTCGAACGGGATCGACGCGCGGCGCAGGTGCTCGAGTTCCTCGCCGCCGCGGCCGAAGACCATCGGATCGCCGCCCTTCAGCCGCACGACGCGGCGACCGGCGAGCGCGTGCGCCGCGAGCAGCTCGTGGATCCGCGCCTGCGAGACGCTGTGGCCGCCGCCGGACTTGCCGACCTCGATGAGCTCGGCCTCGCGGCGCGCGAGCGCGAGCACCTCGGCCGACACCAGCCGGTCGTAGAGGATGACGTCCGCGGACTGCAGCGCGCGCAGGCCGGCGAGCGTCAACAGGCCCGGATCACCGGGCCCGGCGCCGACCAGCGCGACCGAGCCCGGCCGGGCGGCGGTCGC
>JBBINS010000108.1:0-10492 GCA_037443765.1 Gammaproteobacteria bacterium
CGAGGCGGCCGCAGGGCCCGGGAGCGCCGTTCTCGCGCGGCGCCCGCAGCCGGGCGGCTTCCGGGGAGCGGCGTGGCTCGCGGCGCCCGACGCGCCGGGACCTTACGCGCACGACCTGTACGCGAACCTGCGGCGCCTCGACGGCGCGGGCGCGTCGACGATCGTCGTCGAGGCGGTGCCGGACGACCCGGCGTGGGAGGCGGTGCGCGACCGACTCGGGCGCGCGGCCGCGGCTTGCGGTGCCGAGGATTCGGCCTAGAATCCGCGCCTCCTCCGGAGGAGCAGCAGAGTGCCGAAGCCCGCAACGACCGTCCGCCACCGCGATTCGACACCCTCGACGCGGCTGACGGCACCCTACACGCGCGGCGAGATCGAGGCACTCGTCGCGCGCTACGGGTCGCCGCTGATGATCGTCGACTGCGACGTCATCCGCGCCCAGTACCGGCGCCTGCAGGCGGCGCTGCCCGCCGTCGCGCTCCACTATGCGCTCAAGCCGCTGCCCGACGCTGCGGTCGTCCAGGCGCTGAAGGGGATCGACGGCTACTTCGACCTCGCGAGCAGTGGCGAGGTGGAGCTCGTGCGCGCATCGGGGGTGGCGCCCGAGCGCTGCATCCACAGCCATCCGATCAAGCGCGACTCCGACATCCGCGACGCGCTGCGCTTCGGCATCAAGACGTTCGTAGCCGACAACGTCGACGAGCTCGGCAAGTTCGTGCGTCATCGGGGCCGCGTGGGCGTGCTGCTGCGGGTCGCGTTCAGCGCCGAGGACGCGGTCGTCGACCTGTCGCGCAAGTTTGGCTGCGAGGTCGCCGCCGTCCCGGGCCTGCTCGCGGTCGCGCGCCGGCTCGGCGTGCCGGTCACGGGGTTGTCGTTTCACGTCGGTTCGCAGACGACGACCCCCACGATGCACGTGCGCGCCATCGAGGCGTGCGGCAGGCTGATCGCCGAGGCACGGGCGGCCGGGCACGAGGGGCTCGCGACGCTCGACATCGGCGGCGGCTTCCCGGCCGACTACCGCGAGCCGACGACGCCGATCGAGGAGTTCTGCGCGCCGATCCGCCAGGCGCTCGCGGCACTGCCGCAAGGACTCAGGATCATCGCCGAGCCCGGGCGCTTCGTCGCCGCGCCGGCCGGCACGGCGGTCGCCACGGTGATGGGCCGGGCGCTCCGCGACGGGCGCTGGTGGTTCTTCCTGGACGACGGCCTCTACGGCTCCTACAGCGGGCAGCTGTTCGACCACATGCGCTACCCCGTGGGCGCGCTGCGCGACGACGGCGAGCGCGTCCCGGCGGTGCTCGCCGGGCCCACCTGCGACAGCATCGACGTCATCGACGACCACCTCGAGCTGCCGCTGCTCGAGGCCGGCGACCTGGTCGTGGGCCGCCAGATGGGCGCCTACACCTCCGCCTGCGCCACCGACTTCAATTTCTTCCGTCGGGCGCGGGTGATCGCCGTCAACGCGGACGAGCCGGACGCGACCGGCGTCACAGACGGCGCGCCCTGAGCGCTGATTTTGCTTGAGTTTCGCGCGGAGCTCAGGAAGACTCCGCCCATGTCCAGTCCCCGCACGCCCGGCCACCCCGACCGGCGGCTCGTCAGCCGCCGGACCGCGCTGCGTTCGCTCGCGCTCGGCGGCGCCGGCGCGTTCGCGTGGCTCGCGGTCGCGCCCCGGGCGCGGGCCGAGGCCACGCCGACCCGGCGGATCGTGCTGCACAACACCCATACGCTCGAGTCGCTGGCGGTCGACTACTGCCAGGACGGTAATTACTGCGGACCGGCGCTCGCGGCCGTGAGCCAGGTGCTGCGCGACCATCGCAACGGCGCCGTGCACCCGATCGATCCCGCGCTGCTCGACGTGCTGCACGCGGCCGCCGCGCGCTGCGGTCGCGACGCGGAGTTCGAGGTGATCTCGGGCTACCGCTCGCCCGAGAGCAACGCCGCGATGCACGCGCGCTCGCGCGGCGTCGCGGCCAGGAGCCTGCACATGGAGGGGCGCGCGATCGACGTCCGACTGGTCGGCTGCGACCTCGCGCGCCTGCGTGACGCGGGCCTCGCCCTCGGCCATGGCGGCGTCGGCTACTACCGCGGGCCGCAGTTCGTGCACCTCGACACGGGGCGCGTGCGCACCTGGGTCGGCTGAGGCGCAGGGCCCGTCTGTTCCACGGATCTCCCGCGATGGTCCCAGTGCGTCTCGCCTTCGTCGCGGCCCTGGTCACGGCCACGCTTGCGGGCTGCGGGCCGGGGGGGCCGGCGACGCCGACGAGCCCGGGCTCGCGGCTCTACGCCAGCGACTGCCTCGCCTGCCACCTCCAGAACGGCGCGGGTATCCCCGGCGTGCAGCCGCCGCTCGCGGGCACGCCCGTCCCGGTCGGAGATCCGCGCGAGCTCCTCGGCTGGGTGCTCTACGGCGAGCGCCCGGCGTCGCTGCCGCGCGGCCAGTACTCCGGACTCATGCCGCAGTTCAGCTACCTGTCCGACGACGATCTCGCGACGCTGCTGAGCTACGTGCGCTCGAGCTTCGGCAACCACGCGGCCGCGATCACGCCGGCGATGGTCGCCGAGGCGCGCGCAGCACACCGGAGCCGCTGAGCGCCATGCACATCGAGATACTCGACTTCGTGGCCGGCGCGCGTGCGGCGCGCGGCAGTACCGTCGTCATCGACGTGTTCCGGGCGTTCACGACGGCCTGCTACGCGGTCGCGGGCGGCGCGCGCGTCGTCCCGGTCGCGGACATCGAGGCGGCGCAGGCGCTCGGCCTGCGCCATCCGGACTGGCTGCTCGCCGGCGAGCGCGGCGGTCGCGACCTGCCCGGCTTTCATTTCGGCAACTCGCCCGCGCGCATCGCCGCGGCGCCGCTCGCGGGGCGCACGCTCGTGCACACGACCCACGCGGGCACGCAGGGGCTCACGCGGGCCGCCGGCGCCGACGAGGTACTGACCGGCAGCCTCGTCAACGCCGCCGCGATCGTCCGCCACCTCCGGCGGCGGGCGCCGGCGATCGTGTCGATCGTGCGCATGGGGCACGAGGCGCGCGAGCGCTCCGTCGAGGACGACCTGTGCGCCGAGATCCTGGTCGCTCGCCTCAAGGGCCTCGAGTACGACACGAGCGGCGTGGCGGCGCGCCTGCGGGCGGCGCCCGCGGCGGCCAAGTTCTTCGATTCAGCGGCGACCTGGGCGCCCGAGGCGGACTTCGCGATGTGCGCGGCGGTCGATCGCTTCGATTTCGTCCTCAGACTCGGCGCGCCGGACGCCGACGGCGTGCGGGCGCTCGAGCGCCTGGACGGCTGAGGGCGGTGCCGCGACGACGCGAGGAGTGCCGATGCCGCCGATCGCCTGGACGATTCTGCTGCTGTCGCTGTCGAACGTCTTCATGACGTTCGCGTGGTACGCGCACCTCAAGACCCTGAACCACCGCGCGTGGTGGATCGCGGCGCTCGTCTCGTGGGGCA
Source organism: Gammaproteobacteria bacterium (assembly GCA_037443765.1). Lineage (GTDB taxonomy): Bacteria > Pseudomonadota > Gammaproteobacteria > Steroidobacterales > Steroidobacteraceae > CAIKZZ01. Next base: position 3,449 of record JBBINS010000108.1, read on the forward strand.
TCGCGCTGTTCGAGTACCTGCTGCAGGTGCCGGCGAACCGGATCGGCTACACGGTGATGACGGTGCCGCAGCTCAAGATCCTGCAGGAGCTCATCACGCTCGCGGTGTTCGTGCCGTTCGCGCTGCTCTATCTCAAGCAGGGTCTCAAGCTCGATTACCTGTGGGCGTCGCTGTGCATGCTCGGGGCGGTCTACTTCATGTTCAGGGCCCAGGGATGAGCGCGGCGCCGCCGACCGCGATCCACCGCCGCGTCGATGCGCTCCGCGCCGGCACCGATCCGTCGGTGGTCGCGCGGCTCGCGAGCGGCTGGCTCGTGCTCGGCGATCCGCAGGTGATCCCGGGCTACTGCCTGCTGCTGCCGGACCCGGTCGTGCCCGATCTCAACGCGCTCGCGCCCGGTGTGCGCGCCCTGTTCCTCGCCGACATGGCGGCGGCTGGCGACGTGCTCAAGGACGTGCTCGGCGCGACCCGCGTCAACTACGCGATCTTCGGCAACGTCGAGCCGGCGCTCCATGCGCATCTGTTCCCGCGACGCGGCGACGAGCCGGCGGCGCTCGTGACCGCCCAGCCCTGGGCGTGGGACTGGAACGCCGCGCCGCGCTTCGACGCCGCGCGGCACGGCCCGCTGCTCGGACGGCTGCGGGCGCGGCTCGCGGGACCCGCGACGGCCTAAGGCGCGCCGATGCGGTCGCGCAACCGGCGCACGAGCGCCGGCAAGCTCGCGATCGGCGCCTCGCAGACGCTGCCCGAGCAGAGGTAGGCGACGCCGCCGGACGCGCCGGGCTTCGACGCGAGCGAAGGCGGCAGGTCCTGCGCCGAGTCCGGCACCGCGAGCAGCAATCGCCGCGGCGCATACAGCCGCGCGAGGTCCCGATGCCAGGCGCTGACCACTTCGGACGGGCCGCGCAGGATCACGATCTCGGTCGGTTGCAGCCGCTCCTCGAGCGCGTCGAGCAGCGAGGCGTGCGCCGGCGGATAGCGGTCGATCGCGCTCCACGCCGCGAGCAGCGTCCGCTCGGCCGCCGCCAGGTAGCGCGGCTCGCCGAGCAGGTAGCCGAGCCGCGTGTAGAGGCGCGCCGCGACGCCGTTCCCCGACGGCAGCGCTTCGTCGGCGAAGGACTTCGAGCGGGTGATGAGCGGCTCGGCGTCGTCGGCCGTGAACCAGAAGCCGCCGGCTTCGCGGTCCTCGAAGTGCGCGAGCGTCGCCTCGGCGAGCGCGACGGCGAACTCGAGGTCGGCCGAGCGCCAGCGCGTCGCGAGCAGCTCGACGAGCGCCTCGGCCAGGAACACGTAGTCGTCGAGGTAGGCGACGAGGTGCGAGCGGCCGTCCTTGTGGGTCGCGTACAGCCGCCCGTCGCGCCAGAGTTCCTGCCGCGCGAAGTCGACCGCGCGGGTCGCGGCCTCGGCGAGCTCCGGCCGCTCGAGCGCGCGCGCGCCGACGGCGAGGCCGCGGATCATGAGCCCGTTCCACGACGTGAGGATCTTCTCGTCGCGCGCCGGCCGGACGCGTCCGGCGCGCGCGACCGCGAGCGTGCCGAGCGCGCGCGCGAGGCGCGCCTCGATCGCCGCCTCGGGCAGTCCCGCCTCGGCGGCGACCTGCGCGACCGGCACGAAGGCGTGCAGGTGCCAGTGGTGCCGCTCGAAGTTCGGCTCGCGGTCGAGGCCGAAGCGGCGCGCGAGCGACGCATACTCGTCGGCCGGGAGGAGCGCGCGCACCGCGTCGCGCTGCCAGACGTAGAAACGGCCTTCCTCGCCCTCGGAATCGGCGTCGATGCTCGAGTAGAAGCCGCCCGACGGCGCCTGCATCTCCGCCAGCGCCCAGTCGGCCGTGCCGTTCGCGGCGCGGCGAAACAGCGGATCGCCGGTGGCGACCGCGGCGTCGGCATAGAGCGCGAGCAGCGGCCCGTTGTCGTACAGCATCTTCTCGAAGTGCGGGACCATCCACCACGCATCGACCGAGTAGCGCGCGAAGCCGCCGCCGACGTGGTCGTAGAGGCCGCCTTCCGCCATGCGGGTGAGCGTCAGGGATGCCATGTAGAGCGCGCGCAGGTCCGGCTCGGGCTGGTGCTGGCTCGCGGCCCAGTGCCGCAGCAGCCGCTCGATGAAGCCCGGGTGCGGGAACTTGGGGGCGCCGGTGAAGCCGCCGAACTGCGGGTCGAAGTCCTCCTCGAGGCGGGTCCGCGCCCGGCCGAGCGGCCCGGGCCCGAGCGCGGTGCCGGGCGCGGGCGCCCCCGGCAGGAGCTCGGCGAACACGCCCGCCAGCCGGCCGTTCTGCTCGCGGATCCCGGCGCGGTTCGAGCGGAAGTAGGTCGCCACGCGACCGAGCAGGTCGGCGAAGGACGGCATGCCGTAGCGGGCCTCGCGCGGGAAGTAGGTGCCGCCGAAGAACGGCATGCGGTCCTCGGGCGAGAGGAACATCGTCAGCGGCCAGCCGCCGCCGTGCTGCGTCAGCACCTGCTGCGCGATCTGGTAGATCCGGTCGAGGTCCGGCCGCTCTTCGCGATCGACCTTGATGTTGACGTAGAGCTCGTTCATCAGCGCCGCGGTGGGCCCGTGCTCGAACGACTCGTGCGCCATCACGTGGCACCAGTGGCACGCCGAGTAGCCGATCGACAGCAGGATCGGCTTGTCCTCGCGGCGCGCGAGCTCGAGCGCCTCCTCCGACCAGGGGTACCAGTCGACGGCGTTCGCGGCGTGCTGCAGCAGGTACGGGCTCGTCTCTGCCGCGAGGCGGTTGCGCGGGGTGGCGGGCGGGGCGGGCATGGTGGAAAGTCGGGGCCTGGCGGGGCGTGTCGGCTAGAATGCCGGCCCCGCGACTATACGCGACCGTCGCCCCCGCGCGCCCGGCGCGACCCGAGAGCCGATGAGCCAGGAACACGAACCCGACGCCGAGCAGCCCGAGAGCCCGGACGCGACGGCGGACTACCCGGTGCTGCGCCTCAAGCGCCACGAGGAGCGACGCGTCGGGGCGGGGCACCTGTGGATCTTTTCCAACGAGGTCGACACCGCCGCGACGCCGCTGACCGCCTTCGCGGCCGGCAGCGTCGCCGCGGTCCGCTCCGACCGCGACCGCTTCCTCGGCTACGCCTACGTCAACCCGCATTCGCTGATCGCGGCGCGGATCCTCAGCCGGCAGGCGGGTTTCGCGCCGGGTCCGTCGCTGATCGTGCATCGGCTCCGGGTCGCGCTCGCGCTGCGCGAGCGGCTCTACGACGTGCCGTACTACCGGCTCGTGCACGGCGAGTCCGACCTGCTGCCCGGGCTCGTGGTCGACCGCTATGGCGACGTGCTGGTCGCGCAGATCGCGACCGCCGGCATGGAGGCCCAGAAGGAGGCCATCGTCGCCGCGCTCGACAAGGTCGTGAAGCCCCGGGTGGTCGTGTTCAAGAACGATTCCGGGTCGCGCGAGCTCGAGGGCCTGCCGAAGTACATCGAGGCGGCGCGCGGCGAGCTGCCGGGGACCCTCACGGTCGTCGAGGCGGGGCTCGAGTTCACGGCGCCGCTCGAGGGCGGCCAGAAGACCGGCTGGTTCTACGACCAGGCGGCCAACCGCCGCCAGTTCCTGCCGCTCGCGAAGGGCGCGAAGCGCGTCCTCGACGTCTTCAGCTACGTCGGCGCGTGGGGTGTGCCGGCGGCGCGCGCCGGGGCCGAGGTGACGTGCGTCGATTCCTCCGCGGGTGCCCTCGAGGCCGCGGCGCGCAATGCCACCGCGAACCGCGTCGAGCTCCGCACGATCAAGGCCGACGCCTTCGCGGCGCTCGAGGACCTGCACGCGGCGCGCGAGAAGTTCGACCTCGTGATCGTCGACCCGCCGGCCTTCATCAAGCGCCGCAAGGACGCCGGCAAGGGCGAGGCCGCCTACAAGCGCCTCAATCAGCTGGCGATGCAGCTCCTGCCGCGCGACGGCCTGCTGGTGTCCTGCTCCTGCTCATACCACCTCGAGCCCGCGGCGCTGCTCGACGCGATCCAGAAGGGCGGCCGCCACCTCGGGCGCTTCGTGCAGGTGATCGCGAGCGGTGGCCAGGCGCCCGACCACCCGGTCCATCCGGCGATTCCGGAGACGCGCTACCTGAAGGCCTTCCTGTGCCGCGTGACGCACGACTGAGCGAGTCGCATGGACGCTGAGCTCGCTGCCCGGGCGCTCGCCCGCGCGCTGGTGCTGCCGCCGGGCGGCCCGGTCGTGCTCGCGTTCCTGGGCCTCGGCGTGCTGCGGCGGTGGCCGCGCGTCGGCCGGGCGCTGGCGGCGACCGGGCTCGTGATCCTGCTGCTGCTGTCGATGCCCGTGTTCAGCGACATCCTCTCGCTCGCCGTCGAAGAGTACCCGCCGCTCGGCGTGTCACAGCCGGTGGCGGTCGGCGCGATCGTCGTGCTCGCCGGCGGGATCCGCCAGAACGCCGCTGACCCGGGCGGCGCGGCGCTGACGGGCGAGACCCTCGAGCGGCTCGCCGGCGGCGCGGCCCTCGCGCGCCGCACCGGGCTGCCGCTCGTGCTGTCGGGTGGCAGCGTCGAGGCGGGCCCCGCGGCGGCCGACGTGATGCAGGCGACGCTGAAACGCGACTTCGGCCTCGAGGCGCGCTTCCTCGAGCGCCGCTCGACGACGACGCGGGAGAACGCGCGCGAGACCGCGGCGCTGCTCGCGCCGGCGTGGATCAAGAACGTCGTGCTCGTGACCTCCGCGGTCCACATGCGCCGTGCCGTCGGCGAGTTCGAGGCGGCCGGCATCACGGTCCTGGCCGCGCCGGTCGGCGGCACGCTCACGGTTGGCCGCGGGCTCAGGGCGTGGCTGCCCGGCCCCGCGGCGCTGGCGCGCAGCCGCGACGCGCTGTACGAGCTCGGCGGCCTCGTGGTCGCCCGGTTCGGCCTCGAGCGGTGACGTGGGTGCGACGACGGGATTTCGCTAAACTGCGGCCATGATCAACTACCCCGGCTTCGACCCCGTCGCTCTCGCGCTTGGACCGCTCAAGCTGCGCTGGTACGGGATCATGTACGTGATCGGATTCCTGTCGGCCTGGGGCCTCGCGCGCCACCGGGCCGCGCAGCCGGGCTCGACCTGGACGGCGATCGACGTCGACGACTTCATCTTCTTTACCGTATTCGGCGTGATCCTCGGCGGCCGCCTCGGCTGGCTGGCGTTCTACGGCCACGACGCGCTCGCGAGCGACCCGAGCTACTGGTACAAGATCTGGGAAGGCGGCATGAGCTTCCATGGCGGCCTGGCGGGCGTCGCGATCGCACTCGCCGTGTTCGCCGTGCGGCGTCACCGGTCGCTGATCGACGTCTGGGACTTCGCCGCGCCGCTGCCGGCGATCGGCTTCGCCGCCGGCCGCGTCGGCAACTTCATCAACGGCGAGCTGTGGGGCAAGCCGACGAACGTGCCGTGGGGGTTCGCCGTGCACCAGGCCGACGGCTCGGTGGTGGGGCTGCACGCGTCGCAGCTGTACGAGGCGTGCCTCGAGGGTGGCGCGCTGTTCCTGATCCTGTGGTGGTTCACCTCGCGCCCGCGGCCGCGCTGGACGCCGGCGGGGCTGTTCCTCGTCGGCTACTCGACCTTCCGCATCGTGATCGAGTTCGTGCGCGTGCCCGACGCCCAGCTCGGCTACCTCGCCGGCGGCTGGCTGACGATGGGCATGGTGCTGTCGCTGCCGATGCTGCTCGGCGGGCTCGCGATGCTCGCCTACGGCTACGCGCGGCGCACGCCGTCCGGCAACCACCAGCCGGTCGCCGGCTGAACGGGCGACGCGGTGCGCCAGTACCTCGAGCTCCTCCGCCACGTGCGCGAACGCGGCACGCGCAAGGAGGACCGGACCGGCACCGGCACGCTCGCCGCCTTCGGCTGGCAGCTGCGCTTCGACCTGAGCGCCGGCTTTCCGCTCGTGACGACCAAGAAGCTGCACCTGAAGAGCATCGTCCACGAGCTCCTGTGGTTCCTGCGCGGCGAGACCAACGTCCGCTACCTGCGCGAGCACGGCGTGACGATCTGGGACGAGTGGGCCGACGACGACGGCGAGCTCGGCCCGGTGTACGGCAAGCAATGGCGCGACTGGGTCGCGGCCGACGGCCGCCACATCGACCAGATCAGCGCCGCGCTCGACGCGATCCGCGGCAACCCGAACTCGCGGCGCATCATCGTCAGCGCCTGGAACGTCGGCGAGCTCGAGCGCATGGCGCTGCAGCCCTGCCACGCGTTCTTCCAGTTCTTCGTCGCCGACGGCCGGCTGAGCTGCCAGCTCTACCAGCGCAGCGCGGACCTGTTCCTCGGCGTGCCGTTCAACATCGCGAGCTACGCGGTGCTGACGCACATGGTCGCGCAGCAGTGCGACCTCGCCGTCGGCGACTTCGTCTGGACCGGCGGCGACTGCCACATCTACCTCAACCACCTCGAGCAGGTGGACCTGCAGCTGGCGCGCGAGCCGCTGCCGCCGGCGCGACTCGAGATCCGGCGCCGGCCGCCGACGCTGTTCGACTACGTGTACGAGGACTTCGCGATCCTCGACTACCGCCACCACGCGCCGATCAAGGCGCCGGTGGCCGTCTGACGCTGCCTTCCGAATCCCGCATCCTGCGCTCTGAGGACCCCGCATGAAGAGTTCCAGCGGTTCGCCGCCCTATCGCGTCCGTCGTTCGAAGATCCACGGCACGGGCGTGTTCGCCACGCGCCACATCCCGAAAGGCACGCGGATCCTCGAGTACCTCGGCGAGCGCATCTCGCACGCCGAGGCGGATCGCCGCTACGCCGACAAGGCCGACGACGACAACCACACGTTCCTGTTCACGGTGGACGGGCGCACCGTGATCGACGCCGGTGTCGGCGGCAACGAGGCGCGCTGGATCAACCACTCGTGCGACCCGAATTGCGAGACGGTGGTCGAGGACCGGCGGATCTTCATCGAGGCGATCCAGGACATCGAGGTCGGCAAGGAGCTCGCCTACGACTACATGATCGAGCGCGACGCGGACGACCCGCCGAACATCGACGTCGTGTTCGGCTGCCGCTGCGGCTCGGACAGCTGCCGCGGCACGATGCTGTTGCCGCTTCGGCGGCAA
>JBBINS010000109.1:0-10360 GCA_037443765.1 Gammaproteobacteria bacterium
CCGCGCGCCGCCGGCGGCGTCGCGTCGGCGGCCGACTGCACGGGCGCCGCGGGCGCGGCGGTGAGGCTGATCATCGAGGGGTTGGCGGCGTCCATGCCGGAGCAGCTGCAAGCCCCGTGCCAGTCACGGCGCGTCCGGTCAGTGGCCGTCCCTGGCCCGGTTGACGTTCTGCAGCGCCCGCTCGTCCGATTCACGTTGTGCGCGGCGGTCCTCGCTCCGGCGCTCGCCGGTCTCGATCTTGGCCGCGGCCCGACCGATCGAGGCCGCCTCGATCCGCCGTTCGCGCCACGTGTCGGTGGCACGCTCGAGCGCCGCGAGCGCGTCGGCAACCGCGCGTTCCTGCTGCGCAATGGCGTCGCTGAGACGCCCGAGGAACGCGTGGAAGTTCTGCAGCCGGGCAACGTCCGGCGCGGCGGCCGTCGAGACGCGCTCGGCGTACTCGGCGCGGTACTGCCGGAGCTGCGCGAGCTGGCGTTCGTGATCGTCGAGTGCCCGACGGGCCAGGTCCACCTGCGTCGCCGCTTCGCGTTCGCGATCGCCGGCGAGCTGCTGAATCGGTTGCAATCGCTTCGAGCGCGTCATCCGTCAGCCTTCGTCTTCTTCTTAGTCATCGTCATCGTCCTATTCGTCCGTCGGTCGCGGGCACCGCTTCAGCGTGGCGTGGTCCCGAGCAGAACGCGCAGCTGCTCGCGCGCACTGCCGATGTCGACCGCCTCGTACATGTCCTGTCGCAGGAACTCGAGCAGCTTCGGCCACATGTCGATCGCATGGTCGATGCGCGGATCGCTGCCGCGGCGGTAGGCACCGACGCTGACCAGGTCGCGGTTATGCTGATAGAGCGCGTACACCTGCCGGAACCGGATCGCGAGGTCCATCAGCTCGCGGTCGGCAATCAGGTGCATCGCGCGCGAAATCGACTGTTCGACGTCGATCGCCGGGTAGATGCCGCCTTCGGCGAGGGAGCGCGACAGGACGATGTGGCCGTCGAGGATCGCGCGCGCCGCGTCCGCGATTGGGTCTTGCTGATCGTCACCCTCCGCCAGCACCGTGTAGAACGCGGTAATCGAGCCCGGGCCGCGGTCACTGTTGCCGGCGCGCTCGACCAGCTGCGGTAGCCGGGCGAACACCGACGGCGGGTACCCCTTGGTCGCGGGCGGCTCGCCGATCGCGAGCGCGATCTCGCGTTGCGCCTGCGCGAAGCGCGTCAGCGAGTCGAGCAGCAGCAGGACCTTGAGGCCGCGGTCCCGGAAGTGCTCCGCGATCGCGTGCGCCACCCAGGCTCCGTGCAGCCGCATCAGCGGCGGCGTGTCGGCGGGCGTCGCGACGACCACGGCGCGCTTCAGGCCGTCGGGACCGAGCGTGTTGGCCACGAATTCCTGCACTTCGCGGCCGCGTTCGCCGATCAGCCCGACGACGATCACGTCGGCCTCGGTATAGCGGGTCATCATGCCGAGCAGCACGGACTTGCCAACGCCCGACCCCGCGAACAGGCCGATGCGCTGGCCGCGGCCGATCGACAGGAGGCCGTTCAGCGTGCGAATCCCGACGTCGAGGGGCTCGCGGATCGCCCAGCGCTTCAGCGGATTGAGGGTCTGTCCCATCAGCGGCTGCGTCTGGCGGCAGTGCAGCGGACCCAGGCCGTCGAGCGGGCGCCCGGTGCCGTCGAGCACGCGGCCGAGCAGTTCCTCGCCGACGTGCACTTCCGACACCGACGCCGCCGGTCGCACCCGTGCACCCGGCATCAGGCCGCGCATGTCGCCGGTCGGCATCAGGAACAGCCGCTCGCCGGAGAAGCCGACGACCTCGGCCTCGACGGTCTGGCCCTCGCGACCGTCGATCAGGCAGCGGCTTCCAACGGCAGCCTCGCAGCCGATCGCCTCGAGCGTCATTCCGACCATCCTCGACAGCACGCCCTCCACCTGCAGCGGCCGCAACGGAGTCATGCGCTCCCGGACCTTGGCGAGTTCGCCGCCCCAGCGCTGCTGCAGCGCCCGCAATTCCGGCGAGGCGCTCATCCGCGCTCAAGCGGGCGGGCGTCGGGATCGCGCTCGCTGCCCATGAGCTCGGACAGGAGCGCGCCGAGGCGCTTGTCGAGCCGGACGTCGATGCGCGAGCTCGCCGACACGACCTGGCAGCCGCCACGCATCATCATCGGATCCTCGACGAGCGCCCACGCGCGTTCGTTCTCGACCGGCGCGAGATGCTCGCGGACGATCGCGGCATCTTCCGGGTGCAGCTGCACGCGCACGTCGCGCGCCGCGACCGGCAGCTGGCCGATCGCCTCGCGGACGATGCCAATGATCTGGGTCGGGTCCTGGCGCAGCTCCCGGCGCAGGATCTGGCGGGCGAGCGCCATCGCCAGCGAGACGAGCTCGCCCTGCACGGTCTCGTCGATTTCGGTGAACGGCCGCGCCAGGTCCGTGAGCAGCTGGTCGAAGCGTTCGACCTGGGCCCGCACCTGCTCGTGCCCGGCGGCCATGCCCTCCCGCAGTCCCTGCTGGAACGCCTCGCGGTACGCCTCCGCCTGCAGGTCGGCGAGCACGCCGGCCGTGACCGGCCCGCCGGAGCCACGGCGGGGCGGTCCGCTGCCTTCGACCATCGGCGGCCCCCAGGTCGCGACCTCCCCGACCTGGGCGGCGGGAATGATCCTAGACATACTCGCCCGCGCTGCTGCCGAGGATGATCGTCCCTTCCTCCGCGAGCTTCTGGGCGATCGTGATGATCTCGCGCTGCGCCGCCTCCACCTCGGTCAGCTTGACCGGCCCGCGCGCTTCCATGTCCTCGCGCAGGATCTCCGCCGCGCGCTTCGACATGTTGCCGTAGATCTTCTCGGCGACGGCCGGATCCGCACCGCGCAGCGCGACCGACAGGATGTCGCTCGAGACTTCGCGCAGCACCGCCTGGATTCCCTTGTTGTCGATGTCGACGAGATCGTCGAACACGAACAGGAGCTCCTTGATCTTCGTGTGCAGCTCCGAGTTCTCGGACTCGATCGTGCCGAGCACACTGGCGCTCGTCTCCCGGTCCATCGAATTGATGATGTCGGCGACGGTGCGCGTGCCGCCGATCTTCCGGGAGGTCTGCTGCCCGCCGCTCGCCGCGCGCTTGCCGACGATCTGGTCGAGCTCCTGCAGCGCCGACTGCGGCAGCTCCTCGAGTGTCGCGATGCGGATCAGCACGTCGGCGCGCTGCTTCTCGGGCAGCAGCGGGATGATCTTGGCCGCGAGTTTGCCGTCGAGCTGTGCCAGCAGGCTCGCGATCACCTGCGGGTGCTCCTCGGCGACCAGCTGCGCGACGGCGCGCGGGTCCATCCACTTCAGCGCATCGATGCCGGCACCGCCGCTGCCGCCCGACAGGATCCGATCGACCATGAGCTCGCCGCGCTGCTTGCCGAACGACGCGGCCATGACCTTCTTGACGAACTCGGGCTTGTCGCCCGCGAAGTGCTCCCCGGAGTCTAGCTTCTGCAGGAACGCGTGCACGACGTTCTCGGCGCGCTCCTTGGTGACCGACGGCAGCGCCGCCATCGCGAGTCCCACGGCCTCGACGTCGCGCGGATCCATGTGCTTGAGGATCGCGGCGGCGTCCTGCTCGCCGAGCGACATCAGCAGCACCGCGGCGCGCTCGGCGCCGCTGAGTTCCGAGCCCCGCTCAGCCATCGGCCGTCACCCACTCCTTGACTACCTGCGCAGCCCGCTTCGGATCCTGCGTGATGACGCTGCGCGCCGCTGCGACGTGCTGCTCATAGTTCGGCAACGCCGGGGTCTGGCCCGCGCCGCCGGACAGGGTGATCTTGTCCCGCGCGAGGTCGCCCGCGGCGCCGCCCTCGAGCCGCGCCAGCCCGTTGCGCGGGGGCGCCAGCAGCGTCTTCATGATCGGGCGCAGCACGACGAGCGCGAGCACGAGCACGGCCAGCACCGCGACGCCCTGGCGTGCGAGCTGCTTGAACATCGGGTTGGCGTACCACGGTTCCTCGGCGACCGTCTCGGCGCCGGCCGCGCCGGTGGAGAACGAAGCGTTGATGACCTCGACGTGGTCGCCACGCTTCTCGTCGAAGCCGACCGCCTCCCGCACGAGGCTCGTGTAGCGCTCGATTTCCTTGTCGGTCAGCGCCTGGGTGGTCGGCTTGCCGTCCGCGCCGGCCACCTGCTTGTTGTCGACGATGACCGCGACCGAGAGGCGCTTGATCGTGCCCGTCGGCTGCATGACGTGGCTGACGGTCCGGTCGATCTCGAAGTTGCGCGTCGCGCGGTTGTTGGTCGCCACCGGTTGCGGCGGCTGCGCCGCCGGCTGCTGCTTCGCCGCCGGCGGCGCGGGCGTGGTCGCTGGCGGCTGGTTGCTCAGTGCCCCCGGGATTCCCATCGCGATGTCGCCGGCCATGCGCTGCTCGTTGGCGGTCTGTTCACTGCGAACGACCTGCTTCTGCGGGTCGTAGTTCTCGCTCGACTGCTCGGTCACCGTGTAGTCGATGTCCGCCGTGACGCCGGCGCGCACGCGCCCGGCACCGACCAGCGGGGTCAGCAGCTGCTCGATACGGCGCGTGTAGCCATCCTCGACCGAGCGCGTGTACTCGAGCTGCTTGGCCGACATCGCCAGGGCATCGTTGCCGTCCGGCGATGAAAGCAGTGTGCCGTTCTGATCGACGACCGTGATGTCGTGGGTCTCGAGGTCCGGCACCGACGAGGCCACGAGGTGCGCGATGGCCTGGACCTGGCCGGGCTCGAGTCGCCGGCCGGGATAGAGCTGCAGCATCACGGACGCGGTCGCATGCCGCTTGTCGCGCACGAACGCCGACTGGTGCGGCAGCGCGAGGTGCACGCGGGCGCCCTGCACGCCCTGCACCTTGACGATGGTGCGCGCGAGCTCGGTCTCGATCGCAAGCTGGTAGCGCGCCGTCTCCATGAACTGGCTGGTGCCGAAGCCGGTGTCCTTCTGGATCATCTCGACGCCGAGCGCGTCGGATTGCGGCAGGCCCTGCGCCGCGAGCTTCATGCGCGCCTCGCGCAGCTGTGCCTCCGGGACGCGGACGGTGCCGCTCGGCCCGTCGAGCTTCTGCGGGATGCCGGCTGCCTGCAGCGCATCGACGACCTGGGCGGTCTCGCGCTCCGACAGCTGGCTGTAGAGCGTCGCGAAGTTCGGCCCCTGCGACCAGAACACGAGCCACAGGCCGGCCGCAATCGCACCGGCGAGGCCGACCAGCAGGAAGAGCTGCCTCAGGCCCGGCAGGTCAAACACGCTACGTGATGCGGTCGCGTCAGCCATTCTTTACTCCGTCCATCCGTGCCGATCGTCAGATCGGCATGTTCATCACTTCTTGGTACGCGCTGACGAGGCGATTGCGCACCTCGTTCATTGCGCGGAAGGCGAGGCTCGCCTTCTGCGCCTCGACCATCACCCGCGAGATGTCGACGCCGGGCGCGCCCTGCTCGAAGGCGCTCGCGAGGGTGCTCGCACTTTGCTGCAGGCTGTCCACCTGGCCGATCGACGCCTTGAGGACGGTCCCGAAGTCGGGGGTCGCGGCACTGCCCGCGGCGGTCGGACCCGCGCCGACCCCGGGGGGCCGCTGCGCCTCGGCGGCGAGCGAACGCAGCTCCATCAGCAGGCGGGTCGTGTCGATTGCAGCCATCGGATCCTCGGCGGTTAGGGCACTGCGACGCCGGCGGCGCGCAGCTGGGCGAGTTTGTAACGCAGCGTCCGGGCGCTGATGCCGAGTCGTTCCGCGGCGAGCTTGCGACTGCCCTCGGTGGCCTCGAGCGCTGCGATGATCAGGTCACGTTCGCGGTCCTTGAGGCCGTCCTCGAGCGGCGCGCCGGCGGCGACGGCGGGCACCGCGGCCACGGCCGGCGCCGTCGGCGCGACCGGGGCCGTCTCCGACTCGAACACGATCTCCGCCGGCGTCAGCGTCGAGCTGCCCGCGAGCACGGCGGCACGCTGCATGACGTTGTCGAGCTCGCGGACGTTGCCGGGCCAGCCGTGCTGCGCCAGCCGCTCGGCGGCCTCCGGCGACAAGGCGAGCGGCGCCTGCCCAGGGGCGGCGAGCCGCGCGAGTACGCGCTCGGCGAGCGGCAGCACGTCGAGCCGCCGCTCGCGCAGCGGCGCGAGCTTGAGGGGCATGACGTTGAGGCGGTAGTAGAGGTCCTCGCGGAAGCGCCCGGCCGCGACCTCGGAGGCCAGGTGGCGATTGCTGGTGGCGACGACACGGACGTCCAGCTTGATCGTGCGCGCGCTGCCGATGCGCTCCACCTCGCGCTCCTGCAGTACGCGCAGCAGCTTGGCCTGCAGCGACAGGCCCATCTCCGAGATCTCGTCGAGCAGCAGCGTGCCGCCCTGCGCCTGCTCGAACTTGCCGGTATGGGCCGTGCTCGCGCCGGTGAACGCGCCCTTTTCGTGGCCGAACAGCACCGCCTCCAGCATCGACTCCGGGATCGCCGCGCAATTGATCGCGACGAACGGGCCGGCGCGGCGAACCGATTGCGAGTGCAGGTAGCGCGCGAAGACTTCCTTGCCCGTGCCGCTTTCCCCGGTGATCAGCACGGTGACGTCCGTGCGCGCGATCCGCCGCGCGAGCGCCACCGTCTCGAGCGACCGCGGGTCAGCGGCCACGGGCGCATCGCCGCCGTCGTCGGTGTCGGCGACGCGCCCGAGACGCTCGACGAGGCCGATCAGCGCGTCGGCGTCGAACGGCTTGACGAGGTAATCGGCGGCGCCGTCGCGCATCGCGGCGACCGCGCGCTCGATGCTGCCGTAGGCCGTGATCAGCACGACCGGAACCTCGGGCCAGCGCGACCGGACCCGCAGCAGGAGTTCGTAGCCGTCGGTCGGCGCCATCTGCACGTCCGTGAGGAGCAGCCCTGGCCGCTCGGTCTCGAGCGCGGCGAGCGCGGCGGAGCCGTCCGCGACCGCGGTGACCCGGCAACCCGCGAATCGCAGCGTGTCCACCAGGGCATCCCGGAGCGCGGCGTCGTCTTCGGCGACCAGCACGTGTCGGCCGGCACCGCGCGCGGAAATCTCGGGCGGAAGGGGCGTCGCGACAGCGTTCATGCATCGGCTCCGAGGGCAGGCAGTTCCAGCGCGAAACACGCGCCGCCGGCGACGTCCTCGATGCGCACCGAGCCGCCGTGCGCGAGCGCGACGGACTTGACCACGGCGAGTCCGAGTCCCGTGCCGGACGACCTCGTCGTGAAGAACGGCTCGAAGATCTTGGCCCGGAACTCCGCCGGCACGCCCGGCCCGTTGTCCCGGACGCGGATCACGGCCTGGCCATCGGCGGCGCTCGCCTCGATCTCGACACAGGCATCGTTCTCGCCGGCCGCGTCGAGTGCATTGATTGCGAGGTTCACCAGCGCACCCACGAGCGCCTCGGCGTTGCCGAGCACGGCGAGGCCGGGCGCGAGGGTGCGGATCGTGAGCCGCGCTCGCGGTCCGAGGCGTGAGGCGAGGCTCTGCGCCGTGCCTTCGAGCAACGCGCCGACGTCGCAACGCCCGAAACGCACGCCGCTGCCGCGCGCGAAGGCCAGCATGTCCGCGACCAGGCGCTCGAGGTGCTTGAGGCGGCCGACGATCTTCGCGGCGATGTCGCGACGGTCGGCGTCGCTGACGCCGTCGAGGCCGAGGCGCGAGGCGTACAGGAGGGCCGCCGCGAGCGGCGTGCGGACGTCGTGCGCGAGCCGCGCGGCCATCTCGCCGAGCGTCGCGAGTCGCTCCTGGCGGACCCGTTCGAGCCGCGCCTCGGCAAGTTCGCCGTTCAGCCGCGCGACCTGCGCCTCCAGGTCCCGGTACGACTGCTCGAGCGCGCCGGACAGTGCCGTGAACGTCTGGAACGCCTGCGTGAGCTCTTGTGATGCGAGTGCCGCTGCCATCTTTGGATTCCGGAGACACCAACCCGGACAAGGACAGAGCAAGTTCCATGCCGCCCGAGGGCGGCCAGCAGAATCAGCGTGTTACGTGCGCCTGGCGCGGCCGACGTCAATATCCCGACGGCGCGCGCGCTGCGAAGGAGGCGGCGGGCGTCGAGATCTCGACGCTCGTCAGGCGACGTCGGCCGCCTGGAGCCGATACTTCTTGAGCTTCTCCACCAGCGTCGTGCGCTGCATGCCGAGCAAGCGCGCGGCCCCGGCGATCGTGCCGTCGGCGCGTGCCAGCGCTTCGCGGATGAAGCGCTGCTCGACCTGGGTCAGGTGGTCTTTGAGATCGAAGCCCTCGTCCGGCAGCCCCGCGGCCGGTGGCTGTGGCAGGCGCGTCACGCTCGCCGCGCTGCGACGGTAGCGCTCGGGAAGGTCCGCGACGTCGACGCGGCCGCCACGGTTCAGGATGACGAGGCGCTCGAGCAGGTTCGCGAGTTCGCGCACGTTGCCGGGCCAGTCGTAGGCGGCGAGCGCCTCGACGGCGCGGGCGCTCAGCTCAATCCGCGTGCCGGTGAGGCGCTCGATCCGCACCAGCAGCTGCTCGGTGAGCGCCGGCAGGTCGTCGATGCGATCGGCGACGCGCGGCATCTGGATCGGGAACACGTTGAGGCGGTAGTAGAGGTCCTCGCGGAACGTGCCGGCCGATATCGCTGCCTCGAGGTTGCGATGGGTCGCGGCGATGATGCGCACGTCGGCCTTGAGCGTGCGGCTGCCGCCGACGCGCTCGAAGGTACGCTCCTGCAGTACGCGCAGCAGCTTCACCTGCATGTGCAGGCTCATGTCGCCGATCTCGTCAAGGAACAGCGTGCCGCCCGCGGCCAGCTCGAAGCGGCCGACGCGGGTGCTGATCGCGCCGGTGAATGCGCCTTTTTCGTGGCCGAAGAGCTCGCTCTCGAGCAGCTCCGCCGGGATCGCGCCGCAATTGACCGGCACGAACGGCTTCGCCGCCCGCGGCGACAGTTCGTGGACGTGGCGCGCGACCATCTCCTTGCCGGTGCCCGACTCGCCGAGCACCAGCACGTTGGTGTCGTAGGGCGCGACCTGCTCGACCAGCCGGTGCACGGCACGGATCGCGGCCGAGGACCCGCTCGGCCGGAACGTCGACAAGAGCGGCGGCACGTCGTAGGGCCGCGCCGCGAGCTGCTCGGCTTCGCTCAGGGCCTTGGCGAGGTCGCGATAGCGCGCCGGGCACGGCAGCAACACGAACGCCGCGCCACCCGGCCGCGCCGCCTCGGCGAGCGCCTCGGGCACGAGCAGCGGCAGCGGCATCGAGTAGGCGGTGCTCCGGCCGGCGACCGCCCGGAGCTCGGCGGTCGTCACGCCGTCGCCGATCAGCACGGCGGTCCAGCGCAATGCCTCGGGCTGCGGCCACTCCACGTCGTCCAGCCGTCCGACCGCTTCGGAATCGCAGTCGAGAAAGTGCAGCGCTGCCTGCCACTGGAGTGCACGAGCCGCGGACGGCTCGATGATCAGCACCTTTCTGTCCGCCACCCTGCGGTATCCCCTAGGCCCGGTCGCCCGACGTCTGCATTCAGTGCAGTCGCTTTTTAGGTTGTTTTCGTAACCTTCTGAAACAGCATGACTGTCTCAGCGTCGGGACAGATCCTACGGAATTGACGGCGCGGCTCGATATAGGCGTGTCCCCCGTTAATGACTTCGGGGAACCCCTTAACGGCGTGTACATCCGACCCTGAGCCGGCTGCCGTCAAAAACCCGCAAGCCGCCGGATCAGGCGCGCGGTGCGGCGCGCGTGCCGGCGACGAGCCGGCGGTGGTGACGGAAGATCATTCGCTCGAGGAGATCCGTGACGAGCGGCGAGAGACCGTCGAACTCGAAGCGGACCCAGCGACCCTCGCCGTCCTCGTGCACGCCGACGATGCGCCCGGGCAGTACGAGCGGTTGCGGAAAATACCGGCTGACGTGCACGCGCACGAGGCCGACGCCAGGTTGCACTTCCTCGTCGTCCACGCGCCATTCGAGTCCCTGCGCGTGGAAGCGGATGCCGCGCACCGCGGGGAGGCTCTCGTTGCGATTCAGGAGCCGCGCGACGAGCTGGATCAGCACGTTGACCTTGAACTCGAGCCGCTGCAGGTCCTCGGCGAGCTCGGGATCCTCCTCGGACTTCTTTTCCTGGTGCGGCCGCTGATCGTCGAGCGACGCGTCCGCCACCAGTACCTGCTGGTTCTCGAGGACGATTCCGGCCAGCGCCGCTCCCTCCGGGAGGCGCTCCAGCCGCTCGAAGCCGAGCGGCAGCGTGTCGGCGTAGCCGAGGCCCTCGAACCGCGCGGTCACGGCCGCAGGCCGCCCCGGTTCTGACGGACGTCTCGGTAGGCGCGGCTCGCCTCGCGGCCGACCGCCAGCATGTCGAGCTCGCGCGCGATCGCCCGGCGCCGATGCTCGGCGAGGCCGATCAGCTCGTCGTTGATGCGCACGACCTCCCGCAGGGTCGCGGTCAG
>JBBINS010000110.1:0-10232 GCA_037443765.1 Gammaproteobacteria bacterium
TGCGGCAGGGAGCCGCCGACCGTCGCGGCCGCCTTCACAGGCTCATGTCCGGCATGGCGTCCACCCCGTAGAAGTCGCCGAGCGCTTCCGTCGCCTCGCGCACCAGGTCGCGCTCCAGCGGCGTCAGCTCCGGGTGCCAGATGTCGAAGATCAGGATCGCACGCGGCACGTCCGAGTCGTTCCACGCCTCGTGCTCGATGGTGTCGTCGAACACCCAGGCCTCGCCCACCCGCCAGTCACGCGTTTCGCTACCCACGCGGAAGCGGCATCCCTGCGGCACGACCAGCGGCACGTGCACCGTCAGGCGCGTATTGGTGACGCCGTGGTGCGGCGGAATCCGCGTCCGCGCATCGAGAATCGAGAAGAACGCCGTCGGGCCGCGGTCCCTGATGTCGACCCTGGGGGCGGGGCCGAGCGCTGCCGCGGTGCGCGGGCAGCGCGCGAGGTGATCCTCGACCCGTACGCCCTGGTTCCACAGAAAGTACGCGCCCCAGCGCCGCGAGTGATTGAGCTCCTTCCACTGCCTGAGCGGCACGCCGTCCGGGTAGGCCACGTACGGCTCGATGCCGGCGGCATCGGCGGAGATGACGCCCAGGCACTCGTCGCGGATATCGGCTGTCGCCGCCTCGATCGCGTCGAGCCACGGGAAGTCGCTGCGCTCGTAGAACTCGTAGTTCCGCAGAAACGGATACAGCATGAAGGTCGGCTGCGGCGAGTGGATCTGCGCACGTCCGAGCAGGTGATCGATGCAGCGCTCGAAGCGACGCCGCTCGGGCGCCGCGTGGCCGGCGCGCAGCGCGCCGATCCGCGCGCCGATGAAGCCATCGAGCTCTTCGGCGCCTTCCGCGACCCGGCGGCGCGCCTGGCGCGCCAGGTTCTCGATCGCCGGCGGCAGCGCCCGGTTCTCGGGCAGCGTCGCGAGCGCGTTGCCGTAGGTGCGCGCCGCACTGCGCCGCTTGCCCATGATGTCGAGCACCGCGCCCTTCTGCAGCAACGCGACCGAATGCAGTGCGTCGATCGCCAGCACGCGCTCGAGGGCCGCGAGCTCCTGTTCGGGGCGGGCGAGCACGCGCAGCACGCTCGCGAGGCTCAGCCAGAACTGCGGATGGTCCGGTGCGGCAGCGGCCGCGCGCTCGAGCAGCGCCTGCGCCGCGCGCGGATCCCCCGCAGCGAGCGCGCGCCGCGCCTTTTCGTGCAGCACGAGCGGGTGTCCAGGCAGGACCGCCTCGGCGTCCTTGAGTGCGCGCAGCGCATCGCTCTCGCGCCGCTCCGCGACCGCGCGCTCGCACGCGCCCATCAGGGCGAGGACGCGCTGCTCGTCGGGCGTCGGCGGGCGGGCTGCGGGGTTCGGTGGCGCACTCATCTTGATGCCCGCAAGTATAGCGCCACGCTCGTCGGCCTTACGGGCGGCTACAATTCCGCCGCCGCCGCCCGCGGCACCGCCGAGGCCATCGCCATGCCGCCGCCGGAAATCCTCCCGCTATTCGCCGTGCCTTTCGCGTTCAGCCACCACCCGGCGCCGCAGCAGCTGAATGCGGCACTCAGGAACGTGGTGCTCGACTACGAGCGGCGGGGCACCGCCGCCTCCAACCCGCGGCCGCTGACCTACCGCAACGCCCCGCTCTACGAGAGCCACTTCAACCTGTTCCGCGACCCCGATCCTGCCGTCCAGGAATTGAAGCGTCACTGCTGGGACCAACTGCTCGCCGTGATCGGCCAGCTGAACGGCTACGACCAGAAGACCGTCGAGCGGCTGCAGATCTACAACGACGCCTGGTTCCACGTCACGCGGCGCGGCGGCTTCTTCGGGCTGCACAACCATCCAAACGCGTCCTGGAGCGGCGTCTACTGCGTCGACCCGGGCCGCCACGATCCCGGCAATCCGGAGAGTGGCGCACTGACGCTCGTCAATCCCATGCTGCCGAGCGCGATGTTCATGGACGCCGCGGTGGCGCGGATCCCGCCGCCGTTCGGCCCGCAGATCCGCAGCGTCAGGCTGCAGGCCGGCCAGCTCGTGATCTTCCCGTCGTACCTCTTGCACGACGTCAAGCCCTTCGAGGGCGAGGGCGAGCGCAT
This sequence comes from Gammaproteobacteria bacterium, assembly GCA_037443765.1. Classification (GTDB taxonomy): domain Bacteria; phylum Pseudomonadota; class Gammaproteobacteria; order Steroidobacterales; family Steroidobacteraceae; genus CAIKZZ01. Next base: position 2,077 of record JBBINS010000110.1, read on the forward strand.
TACGATCGCCTTCAACTGCTGGTTCACGCTGCCCGACGACGCCCGGCCCGCCTGAATCCGGCGCCTCAGTTGCGCGCGAAGTCGACGATCTGGCGGGCAAGCGCCTCGTAGTCGCCACCGAAGTGATGGCCGCCGGCGAGCGCAACCGCCCTCACCGACGGGCCCGCGAGCCCCCGGCACGGGTTGTCGGTCTCGTCGGCGCCGTACAGGCACAGCACCGGCGCGCCGCTCATGCGCCCGATCTCGGGTACGGTCGCGCGCCCGCCGCTGTCGGCCCCGGGGATCCAGTCCGCGACGTGGAACTCGAAGGTCGCGGTGTCGCTGAGGCCGAGCAGGCTCACCGTGCGCACCGTCGCGCGCACGTCGGCCGCCAGGCGCGTGTACAGGAACGGCAGGACGTCAGCGCCGAACGAATAGCCGACCAGCAGGACCTTCGGGCGCTGCCAGGCCGCGGCGTAGCGCCGCACGATCCGCTCGAGGTCGTGGCTCGCCGCCTCCGGCGTCCGTCCCTGCCAGTAGTACTTCAGCGAGTTCCAGCCGACCACCGGGATGCCGCGCGACGCGAGCGCGGCCGACACGTCCTGGTCGATGCCCGCCCAGCCGCCGTCGCCGGTCATCAGCACCGCGAACAGCTGCTCGGTGCCGGCCGCGGGCGTCGCGGCCGCCGGCACCTCGACGAGGGGCAGGTCCGCGACCTCGGGGAGCGAGACCTTCGGCGCGAGCGCGTGCGCCGCGAGCTTCTGGTAGGCGCTGCGGAACTGCGGCAGCCAGTTCTTCTCGACCGAGAAGCCGTGGCCGACCTTCGGCAGCCAGACGAGCTCGGCGGAACTCGTCTCGGCGACGAAGGCGCGCGTTCCCGCGGGGCTGCAGACCTGGTCGGCGTCGCCCTGGAAGGCGATCCACGGCGTCACGTTCGTCTTCGCGGCGCTGAACACCAGGCCCTTGACCGGTGGTGGCGTCGGGCCCTTGGCGTATTGCCACTCGTAGGCGAGGCCGCTGCCCTTGCAGATCTTCTGCGTCACGTCGAGGTCCGGGCAGAAGCCGAGGCTGAGCGCGCCGGCGAAGGTGCCCTTCGGCGCCTCGACGACGGTCGCATAGACGACGGTCGCGCCCGAGGAGTAGCCGACCAGCACCGGGGGCAGGTAGTCCGCGAGCTTGAGGCGGCGCTCGACGTCGTGCGCGAGGCCCTCGAAGTCGACCGCGAAGCTCTTGCAGGCCGAGCCCGGGGCGTTGATCGAATCGCGGTAGTGGCGGATGTCGATGCCGACGACCGCCGCGTCCTGCTCGATCAGGTGCCTGGCCATGTCGACGACGCCGAGGTTCCAGCCCCCGTCGCCGGACACGAACAGCGCGACGCTCTTCACGCGGCCGGCGGGCCGGTAGACGGTGACCTCGCCGAATGGCCCGTAGGCCATCTTGATCTCGCCCGGAATCGGCGGCGCCGGCGCGTCACCGCCCGCGCCGGGCTTGGGCGCCGCGTGGCGCGACGCCGCGGCGACCACCGGTGGCTTCGCGGCATCGGCGCCGGCGCGCGCCGCGATCGCGGGCAGGAACCCGGCGCCGGCGGCGACGAGCGTGGCGAGGAGGGTGCGATGCGGGGTCATTTGGTGATCAGCTCCTTGATGCCGCCCGAGATCAGCGTCGAGACGTCGAGCAGCACGCGCGGCAGATGCAGCCCGCCGGGCGACGCGAGATAGCGCGGCTCCCAGACCGGATCGAACTTTTCCTTGTAGCGCCTGAGCCCCTCGAAGTTGTAGAAGGACTCGCCGTGGCGGAACAGGAAGCTGCCCATGCGGTGCCAGAGCGGCGCGAGCGCGCGGTTCTCGAGCCCCGACAGCGGCGCCATCCCGAGGTTGAACCAGCGATAGCCCTCGGCGCGACCCCACAGCATGAGCTTGATGAACAGGTAGTCCATCGTGCCGCGCGGCGCGTCCGGCCCGAAGCGCATCAGGTCGACCGACAGCTCCTCGCGCGTCGCCGTCGGCCAGAGGTTCGCGAACGCGACGACGTCGCCCTCGGCACGCACGATGGCCACCGGAAACTCCGCGACGTAGCGCTCGCTGAAGGCGCCGAGCGAGAAGCCTTTCTCGGCGGTCGCCTTGTCCTCGAGCCACGCATCCGAGATCTGCCTCAGGCGCGGCAGCAACGCCGGCACCGCTTCCGGCGGCACGACCTCGAAGGTCGCCCCATCCCGCTCGGCGCGGCGGCGCGACTGCCTGAGGTCGGCGCGCGCGCTGCCCTCGAGCGTGAAGCCGTCGAGCGGCACCTTCGCCTCCTCGCCGAGCTTCAGCAGCGACAGGCCGAGGTCGACGTAGAGCGGCAGCGACCGGCTGCTGACCTGGTAGAAGACGGTGCGCGCGCCGCGCCGGTCGACCAGCTCGCGGTACGCCCAGACGAGGTCCTCGTCGCGCTGCGTGGGACCGACCGGGTCGCCGAGCGCGACCCAGCTGCCGCCGCTGACCTGGTACATCAGGAACGCGTCGCCGGCCGGATGGAACAGCAGGCGCTTGTCGCCGGCGAGCGCCGCGTTCGCGAGGCTCGAGTCGGCGAGCGTGATCGCGCGCCGCGCGCGCTCGAGGTCGACGGTCGCCGGGTCGTGCGGTTCGGGCGGCGCCGGCCGCAGCAGTTGCGCGGCCAGGAATGCCGCCAGCACGACCAGCACCGCGAGCGACGCCCGCAGGACGCGCGGCGCGTGGCCGTGGAGCGCGAACGTCCACCACAGGTCGCCGGAGTACGGCACGTGGCGCGACGACAGCCAGCCGATCCACAGGCTGAGCACGACGATGATCGCGACGCTCGCGAGCCACACCGGCGTGAAGCGCTGGCTCATGATCGTCGAGGGCCGGTGGAACGAGCGCCGCGCCAGCCACATCACGAGCAGCACGAGCCCGAGGTACGACGCTTCCTCGAAGTCGAGGCCCTTGCCGAGCGAGGCGACGATGCCGGCGACCAGCAGCCAGAACGTCAGGTGGTAGGCGGCCGCGACCCGCCGGAACAGCGCGCGGGCGAGGATCAGCAGGCCGACGCCGACGACGCTGCCGGCGAGGTGCGAGGCTTCGAGCAGCGGCAGCGGCACGACCTCGGTCAGCTTGCCGAGCCGCGCGTCGAGCGCGGGCGTCGCGCCGGAGACCAGCAGGATCGTCCCGGCGACGAACACCAGCACGCCGATCAGCTGGGGCGCGACCGGCGCCAGCAGCGTGTCGGCGAGGCCGCGGGCGCGCTTCAGGCGCGGCTGCTGCCGGTAGAGCTCCTGCACGGCGAGCGCCGCGGCGGCGATCGTCAGCGGCGCGAGATAGTAGACGCCGCGGTACGCGAGCAACGCGCCGAGGAGCTGCGGCGCCGGCACCTGCGGCAGCGCGAGCATCAGGATCGCCTCGAACACGCCTAGCCCGCCCGGCACCTGGCTGACGATGCCACCGACCACGGCGACCGCGTAGATGCCGGCGAAGGTGACGAAGTCCGTGTTCGCCGACGCCGGCAGCAGCAGGTACAGCACGCCCGACGACAGCGACAGGTCGACGACCGCGACGGCGACCTGCGACCCCGCGATCCGCGCGCCCGGCGGCCGCAGCGCCCACGAACCGACCAGCAGCGGCTCGCGCGCGCGGCTCGCCCAGACGACGTAGGCGAGCACCCAGCCCAGCAGCGCGAGGCCGATCAGCCGCGACCAGAGGTGGCCGAGGTGCAGCACGGTCGCGCCGGGCACCGCGACCAGCAGCGCGCCGCCCGAGAGCACGCTGACGCCGATCGCGGTCGTCAGCGCGCACATCGAGACGATCGTCGCGACGTCGACCGCCGTCAGCCCCTCGGACGCGTACATCCGGTAGCGGACCGCCGCGCCCGTGAAGGCCGCGAGGCTCAGGTTGTGGCCGAAGGCGAAGGCGATGAACGAGGTGAGCGCGGTGCGCGCGTACGTCACCGGCTTCTCGACGTACTGGACGCCGAGCCAGTCGTACAGCGTCAGCATCAGGTAGCTGCCCGCGGTCAGCAGCGCAGCGCCACCGAGCGCCCGCCCCGGAATCGCACGCAGCTCCGCGAGCACGTCGTGCAGATGGTAGGCGCCGAGCACGTGATGCAGCACCGCCGCGACGATGCCGAACAGCAGCACCGACGCCGCCGGGCCCAGCCAGCGCCGCCAGCCGGGGGTGTCGTCCGGCGCCGCTTCCGGTGCCACGGGGGTTCGCGCATTTGCAGCAGTCATGCGGGTACTATGATCCCATGCCCAGCCACCGCGCCGCATGGCGCATCGATCGCGCCGGATCGCTCGACCGCCTGCGGCTGGTCGAGGAGCCGCTGGATCCGCCCGGCCCGGGCGAGGCGCGCGTGGCGATCCGCGCGGTCGGACTCAACTTCGCCGACGCCTTCGCCTGCCTCGGTCTCTATTCTGCGACGCCCCGCGGCAGCTTCGTGCCCGGCCTCGAGGCGGCCGGCACCGTCGAGGCGCTCGGGCCGCCGGTCGCCGGTCGGCCGACGCCCGCCGTCGGCGACCGGGTCACCGTGCTGACGCGCTTCGGCGGCTACGCGACGGCGGTCAATGCCGACACGCGCTACCTGGCCCCGATCCCGCCGGCCTGGTCCTTCGAGGCCGGCGCCGCATTCCCGGTGCAGGCGCTGACGGCCTGGTACGGACTCGTGCGACTCGGTGCCGTCAGCCGCGGCCAAGTCGTGCTGGTCCAGTCGGCGGCCGGCGGCGTCGGACTGCAGGCGCTCGCCATCCTCGCCCGGCTCGGCGCGCACCCGGTCGCCGTCGTCGGCAGCGCCGCGAAGATCGGCTTCCTCGCCGCGCGGCACGGGCTCGCGCCCGAGAGCCTCGTGCTGCGCGAGGCGGGTGGTTACGCGCGCCGCCTCGACGCGGCGCTCGCGGCGCACGGTGCGCGCGGTTTCGACGTCGTCTTCGACGCGGTACTCGGCGACTGGTTCCGGCCGGCATTCGCGCGGCTCGCGCCCGAGGGCCGCTACGTCCTGTATGGCGCCGCGGACTTCATGCCGACCGGCACCCGGCGCGGCTGGCCGCGGCTGGCCTGGCAGTGGCTCCGGCGGCCGCGGCTGGATCCGCTCGAGATGATCTCGCTCAACCGCGGCCTGCTGGCGTTCAACCTGATCTGGCTGTGGGAATCCGTCGAGCGCGTGCCGCAGGCGTACGCCGCGCTGGCCGCGCTCGAGCTGCCGGCGCCGCACATCGGCTCGCGGCATGCGTTCGACGCCGCGCCGGCGGCGCTGCTGGAACTCAAGTCCGGCGGGACTGTCGGTAAGTCCGTGCTCGTCGTCGACCCGTCCGAATGAGGCCCGCCCCGACCGCTCTGACCGAGGGCCCGATCGCGCGCACGCTGTTCACCTTCGCGTTGCCGATCCTGCTCGGCAACGTGCTGCAGTCGCTGAATGGCTCCGTGAACTCCGTCTGGGTCGGCAAGTTCCTCGGCGAGGCGGCGCTGACCGCGACCTCGAACGCCAACACCGTGATGTTCCTGCTGCTCGGTGGCGCATTCGGCGTCTCGATGGCGGCGACGATCCTCGTCGCGCAGCATGTCGGCGCCGGGCGCCTCGAGGCCGCTCGCGCCGTGGTCGGCGCGAGCGCGGCGTTCTTCGGCACCGTCGCACTCGCGCTCGCGCTCGTCGGCGCGCTCGCCGCCGACACGCTGCTGGCGGGGATGCACACCCCCGCCGACGCGGTGCCGTACGCGCGCGCCTACCTGCGGATCATCTTCGCGGCGCTGCCGTTCCTGTACCTCTACACCTATGTGATGGCGGTGCTGCGGGGCGCGGGCGACTCGCGCACGCCGTTCCGCTTCCTGCTGCTCTCGGTCGGCCTCGACATCGCGCTCAACCCGCTGTTCATCTTCGGACTCGGCCCGGTGCCCGCGCTCGGCATCGCGGGCTCGGCGCTCGCGACGCTGGTCGCGAACGCGGTCAGCTTCGGCGCGCTGGCCGCGTACCTGTACCGGACCCGCAACCCGTTGTGCCTGCGCGGCCGCGATCTTGCGCTGCTGCGCTTCGACCGCGCGATCATCGCGACGCTCCTCAGGAAGGGCCTGCCGATGGGCCTGCAGATGGTGGTGATCTCGGCGAACGCCGTGGCGATGATCTCGCTGGTCAACCGCTTCGGCTCGGACACGACGGCCGCCTACGGCGCCGCATGGCAGCTGTGGACCTACGTGCAGATGCCGGCGTTCGCGCTCACCGCCGCGGTCTCGTCGATGTCGGCACAGAACGTCGGCGCCGGGCGCTGGGACCGTGTGGCGCGCACCGCCCGCGCCGGCGTCCTGTTCGTGTGCCTGACGACCGGCTCGGTCGTGCTGCTGCTGGTCGCGGTCGACCACTACGCGCTGCGACTGTTCCTGCCGCCCGGCCACGCGGTGGAAATCGCCCGGCACGTCAACCTGATCGCCGCACCGTCGTGGCTGTTCTTCGGCATCTCGATGGTGCTGTTCGGCGTCGTGCGGTCCACCGGCGCCGTCGTGGCGCCCGTCATCGTGCTGTTCTTCGCGCTGTGGGTGGTGCGCCTGCCGTTCGCCAACCTGCTGCTGCCGCGCTACGGCGCCGACGCGATCTGGTGGAGCTTCCCGGTCGCCTCGATGGTGGCCGCAACCCTCGCGATCGCCTACTACCGCTTCGGCGGCTGGCGCCGCGCCCGCATGATGCCGGCAGCCCCGGCCGCACCCGCGTCGGCCGGGCCGTAGCGCGCGACCGGCGGTACCCGGGACCCGTCCAGTCGACGATGGAGTGATCCGAGTGCAGAACGACACAATGCGGCGCCGGCGGGCACTGCTCTTCGCCACGGGCGCTCTCGGGGCCTTGCTCGCCTCGGACCCTGCGGCGGCCGGCCTCACGGTCTACGCGGCCGGCGACATCGCCGATTGCGGCGGCGGCGACCCGCGCGAGAGCGCCGCCGCGACGACCGCGCGGATGATCCCCGATGGCGCAACGGCGCTGGTGCTCGGCGACGCCGCCTACCCCCACGCCAACCGCGCCACGCTCGAGTCCTGCTACGGGCCGACGTGGGGCCGGCTCCGCGCATCGACCTACGCGGTGGCCGGCAACCATGACTACGTCGCCGGCGGCCCCCGCGACTTCCTCGCCTACTTCGGCGAGCGCAACCCGGGACGCACGTATTTTCGGGCGCCGCTCGGCGACTGGTGGTTGATCGGCCTCGACAGCAATCTCGCCGGCCGGGCACTGGCGCGGCAGGCGGCGTGGCTCGAGCATGAACTCGCCGCGATCGACCGCGACGGGCGCTGCATCGTCGCGCTGTGGCATCACGCGCTGTTCTCGACGGGCCTGCACCGGGGCGACGGCGCGCGGATGAAGCCGGCGTGGATCGCGCTCGACGCCGCGGGCGCCGATCTCGTGCTCAGCGGCCACGAGCACTTCTACGAGTCCTTCGAGCCGCTCGACGCCGACGGCGCGGCGCGCACGACCGGCATCCGCGAGTTCGTCGTCGGGACCGGCGGGGCACACCTCGTCGACCTGTCGCTGTCGTCGCGCCACCGCGCCTTCGCACGCGAGTACGGCGTCCTCGAGCTCGAACTCGACCGGGATCGCTACCGGTGGACGTTCCGCAACACGAGTGGCGAAGTTCGCGACCAGGGCCAGGCGCCGTGCCGGCGCGCGACTCAGCCGGTGAAGCGCACCGCGGCCGAGATTCGAGTGACGATCGCTTCGATGCTCGCGGCCCGGACCGGCCCCTCGGTGAGCACCGCGATCGAGCCGCGGGCCGCCGGCACGATCAGTACGCGGTAGCCGCCCTCGTCGACCATCGTCTGCGCGCCGACGCGCTCGTGCGGCAGGACCATCACGGTCATCGGCCCGTCCGGGGTCTGCACGACGAGATGCGGGACGAACCAGCCGCGGAACCAGCAGCTCTGCGCGTAGCTGACGAGCGGCGTCTGGGGATCGAGCGCGACACCCGAGCGGTGCAGCACGTACGCCAGCGCGCCCGGTGCCACCGGCACGTCGGTACGCTGGCGCGACTGCGGCTCGTGCGCCATGTGGACGACGAGCGCCGTCGCGAGCGCCTCCCGGGGATACAGCGACCAGATCGCTGCCGACAGCACCACGACGCCGCCCAGCGAGGCCGCGAGCGCGAGCCAGCGGGCGCGGCGGGGGCGCGCCACGCGGGCGGCCGGTCGGGGCATCGGTGACCGAATGGGAGACCCGCT
>JBBINS010000111.1:0-10115 GCA_037443765.1 Gammaproteobacteria bacterium
GCCGCGGGCGAGCGCCTGCGCGACCAGCCCCGCGGCGGGCTGCCGGGCGAAGCGACGCGCGATCTCCTCACCCCGCCCGAGCGCCGCGAGCGCCGCCGCCGCCATGCGCCACGGCTCGCGCGCGGCGCGGTCGCCGCCGACGAGCGGCAGGCGCCGCAGGTGGCCGAGGCGCACGCACGCCGCCGCCTCGACGCGCAACAGCTCGCCGCCCCACGGCGTCCCGTCCGTGCCGAAGCCGACGCCATCGAGCGCGAGACCGAGCGCCGGGCCCTCGAAGCGGTGCTCGGCGAGCACCGCCGCGACGTGCGCGTGGTGATGCTGCACGCCGACGAGCGGCACGCCCCACTCGCCGGCGAGCGCCTCGGCAAGGCGCGTGCTGTGGAAGTCCGGATGCAGGTCGTGGCCGATCGCGACCGGGCGCACCTGCGTCAGGTCGAGCAGTTGCGCGACCGCCGTGTCGAGCGCGCGGCGCGTCGAGGCGAGGTCGAGGTCGCCGACGTGCGAACTGAGGAATGCCTCGGCGCCGCGCGTCACGCACGCGGTCGACTTGTAGTGCGCGCCGACACCGAGCACCGGCGCGCTCGCACGCGCGAGCGCGACGGCGCGCGGCGCCGCGCCACGCGCACGCCGCACGAACCGTCTCACCCCGTCCTGGACGCGCATCACGCTGTCGTCGCAGCGCGTGACGATGCCGCGATCGTGGACGAGCCAGGCGTCGGCGATGCCGGCCAGCGACTCCAGCGCCTCGGCATCGTCGGTCACGAGCGGCTCGCCGTGCACGTTCGCGCTCGTCATCACGAGCAGCAGCGGCTGCGGCGGCGCGAGCCACGCCGTGCCCGCCGGTCGCCCGGCCGCCTCGTGGAACAGCAGGAAGTGGACCGGCGTGTACGGCAGCATGACGCCGAGGCGGTCGAGGCCGTCGGCGACGCCGGGCAGCACCTCGGGCGCGGCGGCGCGCCGGCGCATCAGCACGATCGGGCGCTCCGCCGACTCGAGCAGCGCGCGCTCGGCCGGATCCGACTCGACGAGCGCGTCGAGCGAGACGGCGTTCGCGGCCATCAGCGCGAATGGCTGTTCCTCGCGATGCTTGCGCTCCCGCAGCCGCGCGACGGCACCCGCGTCCGTCGCGTCGCAGGCGAGATGGTAGCCGCCGAGCCCCTTGATCGCGACGATGCGTCCCGCGCGCAACAGGCGCAGGCCACCGGCGATCGGATCCTCGCCCGGCATTCCGCCGACCAGCGCCAGGGACGGCCCGCAGACCGGACACGCGGTCGCCTCGGCGTGGAAGCGCCGGTCGCCGGGCGCGCGGTACTCGCGCTCGCAGGCGGGACACAGCGGGAAGGGCGCGAGGCTCGTGGTCGCGCGATCGTAGGGCAGCGAGCGCGTCACGGTGAACCGCGGACCGCAGTCGGTGCAGTTCGTGAAAGCGTAGCGATAGCGTCGGTCCGCAGGGTCGAAGAGCTCCGCGAGGCAGGCCTCGCAGGTGCCGGTATCGTGGCCGATCGCGGTCGTGGTCGAGGTGTCGCGGCTCTCGGTGACGACGAAGCCGCGGCGGCCGGCGTCCGGCGCGCAGGCCTCGACCTCGACCGAGTCGACGCGCGCGCGCGGCGGTGGCGCGCGCTCGAGCCGCGCGACGAGTTCACTGAGCGCCGCATCGCGCCCCTGAACGTCGATCTCGACGCCGGCACCGTCGTTGCAGACGCTGCCGGCGAGGCCGAGCTCGATCGCGGCACGGTAGACGAACGGCCGGAAGCCCACGCCCTGGACGACCCCGCGCACGCGGATCCGCCGCCGGGCGGGGGCCGCATCCGCCGGCGCGTCGAGGCAGGCTGCCGGCTGCGGTGTCACGCGCCGAGTCCCTGGCGCGCGTCGGCGGCGCGCACCGCCGGGGCCGTCCGGCGCGATGCGACCTCGCGCTCGAGCCAGTCGAGCCAGGCGTCGAAGCCGGCGCCGGACTGCACCGACAGCACGAGGTATTCGAGAGCCGGGTTCACGCTCCGGGCGTTGGCGATCGCCCGTGCGGTATCGAAGGGCACGTACGGCAGCAGGTCGGACTTGGTCAGCAGGCAGAGGTCCGCCGCCCGGAACATGTCGGGGTACTTCAGCGGCTTGTCGTCGCCCTCGGTCACCGACAGGAACACGACCTTGTGCGCCTCGCCGAGATCGAAAGCCGCCGGGCAGACGAGGTTGCCGACGTTCTCGATGAACAGCACGCCGCCGGCCGGCGGCGCAAGTTCCCCGAGCGCGTGGCCGACCTGATGCGCATCCAGGTGGCAGCCCTTGCCGGTATTGAGCTGCACGACCGGTGCGCCGGTGGCGGCGATCCGGTCGGCGTCGAGCCGCGTCTGCTGGTCGCCCTCGATGACGGCGACCGGGCGGCGGCCGCGCAGCGCCTCGAGCGTGCGTACGAGCAGCGTCGTCTTGCCGGAGCCCGGGCTGGACACGAGGTTGAGCGCGAGCACGCCCTGCGACGCGAAGCGATCGCGGTTCGCGGCCGCGTAGCGGTCGTTCTTCGCGAGCAGGTCCTGCTCGACGCTCACGGTGCGCGTGGCCGCGGGGCGCAGCACGCCGAAGCCGCGCGACCCGGGCGCGTCGTTCGCGTGGTCATGGTCGTGGCTGTGGTCGTGACTGTGGTCGTGACCGTGCCCCGCGCCATGGTCATGGGCCACCGCCTCGCAGCCGCAGGTTACGCACATGTCACTACCTCCTGGTCCGCAGCCAAGTCGATCTCGTGAACCCGCATCTCCGTCCCGCCCGTGATCTCGAGCCGGTGGCCGCCGCACGCCGGGCAGCGGACTTCGCCGGACGCGAGCGCGACGGGCCGCGAGCAGTCCCAGCACCAGGCGGTGCCGGGCGTCGTCTCGATCTCGAGCGCCGCCGACTCGGCGGGACCGCCCTTCATGACGACGTCGAACGCGAAGCGCAGCGCGCGCGGCTCGACCGACGCGAGCGCACCGATCCTGAGCCGGACGACGGCGACGCGCGAGCCGCCGTTGGCGCGCACCGTGTCGTCGACGATCTCGCGGACGCTCTCCATCAGCGCCATCTCATGCATGGCCCGTCTCCCCGGCGGACACGGCGTAGGCGACGCACGGGTCGAACGCCAGCGCCCACAGCGTCGCGGCTCGCTCGGCCGCGGCGGCGTCGGTCGCCGGCCGCCCGCGCAGCCGGCTGGCGTACGGCCCGTCCGCGGCGAAGTTGCAGTCGGTCGGCGTGCGGATCGCGTAGCGATCGACGCGGCCGGCCGCTACGGTCACGTCGTGCTCGAGCATGCCGCGTGCAGTCGCGACCAGCGCGACGCCGCGGCCCGGCGCCGGCGACTCGGCGTCCATCTCCACGCCCGTCCCGCCGCCCGCCGCCACCAGGGCGGCCGCGAGGCCGACGAGCCGCGCCGCGACGTGCGCCTCGAGCCACCGGCCCGAGGCGCCGAGCGCGGCCACCCACGGGTGCTCGACGCACGCGGCGAGCGCGCACTCGCATTCGGTCGCGAGCGTCGCGCCGGGCGCCATGCTCGTGCTCGCCGGCTCGGCGCCGAGGCGCGCGAACAGCACCGCGAACGGCGCGTGGGCCTGGCTGCGCCAGGCGTCGAACCGGCCGAGGTCGGCGAACGCGCCGAGCCTCTCGAGCGGCAGGCCGAGCCAGTCGAGCTCGAGCTCGGTGCGCAGCTCCGCCGGCCACAGCGCGGCGTCCGCGGCGATGCGGCCGTACCAGCGCTTGAACTCGGCCTGCTGCGGCGCGAGCCCGAGCGCGGCGGGCCAGTCGAGCAGCAGCCGCCACAGGTGCTCCTGCACGGCTTCCGCGGCGACCGCGCGGGCGAGCTCGGTGCGCCGCTCGGCAGTGAGCGTGGCGCCGCCCGCCGCCGCGAGCGCGAGCTCGGCGCAGGCGCGCTGGGCGCGCCCGCAGACCGCGTACAGCCGCCCGAGCAGCGCGAGCACCGTCGCGGGATCGAGGCCGGCGAGCATCCGGCTCGGCTGCGGGCGTTGCGAGCGGATGTCGACGGCGCGGATCGTCCCGTCGCCCCAGCCGACCCGGATCTCGAGCGCCGTCACGTCACGCCCCGAGCAGCAGGCCGCGGCGCGACATGCGCGCGGGCTGCGGCGACGCCATCAGGGCCTCGAGCGCGGCGCGCGCCGCCGCGCTCGCATCGTCGTGGCACTCGAACTCGAACGCCGGCGAGAACAGCGAACACTGCGCGTACGCGCCGAGCACCGGGTCCTCGGCGCATACGAAGTCGTATTCACCAGACGGGAATGCCCAGGTGCGCACCTCGCCGGACCGCGCCGCCGGCAGCGGCGCGCCCTGGGCCGGCAGGATGATCAGGTTGATCGACCAGGGCGTCACGAGCGCCCCGACACGCACGCCCTGCCAGTCGCGAAAGCCGAGCGCCTCGACCCGCAGCTTGTCGTTGAGCATCGGCAGTCCGGCCATCCGCCCGGTCCGGATCCGCTCGAAGCTCGCTTCGAGCGCGCACTCGTCCGCCGGGCGCTCCACGGTGTCGTTCGCGGCGCTCATTCGCTGAGCGCCATGAAGCGCGCCTTGGGCGCTTCGCAGTTGGGACAGTGCCAGTGCGCCGGAAGCAGCGCAAACGGCGTGCCGGGCGGCACCTGCGCATACGGGTCGCCGAGCGCCGGGTCGTAGACTGTCCAGCATACGCCGCATTCGTACGCCGTGGCCGGTTGCGCGCCGCGGTCGTCGGACTCGATGCCGCCGTCGACTGGCATGCGCTACTCGAGCGTCTCGAGCCACTCGCCGAGGCGCGACAGCGACTCGGTGAAGTCCTCCGGAGCCGCCAGCGCGGCCTCGGGAACCGGGGCGACCTCCAGCGTATTGAGGATCAGGTTGTTCATGCTGTTGAAGTACTGCACCCACCACGTGTGCCGCAGGCGCGTGCTGGTGATGCGGCAGTTGCCGTAGCCGCGCGACAGCAGCGTCACCGGGCCGATCTCGAGCGCGCTGACCAGCCAGCTGATGTCCTCCGGCGTCACGGGCAGCAGCGTCAGGTTGATGACGTGGACCGGGGCGCCGTCGGGCCGCCCGCTCGCGGCGACGAGTTCGGTCAGGAGCGCCGGTCCGTTCATGACGCCGGGCACGGCTGCTTTCTTCGCGAGCCGGCACCGCGACCCGAGCAGTGCCGCCTCGCGCACGACCGCCGGCACGGGCGCGACCTCGACGACGTCCGAGGCGAGCACCCCGTCACCGTCGAAGCCGCGGATGCGCCAGAAGCCCGGGAAGCCCGTCTCCTGCAGGCGCACCGTCGGCTCGTCGATGATCGCGGCGACCTCGCCTTCGCCGAACGCCTCGTTGACGAGCGCCAGCGCCTCGGCGCTGAGCGTCGTCACGTCCCGGCTGAGCAGCACGTCGCTGCCGAACTCGTGCTTCGTCGCGGCGCGGTGCAGGTCGGTGAGGAAGGCCCGCGCCTCGGCGAGCGCCGCCGCGCTCGCGTCGATCGGGTGGGCGGGCATGCGGAACGCCGACAGCATCTCGGGCAGGCGCACGAAGTCGAGGGTCTCGTCGACCTCCTGGGTGCCGGGACCGGCGGTGACGACCGGGATCGGAAACGGTTTCATGCGGGCCTCGCGCTGACGGGAGTTGCAGTGTAGATACCGGCGACCGGCACCGGTCGCGGCGCCGCCACCGTGAGGCGCCGCAAGTCCTCGACGAAGGGTTGCCAGTCGCGCATGCCCTCGAGCACGCCGAGGTACTCGCCGTGTCGGAGCACGACGAGCGCGGGCAGCTTGCCGACGCCGTACGTGGAAGCCATCAGGGCGCTCTCGGCGGGGTTCAGGACGCAACCGGAGACGCCGTCACACAGCGTCAGCATCTCCGGCAGCACGACGCACACGTCCCAGCTCTCCGGCGACTGCGTCGGATCACCGGTGAAGAGCACCGCGAGCAGGGGCGTCGCGGCCGCGCGGGCCTCGAGCTCGAGGCCCTTGACGCGCGGCAGGCCCGCCTCGCGCTCGAGTCGCTCGAGGAGGCCGTCGAAGGCGGCGGCGCGCTGTTGCTGGTAGTTCATTTCTGGCCTCGGAGGTGTTCGGGAAGCTGCGGCCCGCGGTCGACGAGATCGGCGAAGAAGGCGCTGGCATCGAAATTCTCGCCCCGCTCGATCGACTCCAGTGCATCGAGTGCGCGGTCGATCTGCGTGGCGTCGCCGGCGTCGAGCCGGCCGCGCGCGGCGCCGAGGAACGTCAGCAACCACTCGCCCGGCACGACCGAACCGACGAGCGCGACGTCGATGGTCTGCGTGCCGGAGCGCCCGCGGCAGGTCGCGACGTTGCCGTCGACCGCGACCACCTGCATCGGGATGCCGAGGCACATCGGCTCAGCCCCCGCCCGGCAGGAAACGGGCGTCGCCGATGCGGCAGGCATCGTCGGTCGAGGGTCGCTCGATCTCGTAGCGTTCGAGGCTGAGCGGCAGGCCGGACGGCGGCGCCTTGGCCCGCGGGCGCGGCGCGAGCCCCCATTCCGTCAGGCGGGCGACCGCGAGCTCGACCGCCGGCTGCACCTGGGCGCACAGCTCCGGCCGGAGGCTGCCGCCGAAATCGTCGATGTCGACGAGCTGCACGCCGATCAGCACGAGCGACTCGGGCAGGCTGTCGGTGAGCGCCGCGCAGGCCAGAACCTCCTGGAAGCCGGTCTGGTGAAGGCTCGTCTTGCGGGCGCCCAGGTAGCACGGCACGTCCGCGTCCTCGAGCACACGCAGCGTCCCCGGCGTGAGGCCGAAGTCGATCGCGTCGAAGATCAGCAGGCGCCGGGTGCCCTGGACGAAGGGCAGCAGGTACAGGCCCTGCGTACCGCCGTCCATCGAGTCCACACCGGGCGGCAGCTCCCACGCGTCGACCAGCGCCTCCACGCAGCGGACGCCGAAGCCTTCGTCCGCCCAAAGGACATTGCCGATCCCCAGCACCAGCGCATCGTTCACGGCCGACCCCCGGGTGACGAGACGCGACTGTAACGGCCCCCGTAACGCGGCTGAATACGGTGAATCCGCAGCGCCCTGCGGTGCATGCCGATGGGGGTCGACGAGCCCGGCGGCGCCTAGCTGCGCCGCTGGTACTCGAGGCGGGCGCGGTGCAGGTCCCAGGCGGCCTGCAGGTGCAGCCAGAGCTCGGGGCCGGTATTGAAGTACCGGGCGAGGCGCAGGGCCGTGTCGGCGGTCAGGCCGCGCCGGCCGTTGACGATCTCGTTGATGCGGCGCCGGGAAATGCCGAGCTCGCGCGCCAGCGCCTCCTGCGAGAGCGCCAGCGGCTTCAGGAAGCGTGTCTCGAGAAACTGACCAGGGTGCTGAGGCCGCCGGCCGGCCGTGACCGGCCGGCGCGGTGGCGCCGCTGCTCCGCGAGGCACGGCGGACACGTCAGTCCTTGAACGACCGGTAGCCGCCGATCATCGTGCTCAGGATGCTCTCTTTGGTCGTGATCTCCTGGCGGACGACCATGTACATGTGCACGATCGTGAACATGACGATCAGCCACATGCACAGGTGGTGCCACGTGTGCACGTCCTGGCTCTGGCCGAACAGCGGGATCACCCAGCCGAACAGCTTGTCCGACCAGCTGCCCTTGCCCGCACCCTCCGAGTACATCGCGAAGCCCGTGATGATCATGAAGAACGAGCCGAGCGTCGCCATGAAGAACATGGCGATCTGCGCCATCGGGTTGTGGCCGGCGTACCGGAGCGCCTTCGCCGACGGCAGGAACGCGTACGTCTTGATGTCGTTCCAGAATTCCGCCCACCACGGCCCGCTCCACACCGGCACGAGGAACAGCTGCCTCGTGTAGTCGTTGCCGACGATCGCCCAGTAGACCCGTACCAGCCACGAGATCGCGAGCAGGTAGCCGGCCGTGAAGTGTGCGAAGCGGATGTAGCCGAACAGGAAGTGGTCGGACGCTTCGCCGCCGACGGCCGGCGGCGGATACGCGATCAGCAGCCCCGTGGCCACCAGCACGATCATCGAGGCCGTCATCACCCAGTGCCAGATGCGCACCGGTGCGGCGTAGACATAGATCGACTTCAGGCCCCGGTTGGGATCTGCGGCGAGTGAGTTTTGAAGCATCATCGGACGTCTCCCGCGGCGACCCTGCTCAGCGCACCTTGACCCGTGTCAGCTCCGCACCGTCCGGTGCCATGACGTGCGTGGCGCACGCGAGGCACGGATCGAACGAGTGGAGCGTACGCAGGATCTCGAGCGGCTGGTCGGCCTTCGCGAGCGGCGTGTTCATCAGCGCCGCCTCGAATGCTCCGATCTGGCCCTTGCTGTCGCGCGGGCTGCCGTTCCACGTCGTCGGCACGATCGCCTGGTAGTTGTCGATCTTCTGGTCCTTGATGACGATCCAGTGGCCGAGCGCGCCGCGCGGCGCTTCGGCGAAGCCCGCACCCTTGGCCTCCTTGGGCCACGTCGACGGCTCCCACTTGCTGGTATTCGCAGTCGCCGTGTCGCCGGCCTTGATGCTGGCGATCAGCTTCTCGTTGAAGTGCTTGAGCTTGTGCACCGCCCAGCTCGCCTCGAGGCCGCGCGCCGCGGTGCGGCCGAGCGTCGAGAAGAGCGCGGTGACCGGCACGTCGAGGGTCTTCAGCACCTTCTCGACCGGCTCCTTGAACTCCGGGTTGCCCTGCGCGTAGCCGATGATGTAGCGGGCGAGCGGGCCCACTTCCATCGGCTGGCCGCGCCAGCGTGGTGCCTTGACCCACGAGTACTTCGCCGACTCGTCGAACGCCTCGATGTTGGTCTTCGTGCCCTTGGTCTTGGCGCCGAGCTCGAACTTCGGATTCGTGACGCCCTCGAACGGATGCAGGGCCTTCTTGCCCTCCGGGTACGTGTACCAGGAGTGGTCGACGCTCTCCTGGATCTGCTCCGGGTCCTTGAGGTCGACCTCGTTGATCTTGCTGAGGTCGCCCCCGACGATCGCGCCGCGCGGCAGCAGGAGACTCTTCGCGCTGTAGTCGTTCGCGTGCTCCGGCACGTCGCCGTAGGACAGCACGTTCTGGCTCGAGATGCCGCCGCCGTGCAGCCAGCCCTTGTAGAAGCTCGCAATCGCCAGCAGGTCGGGGATATACACCTGGTCGATGAAGTCGATCGCCTGATCGATGATCGACGACACGTAGTTCAGGCGCTCCATGTTGATCGCGCCGACGGCCCCGGTCTCGTTGACGTTGATCGGGCACGGCACGCCGCCGACCAGCCAGTTCGGGTGCGGGTTCTTGCCGCCGAAGATCGTGTGAATCTTGACGATCTCCTTCTGGAAGTCGAGCGCCTGCAGGTAATGCCCGACCGCCATCAGGTTGGCCTCCGGCGGCAGCTTGTAGGCAGGGTTGCCCCAGTAGCCGTTCATGAACGGCCCGAGCTGCCCGGACTCGACGAACTTCTTGATCTTGTTCTGCAGGTCGCGGTAGTAGCCCACCGAGGCCATCGGCCACGGCGAGATCGACTGCGCGAGCTCGGCCGTCGCCTTCGGGTCCGCCTTCAGCGCCGAGACGACGTCCACCCAGTCGAGTGCGTGCAGGTGGTAGAAGTGAACGAGATGGTCCTGCGCGTACTGCGCAAGCTCCATGATGTTGCGGATCGTGTTGGCGTTCTCGGGAATCTCGATCGCGAGCGCATTCTCGACCGCGCGCACCGAAGTGAGTGCATGCATGCCGGTGCAAACGCCGCAGATCCGTTCGACGAAGGCCCACGCGTCGCGTGGGTCGCGGCCCTTGAGGATGACCTCGAGGCCGCGCCACATCGTGCCGGTGGACACCGCGTTGCGAATGACGTTGTCCTTGTCGAGATTGACCTCGACGCGGAGGTGGCCCTCGATGCGGCTCACGGGGTCGACGACCAGTCGCTTTCCGGAATCGTCGAGCTTGAAGCCCTGGGTTTCAAACGCTGTCATGGCCGTGTCCCCTTACTTCGCCGAGCCGTCTTTCGGAATGCCCTTGCCGTGGTCGACCTTGGCGCGCTTCAGCGCCGTCACGCCCGCGTGCACCGCGACCGCGGCGCCCGTCACGGCCGCCACCGTCCCGCCGATCTTGTCGGCGTTCGCCTCGATACCAAACTGCTTGATGCCCGTGACCCGGTCGTAGAACGAGCCCTTGTCCCAGAAGCCGTCCTCGGAGCAGCCGATGCAGCCGTGGCC
>JBBINS010000112.1:0-9992 GCA_037443765.1 Gammaproteobacteria bacterium
CGCCCGCCGTCGCGGCGCGCGGGCCGATCGATGCGGGTGCGGGCGCGGGCGGGACGCGACGCTGGCCGCGGCCCGCTTGGGCGCCCGGCCGGGACCGAAGCGAATCGAGCGTCCGCGGGACCGGGGGGCCGGCTCGTCGTCCCGCCATCCGTGCTGCCGGGACGGCTCTGCTACTGTCACCGCATCGCCGACCGAGTCCTCCGGCCAGACCCGCTGGCCGGGCATCGCGACGGCACGTGCCGCAACGACTGCCCGCGGAGGCCTCGTGAATTCGATAATGCGGCGTGCGCGTGGCGGGGCCGTGCCAACGCCTGCGCAACCGGGGCCTGCGACGGAGCCGCCGCCCCGGCTCGGCACGGGGCTCTCGGTCGGCCTGGCGCTGCTCTCGGGATGCCTCTGGTTCCTGGCCGCGCCGCCGTTCGACCTGTTCGGGCTCGGATGGATGGCGCTCGTGCCACTTCTGCTCGCGATCGAGCGCGCGCCGACGCCCGGGCGTGCGGCGCTCCTTGGCTGGTGCGCCGGGTTCGTGGCGATGGCGGGCGCGTTCTACTGGCTGATCGACGTCCTGCGGCGCTTCGCCTCGTTCCCGCTCGTCGCCGCCATCGCCGTCTGCGGGCTCTTCTGTGCCTACCAGGGCCTCGTCTTCACCGTCGCGGCCTGGGCGGTCAGGCGGATCCGCGCGCACCGCTCGGTCCCGCTCGCCGTTCTCTGTCCGGTCGTCTTCGTCGCCGCCGAGCGCCTGCTCCCGGAAGTCTTTCCCTGCGGGCTCTGGATCTCCCAGGCCTGGCACCCGCTCGTGCTGCAAATCGCCGAGCTGACCGGTCCGCTCGGCGTCTCGGCACTCCTGCTCATGGTCAATGGAGCGCTCTACGAGCTCCTCGCACGCCGACGCGCCGCGCTCGCACCTGCGTCCGCGGCCGCGCTCGGCCTCGCACTCGTGCTCGCGGGCGGCGCGCTTAGGATGCGTGAGGTCGACGCCGCCGTCGCACGCGCCCCGCGGCTCGTCGTCGGTCTCGTCCAGCCCAACGCCGCCTACCCGAGCAGCAGCCGGATCGCGCGCGCCGAGGCCGAGCGGATGGTGGCCGCGCTCGACGAGCAGACCGCGCGGCTCGTGCGGGCGGGAGCGGAACTGGTCGTCTGGAGCGAGGGCAGCTACCCGTACCGCCTGAGCCGCGACCTCGCCGCCGACCGGCCGCTCGGGCGGGCGGGCGCGGTGCGGCCGGCCGATCATGCGGCGATCATCATCGGCGCGAGTACGGCAGAGCCGGGTACGCGCGAGGCGTTCAATTCGGCGCTCCTCGTCGACGCCGACGGCCGGGCCGCGGGACGCTACGACAAGGTCCGCCTGCTCGCGTTCGGCGAATACGTCCCCGCGATTGAGGCCTTCCCGTGGCTGCGCGCGCTGCTGCCTGCCGGCGCCGGGCGGTTCGCAGCGGGCGCGGGCCCGGTCGCGCTGCCGCTACGCGCTCCGGACGGCAGCACCTGGCAGATCGGGCCGATCATCTGCTACGAGGACATCCTGCCCGGATACCTGCGGCGGGTGGGTGCGCTGCATCCGGACCTACTCGTCAACCTGACGAGCGACGGCTGGTTCGGGGCGGCGGCGGAGCCGTGGCAGCATCTCGCGCTGTCGGTGTTCGCGAGCATCGAGCTGCGGGTCGCGATGGTGCGCGCCGTCAACTCGGGCGTATCGGCCGCGATCGACCCGAACGGTCGCGTGATCGCGCGCTCCTACGCCGACGATCCCTACCGCGACCCGCGGCCGGCCGACGGGATCATCGCGACGGTGCCGCGGCTGTCGGGCGGGCGGACCGTCTTCGGGGTGGTCGGCAACCTGTTCGGCAACCTCTGCGTCGTGGCGGCCGTCCTGCTGCTCGCGCTGACCGTGCGGCGGCGGAGCGGCCGGGCGCCCGCGCCGCGCGGCGCCTAGCGCTTCTGGCCGGCCAGGAACAGCCAGGTCTCGAGCACGGTATCGGGGTTGAGCGACAGGCTGCCGATGCCCTGCTCGACCAGCCAGAGCGCGAAGTCCGGATGGTCCGAGGGGCCCTGGCCGCAGATGCCGACGTACTTGCCCTGGGCGCGGCAGGCCTTGATCGCGAGCGCGATCGCCGCCTTGACCGCCGGGTCGCGCTCGTCGAACAGCTTCGCGACGACGGCCGAGTCACGGTCGAGGCCGAGCACGAGCTGCGTCATGTCGTTCGAGCCGATCGACATGCCGTCGAAGTACTTGAGGTACTCGTCCGCGAGCAGCGCGTTGGTCGGCAGCTCGCACATCATGATGACCCGCAGGCCGTTCTGGCCGCGGCCGAGGCCGTTGGCGGCGAGCAGGCCCGTGACCTGTTCGGCCTCCTTGAGCGAGCGCACGAACGGCACCATGACCTCGACGTTGGTGAGCCCCATCTCGTCGCGGACGCGCTTCAGCGCCCGGCACTCGAGCTCGAAGCACGGGCGGAACGTCTCGTCGACGTAGCGCGCGGCGCCGCGGAACCCGAGCATCGGGTTCTCCTCGTGCGGCTCGTACACCTTGCCGCCGATCAGGTTCGCGTACTCGTTCGACTTAAAGTCCGACAGCCGCACGATCACCGGATGCGGCGCGAACGCGGCCGCGATCTGTGCCACGCCCTCGGTCAGCTTGTCGACGAAGAACGACACCGGGTCGTGGTAGCCGGCCATCTGCGCCCGGATCGTCGCCTGCAGCGCGGGCTCGAGGCGGTCGAACTCGAGCAGCGCGCGCGGGTGCACGCCGATCATCCGGTTGATGATGAACTCGAGGCGCGCGAGGCCGACGCCGTGGTTCGGGATCCCGGCGAAGTCGAACGCGCGGTCGGGGTTGCCGACGTTCATCGTGATCTTCACGGGCGGCGACGGCAGCGCGTCGAGCTCGATCTGGCGCTTCTCGAAGTCCAGCAGGCCCGCGTAGACGTGGCCGGTGTCGCCCTCGGCGCAGGACACGGTCACCTCGCGGCCCTCCTGGACCGTCTCGGTGGCGTTGCCGCAGCCGACGACCGCCGGGATGCCGAGCTCGCGCGCGATGATCGCCGCGTGGCAGGTGCGCCCGCCGCGGTTGGTGACGATCGCCGAGGCGCGCTTCATCACCGGCTCCCAGTCGGGGTCGGTCATGTCGGCGACCAGCACGTCGCCGTTCTGCACGCGCGCCATCTCGCGCACGTCCTTGATGAGGCGCGCGGGCCCGGTGCCGATGCGGCTGCCGATCGCGCGGCCCGAGGCGAGCACCGCGGAGCTACCCTTCAGCGTGAAGCGCTGGATCGAGCGGCCGGTGCGGCTCTGCACCGTCTCCGGGCGCGCCTGCAGCACGTAGATCTGGCCGTTGTCGCCGTCCTTGGCCCACTCGATGTCCATCGGGCACTTGTAGTGCTCCTCGATCAGCAGCGCCTGGCGGGCGAGCGCGGCGATGTCGGTGTCGTCGATCGAGAAGCGGGCGCGGTCCGCGGCGGCGACGTCGACGGTCTCGACGCGCCGGCCGCGGGTGGCCTCGCCCTCGGCGGCGTAGACCATCTTGATCGCCTTGCCGCCGAGGTTCTTGCGCACGATCGCGGGCCGGCCGGCCCTGAGGCCCGGCTTGTAGACGTAGAACTCGTCCGGGTTGACCGCGCCCTGCACGACGGTCTCGCCGAGCCCGTACGAGGCGGTGATGAACACGACCTCGCGGAAGCCGGAGTCGGTGTCGAGCGTGAACATCACGCCGCTCGCGCCGAGGTCGCTCCTGACCATGTGCTGGATGCCGACCGAGAGCGCGACCTGGGCGTGGTCGAAGCCCTGGTGCACGCGGTAGGCGATCGCGCGGTCGTTGAAGAGCGACGCGTACACCTCGTGCATCGCCTTGAGCACCGCGGCGCGGCCGCGCACGTTCAGGAACGTCTCCTGCTGGCCGGCGAACGAGGCCTCCGGCAGGTCCTCGGCGGTGGCCGACGAGCGCACCGCGACCGCGATCGCGTCGCCGCCCATCGCGGTCCAGGCGTCGATGACCTCGCGCTCGAGGCCGGGCGGGAACGGGGTCGCGAGGATCCAGTCGCGGATCTGCGCGCCGGTGGCGGCGAGCCGGTCGACGTCGTCGACGTCGAGGGGGCCGAGGGCGGCCTGGATGCGGCCGGCGAGGCCGTCCTTGGCGAGGAACTCGCGGTAGGCCGCGGCGGTGGTCGCGAACCCGCCCGGCACCTGGACGCCGACCCGCGCGAGCTTGCCGATCATCTCGCCGATCGAGGCGTTCTTGCCGCCGACGCGCTCGACGTCGTGCATCCCGAGTTGCCCGAACGGAACGATGTAGTTGCTCACGCGTCAGTCCTCGGCCGGCAGTCTCCGGCCGCGGATTGTGCCGGATTCGCGGCCGGCGTGCGTGAGCGACTACCGCAGTGCCGGCGGGCCTGCGCCGGCGCCGGCCGGCGCGCTACACTCGGGGCCCCGGGGAGGGTGCGGTGTTGCCGAAGCGCACGGTGTTTTTCGTTTCCGACCAGACCGGCGTCACGGCCGAGACCATGGGGCACAGCCTGCTGACCCAGTTCGAGGGCCTGAGCTTCCGCGCGGTGACGCTGCCGTTCGTGGCGACGCTCGAGAAGGCGGTCGAGGCCCGCGCGCGCATCGACGCGACCGCGGCCGCCGAGGGCGAGCTGCCGATCGTGTTCTCGACGCTCATCAAGGACGACCTGCGCGACGAGGTCAAGGCCGCCCGCGGCGTGTTCCTCGACTTCTTCGACGCCTTCCTGGGTCCCCTCGAGGCCGCGCTCGGAGTCAAGAGCTCGCACGCCGCCGGCCGGGCCCACGGCATGGCCGACCTCGAGAGCTACACGGCGCGCATCAACGCGACCAACTTCGCGATCGCCAACGACGACGGCACCCAGACCCGCGAGTACGAGCAGGCGGACGTGATCCTGATCGGCGTGTCGCGCTCCGGCAAGACACCCACCTGCCTCTACATGGCCCTGCAGTACGGCATCTACGCGGCCAACTACCCGCTGACCGAGGACGACCTCGAGACCGCCCAGCTGCCGCAGGCGCTCGTGCGCCACAAGGCCAAGCTCTACGCGCTGACGATCCGGCCGGAGCGCCTGCGCGAGATCCGCCACGAGCGGCGCCCGAACAGCCGCTACTCGTCCGCCCAGCAGGTCGCCTTCGAGGTGCGGACCGCGGAGGCGATGTTCGAGCGCCTCGGCATCCCGTACGTCGACACGACCCACTGCTCGGTCGAGGAAATCGGCAGCCGCATCATGCACGCCAGCGGGATCGAGCGCCGCCTCAAGCCCTGACCGGGCGTGATGCAGTTCGCATGCCACACGCAAATATTTGCGCGTGTTCTCATCTCGAAAGCGGCCGGCAGACGCGCAAAATCGCTGTGTTATATTCAATCCATGCTCGGCGACGACCTCTGTGCGGTGTCGTGGCGCGCGCGGCCCGGCAGCTTTGTCGGCCTGATGACGCTCTACGAAAGCAACTACATCCGGCTCGGCTGGCTGGCCGGTGATCTGCGCGAGCTCGCCGGCGAACACCGCTCACGGGTGGCCCGGGACGTCGAGCTGAAGCTCACGGTGCTCGAGCGGGGCCCCTACACGACGATGCTGCAGCTGACGTACGCCTTCGGCGGCGTCGCCGAGTCGCCCGACGCCCCCGACCTCGGCGTGCGCGTCTACCACGACGCGCGGGTCGCCGAGGCGCACGCCTTCGGCGCCGGGACCCGGCCCGCCGCGCGCTCCGCCGCCGCCGGCGCCGACCTCGGCTCGCGCTGGGTGCGCAACGTCATGCTGAACAAGTGGCTCGAGTACTGCGTCGACCGCGGGCATCGCTTCGGCGCGGCGAGCGCGTGAACGGCAGGCCGCGGGCCCCGAGGCGCCGCCACCCATGAGCATCGGCGACAAGATCAACGCCCTGAGGCTGCCGCTGATCGGCCAGCGCCGCACCGCCGAGGAGCACGAGCGGCTGCTCAAGCTCTACTGGAACCGCGCCGAGCTCAAGAAGGAGCTCGCGGGCCTCGACGACCAGCTCTACCAGCTGCGCGACCGCCTCAAGCAGCAGGAGGCCGCGACGCAGCGCGCGCACGAGGAGCGCGAGTCGCTCGAGACGCTGCTCGGCAACCCGGAGCTCGGCTTCGGCGCGCTGGTGCACTTCCAGCTCAACGGCCTGTGGCGCGCCTGCCAGCAGCAGCTCGATCAGTTCGCGACGGAGCTTCGGCGCCAGCAGGAGGACCGCGAGCGCAAGCGCCAGCTGGTCGAGTTCCACCAGGAGCGCCAGACGCGCACGCAGCTCGCCGGCGAGCGCCTCGACGAGGCGGGCGCGGCGCTCAAGGTCGAGGAGGAGACCGAGGCGGCGATCCGCGCCCGGCTCGCGGCCGCGAACGGCTTCTGGCACTACTTCCGCCGCCGCCGGCTGAACGACCAGCTCGCACGCGCGGCGACGCAGCTCGGCGCCGCGCGGCGCCACCTCGAGGACATCCGCGAGGCCAAGCGCACGATCGAGAAGGAGCCGTGGCCCGAGTTCGGCGGCCTGTCGCTCGAGGGCCGCCGCGCGATCAACAACGCGGTGATCGCCTACGCGCAGCTGCTCTACGCCCGGCTCGCGGAGTCGGGGCTCGCGCTGCACGCGCGCCAGGCGCGCATCAAGAGCGTCCACGAGTGCAACTACGGCGCGCGCGCCGAGTGCGAGGCGATGATGGCCGAGATCGCCTCCGGCCTCGCGATCGTCAAGTCGCAGAAGGACATGGCCGGCGAGATCCGCTCGCGCACCGACGCGATCAAGAACGCGGCGACCTACCGCCACGGGGAGGACACCGTGCCCGACCCGGCCTCGCTGCCGTCGGCGTTCCCCGGCCGCGGCGTGCCGGTGCGCGAGCCGAACGTGCTCATCGACGACTACTGGGACGTCTACACCGCGCTGCTGCGCTGAGCGGCGGGCGCGGCCCGGGCCGCGAGCCGCCGGCGCCACGCGGCGAGCTCGTCGAACCAGGCGTAGAACGCCGGCACGAACACGAGCGACACGACCGCGCCGAACGCGAGCCCGCCGATGATCGCGCGCGCCATCGGGTAGTAGGCGGGCCCGCCGCCGCCGCCGACCTGGGCGTCGCCGATCGCGAGCGGCACGAGGCCGAGCAGCGTCGTCGCGGTGGTCATCAGGATCGGCCGCAGCCGGTCGCGGCCGGCGCGCACGATCGCCTCGTCGCGGCCCATGCCGGAGGCCCGCAGGTTGGCGACGTGCGCGATCAGCACGATGCCGATGTTCACGACGACGCCCACCAGGATCATGATGCCGATCATCGCCATCAGCGTCACCGGCGTCTGGGTCGCGGCGAACAGCCAGAACACGCCGATCACCGCGAACACGATCGAGGTGACGATCGCGAGCGGGTAGAGCAGCGACTCGAACAGCGCCGCCATCACCAGGAAGATCAGCACGATCGCGAGGCCGATGTTCTCGAGCATCGTCTGCAGCGTCTCGTCGTTGTCGTCGAAGCCGCGGCCGAACTTCCAGCCGTAGCCCGGCGGCCACGGGAAGGACTCGAGCACGGGCTCGACGTGCTTTCGGACCTCGTCGAGCGTCGCGCCCTTGGCGAGCGCGCCGCTGACCACCACCGAGGTCAGCCGGTTGGTGCGCTCGATCGCGCGCTCGCCCAGCACCTCGTGGAAGCGCGCGACCGCGCCGAGCGGCAGCTGCCCGCCGGCCGGCAATGGGATCAAGAGGCGCATCAGGTCGTCGATCCCCTGGCGGTCGTCGGGCCGGAACGCGAGGCGCATGTCGAGCTCGCGGTCGCCGCTCCTGAGCTCGCGCAGCTTGTCGCCCCGGAGCGCCGCCTGGACCGTGCGCGCGACGTCCTCGGTCGCGAGGCCGACCCCGGCCGCCCGGTCGCGGTCGACGACGATCTGCACCTCGCGGTCGCCGCTCCTCGCCTCGGAGTGCACCGCCTCGAGCCCCTGCACGGCCGCGAGGCGCCGCGCCACGGCGACCGAGAGGTCGGCGAGCACCGGCGTCGACTCGCCGGTCAGCTGCACGCTGAAGCCGCCCGAGCCGCCGGAGCCGCCCGAGTCCTCGAGCTTGAACGTCGGCTTGCCGATGATGATCTCCGGCAGGTCCTTGGCGATGCGCGCCATGATCTCGGTCGCCGGCAGCCTCGCGTCGCGCTTCGGGGTCAGCTCGAGGAACGTCGCCGCGTCGTTCGGCTCGTAGCGCGAGTAGATCGTCTGGATCTCCCACTCGGCGCGGTGCCGCTGCAGGTAGGCCTCGATGCGGTTGACCGCCTGCTCGACGCGGTCGAGCGGGTGGGTGCCGTCGAGCTTGTACTGCAGGATGAGGCTGCGGCTCGCGCCCTGCGGGAACGGGTCGACCTTGACGAGGTCGAGCGCGAACAGCGGCACCGGCGAGGCGAGCGTCAGCAGCACGAGCCCGGCGGTCTTCCACGGCGAGCGCAGCACCCAGCCGAGCAGGCGCGCGTAGCGCTCCTGCAGCCGCCCCATGAACGTGCCGGCGCCCTGCGGCTGCGGCGCCGGCAGCCGCGAGGTCAGCAGCGGAATCAGCGTCTGCGCGACCAGCAGCGAGGCCAGCATCGCGACCACGATCGGGATCGCGACGTGCGTCAGGAAGATCGAGGTCTGGTTCTTCTCGCCGAACACGAGCGGCAGGAACACGATCACCGTCGCGGCGGTGCCGGCGAGGGTCGCGACGCCGACCTCGGCGACGCCGCGGATGGTGGCCGCGGCCGGGTTCGCGGGATCGCGCTCGCGGTGGCGGAAGATGCTCTCGGTGACGACCACCGCGTTGTCGACCAGCATCCCGACCGCGAGCATCATGCCCATCATCGTCAGCACGTTGAGCGTGAGCCCGAGGAAGTACATCGCGGCGAGCGTGACGACCAGCGAGCACGGCACGGCGAGGCTCACGATCGCGGTGGTCGGCCCGTCGCGCAGGAAGAAGTAGAGCACCGCGAGCGCCATCAGCCCGCCGAGCAGGCCGGCGTTCCTGAGCTCGGTCAGCGAGTTCCTGATGCTCTCGGCCTGGTTGCCGATGATCACCATCTTGACGCCCTGCAGGCTCGGCAGGTCGCGCGCGGCCTCGAGCGCCTTCAGCACCCGGTCGACGACGTCGACGACGTTCGCCTGCGTGGTCTTGAAGACGTCGAGGCCGACCGCGGGCCTGAGGTCGACGTGCCGGCCGACCTCGGTCGGCGGCGTCACCAGCGCGACCTCGGCGACGTCGCCGAGGTGCAGGTCCGGGCGGATCGACAGGCGCCGGACGTCCTCGACCGAGTGGAACTCGCCGAGCGGCCGGACCGTGAAGCGGCTCGAGCGCTCGGTGATCTCGCCGGCGCTGACCGCGAAGTTGCTCTTCTGCAGCGCATCGCGCAGCTCCGGCAGCGCGACCTGGTGCGCCGCGGCGCGGTCGGCGTCGACCAGGATCCGCACCTCGCACCGCTGCACGCCCTCGAGGCTGACGCGCGCGACGCCGTCGAGGCGCTCGAGCGGCTTCTTGAGGTGGCGTTCGAGCGAGTCGTACTGCTGCGACAGGTCCTCGTTGGCCGACAGCCGCACGACCACCACCGGCTGGTCGGCCGACGAGAACGACTGCACCAGGATCCGGTCGGCGCCGGCCGGCAGCTGCGAGCGGATCGAGTCGAGCTTGGCGCGCACGTCGAAGCTCGCGGCCTCGAGCCGGCGGTCCCAGGAGAGCTCGATGTTGAGGCGCGCCAGGTCGGCGGTCGAGGTCGACGAGACGCGCTTGATGCCGGGCAGCGTCGCGAGCGCCTCCTCGGCCGGCCGGGTCACGAGGCGCTCGACCTCCTCGGGGCTCGAGCCCGGGTAGGGGATCCGCACCTCGAGGCCGGGGAAGGTGATCTCGGGGAACTCCTCGAGCGGCAGCAGGTGCGCCGCGATGAGTCCGATCGCCGCGACCGCGACGAAGATCATCAGCGTCGTGACCGGGCGCCGGAGCGCGAACTCGGTGTGCAGCATGGCTCAGCCGCCCGCGGCGGCGACCGCGGCCGTGGCCGGCGCGGCGTG
>JBBINS010000113.1:0-9895 GCA_037443765.1 Gammaproteobacteria bacterium
CCGCGGCGCCGGGATCCCCGCCCGCGCCGCCGGCCCCGCCGCCGCCGCAGGGCGCCGATGCCTGATCCCGGGCCCGGGGCGCGGCGGCCTGCTACGATCCGCGCCCCATGGCCGAGACCCCCCCAGAGCGGCGGCTCACGCGCGCGGATTTCCGTTTCGAGCTGCCGCCCGAGCTGATCGCCCAGGAGCCGCCCGCGGTGCGCGGCGGGAGCCGGCTGCTCGTGCTCGACGGCGCGAGCGGGGCGCTCGCGGATCGCGCGTTCCGGGATCTCGCCGGCCTGCTCGCGCCCGGCGACCTGCTGGTGCGCAACGACACCCGCGTGCTGCCGGCGCGGCTGCATGGCCGCAAGGCGACCGGCGGCGCCGTCGAGATCCTCCTCGAGCGCATGCTCGGCGAGCGGCGCGTGAGCGTGCAGCTGCGCTCGAGCAAGGGCGCCCGGCCGGGCCAGCGGATCGACCTGCCGGGCGGCGCGGTGGCGACCGTGGTCGGCGCCGACGGCGGCCTCGCCGAGCTCAAGCTCGACCGCGCCGTGCGCGACTACTTCGACGCGCACGGCGAGGTGCCGCTGCCGCCCTACATCAGCCGTCCGGCGGCGGACGCCGACCGTGCCCGCTACCAGACCGTCTACGCACGCGCGCCGGGCGCAGTCGCGGCGCCGACCGCGGGACTGCATTTCGACGCGGCACTGCTCGCCGCGCTCGCTGCACGCGGCGTCGCGATCGCGGACGTGACGCTGCACGTCGGGGCCGGCACCTTCCAGCCGCTGCGCAGCGACGACCTCGATGCCCACCGCATGCACGCCGAGTGGCTCGAGGTGCCGGCGGCGACGGTGGCCGCGGTCGCCGCCGCGCGCGCGCGCGGCGGGCGGGTGGTCGCGGTCGGCACGACCGTGGTGCGCAGCCTCGAGACCGCCGCCGCGGCCGGCACGCTCGCGCCGTTCGCGGGCGACACGCGGCTCTTCATCCGGCCGGGCTACCGGTTCCGCGTCGTCGACGCGCTGGTGACCAACTTCCACCTGCCGGAGTCGACGCTGCTGATGCTCGTCTGCGCCTTCGCCGGGCGCGAGGCGGTGCTCGGCGCCTACGCGCACGCGGTCCGGAACGCGTATCGTTTCTTCAGCTACGGCGACGCGATGTTCGTCACGCCCGCGACGGGCGCGAGGGAAGGACGGTGAGGTTCGAACTGCTCGGCAGCGACGGCGCGGCGCGGCGCGGGCGGCTCGGCTTCGCGCGCGGCAGCGTCGAGACGCCGGCCTTCATGCCGGTCGGCACCTACGGCACCGTCAAGGCGATGACCCCCGAGGAGCTCGTCGAGGGCGGCGCCGAGATCGTGCTCGGCAACACCTTCCACCTGTGGCTGCGGCCCGGGCTCGAGATCATCGGCGCGCACCAGGGCCTGCACCGATTCATGCACTGGGAGCGGCCGATCCTGACCGACTCCGGCGGCTTCCAGGTCTTCAGTCTCGCCAAGCTGAGGAAGCTCAGCGAGGCGGGCGTCAAGTTCCGCTCGCCGGTCGACGGCGCCGAGGTGTTCCTGTCGCCGGAGGAGTCGATGCGCATCCAGCGCGTGCTTGGCTCGGACATCGCGATGCAGTTCGACGAGTGCACCCCGTACCCGGCCACCGAGCGCGAGGCGCGCGAGTCGATGGAGCTCAGCCTGCGCTGGGCGCGCCGCAGCCGCGACGCCTACTACGACGAGGCGACGGGGGCGCCGCCGGGGGTGCTGTTCGGCATCGTCCAGGGGGGCATGCACCGGGCGCTGCGCGAGGCGTCGTGGGCCGGGCTCGCCGAGCTCGACCTGCCCGGCCACGCCATCGGCGGCCTCGCGGTCGGCGAGCCGGTGGAGGAGCGGCTGCGGGTGCTCGAGGAGACCGTGCCGCTCATGACCCCGGCGCGGCCGCGCTACCTGATGGGCGTCGGCCGCCCGGTCGATCTCGTCGAGGCGGTGGCGCGCGGCATCGACATGTTCGACTGCGTGATGCCGACGCGCCACGCGCGCAACGGCCACCTCTTCACCTCGACTGGCGTGCTCAACATCCGCAACGCCCGCCACGCGGCCGACCTGGGTCCGGTCGATCCGGGCTGCGACTGCTACACCTGCCGCAATTACTCGCGCGCGTACCTAAGGCACCTCGACCGCGCCGGCGAGATCCTCGGCAGCCGCCTGAGCACGATCCATAATCTGTACTTCTATCAAGCGCTTATGCGGGCGATCCGCGACGCGATCGCCACCGGGCGCTTCGCCGCGTTCCGGGCCGCGTTCCACGCCTCGCGAACCGAAGAGGCCGAACCGCCTGTGGCATAATGCCCGGCTACGCACATCACACCGTTTTTCGGGGAAACAGCATGGACTTTCTGATCTCGACGGCCTATGCGCAGGCGGCCGGCAGCTCGCCGCAGTCGACGCTCATGCAGTTCGCGCCGAT
The DNA here is from genome assembly GCA_037443765.1 of Gammaproteobacteria bacterium. GTDB lineage: Bacteria > Pseudomonadota > Gammaproteobacteria > Steroidobacterales > Steroidobacteraceae > CAIKZZ01. The sequence goes on from JBBINS010000113.1 coordinate 2,427, forward strand.
CGTCGTCCTGTTCGTCGCGTTCTACTTCCTGCTGATCCGGCCGCAGACCAAGAAGGCCAAGGAGCACCGCGACATGGTCGCCAAGCTCGCGGTCGGCGACGAGGTCGTGACCGCCGGCGGCATCCTCGGCCGCGTCACCGAGGCCGGCGAGACGTTCGTGACGGTCGAGATCGCGAAGGACGTCGAGATCAAGGTCCAGCGTTTCCAGGTCTCGCAGCTGATGCCCAAGGGCACCTTCAAGAGCGCCTGAGCCAGCCAAGAGCGCCCCCCAGGCGCCCGACACGGAGCACCGTCCGGCATGAACCGTTATCCCCTCTGGAAGAGCCTGCTGTTCGCGGGCGTGATGCTGCTGGCGCTCGCGCTGGCGCTGCCGAACGTGTTCGGCTCGGCGCCCGCACTGCAGCTGTCGCGCAAGGACGGCGAGCTGTTCAAGGGCGCGACCGCCGCGCAGCCGTTCCTCGACCTGCTGGCCAAGGAGCAGGTGACGCCGGATGCCTCGTTCGTGCAGGACGGCCGCGTCGTGCTGCGCTTCGTCGACGTGCCGACGCAGCTTAAGGCCCGCGACCTCATCGAGGCCTCGGCGCCCGGCGCCTACGCGATCGCGACGACCTTCGCCTCGGGCGCCCCGGCCTGGGTGCGGGCGGTAGGCCTCAAGCCCATGAGCCTCGGCCTCGACCTCAGAGGCGGCATCTACCTCGTCTACGAGGTCGACGTCGACGGCGCGGTCAAGCAGACGCTGCAGCGGCTCGAGCGCGACTACCGCCTGGCGCTCCGTGAGAAGCGCATCCAGTACGAGTCGGTCGAGGGCGGCGCCGGCGGCATCGCGGTCACGCTCAAGGATCCTTCGAAGCTCGACGACGCCAAGAGCGCGCTCGCCGCGGTCGACCCGAACGTGACGCTGGCGGCGAGCGAGGCGACGATCCGCGCGACCCTGTCGGACGCGCAGGTCAAGCAGCGCCAGGACTTCGCGATCCAGCAGAACATCACCGCGCTCGGCAACCGCGTCAACGCGCTCGGCGTGTCCGAGGCGAGCGTGCAGCGCCAGGGCGCCAACCGCATCGCGGTGCAGCTGCCGGGCGTGCAGGACGCGAGCGAGGTCATCCGCCTGCTCGGCAAGACCGCGACCCTCGAGTTCCGCCTCGTCGACCAGACCGGCAATCCGGTCGAGGCGCAGCAGAGCGGGCGCGTGCCGCTCGGCACCAAGCTCTACAAGGAGCGCAACGGCCGGCCGGTGCTCCTGAAGCGCGAGGTGATCGTCTCCGGCGAGCAGCTCACCGACGCGACCTCGACCTTCCAGCAGGGCGAGCCCGCGGTCAGCATCCGGCTCGACGCGCGCGGCGGCGAGGAAATGCTGCGGACCACGCGCGAGAACCTCGGCAAGCCGATGGCGGTCGTGTTCATCGAGCGCGAGCGGCAGCTGCGCGACCAGGGCGGCCAGAAGGTCGCGATCGACGTCACCAAGGAAGAGGTGATCAACGTCGCGACCATCCGCGGCGTGTTCTCCAACCAGTTCCAGATCACGGGCCTCACCGGCCGCGAGGGCCAGGAGCTCGCCAAGCTGCTGCGTGCCGGCGCGCTCGCCGCGCCCGTGTTCATCGTCGAGCAGCGCCTGATCGGCCCGAGCCTCGGCCAGGACAACATCGACAAGGGCATGCGCGCGCTGATGATCGGCTCGGCGCTCCTGTTCGTGTTCATGGCCGTCTACTACAGCGCCTTCGGCCTCGTGGCGAACGTGGTGCTGATCTGCAACGTCGTGCTCCTGACCGCGTGCCTGTCGCTCTTCGGCGCGGCGCTGACGCTGCCCGGCATCGCGGGCATCATGCTGACCGTCGGCATGGCGGTCGACGCCAACATCCTGATCTACGAGCGCATCCGCGAGGAACTCCGGCACGGCAACACCCCGCACGCAGCGATCAAGGCCGGTTTCGAGAAGGCGCTCTCCGCGATCGCCGACGCCAACGTGACGACGCTGATCGCGGGCGTGGTGCTGTTCCTGTTCGGCACCGGCCCGATCAAGGGCTTCGCGGTGGTGCTGTCGGTCGGCATCCTGACGACACTGTGCACCGCGCTGATGGGGACCCGCACCGTCATCGCTCTCATCTGGGGCCACCGCGCCTCGATCAAGCACCTGCCGGTCTAGGGCGCGAGGAGTCTTCGAGTCATGGAAATCCTCCACAAGGTCCCGCGCATCCGCTTCATGGCGCAGCGCAAGATCTGCTACGTGATCTCGGCCGTGATCGTGCTGGGCTCGCTGGCCGCCGAGGCGGTCAACGGCCTGAACCTCGCCGTCGACTTCACCGGCGGCGTCGTCATCGAGGCCAACTACTCCGGCACCGCCGACCTCGACCGGACGCGCGCGGCGCTGCACAGCGCCGGCTACCCCGACGTCCAGGTGCAGAACTTCGGCTCCTCGCGCGACGTGCTCGTGCGGCTGCCGCCGCTCGCCAGCGGCGAGTCCTCGAACGCGATGACGCAGAAGATCGAGGCGGCGCTCAAGACCGTCGACCCGGCGGCCCAGCTGCGGCGCACCGAGGTCGTCGGCCCGCAGGTCGGCAAGGAGCTGATGGTCAAGGGCCTGACCGCGATGGGCATCACGGTGCTGCTGATCCTCGTCTACATCGCGTTCCGGTTCCGCTGGAAGTTCGGCGTCGGCGCCGTGCTCGCGACGCTGCACGACCCGTTCGTCGTCATCGGCGTGTTCGCGGTCACCGGCATGACCTTCGACCTCACGGTGCTCGCCGCCGTGCTCGCGGTGATCGGCTACTCGATCAACGAGACCGTCGTCGTGTTCGACCGCGTCCGCGAGCTCTTTCCGGTGATGCGCAAGGCGACGCCGCTCGAGGTCTTCGACCGGGCGATCAACGAGACGCTGTCGCGGACCCTGATCACGAAGTTCGCGACGCTGATCGTGGTCGTCGCGCTCTACGCCTTCGGTGGCGAGGCGCTGCGGGGCTTCGGACTCGCGCTGATCGTCGGCATCCTCGCCGTGACGTACTCGTCGATGTACGTCGCGAGCGGCGTCGCCCTCGACCTCGGCACCTCGCACCGCGACCTGATGCCCTCGGAGCGCCGCGCCCCGGTCGACGACCTGCCCTGAGGCCCGCGGGGCCGGTCCGTGCTCCAGCTGCTCACCGACCCGTCCGCATGGCTGTCCTTCGTCACCCTGACGGTGCTCGAGATCGTGCTCGGCATCGACAACATCGTGTTCCTCGCGATCCTCGTCTCGCGGCTGCCGCCGGAGCGGCAGCGCGCCGCGCGGCTCGGCGGGCTCGGGCTCGCGATGCTGACGCGGATCGCGCTGCTGCTGTCGATCACCTGGCTGATCGCGCTCCGGGCGCCGCTGTTCGCGGTCGCCGGCACCGCAATCTCGAGCCGCGACGTCGCGCTGCTGGCCGGCGGCCTGTTCCTGCTGTGGAAGAGCGTGCTCGAGATGCACGCGAGCGTCGAGGGGCGGCGCGAGCGGCCGGCGCGCGCCATGCGCCCGCGGCGGCGCGTCGCGAGCGTGGTCGTGCAGATCGCGCTGATCGACATCGTGTTCTCGCTCGACTCGGTGTTCACGGCGGTCGGCCTCGCGCAGCGCGTCGAGATCATGGTTGCGGCGATCATGGTGGCGGTGCTGTTCATGATGTTCGTGGCGCGCGGCGTCAGCGAGTTCATCGACCGCCACCCGACGATCAAGATGCTCGCGCTCGCGTTCCTGATCCTGATCGGCGTCGCGCTGATCGCCGAGGCGTTCCAGTTCCACATTCCGAGGGGCTACCTGTATTTCGCGATGGCGTTCTCGTTCGCCGTCGAGATGATCAACCTGAGGGTGCGCGGCCGGTCCGCGCCGCCGGGGCGATGAAGGACCAGACATGAGCGAGTCGGGCGACGGCAACGGCACCGGCGACGGTGCGGCCGGCGGCGGCGGTGCCGGCGACGGCGGCTCCAACGGCACCGGCGGTGGTCCGGCGCCGGCGGTCGAGCGCTACGGTTCCGCGCCGGCGCACGGCGGCCCGATGCACGTGCTCGCGCTCGGCGCCCTCGGCGTCGTGTTCGGCGACATCGGCACGAGCCCGCTGTACGCGTTCAAGACCTGCCTGACCGCGGTCGGGCGGCTCGCCTCGGTGGAACTCGCGGTGCTCGGCATCCTGTCGCTGATCTTCTGGGCGATCACGCTCGTCGTCACGGTCAAGTACGTCGGCCTCGTGCTGCGCGCCGACAACCGCGGCGAGGGCGGGGTGCTCGCGCTGACGGCGCTCGTCGTGACCGAGGGCCGCGCGCGCTTCCCGGTGCTGCTCGCGGCGCTCGGACTCGCCGGCTGCGCGTTCTTCTATGGCGACGGCACGATCACGCCGGCGGTGTCGGTGCTGTCCGCGATCGAGGGCCTCGAGATCGCGAATCCGGACTTCGCCAAGGCGGTCGTGCCGCTGTCGGTGGTCGTGCTGCTCGTGTTGTTCGCCGTGCAGCGGCGCGGCACCGGCAGCATCGGCGGGCTGTTCGGCCCGGTGATGCTGGTGTGGTTCTTCGTCATCGGCGCGCTCGGCGCGGTGCAGATCGCGACGCACCCCACGGTGCTGCTCGCGGTCAACCCGGCCTACGCCGTGTTCTTCCTCGTGCAGCACCCGGCGATCGGCGGCACGGTGCTCGCCGCGGTGTTCCTCGCGGTCACCGGCGGCGAGGCGCTGTACGCGGACCTCGGCCACTTCGGCCGCCGGCCGATCCGGATGGTCTGGTACGGGCTCGTCTGGCCGTCGCTGACGCTGAACTATTTCGGCCAGGGCGCGCTGGTGCTCGGCGATCCGGCGGCCGCCGAGAACCCGTTCTACCTGATGGCGACGGGCAAGCTGCTGATCCCGCTCGTCGTGCTCGCGACCGCGGCGACGATCATCGCCTCGCAGGCCGTCATCTCCGGCGTGTTCTCGATGACCCAGCAGGCGCTGCAGCTCGGCTTCCTGCCGCGGATGAAGGTCTCGCAGACCTCCGCGACCGCGATCGGCCAGATCTACGTGCCGGCCGTGAACGCCATCGTGTGCGCCGCGACGGTCGGCCTCGTGCTCTACTTCAGGTCCTCCGACGCCCTCGCCAACGCGTACGGCATCGCGGTGGTCTGCACGATGCTGATCACCTCGGTTCTGCTCGACGTGCTGCTCGCCGGGCGCGGCGCGACGGACGTGCCGAGCCGCTGGCTGCTCGGCCTCGCGCTGCCGCTCGGGCTCATCGACGCGCTGTTCCTGCTGTCGAACATCGAGAAGATCCCGCATGGCGGCTTCTTCCCGCTGCTGTTCGGCCTCGCGGTGTTCGTGACGATGCGCACGTGGATGCGCGGCCGCATGGTGGTCAGCGAGCAGATGCGCCGGCAGGAGCGCCCGGTCCGTGGCTTCCTCGAGGACCTGGCCCGGCAGCCGGCGCAGCAGGTGCCGGGCACCGCGGTGTTCCTGACCAGCACCAGCGACGCGGTGCCGCGCACGCTCGCCCGCAACGTCCGCTACAACGGCGTGCTGCACGAGCACACCGTGCTGATGTCGGTCGTCACCGAGCGCATCCCGCGCGTGCCCCGCGGCGGCCGGCTCAAGGTCTCGAGGCTCGCGCCGCAGCTGTGGCGGGTCGAGGCGCACGTCGGCTTCATGGAGCGGCCGAACGTGCCGAAGCTGCTGCGCGAGGCGGAGCGCCTCGGCCTCGGCTTCCGCACCGATAACGCGACATATTTCCTCGGCCGCGACGACGTCGTGGTCGCGAGCCCGCGCGGCATGGCGCGCTGGCGCAAGCGGCTGTTCCTGGTCATGGCCCGCAACGCCGAGTTCGCCGGCGCGCACTTCTCGATCCCGCCGGAGCGGATCATCGAGCTCGGCGGCCAGGTCCAGATCTGACACCGGCGGCCGCGCTTGCCTTGGGCGGCGCCGCCGTGCGCATAATCGCCGATCGACCATCAGGGGGCTCAATGAACCTGCGCATCAAGCCGCTCGACGATATCCTCGCTACCGCCGAGAAGAAGTCGCTGCATCGGTCACTCGGCGCCTTCCAGCTGACCATGCTCGGCGTCGGCGCGATCATCGGCACCGGCATCTTCGTGCTGACGGCCGAGGCCGCGCAGAAGGCCGGTCCGGGCATGATGGTCTCGTTCGTGATCGCGGGCTTCGTCTGCGCGGTGACCGCGCTGTGCTACGCCGAGATGGCGTCGATGATCCCGGTGTCGGGCTCGGCCTACACCTACTCCTACGCGGTGCTCGGCGAGCTGATCGCCTGGATCGTGGGATGGGCCCTGATCCTCGAGTACGCGATCGCCGGCAGCACGGTCGCGGTCGGCTGGTCCGGCTACATGGCGGGGCTCCTCAGGAACCTGCACGACCTGGTGCCGTTCCTGCCCAACGTCGAGGTCCCGGCCGCGTGGGCCAACGGGCCCTTCGACGGCGGCATCCTCAACGTGCCGGCGCTGCTGATCTCGCTGCTGATCACGTGGCTGCTCGTGCTCGGCACGAAGGAGAGCGCCTACGTCAACTCGATCCTGGTCAGCATCAAGGTCGTCGCGCTGACCGCGTTCATCCTGCTCGCGATGCCGGTCATGCACCTGCAGAACTTCCACCCGTTCGCGCCCAACGGCTACGTCGGCAAGCTCGGCGTCGGCGCGGCCGCCGCGTCGATCTTCTTCGCCTACGTCGGCTTCGACGCGGTCTCGACCGCGGCCGAGGAGACCAAGAACCCGAACCGCAACATCCCGATCGGGCTGATCGGCTCGCTGGTCATCTGCACCGTGTTCTACCTCCTGGTCGCCGCCGGCGCGATCGGCTCGGTCGGCGCCCAGCCGCTGTCGGGTCCCCAGGGCCAGGTGCTCGAGCCGGGCAGCATCGAGCTCGCCGCCGCCTGCCAGGGCCTGCACCAGCTGGTGTGCAGCAAGGAGCCGCTCGCCTTCGTGCTCCGCGAGCTGCACTTCCCGAACATCGGCAACCTGATCGGTCTCGCGGCGGGCATCGCGCTGCCGTCGGTGATCCTGATGATGGTGTTCGGCCAGACGCGGATCTTCTTCGTGATGGCGCGCGACGGCCTGCTGCCGGGCGTATTCGCGACGATCCACCCGACGTACAAGACGCCGCACATCGTCACGATCTGCACGGGCCTGTTCGTCTCGTTCTTCGCCGCGCTCTTCCCGGTCGGCAAGCTCGCCGACATCTCGAACTCGGGCACGCTGTTCGCGTTCCTCGTGGTCGCGGCGGGCGTCCTGATCCTCAGGATCCGGGATCCGGGCCGCAAGCGCACCTTCCGCACGCCCTGGGTCTGGGTCATGGGACCGCTCGCGATCCTCGGCTGCATCTTCCTGTTCTCGCAGCTGTCGACCTACACCGAGGTGCTGTTCCTCAGCTGGACCGCGCTCGGGCTGGTGCTCTACTACGGCTACGGCTTCCGCCACAGCCACCACGCGCGCGAGGAGCGCGAGGCCGCCGCCGCCTCGGCCGCCGCCGGCAGAGAGGTGTTCGCAAAAAAAGGCGGCGCGC
>JBBINS010000114.1:0-9894 GCA_037443765.1 Gammaproteobacteria bacterium
GCCTCGCCGAGCGCTGCGAGGTGCAGGTCTCGTACGCGATCGGCGTCGCCGAGCCCACCTCGGTGATGGTCGAGACCTTCGGCACCGGCAAGCTGTCGCGCGACAAGCTCACGAAGCTCGTGCTCCGCCACTTCGACCTGACGCCCTACGGCCTGCGGCAGATGCTCGACCTCGCGCGGCCGATCTACGAGGCGACCGCCGCGTACGGCCACTTCGGCCGGACCGAGCACGAGTTCAGCTGGGAACGCACCGACAAGGCGCGCGCCCTCAAGGCGGACGCCAAGTAGGGCCCTGATTCATACCGCCCGCCGAGGGGCGCTGCAGCGGACCCGGGGCATCCCGCCCGGGGGTCCGTCAGGCTCGGCGGGACGGTCGACCCGACAACGGCGCCCATTCCTTCTCCGAGGAGAGAACGAATGAGCGCTGTAGTGAAACTGAAGAACGACTTCCACGTCGCGGACCTGAAGCTCGCCGACTGGGGCCGCAAGGAAATCGCGATCGCCGAGACCGAGATGCCGGGACTCATGGCGGTGCGCGAGCAGTACGCCGCCCGCCAGCCCCTCAAGGGCGCCCGCATCGCCGGCTCGCTGCACATGACGATCCAGACCGCGGTGCTGATCGAGACGCTGAAGGCGCTCGGCGCCGACGTGCGCTGGGCGTCGTGCAACATCTACTCGACCCAGGACCACGCCGCCGCCGCGATCGTCGAGGCGGGCACGCCGGTGTTCGCCTACAAGGGCGAGTCGCTGACCGAGTACTGGGAGTACACGCACCGGATCTTCGAGTGGGCCGACGGCGGCACGCCGAACATGATCCTCGACGACGGCGGCGACGCGACGCTGCTCGTGCACCTCGGCCTCAAGGCCGAGTCGGACCCGTCGGTGATCGCCAAGCCCACCAACGAGGAGGAGGAGGTGCTGTACGCCGCGATCGCGCAGCGCCTGAAGTCGAAGCCCGGCTTCTATTCGGCGCTGGCCCAGAACATCAGGGGCGTCACCGAGGAGACCACCACGGGCGTCCACCGCCTCTACCAGATGCAGAAGGAAGGGCGGCTGCTGTTCCCGGCGATCAACGTCAATGACTCCGTGACCAAGTCCAAGTTCGACAACCTCTACGGCTGCCGCGAGTCGCTCGTCGACGCGATCAAGCGCGCCACCGACGTGATGATCGCGGGCAAGGTCGCGCTCGTCGCCGGCTACGGCGACGTCGGCAAGGGCAGCGCCGAGGCGCTCAAGGCGCTCTCGGCGCAGGTCTGGGTCACCGAGATCGACCCGATCTGCGCGCTGCAGGCGGCGATGGACGGCTACCGCGTCGTGACGATGGACTACGCGGCGGACAAGGCCGACATCTTCGTCACCGCGACCGGCAACCTGCGGGTGATCGCACTCGAGCACATGCAGCGCATGAAGCACAACGCGATCGTCTGCAACATCGGCCACTTCGACTCCGAGATCGACATCGCGAGCCTCGCGAAGTGCCGCTGGGAGGAGATCAAGCCGCAGGTCGACCACGTCGTGTTCCCGGACGGCAAGCGCATCATCGTGCTCGCCAAGGGCCGGCTCGTGAACCTCGGCTGCGGCACGGGCCACCCGTCGTTCGTGATGTCGAACTCGTTCTCGAACCAGACGCTCGCGCAGATCGAGCTGTGGCTCCACACCTCGCGCTACGCGAAGAAGGTCTACACGCTGCCGAAGCAGCTCGACGAGCACGTTGCGCGGCTGCACCTCGGCAAGATTGGTGCCGAGCTGACGACGCTGACCGCCGAGCAGGCGGCCTACATCAACGTGCCGGTCGAGGGACCGTACAAGTCCGATCACTACCGTTATTGATAATTGATCCGTCGCGGCAGAGCGACACTGCGGGGGCCGGGCGGCGACGCCCGGCCCCCGCTGCGTTTGCGACGGAACCCCTAGGCACGTCCGTCATCTAACCGTAATTGTGCGCCCGATCATCCGGGCCGCCGCGCGCGCGCGACGGGGTTCACCCTTAAGCGGCGGGCGCCCTTGCTATGCTGCCGCGTGCCCGACCAGTGCGCCAAACGGACCTAATTCACGGAATTCCAGGTGAGCCGCGCCCCGACCCGCATCGTCCAGTTCACCGACCTGCACCTCTACGGCGCGGCCGATGGCCGCCTGCGCGGGATCGCGACGCTGCCGGCCCTCGAGGCCGCGCTCGCGACGGCACGGGCGCGCGAGGCCCCCTGGGAGGCGCTGCTGCTGACGGGCGACCTCGTGCAGGACGACCCGGTCGGCTACCAGCACGTGCGGCGCCTGTTCGGCGCGTCACCGGTGCCCGTCTACTGCATCCCCGGCAACCACGACGAGCAGGCGCCGATGCGCGCCGCGCTCGCGAACGCGCCGTTCCAGATCTGCGGCACGGCGCGCCACGGCGAGTGGCTGCTCGTGATGCTCGACTCCTACCAGCACGGCATGGCCGCCGGCCGGCTCGCCGACGGCGAGCTCGCGCGCCTCGACGCGGCGCTCGCGGCGAACGCCGACCGCCACGCGCTCGTCTGCCTGCACCACCATCCGGTGGCTGCCGGCAGCCGCTGGCTGGACACCGTCGGGCTCGAGAACGCGGACGCGCTGTTCGACGTGCTCGACCGCCACCGCAACGTGCGGGTACTGCTCTGGGGCCACGTCCACCAGGCCTTCGACGGCGAGCGCCGCGGCGTGCGCCTGCTCGGGACGCCGTCGACCTGCGCGCAGTTCAAACCCGGATCGGACCAGTTCGCGATCGACCAGCGCCCGCCGGGCTACCGCTGGCTCGAACTGCACGAGGACGGCCGCGTCGAGAGCGCGATCGTCTGGGTGGACGCCGCGGCCGAGGCCGCGCCGTTGCCGCGCGTCTCGGCCCGCTAGAGCTCCACCATCTCGAAATCGTCCTTGCTGGCCCCGCAGTCGGGGCAGCTCCAGTCGGCGGGCACGTCGCTCCAGCGGGTGCCTGGCGGGATGCCGCGCTGCGGGTCGCCCTGCGCCTCGTCATAGACGTGGCCGCAGATCACGCAGATCCACGTCTTGAGCCCCTCGGTCATCGTGTTGTTCATCCGTTCATCCGCCATCGCCACGGGTACCGCCGACGCGCGCCGCGCCGTACACTTCCCGGATCGGAGGTGCCCGTGCCCAGCTCACACGAACTTTATCAGGAAGCCTGTCGGTACATCCCGGGCGGCGTGAATTCGCCGGTCCGCGCGTTCCGCAGCGTCGGCGGCGAGCCGGTGTTCTTCACCAAGGCGCACGGACCTTATGCCTGGTCGGCGGACGGCGACCGTTACATCGACTACGTGGGCTCGTGGGGGCCCGCGATCCTCGGCCACGCGCACCCCGACGTGATCCGGATCGTGCAGACCACTGCCGCCGACGGCCTGTCGTTCGGCGCGCCGACGCCGATCGAGACCGAGGTGGCGCGCCTGATCTGCCGGCTCGTGCCGTCGATCGAGCTCGTGCGCATGGTGAGTTCCGGCACCGAGGCGACGATGAGCGCGATCCGCCTCGCGCGCGGTTTCACCGGCCGCGACAAGATCATCAAGTTCGAGGGCTGCTACCACGGCCACTCCGACTCGCTGCTCGTCAAGGCCGGCTCGGGGCTGCTGACCCAGGGCGTGCCGACCTCGGCCGGCGTGCCGGCGGCGATGGCGGCGCACACGCTGACGCTCTCCTACAACGACGTCGGCCAGGTCCGCGAGGCGTTCCGCAGCTACGGCGGCGAGATCGCCTGCGTGATCGTCGAGCCGGTGGCCGGCAACATGAACTGCATCCCGCCGGTCGCGGGCTTCCTCGAGTCCCTGCGCGAGGAATGCACCCGCCACGGCGCGGTGCTGATCTTCGACGAGGTCATGACCGGCTTTCGCGTCGCGCTCGGCGGCGCACAGGCGCTCTACGGCATCCGGCCCGATCTCACGACGCTCGGCAAGATCGTCGGCGGCGGCATGCCGGTCGGCGCCTTCGGCGGCCGCCGCGACATCATGGAGCGCATCGCGCCGCTCGGGCCGGTCTACCAGGCCGGCACGCTGTCGGGTAACCCCGTGGCGATGGCGGCCGGGCTCGAGACGCTCAAGCTGATCCAGGCGCCGGGCTTCCACGAGCGCCTCGGCGCGGCGACCCGGACCCTGGTCGAGGGACTCGCCGCGGCCGCGCGCGACGCCGGCGTCCCGCTCGCGACCAATCACGTGTGCGGCATGTTCGGCTTCTTCTTCACCGACGCGCCGCGGGTGACGAGCTTCGCCGAGGCGACGCGGTGCGACGTCGAGCGCTTCAAGCGCTTCTTCCACGCGATGCTGAAGGCGGGCGTCTACCTCGCGCCGTCGGCCTTCGAGGCCGGCTTCATCTCCGCGACGCACGGACCGGCCGAGATCGAGGCGACGCTCGCCGCCGCGCGCCACGCCTTCGCCACGCTGCGCAGCTGAACCGGCGGCGCCGATGGCCGGCAACCCACGGCCGCTCGTCATGCGCTGTGGCGCCTTCGGCGACATGGTCCTGCTGACGCCGCTCGTGCGCGAGCTGGCGGCGCGCTTCGGGCAGCCGGTCGACATCGTCTCCTCGGGCGGCTGGACGCGCCCGCTGCTCGAGGGACAGCCCGGGGTCGGCGAGCTCTACCTCGTCAAGAGCCGCCGCCGCCCGTACCTGATCAGCCCCGACCAGTGGCGCCTCGTGCGCGACCTGCGGCGCCGCGGCGCCGGCCCGACCTGGTTCCTCGACCCGGACGGCGTCGGCAAGCACCTGCTGACGCGCGCCGGCATCGGCGATCAGTGGATCGTCGCCGGCGACGCCCTGCCGCGGCTGCCGGGCGAGCACTACCTCGAGCGCTTCTGGCGCATCGCGGCGGCGATGCCGAAGGCGCTCGGCACGCCGCCGCCGCCGCCGGCCGCGCACGCCGCCGCGGGCAGCGTGCTCGAAGTCAGCGACGCCAGCCGCCGCGACGTCGACGCCTGGCTCGCGGGCCTCGGCCTCGCCGGCCGGCGGCTGCTGCTCGTGCAGGCGGGCAACAAGCGCACGATGCGCCGCGGCGACCGGCGACGCGCGAGCAACACCAAGTACTGGCCCGAGGAGCGGTGGGGCGCGGTCGTCGACGCGATGGCGGCGCGCTGCCCGGCCCACGCGATCCTGCTGCTCGGCGTCCCGAGCGAGCACGCCCTCAACGAGGAGATCCGCCGCCACGCGCGCGCGGCCGCGGTCCTCAACGTCGCCGCCGAACTGCCGGTGCCGCGCCTGCTCGCGCTGCTCGAACGCGCCGACGCCATGGTCAGCGTCGACACCGGTCCCGCGCACGCCGCCGCGGCGGTCGGGGTGCCGCTCGTGGTGCTGTTCGGCGCGGCCGACCCCGCGCTCTACCGGCCGTGGGGCGCGCCGCAGGCACCGACCGTCTGCGTGCGCGCCGACCCGCCGGGGCCGCTCGACGCGCTCGCCGCGGCCGACGTCTCGGCCGCGTTCGCGGCGCTGCCGCTGCGCGCGCCGGCGACCGCCGCCCGCTGAGGCGGTTGTCCCGGGCGCAAGCCTCGCGTACCTTCGCGGCATGCGCGCCTTCGGCCTCTTCGTCGCGGCGATCGCAGCAGCCGTCCTGCTCGCGGCGGCCCTCGCCTATCCGCTCTACGTCGTGCTCCACCCGCTGCGGCCCGAGTGGTGGTTCGACAAGATCGCCGCCCGCGTCTGGGCGCTGCTGATGCTGCTGGCGCTCCTGTGGGTCGCGCGCCGCCTCCACCTGTCGACCAAGCGCGACTGGGGTTACGGTGCGCCGCGCCCGCGCTGGCTGCGGCAGTTCGCGGTCGGACTCGTCGCGGGCCTCGCGACGATGGCGCCCGTGACGGTGTCGATGCTGGCGCTCGGGCTCAGGGTGCCGCCGGCCGGCCTCGCGCTCGCCACGGTCGGCAAGGCGCTGCTCGCCGGGCTCGGCTCGGGCCTGGCGGTGGGATTTCTCGAGGAGACGTTCTTCCGCGGCCTGATGCAGGGCGCGGTGGTGCGCGAGCTCGGGCGGCCGCTCCTGGCGATCGCGCTCACCTCGGCGCTGTTCGCGGCGCTGCACTTCCTCGCCAGCACCCGCATTCCGCACGAGCAAGTCGCATGGAACAGCGGCCTCGTGCTGCTGGAGGCGGCCGGCCGCAACTTCGCGACTCCCTCGCTGATCCTCGACCGGCTGCTGTCGCTGTGTGCAGTCGGCGCGCTGCTCGGGCTCGCGAGCTGGTGGACCGGCAGCATCGCGGTCGCGGTCGGCCTGCACGCCGGCTGGGTCTGGATGATGCGCGCGACGGTCGGCGCGACGCAGCTCGACCCGAGCGCGCCACTCGCGTGGCTCGTCAGCCGCGAGGACGGTTACACGGGCTGGCTCGTGTTCGCCTGGACGCTCGTGATCCTGCTGGCGGCGGTGGGCGTGCGCGGCCGATTCCGTGCGTGGCGGCGCACCGACTGACGCGGCTCAGCCGTTCGTCGGCGACGGTTCGAGGCGGATCATCGGCGCGAGGTAGCGCAGGCGCTCCAACGGGTCCTCGAGCTCGAGCAGCCCCTGCTTGACCGCGGGCTCGAGCGGCGCGAGCTCGGCCAGCCGGTTGCCGACCCATGCCGCGTCCTCGAACCGCGGTGCGATCGACGCGTAGGTCGGACCGAGGTCGGGATAGAGGCGCCGCAGCGCCTCGGGCAGGTGCGCGCAGTCGTCCGGGATCGCGACCGCCGGGTCCGCCGCGAACGGCACGACCTCGGCGAGGTTCAGGCCATCGTCCTGGCGCCAGGCGCGCATCACCCGCAGCCGCTCGCCGCCGACGCAGCTCAGGCCCAGCAGCCCGTCCTCGAGCCGGTTGAAGTCGACGATCCGCGCCTCGGTGCCCACCGCAGCGGTCGTCAGCGCGCCGCTGCCCGCCTCGCGGCCCTCGACGATCAGCACCACCACGAAGCCGCTGCCGTCCTTCATGCACCGGCCGACCATGTCGACGTAGCGCGGCTCGAAGATCCGCAGCGACAGCGGCCCGCCGGGGAACAGGACCGTGCCGAGCGGGAACAGCGGCTGCGTCCGCTGGCTCAAGGCGGACGCCCGAGCAGCGCCAGCAGCTTACCGTGCAGGCCGCCGAAGCCGCCGTTGCTCATGACGAGCACGTGATCGCCGCTGCGCGCCTCGGCGACGACCGCGGCGGCGAGCGCGTCGACGTCGCCGATCACGCGGCCGCGCGCACCGAGCGAGGTCGCCGCCGCGCGCACGTCCCAGCCGAGATCGGCGGGCTCGTACAGGAACACGAGGTCGGCGGCGCCGAGCGAGCCGGCCAGCGTGTCGCGGTGCACGCCCATGCGCATGGTCGCCGAGCGCGGCTCGAGCACGGCGAGGATCCGCGCGGCGCCGACGCGGTGCCGGAGCGCCTCGATGGTCGCCGCGATCGCGGTCGGGTGGTGCGCGAAGTCGTCGTACACGGTCACGCCGCCGACGCAGCCGCGGACCTCCATGCGGCGGCGGGCATTGCGGAACGAGCCGAGCGCCTCGAGCGCCGCCGCGATCGGCACGCCCGCGTGCCGCGCCGCGAGCACCGCGGCGAGCGCGTTCTCGGCGTTGTGCGCCCCGATCAGCGGCCAACGGGCGCTGCCGACGCGGGCGCCGCCCTGCCAGACCTCGAACTCGGACCAGTCGGCGGCGAGCGCACGGACCTGCCAGTCGGCGCCGCTGCCGCGGCCGAAGCGCTCGACCGGCGTCCAGGCGCCGAGCGCGAGCGTCGCACCGAGCTCGGCGTCGCCGGCGTTGACGATCAGCCGCCCGTCGCCGGGCACCGTGCGCACCAGCTGGTGGAACATCCAGCGGATGCTGGCGACGTCCGGGTAGATGTCGGCGTGGTCGTACTCGAGGTTGTTCAGGATCGCGGTCTGCGGGCGGTAGTGGACGAACTTGGCGCGCTTGTCGAAGAACGCCGTGTCGTACTCGTCGGCCTCGACGACGAAGAACGGCGCGGCGCCGAGCCGCGCCGAGACGCTGAAGTTGCCCGGCACGCCGCCGATCAGGAACCCGGGACTCAGGCCCGCGTGCTCCAGAATCCAGGCGAGGATCCCCGAGGTCGTCGTCTTGCCGTGGGTGCCCGCCACCGCGAGCACCCAGCCGCCCTGCAGCACGTGGTTCGCGAGCCAGTCGGGACCCGACGTATACGGCAGGCCGCGGTTGAGCAGCGCCTCGACCACCGGGTTGCCGCGCGACAGCGCATTGCCGACGATGACGACGTCGGGCCGCGGCTCCAGCTGCGACGGGTCCCAGCCCTCGGTGAGCCGGATGCCGAGCGTCTCGAGCTGCGTGCTCATCGGCGGATAGACGTTCTTGTCGGCGCCGGTGACGACGTGGCCGGCCTCGCGCGCGATCGCCGCGATACCGCCCATGAACGTGCCGCAGATGCCGAGAATGTGGACGTGCATCAACCCACCGTGCCAGGAACGAGCTGCTCGATCAGCAGGTAGCCCGCGAGGAAGTACGTCGTCGAGACCGCGATGCCGACGACGAGCGGCGCATCGAGCGCGACGCGGACGACGTGCGCGACGATCGCCACACCCCAGATTTGCAGCGGCACCAGCGTCAGCTTGAGCGCGCCGGCCACCGGCCCCTGCGGCCCGGCCGCCTCGGCGAGCAGCAGCGCGGCGACCATCGGCAACGCCACCAGCGTGCCGGTGCCGAACATGGCGGTCAGCGTCTGCTGCAACCGGTAGCGGCGCCGGCCGATCGCGAGGCAGAGCCAGAACGCACCGGTCGTGAAGGCGAGATCGACGGCGCCGCGCGCGAACGCGAAGCCCGGCCCGTCGATCAGCAGCGACACCGCCGCGCTCGTCGCGGTATAGAGCGCCGCCGTGACGAGCAGCAGGCCCCGGGACGGCGGCACGTCGCGCGGCCCGCGGCGCCACAGCGCGATGTCCCAGAAGACGTTCAGAAGTGCCTGCATCCACCCGCCGGCTTGGGATCGCGGTGCCGCGCCCCCCATAATGACGGGCCGATTGTAACCCGCCACCTGGGACCGCCCGTGAACCCGATTCCGATTACCGACGACGCCGCGCTGGCGCAGGCCGCCGCGCGTTTCGCCGGCTCCCCCCGGCTCGCGCTCGACACCGAGTTCATGCGCGAACGCACGTACTACGCCGAGCTCGCGTTCGTGCAGCTGGCGGGCGAGGGCCACGTCGCGCTCGTCGATCCGCTGGCCAGCGTGAGCCGCGCCGGGCTCGCGGCGCTGCTCGCCGTGCCCGGCCAGGTCAAGGTGCTGCACGCCGCTCGCCAGGACATCGAGGTGCTGCTGCCCGTCACCGGCGCGCCGCTCGCACCGGTGCTCGACACGCAGCTGGCCGCGGCGCTGCTCGGCTTCCCGCCGCAGGTGGGCTACGGCGACCTGATCGCCGCCGAGTTCGGCGTGACGCTCGAGAAGAGCCAGGCGCGCACCGACTGGACGCGCCGACCGCTGTCGCCGGCGCAGCTGTCGTACGCGGCCGACGACGTGCGCTACCTGCTGCCGCTCGCCGCGCGCCTCGAGGAGCGGCTCGCAACGCTCGGCCGGCTCGCCTGGTTCCACGAGGACGCGGCGCTGCTGGCCGACCCGGGCCTCTACCGGCTCGATCCGGTCGACGCCTGGCAACGCTTCAAGGCGATCGAGAGCCTGCCGCCGCGCGAGCAGGCGCGGCTGCGCGCGCTCGCCGCGTGGCGCGAGGCACGCGCGATGCGCCGCAACCTGCCGCGCGGCTGGGTCCTCACCGACGACGCGGCCCGAGCGATCGCGCGCGCCGCACCCGCGGACCTCGCCGCCCTCAAGGCGCTCGAGGTGATGCCGGCCGGCGCGGCGGACAAGCTCGGCGCCGAGATCCTCGCCGCCCTCGGCGAGGGCGCGGCCGCCCCGCTCGACGGCCTGGTGCAGCGCCACGACACCCGGCCGGCGCCGGAGGAGCGCGAGCGCCTGCGCCGGCT
>JBBINS010000115.1:0-9789 GCA_037443765.1 Gammaproteobacteria bacterium
GCACGAACAGGATGCCGTCGCGGAAGTCGATGCCGACGATGCGCATGCCCTCGACGAGCGCGTCGTTGAGGATCTTCTCTGCGGACCAGCCGCGCTTGAGATAGATATGGGTCGCTTCCTCGACCTCGGCCTTCAGGCCGTTGTACAGGTCGTCGTGGACCTGCTCGCACAACTCCTGATCATTCAGGCTGTTGAGATCGAATTCTTCGTTCTGGTCGTCGGACATCGACGTGCTCCCAAGGCTTTTTTTGCGAGCCGCGCCCTCAACTTGCACGCGGACGGCACAGGCTCGCGATGGTACGGGCTGCCGGGTTGATCGAGTGGCGGTTACGCGACCGACACGTGCCTCAACGCGACATCCTTCCTCCGGCCGGCCACTGCTGTCAATCGAAACCGCGCGCTCCGCGGCGAAGTGCCTTATTTCGCTAGGCCCATGAGTAAATTTGCTTTTGCTTCCGCGGCATAATTCTGACCGGACGGCGGCAGGCGGGCGGGCGGGGGCCGGGTCCAACGAGTCGCATTCCGACAACCGGCGCCCCGGGAGGGGCCCCCCCGGAACCGATCACGCGGCGGCCGTCCGGTCGTCTTCGGCCGCGGCGGCGCCCCGCTGGCGGGTCTGGCGTTCGACGCTCGGCGGGTAGCCGAACTGCTTGCGGTAGCACTTCGAGAAGTGTGGCGGCGACTGGAAGCCGCAGGCGGTCGTGATGTCCATGATCGGCATGGCGGTCTGCAGCAGCAGCTCGCGGGCGCGCTTCAGGCGCAGCTCCAGGTAGTAGCGCTTCGGCACACAATTGAGGTGGCGCTTGAACAGCCGCTCGATCTGCCGCCGCGACAGCCCGGTCTCCTTGGCGATGCGCTCGAGCGACAGCGTCCGTTCGATGTTCGCCTCCATGAGCTCCGCGACCTTGATCAGGCTCTGGTGCGACACGCCGACCTGGGCGCGCAGCGGCACGTACTGCCGGTCGCGGTCGCTGCGGATGCGGTCGACGATGAACTGCTCCGAGACCCGCTGCGCGATCCGCGTGCCGAGCTTGGTCTCGATCAGGTTGAGCATCAGGTCGAGCGGTGCGACCCCGCCGGAGCAGGTGTAGCGGTTGCGGTCGATCGTGAACAGCTGGTCGGAGATCAGCACGCGCGGGAACTCCTCGCGCAGCGCCGACAGGTTCTCCCAGTGGATCGTGGCGCGGAAGCGATCGAGCAGCCCGGCGCGCGCGAGCGCGTAGCCGCCCGTGCACAGTGCGCCTAGCGCCAGGCGCTGCTCGCCGAGCCGCCGCAGCGTCGCGAGCAGCGCCGGGGAGACCGCCTCGCGGATGTTGATGCCGCCGCAGACGAAGACGATGTCGGCGCGGCCGATCTCCGCGAGGCCGACGGTCGGCGAGAGCGCGAGCCCGTTGCTGGCCGGGACCGGCTGGCCGTCGAGGCTCACGATCACCCACTCGTACGCCGCCTGGCCGGAGACGCTGTTCGCCATCCGCAGCGGCTCGACCGCGTTCGAGACTGCGATCGCCGAGTAGTTCGGCAGGGTCAGAAAGGCGAAGCGGCTCTTGCGGATCTGCGGCGCGGGCTTCACGGGATTCCCCGGCGACGACCGATAAGGGTCTACCGAAGTATACGGCCGGCTGGCGCATTTGCGTCAGAAATTGTCGCAAATGGAGCTGTCGGCGCTCGACCGGCGGTTACACTTCGCGGCGATTGACCGCACGCCACCGGTCCGGCAGCCGCCGGACGTCCGCGCGGCTCGAACGGAGACATCCACGATGAAGACGCATGCCCGGGTAGTTGTGATCGGCGGCGGCGCCGTCGGCGTGAGCACGCTTTATCACCTCGCGAAGAAGGGCTGGTCCGACATCGTGCTGCTCGAGCGCTCCGAGCTCACCGCCGGCTCGACCTGGCACGCCGCGGGCCTGCTGCCGCTCTTTAACATGAGCTACACGGTCGGCCAGCTGCACAAGTACTCAGTCGATCTCTACAAGCGGCTGCCCGCCGAGACCGGCCAGGAGGTCAGCTTCCACGTCACCGGCAACCTCCGGCTCGCGACGTGCAAGGCGCGCATGGACGAGTACCAGAAGTACTGCGGCACGGCGAACACGATCGGCGTGCCGTTCCAGGTCATCTCGCCCGCCGAGGTCAAGAAGCTGTGGCCGCTCGTGAACCTCGGCAACGGCGGCGACACGCCCGACATCATCGGCGCCCTCTACCACCCGGACGACGGCCACATCGCCCCGGCCGACCTGACGATGGCGCTCCGCAAAGGCGCGCGCAGCGGCGGCGCCGAGATCTACGAGCAGACGGCGGTCACGGGCGCCGCGAAGACCGCAAGCGGCGAGTGGAAGCTCACGACGACCAAGGGCGAGATCACCTGCGAGCACGTCGTCGTCGCCACCGGCAACTACGCGCGCGAGACCGGCCGCATGTTCGGCATCAACGTGCCCGCGATCCCGGTCGAGCACCAGTACATCGTCTATGACGAGTCGCCGGAGCTCAAGGCCTACCGCGAGTCGGGTGGTCGCGAGCTCGCGGTGCTCCGCGAGTCCGACAAGTCCTACTACCTGCGCGAGGAGCGCCTCGGCTGGATCCTCGGGCCCTACGAAGCCGGCGCCCCCGCGCGCTTCGCCGACGGCGTGCCCGACTGGTTCGGCAAGAGCCTGTTCGACGGCGACCTCGAGCGGCTCCTGCCGCACGTCGAGGCGGCGCAGCGTCGCGTGCCGGCGCTCGAGCACTGCGGCATCAAGGACATCGTCAACGGCCCGATCTCCTACACGCCGGACGGCAGCCCGCTGGTGGGGCCGGCCTGGGACGTGCGCAACCTGTGGCTGAACGAGGGCCACAGCTTCGGCATCACGGCCGCCGGCGGCTCCGGCTGGCAGCTCGCCGAGTGGATCGTCGAGGGCGAGCCGGGCATCGACATGCTCGCCACCGATCCGCGGCGTTTCGGCCCGTACACCTCCAAACGCTACGTGGTGCAGAAGAACGAGGAAACCTATCGCAACGTCTTCGTGATCCACTTCCCGGACGAGGAGCGCCCGGACGCGCGCCCGGCGAAGACGAGCCCGATCTACGACAAGCTCGCGCGCATGGGCGCGGTGTTCGGTCAGCGCTACGGCTGGGAGCGCGCCAACTGGTTTGCGCCGCCGGGCGTCGAGCGCAAGGACGTCTGGAGCTTCCGTCGCACGAACTACTTCGAGCACGTCGGCAACGAAGTCCGGCTGATGCGCGAGAAGGTCGGCGTCATCGACCTGACGCCGTTTACCAAGCACGACGTCTCCGGACCAGGCGCCGAAGCCTGGCTCGACCACCTGGTCGCCAACAAGGTGCCGACGAAGACCGGCCGGATCGCGCTCTGCCACGCGCTGACCAAGCGCGGCGGGATCCGTTCCGAGTTCACGATCACCAAACTCGGCGAGCAGCACTACTACGTGGTCAGCGCCGGCGCGGCCGAACGCTACGATAGCGACTACCTGAAGCGGTTGCTGCCGAAGGACGGCTCCGTCACGCTCAGGAACATCACGTCGGCGCGCGGCTGCTTCGTGCTTGCCGGCCCCCGCTCGCGCGAACTCATGGCCAAGCTGACGGACGCCAAGCTCGACAATGCCTCCTTCCCGTGGCTGACGAGCCAGGTGATCGAGGTGGGCCTCGCGACCGACGTCTATGCACTGCGGGTCAACTTCGTCGGCGCGCTCGGCTGGGAGCTGCACTTCCCGATCGAGTACGCGCATCACCTCTTCGACGCGCTGTTCGCCGCCGGCGCCGAGTTCGGCATCGGCATGGTTGGCATGCGCGCGATGGAGTCGCTGCGCATGGAGAAGTCGTACCGCATGTGGGGCAGCGACATGACGCGCGACTACACGCCCTTCGAGTGCTCCCTCGACCGCTTCGTACGCATGAACAAAGGCTCGTTCATCGGCCGCGAGGCCCTGGAGAAGCAGCTCGCCGGCGGCGTGCCGCACCGATTCATCACGCTCGAGGTTCACGGCGTGGTCGACGCCGACCCGCTCGGCAACGAGCCGATCTTCGACGGCAAGGGCCAGATGATCGGCCGCGCCACGTCGGGCTATTATGGCCACGCCGTCAAGAAGAGCCTCGCGATCGGCTACGTGAAGCCCGCCTATGCGGCGCCCGGCACCTCGCTCGAGCTCGAGATCCTCGGCGAGCGCAAGAAGGCCACGGTACTGGTCGAGTCCCCGTATGACCCGGACAACAACGATCTGAGGGCCTGATGCAGAAATTCTCGGCCTGGTCGCTCCTCCGCGAGGCCTTCGGCGGCCACCAGGGGTGGAAGTCGCAGTGGCGTCGCGCCGCCCCGAAGGCGGAGTACGACGCGGTCATCGTCGGTGGCGGCGGGCACGGGCTCGGTGCGGCCTACTACCTCGCCGCCGAGCACGGCCTGACCAACATCGCGATCGTCGAGAAGGGCTGGATCGGCGGCGGCAATACCGGCCGCAACACGACGATCATCCGGTCGAACTACCTGTTCGACGAGAGCGCCGCGCTCTACGACCACTCGCTGAAGCTGTGGCAGGACCTTTCGCAGGTCCTCAACTACAACGTGATGTTCTCGCCGCGCGGCGTCATGATGCTGGCGCACACGGTGCACGACGTCCAGGTGATCAAGCGCCACGTGCACGCCAATCGCGGCAACGGCGTCGACAACGAGTGGCTGACGCCGGAGGACGCGAAGGCGTTCTGCCCGATCCTGAACATCGAACGGAACATCCGCTATCCGGTGCTCGGCGCCGCACTGCAGCGGCGTGGCGGCACGGCGCGTCACGACACCGTCGCCTGGGGCTACGCCCGCGCGGCCGACGCGCTCGGCGTCGACATCATCGAGAACTGCGAGGTGACCGGCATCCGGCGCGACGGCGCGGGCGCGGTCGAGGGCCTCGAGACGACGCGCGGCACGATACGGACGCGCAAAGTCGGGGTCTCGGCGGCGGGCCACACGAGCGTCGTGCTCGGCTACGCGGGCGTCAGGCTGCCGCTCGAGAGCTTCCCGCTGCAGGCGCTCGTCTCCGAGCCCGTCAAGCCGGTCATGCCCTGCGTCGTGATGTCGAACACGATCCACGCCTACATGAGCCAGTCGGACAAGGGCGACCTCGTGATCGGCGCCGGTACCGACGCCTACAACTCCTACACCCAGCGCGGTGCGCTGCACATCAACACGCACACGCTCGAGGCGATCTGCGAGCTGTTCCCGATGGTCCGGCGCCTAAAGATGATGCGCAACTGGGGCGGCATCGTCGACGTGACCCCCGACCGCTCGCCGATCATCGCGCGCACGCCGGTCAAGGGCCTGTACGTCAACTGCGGCTGGGGCACGGGCGGCTTCAAGGCGACGCCGGGCTCTGCCCACCTGTTCGCCTGGACGATCGCGCACGACGAGCCGCACCCGATCAACGCGCCGTTCACGATCGAGCGCTTCCGCGATGGACTCCTGATCGACGAAGCGGCGGCCGCGGCCGTCGCGCATTGAAGGCCTCCGCATGCTGATCATCGACTGCCCCTACTGCGGCCCGCGCCCGGAACTCGAGTTCGCGCACGGCGGCCAGGCCCACGTGGCGCGCCCGGCCGACCCGTCCAAGGCGACCGACGACGAGTGGACCGAGTACCTGTACCTGCGCAACAACACGCGCGGGCTGTATGCCGAGCGCTGGCGCCATGCGCGCGGCTGCGGCCGGTTCTTCAACGCGATCCGCGACACGACCACCGACCAGTTCGTCGCGACCTATCGCTCGGGCGAGAAGCCGCCGGTCGCGGCCGGCACCGGCGTGGCGTCCCGGGGCACGCCATGAGCGCACAGCGCACGCCGAGCGGCGGACGCGTCGATCGTGCGCGGCCGATCCGCTTCATGTTCGACGGCACGAGCTACGAGGGCTGCGAGGGCGACACGCTCGCCTCGGCGCTGCTCGCGAACGGCGTCCACCTGCTCGGTCGGTCCTTCAAGTATCACCGCCCGCGCGGCGTGCTGTCGGCCGGATCCGAGGAGCCGAACGCGCTGGTCGTCGTGATCCGCGACGCGGCGCGCCGGACGCCGAACGTGCGCGCGACGCAGGTCGAGCTCTACGACGGCCTGGTCGCCGAGAGCCAGAACCGCTGGCCGAGCCTCCGCCTCGACGTCGGTGCGATCAACAACCTGTTGTCGCCGTTCATCCCGGCCGGGTTCTACAACAAGACGTTCATGTGGCCGCGGTCCGCCTGGTTCTCGCTCTACGAGCCCGCGATCCGCGCGACCGCCGGCCTCGGCATGGCGCCGACGCTGCCGGATCCCGACCGCTATGCGCAGCGCTTCGCGCACTGCGACGTGCTCGTCGTCGGCGGCGGGCCCGCGGGTCTTGCCGCCGCGCGGAGCGCCGCCGCCGCCGGCGCCCGCGTGGTGCTGTGCGACGAGCAGGCCGAGTTCGGTGGCTCGCTGCTCGCCGAGCGCGATGCGACCATCGACGGCCAGCCCGCGGGCGCCTGGCTTGCGGCGACGGTGGCCGCCCTCGCGCGCGACCCGCGCGTGACGCTGCTGAGCCGGACGACCGCGTTCGGCTACTTCCCGCACAACAACATCGGCCTGACGGAACGGATCACCGACCACCTCGGCACGCCGCCGTCGTCGTCGCCGCGCGAGCGCCTGTGGCAGGTCCGCGCCCGCGAGGTCGTGCTCGCCACCGGCGCGATCGAGCGCCCGCTGCTGTTCCCGGGTAACGACCGGCCGGGCGTCATGCTCGCCTCCGCCGCGCGCACCTACCTCAACCGCTATGGCGTGCGTGTCGGCAATCGGGCCGTGGTCGTGGCGGGCTGCGACGCGGCCTACCAGGCGGCGCTCGACCTCGCGGCCGCAGGGGTCGCGATCGCCGTGGTCGCGGACGTCCGCGCCGCAGGCTACGCACCCGGCCCGGCCGAGGCGGCGGCACGCGACGCGGGCCTGCCGGTCGAGTCCTCGGCGACGGTGCTCTCGACGAGCGGCCGGCTACGGGTCACGGGCGTAACCCTCGGCCGCGTCGGCGTCGACGGGCGGGTCACGGCCGGGGCGACACGCGCCTGCGACGTTGTGCTGATGTCTGGCGGCTTCACGCCGAGCGTGCACCTGCACTCCCAGTCGCGCGGCAAGCTGACGTTCGATCCGGCGCTCGCGGCCTTCCTGCCCGGCGCCGCCGCCGAGCGCACGCGCTCGGCGGGCCACGCCCGCGGTGTCAACGGTCTCGGCGCCGCGCTCAACGACGGCGCCGATGCCGGTGCCGGCGCCGCTGCGGCGACCGGTCATTCGGCGTCGGCGGCGCGCTACGCGGCGCGCGCGCTCGACGCGGGGATCGCGGGCCAGCCGGGAGCACTGCCGCAGCCGGCGGGCCCCACGCCACCGGCCAAGGCGTTCGTCGACTTCCAGCACGACGTCACGACGCGCGACCTCGCGCTCGCGCGCCGCGAGGGCTTCGAGGCGATCGAACACATCAAGCGCTACACGACCACCGGCATGGCGACCGACCAGGGGAAGACCTCGGGCCTCAACGCGCTCGGCTTCGTCGCCGCGGCGTCCGAGCGCGACATCCCGGACGTGGGACTCACGACCTTCCGCATGCCGTACACGCCGGTGACCTTCGGCGTGTTCGCCGGCGTCGCCCGTGGCGACCTGTTCGACCCGGTGCGCCGCTCGCCCAGCCACGCCTGGGCGAGCGCGCGCGGCGCCGTGTTCGAGGATGTCGGCATGTGGAAGCGCGCCCGCTACTTCCCCACCGCCGGCGAGGACATGCACGCCGCGGTCGACCGCGAGTGCCTTGCGGTTCGCAACCGCGTGGGCCTGTTCGATGCCTCCACGCTCGGCAAGATCGAGGTCGTGGGCAAGGACGCCGCGATGTTCCTCAACCGGCTCTACGTCAACAACTGGTCCAACCTCGCCGTCAACCGCTCGCGCTACGGGATCCTGCTGCGCGACGATGGGTTCGTCTACGACGACGGCGTCATCGCCCGGCTCGCCGACGACCGCTTCCACGTGACGACAACCACCGGCGGCGCGGCGCGCGTGTTCGCCATGATGGAGGACTACATTCAGACCGAGTGGACGGACCTCTCGGTCTGGATCACCTCGACGACCGAGCAATGGGCGGTCGTCGCCGTGCAGGGCCCGCGTGCTCGGGACGTGCTGGCGACGCTCGTGACTGGAGTCGACCTCAGCCCCGCGGCGCTGCCGCACATGGCCGTCGCGCGCGGCGAGATCTGCGGCGTGCCGATGATGCTGTTCCGCGTCAGCTTCAGCGGCGAACTCGGCTTCGAGGTCAACGTGCCGGCCGACTACGGCGCCGAGGTGTGGGCCGCGATCCACGAGGCCGGCCAGGCGCACGGCATCACGCCGTACGGCACCGAGGCGATGCACGTGCTGCGTGCCGAGAAGGGATACATCATCGTCGGCCAGGACACGGACGGCACGATGACGCCGGACGACGCCGCCGTCGCCTGGGCGATCGGCAAGACCAAGCCCGACTTCGTCGGCAAGCGCTCGCTGGAGCGGCCGACGATGAAGGACCCGCGTCGCAAGCAGCTCGTCGGCCTCGAGACCATCGACCCGAAGATCGTGCTCGAGGAAGGCGCACAGGTGGTCGCCTCGCCGGGGCAGGTGCCGCCGATGAAGATGATCGGCCACGTGACGTCCTCCTACCACAGCGCGGCGCTCGGACGCTCGATCGCGCTCGGCGTCGTGGCCGGCGGCCGCGCACTCCTCGGGCAGACGGTGTACGTGCCGATGCCGGGTGGCGACGTTCCCGTCAAGGTGGTCGGGCCGGTGTTCTACGATCGCGAGGGGGCCCGACTCAATGGCTAATACACTGAAGCGCACCACGCCGAGCATCGAGCGCCACCGCTGGCTCGAGCCGCTCCCGGCCGCGGCTCGCTACAGCCTGCGCGGCGTGGCGGACGCCCGCGCCGCGGCCGGCCGCGCCTTCGGCGTCGACCTGCCGACGACCGCCTGCCGGGCGGCGACCGCCGGAGCCCGCTCGGCCCTCTGGCTCGGGCCCGACGAGCACCTGCTGATCGGCCCCGAACTCGAAGCGGCGGCGATCGCTGCGACGCTCGGCACGGCACTCGCCGGCATCCCGCACTCGCTCGTCGACATCAGCCACCGCCAAGTGAGCTTCACGGTCCACGGACCGCATGCCGAATGGCTGCTGTCGCACGGCTGCCCCCTCGACCTCGACGTCGCGGAGTTCCCGGTCGGGATGTGCACGCGGACCGTGTTCGTCAAGGCCGAGATCCTGTTGTGGCGGACGGCCGCCGACGCGTTCCGGATCGAGGTGTGGCGCTCCTTCGCGGACTACGTCCTCGGGCTGCTCGCCGAGACCGCCATCGAGCTGCCTGCGTGACCATGTGCCGCGGCGCGGCCACGCTCGCGGTGGCGCTCGCCTGCGCCGCGACCGGCCTCGTCGCCTGCGACCATGGCGCGCCCGCGGCGGCCAAGCGCGAGCGCCACGTCGCGATCTACAACTGGTCGGAGTACATCGGCAAGACCACGATCGCCGACTTCGAGCGCGAGACCGGCATCAAGGTCGACTACGACACCTTCGACTCGGACTCGACGCTGGAGGCGAAGATGCTCGCCGGCGGCGCCGGCTACGACGTCGTCAGCACCTCGGAGAACTTCTTCAGCCGGCAGATCAAGGCCGGGGCCTACCAGGTCGTTGACCGGAGCCGGCTGCCGAACTGGTCGAACATCGACCCGGAGGTTCTGCGGGCCCTCGCACCGTTCGATCCCGGGAACGCGCACGCGGTACCGTACCTGCACTCCTACGACGGCTTCGCCTACAACGTGCCGATGATTCG
>JBBINS010000116.1:0-9755 GCA_037443765.1 Gammaproteobacteria bacterium
GGTCGCCTCGGGGTCGTCAGTGCCGGCGCGAACGGCGGCAAGCTCCGCCCAGGCCGCCTCGGGGATCGGGAATGCCGCCCAGTCCAGCGTTTCCTTGACGCGCTCGGGCCGCGATACGCCGCAGATCGTCGAAGCGATCCGCTGATCGCGCATGGAGAATTGCAGCGCGGCGGCGCCCGGCAACCGATACGCATCGGTGCCGGCGCGCTCGCAGCCGCGCGGCAGATCGTCGAGCTCCGGCGCCTCGACGCGCGCGGCGATGCGCTCCGCGCGCAGGTCCGGCAGCGGCTGGTCCGGCGCATTCGCGTGGCGGCGCGCGAGCTGCAGCAGCGTCAGGCGATACTTGACCCGGTCGTTCGCGGCGAGCGCGTCCTCGATCAACCGCGGCAGCGTGAGCCCGTGTTCGCCCAGCGCGGCGACGATGGATTGCTTGGCGACCATGCGGCTACCTCGTGGCGATGTGCCATGCTGCGCCCGGGGCTCGCGGCGCGGCATCGCGGCAGGCCACAATGCCTGCCGCTCGGTTTGCCACCACGATGTAACGATGAGGACCTATGCGCCTGCCGCACAGCCACTTCGACGCCGAATTCTTCGCGCGCTACTACGGTGATCCGGAAACGCGCGTCGCCGACGCGGGTGACGCGGCGCGCCTCGCCGGCCTGATCGCCGGCGTCGTCGACTACCTCGAGTTGCCGGTGCGACGCATCCTCGACGCCGGCTGCGGCATCGGCCTTCTCAAGGCGCCGCTCAAGCGCCGTTTTCCGCGCGCGAGCTACGAGGGCCTCGAGGTCAGCCCGTTCCTCTGCCGGAAGTACGGCTGGCACCAGGGCTCGCTCGCGGACTTCGAAGCGCCGCCGTACGACCTCGTGGTGTGCCACGACGTGCTGCAGTACCTCGACGACGCGGGCGCGGCGCGCGCGCTCGCGAACCTCGCGCGCCTCGCGCGCGGCGCCCTCTACTTCAGCGTGCTGACGCGCCGCGACTGGCGCCAGTCGGCGGACCAGTCGCGCACCGACCGCGACGTGCAGCTGCGCGCCGCGGACTGGTACCAGCGGCGGCTGCGGCGCGGCTTCCGCCACGTCGCGGGCGGCGTGCACGTCGCCAGGGGCCTCAATCCGATCCTGTGGGAACTCGAGCGCCCTTGGCGCTAGCCGCCGGTCTCAGTGGGCCGGCTCGCCGAGCGTGCGCGGCGCCTGCAGGTCGCGCAGGTAGTCGACGAGCCGCGCGGTCGCATCGCGGGTCTTCTCGCCGGCGGTGACGTCCGCGCCCTGCTCGCGCCAGAGTTCCACGCCCCACACCGGCATGTCGCGCGGCCCGTGGCTCAGCAGCGACTCGCGCCCGTCGATGACCCGGTACACCCAGTTTTCGGGGTACTTGCCGCCATGGCGCGCGGCGATCCGCGTCAGGTCCGGTATCGAGGCCGCGAGGCTGCGGCTGACCGGCCCGTCGCCGGCGCCGGTCCTGCCGTGGCAGCTCTCGCAGAAGCGGTGGTAGAGCTCGGCACCGGTGTAGCCGGAGTAATCGGCCGCCAGCGCGGTCGCCATGCCGAGGACCGCGACGGCCGCGAGGGCCGTCAGGCCCGCGGCAGGGACTCGAGTGCGATGGCGCATGGATGTCTCCCGTCCAGGCCCGACTGTAGCGCTAAGGTGGCCGCCCGTAGGCTCGGATTTCCGGGGTGTCGCTGCGCACGCTACAATCCCGCCAGCGCCCAGGGCGCCCGCTCACGCAACGATCACCAGGGGGATACAGATGCAACTTTCGTCGAACCTCGCAGGACGCGGCCCAAGCGCCCGCCTCGTTCTCGTGACGGCCGCCGCCGTCGCCGTCGGCAGCCTCGCCGGCTGTGGCGGAGGCGATGAGTCGGCCGCGCTCATCCGCGCGACCGTCGGAGTCCAGTCGATCACCCAGCAGGGTCAGTGCGAAGACGTCAACGTCAAGGTGACGCCGGTGACGATCCTGCCGGGCGCCCCGAAGATGTCGAACAACAAGGAGTTCGTCACGCCGGTGAAGCTCGTCAAGGGCGCCGATGGCGTGTCCTGCACCGGCTCCGCGCCGACGATCCCGATGGCGCCCGGCAAGTGGAAGTTCACGGCCAACCTGCCGTCCGAGATCGCGACGTGCGAGCGCGACATCGCCGCCGCCGGCAATCTCGCGGTCGGCTTCAAGGACGGCGAGACGACCTGCTTCTGACCGCGGAGCGGAGCGCAGCGGCCCTTGGGCCCGCTGCGCTCCGCCCGGACCCGGCGCGCGCCGGCCCCGCCGCGCGCCAGCCTCCTCCGCATTCGCATCGCACGGCCCCGCGGCCCGCGGTCGGACCGTCACGCGCCTGCCACAAGGCCTCTGCACGCCGAGAGCATCGCGTTAAGATCCGACCGGTCGTGCTAATATCTCCGCTATGGGGAAAGGAGCGCGAACCCGGGCGACGATTCTGACAGCGGCCGTCGAGACCGCCTGCCTCGGTGGCTTCGATGGCCTCAACCTGAAACCGCTCGCCGACCGGGTCGGCATGACGAAGAGCGGTCTCTACGCGCACTTCGGGTCCAAGGAGGCGCTGCAGGTCGCGACCCTCGAGCACGCCGCGGAGCTCTTCCAGACCCGCGTCGTCGCGCCCGCGAAACTCGAAGCCGCCGGCCTGCCGCGACTCGACGGCGTCTTCGGGCGCTGGCTCGACTGGCCCGGCAACGCCGGGCTCCCCGGCAACTGCCCGTTCTTCGCGGGTGTGGTCGAGTTCGACGACGCGCAGGGCCCGGTGCGGGAGCGGCTCGTGCGCCTCTTTCGCGACTTCCGCCAGGTGGTCGAGCAGCTGGTGGCCTCCGGCGTCCGCCATGGTCACCTGCGTCCGGGGACAGACCCCGGGCAATTCGCGCACGAGCTGCTGGCGCTGCGCTACGCGCACCACTGGGCGCACGGATTCATGCGGGACCCGCAGGCGCTCGTCCGCACGCGCAATGCGTTCGCACGCCTCACCGGGCGCGCGCCGCCCGAGCTCGCCGCGGCCGCGACGCGCTATCGGCCGTAGTAGACGGTGAACGTCGTCTTCGCGAGCGCGTTCGCGTTCAGCATGAACCCGACCATCGCCGCGGTCGAGGACGGGTCGGCGCCGAGCTTGTCGACCTTGAGCGCATACAGAGTGAACACGTAGCGATGCGCCGCGTCGCCCTGCGGCGGGCACGGACCGCCGAAACCGGGCTTGCCGTAGTCGGTCCCGGTCTGCACGGCGCCCTTCGGCGCCTTGCCGCTGGCGGGATCTCCGGCGCCGGCCGGCAGCGAGGCGACCGTCGCCGGGATGTCGAACATCACCCAGTGCCACCAGCCGCTGCCGGTGGGCGCGTCCGGGTCGAACACCGTCAGCGCGAAGCTCTTCGTGCCCGGCGGCGCACCGCTCCAGCTGAGCGCCGGCGACGCGTTGCCGCCGGTGCAGCCGAAGCCGTTGAACACGTGGCGCGCTTCGAAGCGGCCGCCGGCAGTCAGTTCCGGGCTCGCGAGCTTGAATTCCGCGGCTCCCGCGGCGAGCGGCAGTGCGACGGCGATCAGCGCGAGTACCGGGCCGAGGCGTCCGAACATGGCACTCTCCCAAGGTGGTCCCAGGGGTCAAGTCTAGCAGCGGCGCGTCCGAGCGCCCCCCAGCCGATTGAGCGATAATGGTTTTTCCGCCCCGATCCTTGGCCATCGTGCAGTCCCAGGCAATGTTTCCGCTCCTGCTCGCCGTGGCGCTCCTCGCCGGCGCCTGCGCCGAGCCCCATGCGCCCGCGTCGCATCAGCCGTCGATCGCGTGGAACCCGGCGGCTGCGCCGCGCCTGCCGATGCGCATCGGCCCCGACCTCGTGATCAAGCGCGTGCAGTTCGGCATCCTCGAGACCACGGCCGAGGGCGACGATCGCTTCGTGCCGGCGAACGAGGTGCCCGCCGAGGATGGCCAGGTCTTCGGCTGGGTCGTCGAGGTCGAGACCAGCCGCGAGTCGCTGCACTGGCAGGAATACCTGAAGCTGCCGCGCCCGCCGGCCGACTGGGGCGACGCGGGGGACGACCCCGAGGTGCTGATCTCCAAGGACGGCAAGGGCGCCGTCGCGCAGGGCGAAGACCTGGTCGAGGACGGGGAGCTGTCGAGATTCTATTGGTCGCTCGCCGCCGGCGACCCGGCCGGCGACTACGAGCTCGACCTCGCGGTGGAGGGCCGGCCGGTCGCGCACTTCACCTTCCGCGTGCCGGCCGAGGTGCAGGAGAAGGCGATCCTGGTGCGCAACGTTCCGCGTCGCGACGGCGGCTGGCGCGCCGCGAGCGCGGCGCCGGTGATGGCCTCCACGGGAGCGCGTGCATGGAGATGAAAACGGTCAGTGCGGGGAACCTGCGGGCGATCGGCTACGACGAGGCGAACCGCGCGCTGCGCGTCGAGCTCGCCGGTGGCGCGCTGGTCGAGTACTCCGGCGTTTCGTCCGAAGTCTGGCGCCGGCTGTCGACGTCCTCCTCGATGTGGAGCTACTTCCGCGACAACATCGAAGAGAACTACTCCGAGCGCCGCATTCGCTGAGCGCCCGGGTGTCCCAAAGCCATACGTTGCGGCGGGTGCTGCCGATCGTGCTCTCGGTCGCGATCGTGGCGATGGCCGCGCGCGTCCTCTACAAGACGCTCCATCACGTCAAGGTCGCGGACGTGCTCGCGGCGCTGCACGCGATCCCGCTCACCAGCATCCTCGTCAGCGCGCTCCTCGTCACGACGCTCTACACCGCGCTCGCGATCTACGAGGCGATCGTCGTGCGCTTCGTCGAGGGCGGCGCCAGCCCCCGCCGGGCGGTGCTCGCGGCGCTGCTCGCGGCGCCGATCGGCCACGCGGTCGGCTGGGGTGCGGTCTCGGGTGGCGCGATCCGCTACCGCATCTACTCCGCGGTGCACCTGCCGCCGCTCGATATCGGCAAGATCGCGCTGCTGGCGGCGATCCCGTATCCGGCGGGGCTCGGCCTCCTGCTCGGCTTGTCGCTGGTGCTGCAGAGCGAGCCCGCCGGCGCGATCCTGCACGTGTCCGCGGCGCTGGCGCGCGGTACGGGGTTCGCGCTCCTCGCGCTGCACGCCGCGTACCTGCTGCTGATCGCGACGCGGCGCGCGCCGCTCGTGTTCGGACGCTTCCGCATGACGCTGCCGCCCCCGGACGTGACGGCGGTGCAGTATTGCGTCGGCATCGTCGAGGTGTGCTGCGGCGCGGGCGTCCTGTACCTGATGCTGCCGCCGATCCCGGGCCTGCCCTTCATCGTCTTCCTCGGCGTCTACGTGCTCTCGATCCTGGCCGCGCTCGCGAGCAGCGTGCCGGCGGGGCTGCTGGTGCTCGAGGCGATGCTGATCCGCCTGCTGCCGCACGTGCCGGAGCCGTCGCTGCTGGCGGCGGTCGCGGTCTACCGCTTCGTGCTCGAGGTGGTGCCGCTGCTCGTGGCGATCAGCCTGTTCCTGGCCTACGAGCTGTGGTGGAAGCTGCCGCGGCAGCGGCGCCGCGCCGCGGCGCTCAAGGCCGAACGGGAGCAGCGCAAGCCGTGATCAGTGCGCGTCGGCCGCGGCCGGCGGGATCGGCTCGCCGTGCCGGATGCTGATCCTGAGCCGGCCGTGGGCGGATGCGCCGAGGTAGGCGACGCGCGCGGCCTCGGCGGCGGCCTCAGGCGAGGGGATCGGCGGCAGCTGCCGGCCCACGACCAGCTGCGCCGGCGTGAACACGACGAGGTAGCGCTCGTGCGAGTGCTCCGGGTCGATGCCCAGCGAGAGGCGGTACGCCGGGGCGATCGTGCCCTCCTGCGTCGGCAGGTCGAAGCGCAGCAACTCGAGCTCCGTCGAACGCGACACGAGGAAGTCGTCGGTCAGCACAGCGATCACCGGATAGAACACGCGCGCGTGCGCCGGATCCGGTGGTCCCTCGAGGAAGCTGCGCAAGTCGACGTAGAACGGTCCGCCGTCCGGCAGGCGGAACGCGCGGTACGCGCTGACCCCGGTCTGGAACTCGAAGGTCGGGCTCTTGGAGTCGATCGCGAACTCGACGGCGCCGTCGGCCGGCAGCGTCTCGTAGCGAAACTGGGCCGGGTCGGTCGGCTGCGCGACCGCCGGCGAGGCACTGCACGGCGACGCGGCGGCGAGCGCGGCCAGGCCGAGCAGCGCGCGCGGCAGCCAATCGGCGCTCGACCGGACGGGACGTGCGGGGCTCATGGAGCGCAAGGCTAGCATGGCGGGCCCTGGGCGCCCCGGTCGAGTACCATAGCGGCCCCCCGTTCCCCAGGCCCGCGACCCGATGCCCGGCGAGGCGCCCCAAGCTCCGCTGCGCCCGACCGACGTCCCGTCGCCGTTCGGCACCCGCAGCGATCCGTACTACTGGATGCGCGACGACGCGCGCGCGGATCCCGACGTGCTCGCCTACCTCGCGGCCGAGAATGCCTACTGCGAGGCCATGCTCGGGCACCTCAAGCCCCTCGAGGAGCGGCTGTACGCCGAGATGATCGGGCGCCTGAAGCAGGACGATTCGACTGTGCCGGCGCTCGAGAACGGCTACTGGTACTACACGCGCTACGAGACCGGCCGCGAGTACCCGGTATACGCGCGCCGGGGGCCGGCGCGCGACGGGCCAGAGCAGGTGCTCGTGGACGCGAACCGCGAGGCCGAGGGTCGCGATTACTACGAGGTCGGCGGCCTCGAGGTGAGCCCCGACAACCGCACCCTCGCCTGTGCCGAGGACACGGTCGGGCGGCGCCAGTACACGGTGCGGTTCCGCGACCTCGCCGGCGGCGCGAGCTACGCCGAGCGGCTCGAGAACGTCGAGCCGGACCTCGCCTGGGCGGACGACTCGAGGACGCTGCTGTACGTCGCCAAGGATCCCGACACGCTGCTGGGCGACCGCGTCATGCGCCACGTGCTCGGCACGCCGGTAGAGTCCGACACGCTCGTCTACAAGGAACCCGACCCGAGCTTCTATCTCGGCGTGTACCGCGGCAAGACCGGCCGCTTCCTCTACATCGTGCTGCAGAGCACGGTGTCCTCCGAATACCGCTACGCGCTCGCCGCCGATCCGGCGCTCGGCTTCCGGGTCACGCTGCCGCGCGAGCGCGATCACGAGTACCAGCTCGACGACGTCGGCGAGCGCTTCGTGCTGCGCAGCAATCACGAGGCGCCGAACTTCCGCATCGTCTCGGTGTCGTTCGCGCAGGTGGCCGATCG
This sequence comes from Gammaproteobacteria bacterium, assembly GCA_037443765.1. Taxonomy (GTDB): domain Bacteria; phylum Pseudomonadota; class Gammaproteobacteria; order Steroidobacterales; family Steroidobacteraceae; genus CAIKZZ01. Next base: position 7,183 of record JBBINS010000116.1, read on the forward strand.
CCGCGCGTGGCGCGACGAGGTCCCGGCGCGCGCCGACGCCTTCGTCGCGGGCTTCGACGTCTTTCGCGACTACCTCGCGGTGGCCGAGCGCTCGCAGGGGCTGCGCAAGCTCCGCGTCCGCTCGTGGGACGGGGCGCGCGAGTTCCTGATCGACGCCGACGAGCCGGCCTACACGATGGCCCTCGGCGCCAACGAGGAAGTCGACACGACCACGCTGCGCTACGTGTACTCGTCGCTGACGACGCCCAACACGACGTACGACTACGACATGGCGACCGGCGCGCGCGTGCTCCTGAAGCGCGACCCGGTGCTCGGTGGCTTCGACCCGCAGCGCTACGCGACCGAGTTCGCGTACGCGACGGCGCGCGACGGCGCGCGCGTGCCGGTCTCGCTGCTGTACCGCCGGGACGTGCCGCGCGACGGCTCCGCGCCGCTCTACCAGTACGCCTACGGCGCCTACGGCCTGTCGCAGGATCCGTCGTTCCGCTCGACGGTGTTCTCGCTGGTCGACCGCGGCTTCGTGTTCGCACTCGCGCACGTCCGCGGCGGGCAGGAGCTCGGCCGCGCGTGGTACGACGACGGCCGGCTGCTCCACAAGAAGAACTCGTTCACGGACTTCATCGACGTCACGCGCTTTCTGGTGCGCGAGCGCTATGCCGACGGCGCGCGGGTCTGCGCGATGGGCGGCAGCGCCGGCGGCCTGCTGGTCGGCGCGGTCGCGAACCTCGCCCCGTCCGACTACCGGGCGCTCGCGGCGCACGTGCCGTTCGTCGACATCGTCACGACGATGCTCGACGAGTCGATCCCGCTGACCACCAACGAATACGACGAGTGGGGCAACCCCGCCGCCGACCGTGCCGTGTACGAGTACATGCGGTCGTACTCGCCGTACGACAACGTCGTGCGCCAGGACTACCCGGCGCTGCTCGTGACCACGGGCTTCCACGACAGCCAGGTGCAGTACTGGGAGCCGGCCAAGTGGGTCGCGCGGCTGCGCGCGCTGAAGACCGACGACCGCCCGCTCGTGTTCCGCACCAACCTCGAGGCCGGCCATGGCGGCCGCTCCGGGCGCTTCGAGCGTTACCGGGAGATCGCCGAGGAATTCGCATTCCTGCTCGACCAGGTGGGCCTGGCCGGGCCGTCAACCTAAGGAGAGGACCCGATGAAGCTCTACTACTCGCCAGGCGCCTGCTCGCTTGCCTCGCACATCGCGCTCAAGGAGCTCGGAGTGCCGTTCGAGACGGAGGCCGTGAGCCTCGCGAAGAAGACGACGCGCAGCGGCGCCGACTTCAACGCGATCAACCCGAAGGGCTACGTCCCGGTGCTCGTGCTCGACTCCGGCTCGATCCTGACGGAAGGCACGGCGATCCTGCAGTACCTCGCGGACCAGAAGCCGGCGTCGGGCCTCGCGCCCGCGAACGGCACGCTCGAGCGCTACCGCCTGCAGGAGTGGCTCGGCTTCATCAACTCCGAGATCCACAAGAGCTTCGGGCCGCTGTTCGACCCCACCGCCGCCGACGCGGTCAAGGACGCGGCACGGCAGCGGATCGCGCGGCGCCTCGACTACACGCAGCAGGCGATCGCCGGGCACGACTTCCTGCTCGGCGCGCAGTTCACGGTCGCCGATGCCTACCTCTACACGGTGCTCAGCTGGACCGAGCACGCCGGCATCGACCTCGGCCGCTGGCCGGCGCTCAAGGCCTACCATGCGCGGATCGCGACGCGGCCCGCGGTGCAGGCGGCGCAGGCGGCGGAAAAGGCGCGCTGAGCGCGGGGCCCCGACCGGCTGCCGCGGACGGCGAGCTCGTCCGCGGGGACGTGCGCGAGGCCCCGTGACGACGGCGTGGCCCGTCCCGGACTCGGGCTCGAGGAAGGCGACGATCGGGCCGCCCGGCACCGCCGCGGCCGTCGCCGGGGATCCGTCACGCGTGGTCGCGAGGGTCAGCCTCCGGCAGCGCGGTGGATGGCCTTGCGGATCCGGTTGTACGTGCCGCAGCGGCAGAGGTTGCCGTTGAGCGCGGTGTCGATCTCCTCGTCGGAGGGCGTGGGCTTGGTGCTGAGCAGCGCGACGGCCGACATGATCTGCCCGGACTGGCAGTAACCGCACTGCGGCACGTCCTCGGCGACCCAGGCGTCCTGGACCTTGCGGCCGAGCGCCGTCGCTCCGACGCCCTCGATGGTCGTGATCCGCTTGCCGGCGACCGACGACAGCGGCAGCACGCAGGCCCGCGCCGGCTCGCCGTCGACGTGCACCGTGCAGGCGCCGCACAGTGCGGCGCCGCAGCCGAACTTGGTGCCGGTCAGGGCGAGCAGGTCGCGCAGCGCCCACAGCAGCGGCATCTCGGGCGGCGCGTCCAGCTCGTGGACCTGACCGTTGACCTCAAGGCGCATCGCGGGCGCTCCGTTCCCCGGGGAAGGGCGCGAGCGTAGCGCGCCGCAGGGCGCGCGTCATGATGCGGCGGGTCAGGCGCTCGTGGACGGCCGGTCCGACGGGGGCAGCCCGCCGGTGCTCGTCGGGTCCTGCGGCGCCGGGACCGGCGCGGGGTCGGGGCGCGCTGCAGGCGCGGTGCCCG
>JBBINS010000117.1:0-9700 GCA_037443765.1 Gammaproteobacteria bacterium
CGCTCGCGCTCCTCCGCGCGGACGGCCGGCGGCGCGCCGTGCGCGGCCGTCACCTGCGGCGCCGTGAAGGCGCTCGGCCGCGGGGTCGCCGCGATCGGCGGATGGCCCTGGTTGTGGGACGCGAACAGCGAGGGATTGGCGCGCGCGTCGTCGCGGTGCTGCAGCTGGGTCGTCGTCGGCTGGAGGTGCGGCGCCTTCGCGGCGGCGAGCTCGGCCGCCGTCGGCGCGGCCGCGGTGCCGCCGGGGCCGCCCGCGTAGCTGACGTTGGTCACGCGCGTGTTGTTGACGGTCGTGTTGTTGACCGTCGTGTTGTTGTTCACGATGGTCACGTTGTTGACGACCGTCTCGCGGTACACGCGCACGTTCGTGACGTTGACGTTCACGTTCGACACGGCCGCGTTGTAGTGGAACTCGTTGTTCACCCAGCGGCCGCCGGCATAGCCGACGCCGACGTAGCCGCCGCCGTAGTTGATGCCGCCGTAGAAGCCGACGGTCGGTCCCCAGTAGCCTTCGTGGAACACGAAGTTGCCGCCGACGTAGCCCCAGTAGCCGGGCGTCCACAGCACGCCGACGCGCGGCGGCTGCACCCAGGTGCCCGGCACCCAGAAGTACCCGCCCGGACCCCAGTGCCAGTAGCCCGGCGTCCACAGGTAGCCCTCGGCCGGGCACGGCGGCTGGTCGTAGACCGGCAGCGGCGGCGGCGCGACCGTGACGCGGACGACCGCGACGGGCTCAGGCACCCGCACGCTCGATTCCAAGACGCAGCCCGAAACGGTCGCGGCGAGCAGCGCGGCCGCGAGCAGTCGAACGAGTCCTCGGTACTTCACTGTGGGCTCCTTTGGAAACCGCCAGCCGCTCCCGGGCGGCCGGGGTTTGGGGCGCGAGCATCACCGGGGATCGCGCGCGTCACAAGCCCGACAGCGCCGGAATGTGACCGGCGCTGACGACGTGAACGGAATTTAACCCTCGGGCGTCACCCCGGCCGTGCCGAGCGCGGCGCGGCGTCAGACCAGGGCGCGCGCCTTCGGGAACGAGCCCGCCTTGACGAGCGCGCCCGGCACGGGCCGGCCGAGTTCGGCCTCGAGCCAGCGGCCTGTCGCGATCAGCGCCTCGAGGTCGACGCCGGTGCGGATCCCCATGCGCGCCAGCATGTAGATGAGGTCCTCGGTCGGGACGTTGCCGGTTGCGGCCGGCGCGAACGGACAGCCGCCGATGCCGCCGATGCTCGCGTCGAGCACGGCGACGCCCGCCTCGACCGCGGCGTACGCGTTCGCGAGCCCGGTGTTGCGCGTGTTGTGGAAGTGGCAGCGCAACGCAAGCTCCGGCAGCGCCTCGCGGACGCGGCCGACGACTTCCGCGACCTGGCTCGGCACGCCGACGCCGATCGTGTCGGCGAGCGCGAGCTCGACCGGGCCGCCCTCGGCCACGCGCCGCGCGATCTCGACCACGCGCGCGACCGGCACCTCGCCCTCGAACGGGCAGCCGAACGCGGTCGAGACCGTGATCTGCGCGCGCAGTCCCGCCGCGCGGGCGCTCCTCGCGATGTCGAGCCAGGCGGCGATCGAGGCCTCGGTCGGCGCGCCCTGGTTGCGCTCGTTGAAGCTGTCGGTCGCCGCGACCACCATGCCGACCTCGGTGCAGCCGGCGGCCAGCGCGCGGTCGAAGCCGCGACGGTTGAGGACGAGGCCGATGTACTGGACGCCGTCGGGGCGCGGCAGCGCGGCGAGCACCGCCTCGGCATCGGCCATCTGCGGCACGCGCTTCGGGTTGACGAAGCTCGCGACCTCGATGCGCCGCAGGCCCGCGGCGACCGCCCGGCCGATGAACTCGACCTTGGTCGCGGTCGGCAGCACCGACGGCTCGTTCTGGAGCCCGTCGCGCGGGCCGACTTCGACGATCTCGACGGCGTTCGGCAGCTGTCTCACGGAGGCGTCCTCGCGACGCGCGGTCGGATCGACGGCTGCATTGTACAGGCGTCGACGCCGGCGCCGGCGGGGGGCGTTCCTTGACCGCGTCGCGGTGCACTTGTATACAGCGCCACACGCCCGACGCCGACCCCCCATGACCGATCCCGCCTTCAAGAACGGCCCGCTGTCGGACCTGCGCGTGCTCGAGCTCGGCACGCTGATCGCAGGGCCGTTCTGCGGCCAGCTGCTCGGCGACCTCGGCGCCGAGGTCATCAAGATCGAACCGCCCGGCCAGGGCGACCCGATGCGGCTCTGGGGCCGCGCGCACGAGGGCGAGCCTTCCCTCTGGTGGCCGGTGATCGCCCGCAACAAGAAGGCGATCACGCTCGACCTCCGCCAACCCGACGGCCAGGCGCTCCTTAAGAGCCTGGTCGCGAAGGCGGACTTCGTGATCGAGAACTTCCGGCCCGGCACGCTCGAGAAGTGGGGGCTCGGCTGGGAGGAGCTGTCGGCCGTCAACCCGCGGCTGATCATGATCCGGGTGTCGGGCTTCGGGCAGACCGGCCCGCGCTCCCGGGACCCCGGCTTCGGCGCAATCGGCGAGGCGATGGGCGGACTGCGCTACGTCGTCGGCGACCCGGCGACGCCGCCCTCGCGCGTCGGCATCAGCATCGGCGACTCGCTGGCCGCGACCTTCGCGAGCCTCGGCGCGCTGTCGGCGCTCCACTACCGCGAGCGCACGGGCCGCGGCCAGGTCGTCGACTCGGCGATCTACGAGGCCGTGCTCGCGATGATGGAGTCGCTGATCACGGACTACGACCAGCGCGGCGTCATCCGCGAGCGCACCGGCGCGATCCTGCCGAAGCTCGCGCCGTCGAACGTCTATCCGACCCGCGACGGCCTCGTGCTGATCGCCGCGAACCAGGACGCCGTGTTCGCGCGCCTCGCGCTCGCGATGGGCGAACCCGGGCTCGCCAAGCATCCCGACTACGCGAGCCACCAGGCGCGCGGCGACCGCCAGGCCGAGCTCGATGCGCGGATCGGCCGCTGGACCTCGTCGCTGTCGACCCGGGAGGTGCTCGCGGTGCTGGCGCGGCCAGAGACCGCGGTGCCATCCGGCCTCATCTACCGCGCCCCGGAGATGCTCGACGACCCCCATTTCAAGGCGCGCGCAGCGATCATCGCCACGCCGCACCCGGAGTTCGGCGAGCTCAGGATGCAGAACGTGGCGCCGCGGCTGTCGGAGACGCCGGGCGCGGTGCGCTCGCCGGCGCCCGCGCTCGGCGAGCACAACGACGACGTCTACCTGCGGCTGCTCGGCGTGAGCGCCGAGCGCTACGCGGCGCTGAAGGCGGCGCGCGTCGTCTGACGACGCGCGCGACGCTCCCGGCGGGGACGGCCGGGGGCGATCAGCTCAGAGCGACTGCAACCAGATCGTCGCGGCCTTCGCCATCCGCGGGTCGGCCTTGGCGGCGGTGAAGGCCTTGATGGCCTGGTCGTTCTTGTTGAGGTTCTTGTAGCAGATGCCGAGCATCATCTCGGAGTCGTCGACGCGCTTGACCTTGCCGACGCGCTCCGGCGTCAGGCCGCGCTCGATCGCCTCGGCCGCCTTGTCGTAGTCGCCAAAGCCCATGTAGGCGAGCCCGACCTTGACGTCGGCCTCGCCGTTCTGCTTGGCGCGCGCCTCCTTGTCGAGCTGCGGCAGGAGCTTCTTGTCCTCCGCGGCCTGCTGCTTGGCGGCGGCCATCAGCCGGCCGTTGCGGTCGGTCTGCGCGATGATCTTGAACGCGCCCTTGCTGCTCGCCACGTCGATGACCTTGAGCGCCTCGGCCGGCGCGCCGACGTCGAGCGCCTGGTCGATGTAGTCGACGAACACCGACTCGCGCGAGATCCAGTCCTTGGCGAAGGCGAAGCGGTACAGGTTGAGCAGCGCGCGCTTGTCGATGTTCTCCTCCTGGTACAGCTGCAGGAGGTCCGCAAAGTAGTCGGGCTTCGGGAAGCGCCGCACGAGCTCCTCCATGACTGCCTCGCGGCGCGGCTTGTCGCCGGTCTTGAAGTAGCACGAGTTCAGGATCTTCAGCGACTGCTCGATCGGCTCCTTGCCGGCGGCGCGATCGATCTCGATCTCCTTCTCCTGCGCGACGATCGTGTTCGGGCAGTCCTGCTGGGTGTAGTAGACCGCCATCAGCAGGTGGTAGGCCTCGGCGGAGTTGGTCCCCTGCGCCCACGCCTTCGCGTACTTCTCGGCCTTCTCGTAGTTCTTCGCCTGGTAGAAGATCGAGGCGAGGTTCTTGGCGTTGCGGACCTTGTCCTCCGCCGAGACGGTGTCGAGCTCGTTCATCTGCTCGGTCGTCGCGGCGTAAGCCTCGTAGTCCTGCTTCTTGACCTGGCACTGCTGCATGAACTGCAGCGCCATCTGCTTGTCGTAGGACTTCTTCGCGACCGCGAGGCCCTCCTGGGCGCGCGCGATGCAGCCGTCCCAGTCGCTCTTCTGGAAGGCGGCCTGGGCCGGCGCGAGCTTGGCGCGGACATCGTCCGACAGCTCCGGCTTCTTTTCGGTCGCCGCCACGGCGGCCGGCGCGACCAGCACCGTTCCCGACGTCAGCAGCAGGATTGCCAGGCCGGCCGCAGCCGTCGGCGCCTTGAAACGCACGAGCCAGTTCCTCATACCCTACCCCTCGTAAGTCCTACGACGTCGTCAGTTCGCGTTGAGCCACAGCTTCGCGGCCGGCGCCATGCGCGGGTCGGCCTTCGCGAAGTTGAATGCCTTGTCGGCATCGGCCTTCTTGTTGAGCTTCAGGTACGCGATGCCGAGGATCATGCTGGCGTCGTCGGGACGCTTGACGCGCGCGACGCGCTCCGGACCGAGACCGCGAGCGATCGCTTCGACCGCTTTGTCGTACTTGCCCATGCTGTAGTAGTGGTAACCGAGGCGCACGTCGGTCTCGCCGTTCTTGCCGGCGCGAGATTCGGCGTCCATCTGGCCGATGTTCTTGGCGTCCTCCGCGGCGCGCTCCTTGGCCTGCTTCAGCAGCCGCTCGACCTTGTCCGCGTTCTTGACCTGATTCTTCTTGATGCCATCCTCGAGCACGTGCTGCGCCTCGGCGGTCGTGCCGACGTCGAGCGCGCGGTCGGCGAGCTTGACGTAGTCGCCCTCGACGTCGAGCCAGCCCTTGGTGTAGCCCAGGCGCAGCATCTCGGCGATCGCGAGGTCGTCGATCTTGCGGTCCTGGTAGACCCGCAGCACCTGCGTGAAGTAGTCCTTCTTCGGGAAGCGCTTCAGCGCTTCCTCGCTGGCTGCGAGCAGCTTGTCGTCCGAGTGGGACTGGAAGTAGCAGCGCATCTGGATCTTCAGCTGGTCCTCGTCGGCGGGCTTGCCGCCGCCGAGCGCCTTGTCGATCGAGGCGAGGCTGTTCGGGCAGTCCTTGGCGGCGAAGTAGTACTGCGCGAGGGCAGCGTAGTCCTGCGCCGTGCCGCTCGCGCCCGCGAGGTACTGCTTGTACTCCAGGATCGCCTTGTCGAAGTGGTTGGTCGCGCCGTACATCTGCGCGAGACCCTTGTGGTAGCTGAGCTTCTCGGCGGAGCCGACGCCGTCGGTCGTCAGCAGCGCCTCGGCGGCGTCGATCGCGTCCGCGTAGTCACGCTGCTGCGCCGCCGCGACGTAGATCAGCGTCAGCGCCGTCTTCTTCTCGAAAGCGCTCTTGGCGACCCCGCGCGCCTCCTTGCCGGCCTTGAGCGCGGTCGCGAAGTCGTGCTTCTGGTAGGCCTGCTGGCCCGGATTGAACTTCTCGAAGAACTCGGCAGAGGTCTGCTGCGCATCGGCGCGCCCGGCGGGCACGACCGAGACGACGAGTGCGACGAGAATCCCGGCGCAGAGGTGCTGGAGGCCCGGTCGGGCGGCGAATGCGAGCGTGCTCATCGTGTACCTCAATGACTCCACTCAATGGACGCCGGTCCGGGACCCAGAGTTCCCCACGCCGGCTCGAGAAAAAAAATGGGCCGACTCAAGTCAGCCCATTCGGATATCACATCGTATCGGCCCGACGGTCGCGAAGGCTGCCCCCGTCAGAGGGCGCCGTTCGCGTCGGCGACGAAGCCGATTTTCTTGAGCCCCCCGCGCTGCACCGCGAACAGCACCGACGCGGCGTAGTCGTACTTGGCGCGCCGGTCGACCGAGACGTGCACCTCGGGCTGCGGATCCTTGGCGGCGGCGTCCTTGATGTACGCGCGCAGGTCCGTCGGCGAGGTGACGTTGCCGTTCCACAGCACCGAACCGTCGTACTGCACGTCGATCGACACCGTCTCCGGCAACACGGCCGGCGGCGGCTCGTTCGTCGCACGCGGCAGGTCGATCTTCACCGCGTGCGTCATCACCGGCAGCGTGATGATGAAGATGATCAGCAGCACAAGCATGATGTCGACCAGCGGCACGACGTTGATGGTCGTGTTGTATTCGCTCTCGTCGCCGACGTTTCCCATTCCCATCGCGTGGTGCTCCGAATGTTGTCCGTCAGTCCTGGTGCGGCGGCTCGGCGATGAAGGCGACCTTGAGCAGATAGTTCCGCTGCAGGGTCGTCAGCACGTCGCCGACGTACGAGTAGGCGACTCGCTTGTCCGCCCGAATGTGCACTTCGGGCTGGGGATCCTTCACGGCCTCGACGCGCGCCATCTCGGCGATCTTTTCGAGCGTCGCGGGATTGTCGTTCCAGTAGACCGAGCCGTCGAAGGTCACCGAAATGTTGATGTTCTCGGGCTTCGTCTCGGTCGGCTGGTTGAAGTTCGTCGGCAGGTTGACCCGCACCGCCTTCGTCGCCACGGGGACCGTGATGATGAAGATGATGAGGAGCACGAGCATGACGTCGACGAGCGGTACAACGTTGATCTCAGAGTTGTATTCGCCTTCAGCAATTGGGGCGCCACCGCCGGCCATGTTTCGTGCTCCTCGTCTGCGTCTTTAGCCTGGGACCTTACTTCTTGACCGCGGCGGCCGGCGCGGCGGGCGCCGCCGACTTCATCGTCACGCGGGCACCCGACAGCAGGGCCTGGTGCAGGTCGTGCGCGAAGTAGTTGACGCGCTCGAGGATGAACTTGTTGCGACGCGTCAGCCAGTTGAAGCCGAGCACCGCCGGCACCGCGACCGCGAGGCCGATCGCCGTCATGATCAGCGCCTCGCCGACGGGACCGGCGACCTTGTCGATCGAGGCCTGGCCGGAGATGCCGATCGAGATCAGCGCGTTGTAGATGCCCCACACCGTGCCGAACAGGCCGACGAACGGGGCCGTCGAGCCGACCGACGCCAGCACCGACATGCCGCTCGACAGGTCGCTCTGGATGAGGTCGACGCGACGCTGCAGGTGGCTGGAGATCCAGTCGTGCAGGTCGATGTTCTCGGTCAGGCGGCCCTTGTTGCGCTCGTGGTGCTCGAGCGACTGCAGGCCGTCCGAGGCGATGCCGCGGAATGCGTTGTCGTCGCCGCCCTTCAGCTTGGCGAGACCGTCCTGCAGGTTCGAGGCGGCCCAGAAGTCCTTCTCCGCGGCGAGCGCGTACTTCCGCAGCGCGGCCTGGTCGAGCACCTTCGTGATGATCACGTACCACGAATAGAGGGACATGATCGCGAGGATGACGAATACGCCCCGGCCGACCCCGCCGCTCGTGGTCCAAAGCGCTGCAATACCGTACGGATTGTCGAGTGCTGATGCGTCAGCCATGGTCAATGCCCTCTACAGTGAGTCTTGAAGAATGGGTGAAAGAAACTGCAAACATCGGTTGATCAGGAAGACAGCCGCCAGGTCCACTTCATGCGCTGCCACGAGCCCACGGCCTCGTTACCGACCTTCTGCGGCTCGAAAATCTTGCCCTGCGCCTTGATGCACTTCTCGGCGGCCTCGTCGAGGCGCTGGATGCCGCTCGAGGTCTCGACCTTGGTCTCGGAGGCGCGGCCGTCCGGCGCCACGTAGACGAGCAGCACGACCGAGCCTTCCTCGCTCAGGCGGCGCGACGCCGACGGGTAGTAAGCCTCGCAGCGGTCGCCAAGGTTCACGCCCTTGGCGACGCGCACCGGCGTGATCGGCGGCGGCGCGGCGGGCTTCGGCGCCTCCTTGACGGGCTCGGGCGCGCGCACGATCGCAGCGGGCGGCGGCGGGCCGGCGACGATCGGCAGGTCGACGAGCGGGGTCTGCACCGGCGGCGGCTTGAAGTCCGGCGGCGGCGGCGGCGGCTCCTTGGGCTTCTCTTCCTCTTCGTGTTTGATGAGCTTCGACTCGATCATCTCGGTCAGCTGCGGCGCGTACTTGATCGCCGTGCCGATCACCAGGCCGATGATCATCAGCACGTGAACGCCGATGACGAAGATGCCGACGATCGCGTGCCGCGAAAGCTGCTTAGTGCTGCTCATGTAGCAGGGAGCCCCTATTCTCCCGAATCTCACCGAGTACCCGTCAGGTGAGGTCCTTCCGGACCCCGCACTGGTGACAGGACCCGCCGACCCTTGGTCGGACTCTGTCAAATCGTGTGCACAAACGTGATGCGAGCGCTACCGACGCGCCCACCCCGTCGACGCGTCCGGACGATAACGCCAGACGCGCGGGTCTGCAAGCCTCACGTCATCCAGTGTACGCACGAACGCGCGCGCCGCGCGAGATGCGGGAAACCCGGGGGTTGTCAAGTATGCGTCCGGACGCTTGCGCGTCAGCGCCGGCGCGGCTTCGCGACGCGTCGCGCGCGCGCCACGGGCGGCGCGGGATCGGTGACGGCGCCGACCGATGCACTCGTCACCTCGCGCGCGTACTTGGCGAGCACGCCGCGATCGGCGTACGCCTTGGGCGCGTGCCAAGCGACGGCGCGGCGCTTGAGTTCGGCGCCGCTGACCGCGAGCACGAGCTCGCGCCGGCGCGCGTCGATGGTGATCCGGTCACCGTTACGCACGAGCGCGAGCGGGCCGCCGACGGCGGCCTCCGGCGCGACGTGGCCGACGACGAAGCCATGGCTGCCGCCGGAGAAGCGGCCGTCGGTGATCAGCGCGACCTTGTCGCCGAGGCCCTTGCCCATGATCGCGCCGGTCGGGCTCAGCATCTCGCGCATGCCCGGCCCGCCCTTCGGGCCCTCGTAGCGGATCACGACGACGTCGCCGCCGCGCACCGTGCCGTCGAGGATCGCCTGCAGGCTCGCCTCCTCCGAGTCGAACACCCGCGCCGTGCCCTCGAAGCGCAGCCCCTCCTTGCCCGTGATCTTGGCGACGGCGCCCTCCGGCGCGAGGTTGCCGTACAGCACCACGAGGTGGCTGTCGGGCTTGAGCGGCGCGTCGAAGCCGCGGACGATCGCCTGCCCGGCCGGATAGTCGGGCGCGTCGGCGAGGCTCTCGGCGAGCGTGCCGCCGCTGACCGTCAGGCACTCCCCGTGCAGCAGGCCCTCGGCCAGCAGCCGCTTCATCAGCGGCCGGATCCCGCCGATCGCGATCAGCTCGCTCATCAGGTACTTGCCGCTCGGCTTGAGGTCGGCGAGCACGGGGACGCGCCTGCCGATCCGCGCGAAGTCGTCGAGCGAGAGCTTGACGCGCGCGGAGTGCGCGATCGCGAGCAGGTGCAACACGGCGTTGGTCGAGCCGCTGAGCGCGATCACGGTGGTGATCGCGTTCTCGAAGGCCTTGCGCGTCAGGATGTCCGACGGGCGGATGCCGGCCTTGACGAGCCGCACCGCGGCCGCGCCGGCGCGGCGGCAGTCCTCGACCTTGGTGGCCGAGACCGCCTCCTGGGCCGAGCTGTTCGGCAGGCTCATGCCGAGCGCCTCGATCGCCG
>JBBINS010000118.1:0-9690 GCA_037443765.1 Gammaproteobacteria bacterium
GGCGCCGAGCGCCGCGAGGTCGACGAGCCCCGGATCGCCGGCGTGGTTCGAGCGCGCGAAGTACGGCGACAGGTCCGGCCCCACCGGGCCGAGCGGCAGGAACTGCCACACCGAGAAGCCGCCGGCCGCGAGCCAGTCGACGAAGCTGCGCGCGGCCTGGCCGAGCGCGCCATGCATCGCGTCGGGGAGCGAGGTCGCGTGCAGCAGCACGCCCGCGCGCCGGCGATCGAGCACCCGCAGCAGTCCGGGCGGGGTCACGGCGGGCACAACCGGCGGCGCGCGTTCAAGCCGGTTCCCGGAGCATGTCGGGGGTCACGAGCACGACGCCCTTGTCGGTGACCTCGAAGCGGCGCGCGTCGGCGGCGAGGTCGACGCCGATCTGCGTGCCGTCGGGCACGACGCAGCCCTCGTCGAGGATCGCCCGCTGCACGACGCAGTTGCGGCCCACCGAGACGCGCGGCAGCACGACCGACGCCTGCACCACCGAACGCTCCTCGACGCGCACGTCGGAAAACAGCAGCGACTCGCGTACCAGCGCGCCGGAGATGATGCAGCCGCCCGCGACCATCGAGTTGACGGCCATGCCGCGCCGCCCGTCCTCGTCGAGGATGAACTTCGCCGGCGGGCGTTGCAGCTGGTAGGTCCAGATCGGCCATTCCTCGTCGTAGACGTTGAGCTCCGGGCGCACGTACACGAGTTCCATGTTGGCCTCGTAGTACGCGTCGAGGGTACCGACGTCGCGCCAGTAGGCCTGCGCGCGCGTGCGCACGTCCTGGAAGGCGTAGGCGAACACCTGCAGTTCCTCGATCGCCGCCGGGATGATGTTCTTGCCGAAGTCGTGGTGGGTGTCCTCGCGCGCCGCGTCGGCCGTCAGCAGCTCCTCGAGCAGGTCGGCATTGAAGATGTAGATGCCCATCGAGGCGAGCGCGGTGCCCGGGCGTCCCGGGATCGGCTCGGGGTCGGCGGGCTTCTCGGTGAAGCGCACCACCCGGTTGAACTCGGTCACCGACAGTACGCCGTACTCGCGCGCGCGCTCGCGCGGCACCTCGACGACGCCGACGGTGATGTCGGCGTGCTTCTCGACGTGGTAGGCCACCATCGGGCCGTAGTCCATCGTGTAGATGTGGTCGCCCGCGAGCACCAGCACGTGCTTCGGGCGGTGCGCGCGGATGTACTCGAGGTTCTGGAAGACCGCGTCGGCGGTTCCGCGGTACCAGTGCGCCCCGATCTGCTGCTGCGCCGGGATCACGTCGACGAACTCGCCGAACTCGCCGCGCAGGTAGCCCCAGCCGCGCTGCACGTGCTCGATCAGCGACTGCGCCTTGTACTGCGTCAGCACCGCGATCTGGCGGATCCCGGAGTTGACGCAGTTCGACAGCACGAAATCGATGATCCGGAACTTGCCGCCGAACGGCGTCGCGGGCTTCGCCCGGCTCGTCGTCAGCTGCTTGAGGCGCTCGCCGCGCCCGCCGGCCATGATGATGGCGAGCGCGCCGCTCGTCAGGCGGCTGACGTAGCGACCCGAGCCGCTGTTCACGGGGGGTGGGCTCATGGCGTTTCCGGGTGGTCGACGGGGGGTATGTTACCGTGCGACCGGCGCGCCGCAACGGGATCCGGCATCCGCGTGAACCTGTTCCTCGCCACCATCATCGAGCGCCTCGCGCCGGAGCTCGAGCGCCTCGCAGCCGGCCGCCACGGCGACCCCGGCCGCGTGCTCGGCTGCCAGCGCGCCGGATCGCGCTGCGTCGTCGTGGTGTGCCTGCCGGGCGCGATCCGGGCGCGACTGCACCGGCGCCGCGACTTCGTACGCTTCCGGGACAGCGCGCTGTTCGTCTGGGCCGGTCGCGGCGAGAACCTGCCGCCGCGCTACCGGCTCTCCTGGGAGGACCGCGCCGGCGGCCTGCACGAAAGCTGCGATCCATATTCGTTCGCGCTGCTGACGCCGGCCGGGCCGCTCGAGCGCCACGCGCGGGGGGACGGCGACGACGCGGCCCGCGCCTTCGGCGCCTTCGCCGAGACGCACGACGGCATCGAAGGGCTCCGGTTCGCGACCTGGGCACCGCGCGCCGGCGCCGTGACGCTCGCGCTCGGCGACGGACGGCGTTGGCCGATGCGACCGATTCCCGGTCACGGCGCGTGGGAGATCTTCGTGCCGGGTCTCGCGCCCGGCTGCCGCTACGGTTTCGACGTCTGGAGCGAGGCCGGGGGCCGGGTCGCGAAGACCGACCCGTTCGGCCGCCACTTCGAGCTGCGGCCGAAGCGGCGCGCGGTCGCGGTCGGCGCGTCGGCCCACGCGTGGCACGACCGCCCTTTCCTCGCGGCGCGGGCGCAGGTCGCCGCCGGCGCGCCGCTCTCGGTCTACGAGCTGCACCTCGGTTCGTTCCGGCGCCGCGACGGGCGCATGCTGCGTTATCCGGAGCTCGCCGACCGGGTCGCCGAGCACGCCTCCCGGCTCGGCTTCACGCACGTCGAACTGCTGCCGGTGACCGAGCACCCGCACGACGACTCGTGGGGCTACCAGCCGACCGGCTACTTCGCGCCGACCAGCCGCCACGGCACGCCCGACGAGTTCCGCGGCTTCGTCGACCGCCTGCACGCCGCGGGGATCGGCGTGATCCTCGACTGGGTGCCCGGCCATTTCGCGACCGACCCGCACGCGCTCGCGCGCTTCGACGGCGCACCGCTCTACGAGTACGCCGACCCGCGCCGCGGCGAGCATCGCGCCTGGGGCACGCTGGTGTTCGACTACGACCGGCCGGAGGTGCGCTCCTTCCTGCTCGCGAGCGCGCGCTTCTGGATCGAGGAGTTCCATGTCGACGGCCTCAGGGTCGACGCCGTCGCCTCGATGCTCTACCTCGACTACCAGCGCGCGGCCGGCGAGTGGCTGCCGAACGACGGCGGCGGGCGCGAGCACGGCGCGGCGGTCGGCTTCCTGCGCACGCTGACGGCGCGCGTGCGCGAGCGCTTTCCGGGCGTGCTGCTGATCGCGGAGGAGTCGACCACCTGGCCCGGCGTGACCGCGGACCCGGCCGCCGGCGGGCTCGGCTTCCACCGCAAGTGGAACATGGGCTGGATGCACGACACGCTCGCGTACTTCGGCGAAGACCCGCTGTTCCGCCGCCACCACCACGAGCGGCTGAGCTTCGGCCTCAGCTACGCGTGGAGCGAGCGCTACCTGCTGCCGCTGTCGCACGACGAGGTCGTGCACGAGAAGCGCTCGCTGCTCGGGCGGATGCCGGGCGACGACTGGCAACGCTTCGCGAATCTGCGCCTGCTCCTCGCCTGGCAGTGGACGCATCCCGGCGCGAAGCTGCTGTTCATGGGCGGCGAGCTCGGCCAGCCCACCGAGTGGGACCACCGCGCCGAGCTGCCGTGGGCGCTGCTCGCCGAGCCCGCCCACGCGGGCGTCGCGGCGCTGGTCGCGGACCTCAACGGCCTGTACCGCGGCTGCCCGGCGCTGCACGCCGACGACGACCGGCCAGCGGGATTCGCCTGGCTCGACTGCGACGACCGGCTGCGTTCGCTGTACGTCTACGAGCGGCGCGACGGCGACGATGTCGTGGTGGTCGCGCTCAACTGCACGCCGGTGCCGCGCGAGGGTGTCCGGCTCGGGCTGCCGCGGGCCGGCGCGTGGCGCGAGGCGCTCAACACCGACTCGGCGCACTATGGCGGCGGCAACGTCGGCAACCTCGGCCGCATCGAGGCCGAGCGCGACCCCGCGATGGGTCGCGCGTGGTCCGCGAGCGTGACATTGCCACCACTCGCCGCGCTCGTGCTGCTGCCCGAGCGGCCGACCGCTCAGAGCCAGCGCATCAGCCCGAGTTCGTAGGGGTGCGAGAGCAGCTCGTGGTACGGCACCACCCGCACCACGGCGCCGAGTCGTCCGCACCACGGCGGCGTGCACTCGCTCGCGAACAGGTGCGCACCGTCCGCCGCGCGCTCGCCGGTCGGACGGAAGAGCTCGATAGCGGCCTCGCGGCCGTCACGCACCAGGTGTCGCGCCGCGTCGGCGCCGAATGACGTCAGCGCCGGTGGTTCGTGCGGCCCGTCCGGCAGCTCGCGCGTCAGCAGCAGTTCGAGGCGCACGTCGCCGGGGTCGAGGCCGTTGAGCTGCACGGCGACCCGCATGCCGACCTGCTCGCCGAAGCCGACGCGCGCGGGCCACGGCGAGGCCGCGCGCAGGCCGACCTTCGGCCAGGCCGACGCGACGCGGGCGCGCCACTCGGCCAGGCGCAGCGCCCCCCGGGCCTCGTCCGCGGCGAGCCGGCGTCCCTGCGCGGCCGCGGGCCGGTACAGCCCCTCGACGTAGTTGCCGAGCATGCGGCGCGTGTTGAACGCCGGGATCAGCGTCGCCATCGACCGCTTGGCGCGCGCGATCCAGCGCACCGGCAGGCCGGTCGGATCGCGGTCGTAGTAGAGCGGCACGACCTCGTCCTGCAGCACCTCGTACAGCGATCGGGCGTCCTCGTCGTCGCGGCGGGCGTCCTCGGCCGTCGACGACGGGATCGCCCAGCCGTTCAGCCCGTCGAAGCCCTCGGCCCACCAGCCGTCGAGGATGCTCAGGTTGAGCGTGCCGTTGATGCCGGCCTTCATGCCGCTCGTACCGCTCGCCTCGAGCGGGTAGACGGGGTTGTTGAGCCAGACGTCGACGCCGGCGACCAGCGACCGCGCGAGCCCGATGTCGTAGTCCTCGATGAATAGCACGCGGCCGAGGAACTCCGGCCGCTGCGCCATCGTGTGCACGTCGCGGATCACCTGCCGCCCCGGCTCGTCGGCGGGGTGCGCTTTGCCGGCGAACACGAACACCACCGGCCGGTCCGGGTCGCCGACGATCGACGCGAGCCACTTCGGATCGCGGAACAGCAGGTTCGCTCGCTTGTAGGTCGCGAAGCGGCGCGCGAAGCCGATCGTCAGCACGCGCGGGTTGTCGGGGTTGATCCCGCGCGCCAGCCGGCTGAAGTGCGCGTCGCTGATCCCGTTGCGCCGACAGCTGTTCTTCAGGCGGGTGCGCAGCAGTCTCAGCAGGCTCGCCTTGGTCGACTGCTTGACGTCCCAGAACAGCGCATCCGGCAGCTCGTAGATCTTGTTCCAGTATGCGTTCTCGGTCAGCCGGCGTCGCCAGTCCATGCCGAACTCGGCGTCGAGCACGTCCTTCCAGCGCTGGAACAGGAACGTCGGCACGTGCACGCCATTGGTGACGTAGCCTACCGGGTTGTCGGCGGGCGGCACCTCGGGCCAGGCGTAGGCGCAGATCTCCGCGGAGACGCGGCCATGGATCCGGCTGACGCCGTTCTGGTGCCGGGACAGCGCGAGCGCGAGCACGGTCATGTTGAACTCGCCCGCGCCGCCGACCCGGCCGAGCGTCAGGAACTCCGCGGCATCGACGCCGAGCCGGAGCACGTAGTCCTCGAAGTAGCGCAGCACGAGCTCGGCCGGGAACGCATCGTGGCCCGCCGCGACCGGCGTGTGGGTCGTGAACACGACGCTGGCCGCCACCGCCTCGCGCGCCGCGCGATAGCCGAGCCCGCGGCTGACGAGCTCGGCGAGCAGCTCGATCGCGAGGAACGCGGCGTGGCCCTCGTTCATGTGCCATACCGTCGGCGCCAACCCCAGCGCGCGCAGCGCCTTGATGCCGCCGATGCCGAGGATCATCTCCTGCTGCAGCCGCATCTCGCGGTCGCCGCCGTACAGCTTGTGGGTGATCGCCCGGTCCGCCTCCGAGTTCTCGGCGACGTTGGTGTCTAGCAGGTAGACGTTCACGCGCCCGACCGTCGCGCGCCATACCTGCGCGACCACCTCGCGCGCGGCGAGCCGCACGCGGACCTTGACGGGCTCGCCGTCGCCACCGAGCGCGAGCGCGACCGCGAGGTCGTCGCTCGACGACTCGCGGTATTCCGGCACCTGGTTGCCGTCGCCGTCGAGCATCTGGTGGAAGTAGCCCTGCCGGTAGAGGAGCCCCACCGCGACGAACTCGAGTCCGAGATCGCTCGCCGTCTTGCAGTGGTCGCCGGCGAGCACGCCGAGGCCGCCGGAGTAGTTGGGGAAACTCTCGTGGAAGCCGTACTCGGCGCAGAAGTAGGCGACGAGATCGCCAGGCTCGAGATCGGTGCCCGGCGTGTTGTGCCGGGCCTCGCGCTGGTAGGCGTCGAAGCCCCGCAGGACCTTGTGATACTGGTCGAGGAAGTTGTCGTCGCTGCCGGCGCGATCGAGCGAGGCCTGGTCGATGCAGCGCAGGAACAGGCGCGGATTGCCTCCGATCGAGTTCCACAGCGACTCGTCGAGCATCTCGAACAGCCGCCGGGTGGGCCTGTGCCAGCTGAAGCGCAGGTTCGCCGCAAGCTCTGGCAGCCGCCGCAGCGCGGCAGGCAGGGTCGGGTTGACCTCGAGCGTGAATTTCTGGCCGTTCATGGACTTGCGAGGCTCCCCGCCCCTGAAAGCGGCCGGCAGTCTAGCACCCGGAGCGGCTCGCAAAGACCCGCCCGAGGCCCCGCACGGCGGATCTATCAAGCAGACACTATTACTAAGTCTTGACTAGTACTCACCAAGCTGTATGATTCAATCCACGTATGGACATCCGCGACCCCGACGACCTGCCTGCCGACGAAGCGCCCGGAGCCGCTGCCGGCCCCCTCGACGTCGAGGGCCTCGTGCGCAAGTTCCAGAAGGAGCTGAACTCGGGACTCATCGCCCTCGTGCTCCTTTCGGTGCTCGAGCGCGCGCAGGAGGACCTGTACGGTTACCAGATCGCGAAGCGTTTGCAGGGCATGAGCGATGGCGGCAGCCCGATGAAGCAGGGCGCGCTCTACCCGGTGCTGCGCACGCTCTCGGCCCACGGCCTGCTCGCAAGCCGCGTGGTGCCCTCCTACGCCGGCCCGCCACGCCGTTACTACCGGATCACCGACGCCGGCCGCGATACGCTCGCGCGCTGGCTGAGCGTCTGGACCTCGACCCGCGACTTCGTCGACGCCGTGGCGCATCCCGCTGCGGACGCCGCCCCCACCGAGAGTGAGCGACCATGAACCGCCCAGCCCCCCGCTCGATCGACCAGTACCTCGCCCAGCTGCGCGACGCCCTCAAGGGCGAGGATCCCGCCCTCGTCCAGGACGCCCTGTACGACGCCGAGGAGTACCTGCGCGCCGAGGTCGCGAGCCACGCCGGCAAGAGCGAGGCCGACGTGCTCGAGCTGATCGCGAGCACCTACGGCGCGCCGGACGAGGTCGCCGAGGCCTACCGGACCACCGAGAAGACCGTCCGCGAGGCGCTGAAGCCGATGGCGCCCCCGCCGCGCAAGAGCGCACTCGGCCGCTTCTTCGGCATCTACGCCGACAGCCGCGCGTGGACGGCGATGTTCTTCATGCTGCTGTCGCTCGTGACCGGCATCTTCTACTTTACGGTCGCGGTCACCGGCCTCGCGATGTCGGTGGGCTTCGCCGTGCTGATCTTCGGCGTGCCCTTCTTCCTGCTGTTCATCGGTTTGACTCGCGTTCTGTCGCTCGTCGAGGGACGCATCGTCGAGGGGCTGCTCGGCGTTCGCATGCCGCGGCGGCCGGTGCGCTCGACGCGCGGCATCGGCATCGGGGCGCGGATCAAGGAAATGCTGCTCGACCGCCGCACCTGGACGACGCTGCTCTACATGCTCGTGATGCTGCCGCTCGGCATTTTCTACTTCACGACCGCAGTCACGAGCCTCGCCGTCTGCGGTGCCGCCATTGCGACTCCGGTCATCGCGGTCCTGCATACGCTCGGGGTCACGGGCGCGGACGTGCAGTTCGAGGGCGAGATGATCGCCTGGCCGCTGACGGTGCCGGTGTGCGTGATCGGCATCGTGCTGATGACGGCGCTGATGCATCTCGTGAGGATGCTCGGCGAGCTCCATGGCCGCCTCGCGCGCGCGCTGCTCCTGTCTCAGGACGGCGAGTGAGCTGCGACGCTCTGCCGGACGCCTACCTGGAGGCCCGGCTGGCCGGCGCGATCGACGCCGAGCTTCGCTGGCAGGCGGCCGACATGCAGTGCGACGGCATGCGCCGGCCGGACGGCAAGGGCCTGCGCGTGATCTTTACGGGCGCCGTCGGCAAGGAACGCCTCACACTGGTGTTCGCCGCGCCGCGGCTGGCCGAGGGCGCCTCGGCCCGCGCGGTGCCGGTCAACGTGACGCTGATCCGCGAGGGCGGTGCCGTCTACGGCACGCGGGGTGACGACAAGTGCCTGCTCGACGAGGTCCGCCAGCAGGCGCTGCCGCCCGACGCCGTCCGGCATTCCGAGCACCGCTGGCGGGTCGAGGCCCGCGGCTTCTGCCTGGAACCCGCGCGTGCGATCGGGGACGCGCGGGATGCGATACTGGTCTCCCGTTTCGACTTCCGCGGACAGCTCGCATGGGAATCCGATCCTCCGGCGCCGGTGGCGCCCTCGCCCCCCGCGCCTCCTTCGCCGCGCTGAGCGCCGCTGCCGGCCTCGCGCTCGCCCTGCTGCTTGCGCCCCGCCCGGCGGCGCCCGCGGCGGAGGCGCAGCGCGAGCCGCTCGACCGCCTGCCGACGGCCGAACTCAGCGTCGAGTCGCAGGGCCGCTCGCATCCGTTCAAGGTCTGGATCGCGGCGACCGAACCGCGCCGCAACCAGGGCCTGATGTTCGTGCCGAAGCTGCCGGCCACGCGCGGCATGCTGTTCCTGTTCGACGGGCCACAGGTGGCGACGTTCTGGATGAAGAACACGCTGATCCCGCTCGACCTGCTGTTCATCGCACCGGACGGCCGCATCATCCGCATCGCCGAGAACGCGGTGCCGCACTCCGAGGCCACGATCGACTCGATGGGCGTCGTGCTCGGCGTGCTCGAGGTCGCGGGCGGCACCAGCCACAGGCTCGGGTTCAAGGCCGGGGACCGCGTCCGCTACGAGGCGTTCGGCGCCCGCTGACGAGCGCCGCCGGCCGGAACGCCCGCGCGCGCGCGAAGCGGCTCGGGTATCATCGCGTTCTCGACTGCGGCGGTCGCCCGGAGCGGACGACCGCCCCACCAAGAAACATAACGGGCTTCTGATCGGAGGCGAGACATGGACCAGATGCGCACGCTTGGGCTCGCGGCGGGCCTCGCGTTACTCAGCTTCGGAACCGCAGCGAACGCCGCCGACGACGTCGGCAAGTGGTACCTCGCGCCACTCGTCTACGACGTGCGCACCGGCACCGACCGCAACGTCGACGACGGCGCGGCGTTCCAGTTCTCGCTCGGCAAGAACTTCACCGACAAGTGGTCGGCCGAGCTCGAGCTGAACCACGGCTCCTACAAGGCGAAGAACCCCGCCGACAGGCTCACGATCAACGCGCTCAGCCTCGATGCGCTCAGGCACTTCTACCGCGACTCGGCGATCCACCCGTATCTGCTGGCGGGCTACGTCCAGTCGGGGGAGAGCAGCGACAACGCCGGCCACTACGACCGGCAGATGATCGAGGGCGGCCTCGGTCTCCTCGGCCGCCTCTACCGCGCCGCCGATCGCTCGGCGGTCGTGCAGCTGCGCGCCGAGGTCAAGGAGCGCTGGAACATCGACTGGGTCACGAACGCGCACCGCGGCGAGCCGAACGACTTCCTCGTGGGCTTCGGCTTCCAGTTCAACTGGGGCGCGCCGGCCGCCGTCATCGCGGCGGCACCGAGCCCGGCGCCCGCGCCGGCCGCGATGCCCGCTCCGGCGCCCGCCCCGGCGG
>JBBINS010000119.1:0-9491 GCA_037443765.1 Gammaproteobacteria bacterium
CGCGTGGATCGGCACGCGGCGCGGGCTGGCCCTCCTGCGCGCCGGCCGGGTCGCGGGCGCTCGCGGTCCGCGCCGAACGCGGCGACAATCCCCGCATGACCCGGGCCGCCGCCACCCCCTCCACCCCATGGCTCCACGGGGCGCTCGTGCCGTTCCGGACGCCGTTGTTCGTCGAGCTCTGGGTCGCGAGCCTCGCCTCGAACTTCGGCACGATGTTCCAGACGGTGGGCGCGGCCTGGCTGATGACGACGCTGGCGCGCTCGGCGGACCTCGTGGCGTTCGTGCAGGCCGCGACCGCGCTGCCGATCATGTTCCTGTCGGTGCCGGCCGGCGCGATCGCCGACATCTGGGACCGGCGCGCGCTGATGCTGATCGCGCAGGTCGGGATGCTCGCCGGGGCGGCGCTGCTGACCGCGTTCGCGTTCCGCGGCGCGCTGACGCCGTGGTCGCTGCTCGGCTTCACGTTCCTGCTGGGCTGCGGCAGCGCGATCTACGCGCCGGCGTGGCAGTCGTCGGTCGGCGAGCAGGTGCCGGTGGCGCAGGTGCCGGCGGCGGTCGCGCTCAACAGCCTCGGCTACAACATCGCGCGCACGCTCGGCCCGGCGCTCGGCGGCCTGATCGTCGCCATCGGCGGTGCCGCGGTCACGTTCCTGTGCAACGCGCTGTCCTACGTCGGACTCATCGTCGTGCTGGCGCGCTGGCGGCGGCCGGCCGAGGCCGCGACGCTGCCGCCCGAGAGCATCGGCGCCGCGATCGGCGCCGGGATCCGCTACGCGCGCCTGTCGCCCTCGATCCGCATGGTGCTCGTGCGCAGCGCCCTGTTCGCGTTCCTGTCGAGCGCGTTGTGGGCGACGCTGCCGCTCGTCGCCCGCGACCTGCTGGCGGGCGGCGCGCTGACCTACGGGTTCCTGCTGGGCGCGTTCGGCGGCGGCGCGGTGCTCGCGGCGCTCGCGATCACGAGCCTCCGGCGCCACTACAGCACCGACTCGATCGTCACCGCCGCCTCGGGCGTGTTCGGCGCCGCGACGGTCGTGATCGCCGTCTCGCGCTTCAGCGGGCTGTCGGCGCTCGTGATCGTCGCGGCCGGCGCCGCCTGGGTGCTGTCGTTCTCGACCTTCAACGTGACGACGCAGGTGTCCTCGCCGCGCTGGGTCGTCGGGCGGACGCTGGCCTTCTACCAGACCGCCGCGTTCGGCGGCATGGCCGCCGGCAGCTGGGTGTGGGGCGAGTTCGCAGAGTACGGCTCGCTGCGCGCGAGCCTGCTGACGGCGGGGCTGCTGCTCGTCGCTTCGGTCGCCGCCTCCCGCCGCTGGCCGCTGCACGCGATCGGCGCGGTCGACCTCGGGCCGCTCCGGGCGCTGCCGGAGGACCACGGCCGCAGCGGCATCGACCCCGATGCGGGGCCGATCGTGATCTCGATCGAGTACCGGGTGGCGGCCGCGGACGCGGCCGACTTCGTCCGGGCCGCGTACGCACTCGGCCGCACCCGCCGACGCGACGGCGCGCGCCGCTGGTCGCTGATGCAGGACCTGGACGAGCCGGAGCGCTTCATCGAGCGCTACCAGGCGATCACCTGGCTCGACCACCTGCGCCAGTGGCAGCGCGCCACGCTCGCCGACCAGGGCGTGCGGGAGGCGGTCCTGCAGCTGCACCAGGGGCCCGAGCCGCCCCGGGTGCGCCACCTGCTCGCCCGGGCGCCGGACGACTCGGCTCCGTCGGCCGGCGACTGAGCGCACCCGGGCCGGCCGCCGCGTGAAGCCCCGGGGGGGCGGCCCGGCCCCCCCCGGCGGCGGCCCGCGCGACGGCGCCCCCCACAAAGCACTAAACTTAGCGGCTACCCGCCCGCGCGCCGGGCCACCGGATCCAGGACCGCCACAAGACCATGGGCCGCATATTCGAAGTCCGCAAGCACGCCATGTTCGCGCGCTGGAACCGGATGGCGAAGCAGTTCCACCGCATCGCCAAGGACATCAACATCGCCGTCAAGGCCGGCGGCACCGACCCGAACTCGAACCCGGGGCTGCGGCGCTGCATCCAGAACGCGCGCGCCGTGAACATGCCGAAGGACAAGGTCGAGGCGGCGATCAAGCGCGCCTCCGGCAAGGACGCGGCCAGCTTCACGGTCGTCATCTACGAGGGCTACGCGCCCCACGGCGTCGCGATCCTGGTCGAGACCGCCACCGACAACCCGACGCGCACCGTCGCGAGCGTGCGGCACCTGTTCGCCAAGCACGGCGGCAACCTCGCCACCAGCGGCAGCGTCAGCTTCCAGTTCAAGGAGATGGGCGTGTTCCGCCTGAACCCGGACGGCATCGACCAGGACGACCTCGAGCTCCACCTGATCGACCACGGGCTCGAGGAGATGGGCGAGAGCACCGGCGAGAAGGGCGAGCCGCAGCTCGTGATCCGCTGCGCGCTGAACGACTTCGGCCAGCTGCAGAAGGCGCTCGAGGACCGCGGCATCGTGCCGCTGTCGGCCGAGCGCGAGTTCGTGTGCCTGACCCCGACCGAGGTCCCCGAGGAGCAGGCCAAGGAAGTGCTCGAGCTGATCGACGCGCTCGAGCAGGACGACGACGTGCAGAAAGTCTTTCACACGCTCGCATAACCAAGGTCCCGCGCCATGCAGATCCTTCGCCCGCTCGCCGTGATCGCCGCGTTCCTCGCGGTCGCCGCCCAGGCGCAGACCCCGCCGAAGAAGTTCGCGCAGCCCTCGACCGTGCGCGAGCTGCTCGCGAGCTCGCAGGCCGCCGACTGGCGACCGCTCGACCCGGAGCACACGCTGTACCTCGAGCTTTCGACCGGGCGGGTGATCATCGAGCTCGCGCCGCAGTTCGCGCCGCGGCACGTCGCCAACATCGAGAAGCTGGCGCGCGCCCACTGGTACGACGGGCTGGCCTTCGTGCGGCTGCAGGACAACTTCGTGGCGCAGTGGGGCGACCCGCTGAACTCCAAGCCCGAGGTCGGCGAGAAGCGCCTGCCGGCGGAATTCACGAGGAGCGCGGTGGCGCTGCCGTTCGCGCGCCTCAAGGACCCCGACACCTACGCACCCGAGGTCGGCTTCGCCGGCGGCTTCCCGGCGGCGCGCAGTTCCGCCGACGGCGAGGCCTGGCCGGTGCACTGCTACGGCATGGTCGGCGTCGGCCGCGACAACGACCCGGCGAGTGCGATCGGCACCGAGCTCTACGTCGTGATCGGCCACGCCCCGCGCCAGCTGGACCGCAACGTGGCGCTCGTCGGCCGGGTCGTGGCGGGCATCGAGCTGCTGTCGTCGTTGCCGCGCGGCACCGGCGAGCTCGGCTTCTACGAGCAGCCCGAGCAGCGCGTGCCGATCCAGAGCGTGCGGGTCGCGGCCGAGCTGCCGGCCGCCGAACGCAAGCCGCTCGAGGAGCTGCGCACCGACGCGCCGATCTTCCAGAAGCTGATCGAGCTGCGGCGCAACCGCAAGGACGCCTGGTACAAGGTCCCCGCCGGCCGCGTCGACGTCTGCAACGTGCCGGTGCCGGTGCGCGACCGCGTCGAGCGGCCCGAGAAGCCCGAGAAGGCCGATAAGGGCGAGCGCCGCCGGCCCTGACGGGCCGGGCTCAGGCGCCGTCGACGATCACCGGGTCCGCGCCGCCGCTCGCGAGGCGCCGCGCGAGCTCCTCGGCCGGCAGTTCCCGCTCCCAGCGCGACACGACGAGCGTCGCCACGGCGTTGCCGATCAGGTTCGTGACCGCGCGCGCCTCGCTCATGAAGCGGTCGATGCCGAGGACCAGCGCGAGCGCCGCCACCGGCACGCCCGGCACGACCGTCAGCGTCGCCGCGAGCGTGATGAAGCCGCCGCCGGTCACCGTCGCCGCGCCCTTCGAGCTCAGCATCGCGACCAGCAGCAGCGTCAGCTGCTGGCCGAGCGACAGGTCGATGTCGACCGCCTGGGCGAGGAACAGCGTCGCGAGCGACAGATAGATGCAGGTGCCGTCGAGGTTGAACGAGTAGCCGGTGGGCACGACGAGCCCGACGGTGGCGCGCCGGCAGCCGAGGCGCTCGAGCCGGTCGATCAGCGGCGCGAGCACGCTCTCGGACGAGGACGTGCCGATCACGGTGACGATCTCGGTCTTGAGGTACGCGACGAGCCTCAGGATGTTGAAGCCCGCGAGCCGCGCGACCAGCCCGAGCACGCCGAACACGAACACCGCGCAGGTCAGGTAGAAGACGGCCATGAAGCGCGCGAGCGGCGCGAGGCTGTGCCAGCCGAACTTGCCGAGCGTGTAGGCCATCGCGCCGAACGCCCCGAGCGGCGCGAGCCACATCACGAAGGCGACGATCCGGAACAGCACGTGCGAGGCCGACTCGACCAGCGACACGAAGAACTGCGCCCGCTCGCCGACCACCGCGGCGCCGAAGCCGGTCAGCAGCGCCACCAGCAGCACCTGCAGCAGCTCGCCCGAAGTCAGCGCCCCGGGCAGCGTCGTCGGGATCACGTTCATCAGGAAGTCGGCGACCGACTGCTCGTGCGCCGCGCTCGCGTACTTCGCGACCGCGGCGGCGTCGAGCGTCGCCGGATCGACGTGGAAGCCCGCGCCGGGCCGCGCCAGCGTCGCGACCAGCATGCCGACCGCGAGCGCCACCGTCGACAGGAGCTCGAAGTAGGCGAGTGCCTTGATGCCGACCCGGCCGACGCGCGGCAGGTCGCGCATGTGGGCGATGCCGAGCACGATCGTGCAGAACACGATCGGCCCGACGAGCATGCGGATCAGGCGGATGAAGCCGTCGCCGAGCGGCTTGAACGCGACCGCGGCCGCCGGCGCCCAGACGCCGAGCAGGGCGCCCGCGACCACCGCGACGAGCACCCAGAAGTACAGCGAGCGCGCGAGCCGGCGCACCCGCGGCGCCTCAGCCGATCGACTTGACCGACTGGATCAGCTGGTTCACGGCGCCCTGCGCGTCGCCGTACAGCATGCGGGTGTTGTCGAGGTAGAAGAGCGCGTTCTCGATGCCCGAGAAGCCCTGGCCCTGGCCGCGCTTGATGACGACGACGTTCTTGGCCTTGTCGGCGTTCAGGATCGGCATGCCGTAGATCGGGCTCGACTTGTCGTTGCGCGCCACCGGGTTGACGACGTCGTTGGCGCCGATGATCAGCGCGACGTCGGTGGTCTCGAACTCGGCGTTGATCTCCTCGAGGTCCGCGATCAGGTCGTACGGCACGCCGGCCTCGGCGAGCAGCACGTTCATGTGGCCGGGCATGCGCCCGGCGACGGGGTGGATCGCGAACTTGACCGTGACGCCGCGGTGCTGGAGGAGCTGCGCGAGCTCCCAGACCTTGTGCTGCGCCTGGCCGACCGCCATGCCGTAGCCGGGGACGACGATGACCTTCTGCGCGAAGGCCATCATGACGCCGGCGTCGTTGGCGTCGATCGGCTTCTGCGAGCCCGCGACGGTGCCGGTCGCGGCGGCGCCGGTGTCGCCGAACCCCGAGAACAGCACGTTGCCGAGCGAGCGGTTCATCGCCTTGGCCATCAGCTGCGTGAGCAGCGTGCCGGCGGAGCCGACCACCGTGCCCGCGATGATCATCGCCGCGTTGTTGAGCACGAAGCCCTCGAACGCGACCGCGAGGCCCGTCAGCGCGTTGTAGAGCGAGATCACGACCGGCATGTCGGCGCCGCCGATCGGCAGCGTCATCGTGATGCCGAGCACGAGCGCGAGCACGAAGAACGCGCTGACGACCGCCGGGCCCGTGTTGACGCCGCTCGCCACCATGCCGCCGAGCACGATCGCGCCGCCCAGGATCAGGATGTTGAGCACCTGCTGGCCGCCGAAGCGGAACGAGCGCTTGATCAGCCCCTGCAGCTTGCCGAAGGCGATGCCGGAGCCGGAGAACGACACCGAGCCGATCAGCCCGCCGAGCACCGCGAGCGCGCCGTACGCGACGCCGTGGAAGTCGCCCTTGTAGAGCTCGACCGCCGCGATCGCCGCCGCGGCGCCGCCGCCCATGCCGTTGTAGAGCGCGATCATCTGCGGCATGTCGGTCATCGCGACGCGCTTGCCGGACCACCAGGCGAGCGCGCCGCCGATCGCGATCGCGCCGATCACGAGCGCGAAGTTGGTGGCGATCTCGCCGCCGCCGCCCGAGAGCGGCGCGAGGAACGTGACGAGGGTCGCGATCACCATGCCGAGGCCGGCCCAGAGGATGCCGCCGCGCGCCGTGACCGGCGAGCTCATGCGCTTCAGTCCGGTGATGAACAGGAACGCGACCAGGATGTACGCGGCGTCGATGATCCACTTCGCCGCGGAGGGGTTCAGGACGGACATCAGTGCTGCCCTCCGGCCGGCTTCTTCTGGCCGCTCGACTTGAACATCTCGAGCATGCGCTCGGTGACCACGTAGCCGCCGACCGCGTTGCCGGCGCCGAGCACGACGCCGATGAAGCCGATCACCCGGCCGAGCGTCGAGTCCGCCTGGAAGAGCGCGAACATCGCGCCGACGAGCACGATGCCGTGGACGAAGTTGCTGCCGGACATGAGCGGCGTGTGCAGGATGGTCGGCACACGGGAGATCACCTCGTAGCCGGTGAAGGCCGCGAGCATGAAGATGTAGATTGCGATGACGCCGTCGATCATGAAGCGCTCCTTCAGCCGTTCGCGAGCAGCTTGGCGGTGGGTTCGTGCTTGACCTGGCCGCCGTGCGTCAGCACGGTGCCCGCGAACACCTCGTCGGTCCAGTCGATGCTGAACACGCCCTTCTTGAGCGCCGGGCTCAGCAGGTTGTAGAGGTTGCGCGCGTACATCTCGCTCGCGTGGTAGGCGAGCTGGGCGGGCAGGTTGACCGGGCCGACGATGCGCACGCCGCCGTGCTGGACCGTCTCGCCGGCGCGCGTCAGCTCGCAGTTGCCGCCGTTCTCGGCGAGGATGTCGACGATCACCGCGCCGGCCTTCATGCGCTCGACCGCGGCCCGCGAGATGATCTTCGGCGCCGCCCGGCCGGGGACGCCCGCGGTCGTGACGACGACGTCGGCGACCGCGATGCGGCCGTCGAGCACCTCCTGCTGCTTCTGCTTCTCCTCGGCCGTGAGCTCGCGCGCGTAGCCGCCGGTGCCCTCGGCGGTGACGCCGGTCTCGACGAACTTGGCGCCGAGCGACTTGACCTGGTCGCGGGTGGCGCTTCGGACGTCGTAGGCCTCGACGATCGCACCGAGGCGCTTGGCGGTCGCGATCGCCTGCAGGCCCGCGACGCCGACGCCGATCACGAGCACCTGCGCCGGGCGGATCGTGCCCGCGGCGGTGGTCAGCATCGGGAAGAAGCGGTCGAGCGTGTTGGCGCCGATCAGCACCGCCTTGTAGCCGGCGATGGCGGCCTGCGAGGACAGAGCGTCCATCGACTGGGCGCGCGAGATGCGCGGCACGAGCTCCATCGCGAAGCTCGTGACGTTGCGGTCGCGGAGCACCGTCACGGCCGGCAGGTTGTTGTGCGACTGCATGAAGCCGGCGTGCACGGCGCCGGAGCGCAGCATCGCGGCCTCGGCGGGCGTGAGCGGCTGCACCTTGAGCAGCAGGTCGGCGCGCGCGTAGACGGCGGCGGCGCCGTCGACGAACTCGACGTTCTTGTACAGCGCGTCCGGGAACTGCGCCGACACGCCGGCGCCGCGCTCGATGATCACCTTCGCGCCGGCGGCGGCGAACTTGGCGGCCACCTCGGGAACAAGCGCCACGCGGTGCTCGCCGGGTTGCGTCTCGCGGGGCACGCCGACGACGATCCCGGCGGCGGCTTCTGGGGCGGCGGACATCGAGGACCTCCCGGATGGACCCCCGAGCGCTGCGGCCAAGCCGTCACGCAAGGTTCATGGGTCCCGAAATTTACGTTGTGATTGAAAGCCTTGCGGCGTTTGATTATGGCACAGAGCTTTCGTATCTTACAGGCATGAAAGCGAAGACTCCCGTGAAGCGCCATCAGGACAAATCGCAGCTCGCGGTCCGCGGCCCTGTGCTGGCGTCGCCGCCGGTCGCGCTGTCGCAGCAGGTGCTGCGCACCGACGTGGCCGGAATGCCGCTCGAGTGGATCGACTACCGCGAGGCGGTGCGGCTCTACCACATGGGCCAGGTGGCCTACGCGTGCGGCACGCTGCTGTTCCGGCTGCGCGGCGGCACCAACGCCCGTTCCGGCCTGCGCACGATCGTCGACGTGAGCTCGATCGTCGCGACGGTCGGCCATTCCTACAACCCGGGGACGCTGCGCAGCGACTACGTGCCGCCGCTCAACAACGAGACGCTGTTCAAGCGCGACGGCTACCTGTGCCTCTATTGCGGGCTGCGCTTCCCGACCCGGCAGCTGTCGCGCGACCACATCCGGCCGTTCTGCCGCGGCGGCGAGGACCTGTGGACCAACGTCGTCACGGCCTGCCGCCGCTGCAACAACGCCAAGGCCTCGCGCACGCCCGAGGAGGCCGGCATGCAGCTGCTCGCCGTGCCGTTCACGCCGACCTACGCCGAGTACATCTACCTCAAGGGCCGGCGCGTGCTCGCCGACCAGATGGAGTACCTGCTGGCGCACTTCCCGCGCACGAGCCCCCTGCACACGCGGCTGCGCGGCCCGCGCCACTGACCCGATGCCGGCCGTCCACCTCGTCGACGCCAGCTTCTTCGTCTTTCGCGCCTACTACTCGATACCGGACCACATGGCCGACGCCGACGGCCGGCCGGTCAACGCGCTCTACGGCTTCGCGCGGTTCCTGTCGGACCTGCTCGAGCGCGAGCGGCCGCGGTACCTCGCGATCGCCTTCGACGAGAGCCTCGCCGGGTCGTTCCGCAGCCGCATCTACCCGGCCTACAAGCAGAACCGCGAGCCGCCGCCGCCCGGCCTCAAGGAGCAGTTCGCGCGCTGCCGGGAGCTCTGCGCCTACCTCGGCGCGCCCGACTTCGGCAGCGCCGAGTACGAGGCCGACGACATCATCGGCACGCTCGCGACGCGGCTGCGGGCCGTCGGCTTCCGCTCGACGCTCGTGACCCGCGACAAGGACCTCGCCCAGCTGGTGCGCCAGGGCGACGAGTTCTGGGACTACATGGCCGAGGAGCGCTTCGGCTACGAGGACATCCCGGCGCGCTTCGGCGTGCGCCCGGAGCGGATCGCCGACTTCCTGGCGTTGACGGGCGACGCCGTCGACAACATCCCCGGCGTGCCCGGCGTCGGCCGCAAGACCGCAACCGCGCTGCTGTCGGCCTTCGAGTCGCTCGACGACCTGTACGCGAACCTCGGCCGCGTCGCGGCGCTGGGCTTCCGGGGCGCCGGCGGGGTCGCCGCGCGGCTCGAGGAGCACCGCAAGGCCGCCTATCTCGCCCGCGAGCTGACGCGGATCGCCTGCGACATGCCGCTGGTCGCGACGCCGGCGACGCTCAGGCGCGCGCCGCCCGACCTCGAGGGGCTCGGCGCCTTCTACGACCGCGCCGGCTTCGGGCCGATGCTGCGCCGGCAGGCCGAACGCATCGCCGCGCTCGCCGCCGCGGCGTGACGGGCGGGCCCGG
>JBBINS010000120.1:0-9461 GCA_037443765.1 Gammaproteobacteria bacterium
CACGGCCACGTGCTCGTCTGCCTCGCGCGCGACCCCGACGCGCGGTTGCGGGACGTCGCGCTGCTGGTCGGCATCACCGAGCGCGCGGTGCAGAAGATCCTGTCCGACCTCGCCGCGGCCGGCGTCGTCGAGCGTCGCCGCGAGGGTCGCCGCAACCGCTACCGCCTGCGGACCGACCTGCCGCTCAGGCACCCGATCGAGGCGCACCGCACGGTCGCCGCGCTGCTCGGCATGCTGCTCGAGCGGACCGAGCTCCGGCGGCTCGCCGAATAGGCGCCTACAGCGCCGCGCCCTGCAGCGCGAGCGCGCCGCTGCGCCCCGGAAATTCGGCGAACTCGACCGCGTGGCGCGGCAGCCGCGCCGGGTCGAGGCCGGCGCGCAGCCGCGCCATGGTCACGAGCTCGACGCCGCGAGCCCGCCAGGTGTCGATGAGCCGCATGAACGCGCCCCGGAACTGCTGGCCCTCGAGTTCCGCGTGCAGCGTGTAGACGTGCGCGCCGGCGGCCGGCGGCGTCGCCGTCTGGTCGAGCAGCCGGTCGATGGCGCCGTCGATCGTCAGCCCGTCGACGCCGACGAGCTCGTCGAGCGTCGGCAGCGTGGTCGGCAGCTGCGGGCAGTCCGCCGCGATCCCGCCCATCGACGGCCGGAACGGGTGCGTGCCGCGCGTGTCGCTCGCGTAGTCGAGCCCGAGCGCGTCCTCGAGCGCGAACAGCGCCGCGTTCAGCTGCCAGCCCGCAGCGCAATGGGCGCGCGCGTCCGCGCCGAACACCTCCCGGTAGGCGGCCGCGGCGAGGCGCACCTGCCGCTCGGTCCAGGCCGCGTCGCGGCGCGCGACGTTGTCCTGCCAGTAGACGTGGTCGTAGCAGTGGATCCCGGTCTCGTGCCCGGCCGCGCGGGTCGCGCGCAGCACCCCGGGCGCGCGACGGGCGATGTGCGGTCCCGGCAGCAGCACGCCGTACATCAGCGTGCGCAGGCCGTAGTGGCTGACGACCGAGGTGCGCTTGACCTTCGACAGGAAGCCCGGCCGGAACACGCGCCGCAGCGCCCAGCCCGTGTGGTCCGGGCCGAGGCTGAAGTAGAAGCTCGCCGCGACGCCGCGCCGGCCGAGGTCGGCCACGAGCGCGGGCACGCCCTCGAGCGTGCCGCGGTACGTGTCGACGTCGACCTTGAGCGCGATCTGCATCGAGGCCGTCGCGCCGCCCTCAGGCGCCGGCGCGCTGGCTCGAGTCGATCAGCGCGGCCGCCGCGGTGACCTCCGCGGCGTAGGCGTCGAACACCGCCTGCAGGATCTCGTCCATGCCGCCCTGCGGCGCCCAGCCGAGGTCGCCCTTGGTGTTGTCGATCCACGGCACCCGGCTCTGCACGTCCTCGTAGCCCTTGCCGTAGAACTCCATCGAGCCGACCTCGCGGATCTTGACCTTCTGCGCCTGGCGGGCGTACGCCGGGTGCTTCTTGCCGATCTCGATCATCCGCTCGGCGAGCTCGCGGATCGACAGGTCGTTCTTCGGGTTGCCGATGTTGTAGATCTTGCCGGTGGCGACCCCGCCCTCGTTCTTGATGATGC
The DNA here is from genome assembly GCA_037443765.1 of Gammaproteobacteria bacterium. Lineage (GTDB taxonomy): Bacteria > Pseudomonadota > Gammaproteobacteria > Steroidobacterales > Steroidobacteraceae > CAIKZZ01. Next base: position 1,565 of record JBBINS010000120.1, read on the forward strand.
GCATCACCGCGTCGATGCCGTCGTTGATGTGCGTGAAGCAGCGGCGCTGGCGGCCGCCGTCGACGAGGCTGATGTCCTGGCCGGCGGCGATGTGCGCGAGGAACTGCGTCGCGACCCGGCTCGAGCCCTCCTTCGCCGTCGCGAGCGAGTCGAGGCCCGATCCGACCCAGTTGAAGGGCCGGATCAGCGTGAAGTCGAGGCCGTCGCGCTGGCCGTAGGCATAGATGATGCGGTCCATCAGCTGCTTGCTGCAGGAGTAGATCCAGCGCTGCTTCTCGATCGGGCCGAGCACGAGGTTCGACTTCTGCGGGTGGAACTCGCTGTCCGCGCACATGCCGTAGACCTCGGAGGTCGACGGGAAGATCACGCGCTTTTTGTACTTCACGCACTGGCGGATCAGCGGCAGGTTGGCCTCGAAGTCGAGCTCGAAGACCCGCAGCGGCTCCTTGACGTAGGTCGCTGGCGTGGCGATCGCGACCAGCGGCAGGATCACGTCGCACTTCCTGATGTGGTACTCGACCCACTCGTGGTTGATCGTGATGTCGCCCTCGAAGAAGTGGAATCGCGGGTCGCTCTTGAAGGGGCGGACCCGGTCGTCCTGCATGTCCATGCCCCAGATCTGCCAGTCGGTGTTGGCCAGTATCGTGCGGGTCAGGTGGTGACCGATGAATCCGTTGACGCCGAGGATCAGGATCTTCTTCATGGGCTTTACGCTCTTGCTTGGGCCCGCGGGTGCGGGCGGGCGGGCACGGGTCCGTGCCCGAACGTCTTGATGAAATGCGCGGCGTCGAGCCGCGCATCGTCCAGATAGGCTTCGACGAGCTCGAGGCGCGCGCCGTCGCCGCACTCGGCGACCACGCGGCCGTCCTCGAGCGCGAGGCACGGGCCCCCGGCGCCGTGGCGGGCGGGACCGTCGATGCGCCGCGTCCGGTGCACGCGCACCAGCGCCTCGCCGAGCCGCGTGTAGGCGCCGGGGAACGGCGGCGCGACGGCGCGTACCAGGTTGTGGATCCGCGCCGCCGGCCAGTCGAGCCGGAACTCGCCATCGGCGGGCTTGCGGCCGCCGAAGTACGAGCCGCGCGCGAGGTCGAGCGGCGTCGCTGCCGCGGTGCCGGCGACGAGCTTCGGCAGGCTGCGGCGCAGCACCGCGACCGCGGCGTCGGCCACCTTGTCCGCGACCTCGAAGGCGGTCTCGTCGGGGCCGATCGGCACGGCCTGCTGGTCGACCAGCGCGCCGGCATCGGGCTTGGCGACCATGTAGTGCAGGCTCGCGCCGGTCTCGGTCTCGCCGTGGAGCACCGCCCAGTTCACCGGCGCGCGGCCGCGGTAGCGCGGCAGCAGCGAGCCGTGCATGTTGAGCGCGCCGCGGCGCGCGAGGCCGAGCACGCTCGGCGGCAGCATGCGCCGGTAGTAGAACGAGAAGATGAAGTCGGGCGCCGCGGCCACGATTTCGGCGACCACCGCGGGCTCGCCGGGGTCCGCCGGCGTCACGACCCGGCAGCCGGCGCCGCGCGCGACCTCGGCGACGCTCGCGAACCAGCGCTGCTCGTTCGGGTCGTCCTCGTGCGTGACGACGAGCCGGACGTCGACGCCGGCCTCGAACAGCGCGCCGAGGCAGCGGGCGCCGACCTCGGAGTACGCGAAGACGACGCAGGTCGCCGGGGCGTTCACGGCGCGCGGCGCTCGACGCCGTTGGTGCCGGCGGCCGGCACGTGCGGGGTCTGCTCGAGCACCGCGCCGATGATGTAGCGCGGGCGCTGCCGCACCTGCACGTAGATGCGGCCGATGTACTCGCCGAGGAGGCCGATGCCGAACAGGGCGATGCCGAGGAAGAAGAACACGATCGCGAACAGCGTGAACACGCCGTCGACTTCCGGCCCGAGCACCAGCCGCCGGCCGACCAGGATCACGACCAGCGCGCCGGACATCATCGAAAGCACTAGGCCGGCGAGCGAAAAGGCCTGCAGTGGCACCGTCGAGAAGCCGGTCATCAGGTCGAAGGTCAGGCGGATCAGCCGGTACAGCGAGTACTTCGAGGCGCCGGCGGCGCGCTCGTCGTGCTTGACCTCGATTTCCGTCGGGTTCGCCGCGTACAGCGAGGCGAGCGCCGGGATGAAGGTGACGTTCTCGCGGGTCGAGTTGATCGCGTCGATGACGCCGCGCGCGTAGCCGCGCAGCATGCAGCCGTGGTCCGTCATCTTGATCGGCGTCATGCGCTCGCGGATCAGGTTGACGAACTGCGACGCGATGCGCCGCCACCACAGGTCCTGGCGATTGGCGCGCCAGGTGCCGACGTAGTCGTGGCCGGCCTCGAGTTCCTTGAGCAGCTTGCCGACCTCCTCGGGCGGGTTCTGCAGGTCGGCGTCGAGGGTGATCAGGTACTGGCCGCGGGCGCGGGCGAAGGCGGCGAGGATCGCGGCGTGCTGTCCGAAATTCACCTGCAGCAGGATCACGCGCGTCTCGGCGGGGCGCCGGCGGAACTGCTCCTTGAGGAGCGCCACGGAGCCGTCGCGGCTGCCGTCGTTGACGAACAGCACCTCGTAGGGGCAGCCGAGCGCGTCGAGCGCGGGGTACAGCCGCTCGAACAGCGTCGGCAGCACCTCCTCCTCGTTGTAGACCGGGATCACGACCGAAAGGACCGGGGCGTTGTCGTTCACGGGCTTGCCTTCAGCGCTTCAGGAGCTCAAGCAGGGCGTCGCAGACCCGGTCGACGTCGCCGGTCGTCATGGCGGGAAACAGCGGCAGCGTCACCGTCTCGGCACCGATCCGGGCGGCGTTCGGGAACGCCCCCGGATCCCAGCCGAGCTGACGATAGTAGGTGAGGGCCGGTATCGAGGGGTAGTGGACCCCGATGCCGATGCCGCGTTCCTTCATCCGGCCGATGAACTCGTCGCGGCTCATGCCGAGCCGGCCGAAGGGCACCAGCACCGTGTACATGTGCCAGCTGTGGCCGTCGTCCCCGGGCGGCGGCAGCATGTCGGGGTCGAGCCGCGGCGCGAGCCGCTCGGAATAGTGGTGCGCCAGCTCGCGCCGCCGGGCGTTGAACTCCGGCAACCGGCGCAGCTGGCCGATGCCGACCGCCGCGGCGACGTCGGTCAGGTTGTACTTGCCGCCGGCCTCGAAGACGTCGACGTTGCCGGCCGCGTCCTTGGTGATGCCGTGGAAGCGCTCGCGGTCGAGCGGCAGCGCGAGCGCGGGGTCGGCGAAGGCGAGCGCGCCACCCTCGACCGTGGTCATGTTCTTGTTGGCGTGGAAGCTGAACGAGACGATGTCCCCGAAGCTGCCGATCAAGCGGCCGCGGTAGCGGGTGCCGATCGCGTGCGCGGCGTCCTCGATGACCCTGAGGCCGCGCTCGCGGGCGAGCGCGTTGACCGGGTCCATGTCGACGGCGAGGCCCGAGAAGTGCACCGGCATCAGCGCGCGCGTGCGCGGCGTGAGGGCGGCGGCGAAGCCCGCGGCGGTGGCATTGCGCGAGCGCAGCTCGACGTCGATGAACACCGGCCGCGCGCCGACCCGGACGACGACGTTGGCCGAGGCCGCGAAGCTCATCGCCGGCACCACGACCTCGTCGCCGGCGCCGATGCCGGCGGCCTTGAGCGCCATCTCCATCGCGCCGGTGGCGCTCGTCATGACCCGCACCTGGCGCTGGCCGCCGAGGTAGGCGCCGAGCGCGCGCTCGAGCTCCGCGACCCTGGGACCGGAGGTGATCCATCCGCAGCGCAGCACCGCGACGACGTCGGCGATCGTCTCGTCGTCGATGGTGGGGCGCGTGAACGGGAGGAAGTCTGGCATGGCGGTCACCGGCGGCTGACGAACACGTTGTCGAAATCTTCCGCGAGGACGTGCATCTCGACGCCCTGGCGCGCGAGCGCGGCGGCAGTCGCGTGCGGCACGAGCGCGTAGCCCGCCTCGCTCGCCTGCCAGCGGCTGCGGAAGTCCTCGAGCGTCGCGAGGCCGCGGCCCGGGTCGGCCGCGAGGCCGAAGTCGAGCTCGCCGCGGTAGGCGACCGGCACGACCAGGCGCCCGGCGTAGAACGGCAGCGTCCAGTCGAAGGTGTCCACCGTGTAGAGCGGCGCGCCGGCGGCGAGCGGCCCGGCGGCGGCGAGCAGCGGCTTCGCCGAATAGCGCTTGGCGATCGCGTTCGCGCCGCCGGCGATCAGCGTGAGCGCGACGGCGAAGCCGGTCGCCGCGATGGTGCGCGCCGCGGCACCCGGCCGTCCGCGCCGGAGGCCGAACGCGAACGCGCCGCCCGCGACGAGCACGAACGCTACGCCCGCCAGCCACGGCGTCAGCGTCGCGAAGGTCCACGCCGGGTCGCCGCTGAGCGGCCGCCGGCCGTAGACGAGCAGCCCGACCGCGATCAAGAGCCCGAACGCCGCCTGCAGCGCGGCCGCGAGGCCGAGGTCGCGCGTCGCGCACGGGCCGGGAGCGGCGCCGAGCAGCGCGAGCGGCGGCAACGCCGGCACGATGTAGGGCGCGAGCTTGGAGTCCGACAGCGAGAAGAACGCCAGCGTGAACGCGGCGCTGACCCACAACACGCGCGCCGCGTCGAACTGGCCGCGCGGGCGCGTGCGGCGCCAGCCCGAGAGCAGCGCGCGCGCCACCTGCGGCAGCCACGGCAGCGACCCCGCCGCGAGGATCATGCCGAAGTACCACCACGGCTGGTAGCGGTCGTGCACCTTCGTCAGGTATCGCTGGAAGTGCTCGCGCACGATCAGGAAGTTGAGCGCACCCGGATGGGCGCGCTCGACCAGCAGGAACCACGGCAGCACGAGCGCGAGGTAGAGCGCGAGGCCCTTGCCGAGGTGCAGGTGCCGCCACGCCTCCCGATCGCGCTGCAGGAGCGTGTAGAGCACGAGCACCGCGCCAGGGAGCACGACGCCGATCAGTCCCTTGGTGAGGGTCGCCGCGGCCATCGCCCCCCAGCACACGAGCATCCACGCGCGCGTCAGGCGCGGCGCGGTGTCGCGCTCGAGCTGCGCGAGGCAGAACGCGACGCTCGCGATCGTCAGGAAGCACGACAGCAGCATGTCGAGCGTCAGCAGCTGGCCCATGAGCACGTAGAGCAGCATGCTCGCACCCATCGCCGCGCCGCTGAGCCCGCGTTCGACGCCCCAGGCGCGCCGGCCGAGCAGGTAAACGAAGCCGAGCGCCACCACGGCGCTCGCGGCCGTCACGAGCCGCGCGGCCCACTCGTTGTGGCCGAAGGCGGCCAGCGACAGTGCGGTCGCCCAGTACTGCAGCGGTGGCTTTTCCAGATAGACGAGCCCGTCGAGGTGCGGCACGGTGAAGTCGCCCGTGGCGAGCATCTCGGCGGGAATCTGGGCGTAGCGGCCCTCGTCGGGGTTGAACAGCGGGCGCAGGCCCAGCACCGCGAACCAGACGATGCCGCACGCGATCAGCAGCAGCGTCCAGGCACGGGTTTCGTGCCGGGCGTCAGGGTCGCGATTCATGAGGACTGAGCCAACAGGAGCAAACGCGAAGTCTACCGTCCGGGGCCCCCCGCGGGCCAGCACGCCCGGCGCCCGCATGAAGCGCCGTTAATGCAGCGCCGCCGCGGCGCTCCGGGGGGCCTATAGTCGTGCGAGGAGCCTCTACGCTGATGCAGCTCACATTTCTCGGCGCGGCCGGCGAGGTCACCGGCTCGCGCCACCTCGTCGAGGTCGGTGCGACGCGCCTGCTCGTCGACTGCGGCATGTTCCAGGGCGGCCGCGACGCCGCGGCGCGCAACCGCGAGCCGTGGGGCTTCTCGCCCTCCGACCTCGACGCGGTCGTGCTGACGCACGCGCACATCGATCACAGCGGCCTCCTGCCGCGACTCGTGCGCGACGGTTATCGCGGGCGGGTGCACGCGACGCCGGCGACGATCGAGCTCGTCGCGGTGATGCTCAAGGACAGCGCGCACCTGATGGCGGCCGAGGCCGCGCGCCACGAGCGTCACGGCCGCCGCGAGCGCGCCCTGTGGGAACCGGTCTACGGGCTCGACGACGTCGACGCGCTCATCGAGCGGCTCGTGCCGCTGCGCTACGGCGAGTGGCGCGCGCTCGCGCCCGGCGCGCGGGTGCGCCTGCACGACGCCGGCCACATCCTCGGCTCGGCGATCGTCGAGCTGGAACTCGCCGAGGCCGGCGTCGAGCGCCGGCTGGTGCTGTCGGGCGATCTCGGCCAGCCGGGCCGGCCGATCCTGCGCGACCCCGCGCGCATCGCCGTGGCCGATGCGCTCGTCGTCGAGTCGACCTACGGCGATCGCGACCACAAGCCGCTCGGTCCGACGATCGACGAACTCGTCGGGGCGATCAGCCGTACGCTCAACGTCAAGCACGGCAACGTGCTGGTGCCGGCCTTCGCGGTCGGCCGCACGCAGGAGCTGCTCTACTGGCTCGAGCGCCTCACGCTCGAGGGCCGCCTGCCGGAACTCGAGGTGTTCGTCGACTCGCCGCTGGCGACCGAGGTGACCGGGATCACCGCGCGCCACATCGAGCTGTTCGACGAGGAGGCGCGGCGGCTGCTCGCCGAGCGGCGGCGCGGGCCGCCGCGCATGCACCTGCGGCACACGCGCACGGTCGCCGAATCGATGGCGCTCAACCGCGTCAGCGGCGGCGCGGTGATCATCGCCGCGAGCGGCATGTGCGACGGCGGACGCATCAAGCACCACCTGCGCCACCACCTGCCGAACCCGCGCACCACGGTGCTGATCACCGGCTTCCAGGCCGCCGGCACGCTCGGGCGGCGACTCGTCGACGGTGAGCCGGTCGTGCCGATCTTCGGCGCGCCGGTGCCGGTCCGCGCCGAGATCATCACGCTCGGCGGCTTCTCGGCGCACGCCGACCAGCGCGCACTGCTCGGGTGGCTGCGCGGCTTCGGCACGCCGCCTGCGCAGACCTGGCTCGTGCACGGCGAGCCGCGGGCGGCGCAGGCGCTCCAGGCGCGCATCGGCGCCGATCTCCGCTGGCCGGCTGTCGGGATCGCCGCGCGTGGCCAGTGCGCCGACCTCGCGGCGCCACCGGCCTCGGCCGGGCCGCCGGGGGACCCCGATCGCCCGCGGCACGACGAACAGCCCGGCGCCGAATAGCGCGGCGCCGAGGGCGACGCAGCCCGGCAGCGTCGGCACCCACCCGGGCAGGATGTTGCGCGCCGTTTCGCGCTGGATGCCGGAGCCGTTCGCGACCATCGTGCCGGCGATGCCGGACGCGACGTGCGCGGACCGTCGCGCCCGACGCCATGCCCGGGGCGTCGCCGCCGCCCTCGGGCTGCAGTTAGTACGAATTTTTTTGCGTTGAACGCGGTGCTATCTCTGGCGCCCTGCCGGTCGAGGCGCCGCCCGCGCGCCGCCGGCGGGGACCGTGCGCCGGGTCCGTCCGCGCGCGCGGCCCGCAATCCCGCTCGGCCTCGCACGGCGCGCGGGGCCACATCGCAACGAGGAGCATCCCCATGACCATCCAGACCGGCCGGGCCCGCGGGCTCGCGCTTTCCGCCGCCGCCGCAGCCATCGCGATCGCCTGTGCCGCGAGCGCGGCCGAGCCGGTGACCGAGGTCATCGTCGAGGCGCCGAAGATCACGCACACGGGCCAGAAGGCCCAGCCGCTCGGTGCCACCGTCGACCTCGCATCGATCCGCTACCGCGTCAGCTACGGCGACCTCAATCTCGCGACGCCGGCCGGCGCGAGCACGCTCGAGGCGCGGATCAACGACGCCGCCAAGCGCGCCTGCAAGCAGATCGATGACACCCTGCCGCCGGGCGCGTACGCCGCGCAGGGCGACGCGCCGTGCGTCAAGACGGCGGTCGACGGGGCGATGAAGCAGGCGCGGGCCGCGATCGCCGCCGCCGGCAAGACGGCGAAGTAGCCCTCGCCGCGACGCCCGGCCTTTTGCAACTCGCCGCCGGCGATGGCGGTCC
>JBBINS010000121.1:0-9427 GCA_037443765.1 Gammaproteobacteria bacterium
CCTCCTCCGTGACGCCCTCGACCTGGCGCAGCATGGCGGCCAGCGCCGCCGCGACTCGGCGCCGCGTGCGGCGCGCGAGCGGCAGCTCGCGACGATCCTCGAGATTGGCGCCGCGCTCGACCGGCTCGTCAAGCACGCCTCGCTCGGCGTGCTGCTCAAGCTCGCGCGCCGCCCGGCGCACGCCGCCGGCCTCGGCGCGCTGCAGGACTTCCTCGAGCGCGGCTTCGCGGCGTTCCGGGCGACCGGCGGCGCAGCGGAATTCCTCGCCGTGATCCAGCGGCGTGAGTCACAATTGCTCCAAAATCTGTACGCGGGCGCCAAGGACCCGTTCGGGGGGATCGAACCATGACGACGAGCTGCGACCACATCATCGTCGGCGCGGGATCGGCGGGCTGCGTGCTCGCCAACCGCCTGTCCGCGGACCCCGCGCGCCGCGTGGTGCTGCTCGAGGCCGGCGGGCGCGACTCGAGCCTCTTCATCGCGATGCCGGCGGGCATCGCCGAGATCGTCAAGATGCCCGAGGTCAACTGGAGCTACGAGACCGAGCCCGAGCCCGCGCTCAACGGCCGGCGCCTGTGGTGGCCGCGCGGGCGGGTGCTCGGCGGCTCGTCCTCGATCAACGCGATGTGCTACATCCGCGGCCAGCGCGAGGACTACGACGGCTGGGCGGCGGCCGGCTGCGCCGGCTGGTCGTTCGACGAGGTGCTGCCGGTGTTCCGCCGCTCCGAGGACCAGGCACGCGGCGGCAACCCGTACCACGGCACCGGCGGCCCGCTCGCGGTCTCGGACCTTCGCTACCGCAACGTGCTCTCGGAGGTGTTCCTCGCCGCCGGCCGCGAGCGCGGCCTGCCCGAGAACAGCGACTTCAACGGCGCGACGCAGGCCGGCCTCGGCTGGTACCAGGTCACGCAGCGCGACGGCCGGCGCTGCAGCGCTGCGGCCGGGTTCCTGCGGCCGGCGCGCGGCCGGCCGAACCTCCGCGTCGTGACCGGCGCGCTCGCGACGCGCGTCTTGATCGAGGGCGGCCGCGTCGCCGGCGTCGAGTACGCGAAGGGCGGCGAGCGCCACCGGCTCGCCGCGGGCGCGGTCACGCTCGCCGGCGGCGCGATCAACTCGCCGCAGCTCCTCATGCTGTCTGGCGTCGGCCCGGCGGCCGAGCTCGAGGCGCACGGCATCCGCGTGCTCCACGACGCCGCGGGCGTCGGCGGCAACCTGCAGGACCACCTCGACTACTGCACGCTCGTGAAGTCGACGCAGCCGGTGAGCTACGACTTCACCAAGCTGCAGGAGGCGATCGTCGGGATCCGCTACCTGCTGACGCACAACGGCCCGGGCTCGTCGAACATCGCCGAGACCGGCGGGTTCGTCGCGACGCCGCGCGCGCCGGAAGGCCGCCCCGACGTGCAGCTGCACTTCGTGCCGGCGCAGCTCGACGACCACGGCCGCAACCGCCTGCCCGGGCACGGCTACACGTTCCACTGCTGCGTGCTGCGGCCGAAGAGCCGCGGCCGGATCCGGCTCGCGAGCGCCGACCCGGCCGCCAAGGCGCGGATCTTCGCGAACTACCTGGCCGAGCCCGAGGACGCCGCGACGCTGGTCGCGGGGATGAAGATCGTGCGCGAGATCGCCTCCGCCCGGGCCTTCGATGCGTACCGGGGCGAGGAGCTCTTCCCCGGCGCGAAGGCGCAGTCGGACGCGGAGCTCCTCGCCGCGATCCGCGCCAAGGCCGAGACGATCTACCACCCGGTCGGCACCTGCCGCATGGGCAACGACGACGGCGCGGTCGTGGATCCGCGGCTGCGCGTCCGCGGCGTCGCGGGGCTCACGGTCGCCGACGCCTCGGTGATGCCGACGCTCGTCTCCGGCAACACCAACGCGCCGACGATCATGATCGCCGAGCGGGCGGCGGAGTGGCTCGCCGCCTAGCCCGAGTCCCGGTTCGCCGCCGCCGCGCGCGGCGTGCGCTCGGCGATGCGGATCGCCGCGCCGAGCGCGCGGACCGGCGCCCGGAACTGCTCTCCCAGGTCGCGGTGCGCCGCGACGATGCGGGTTGCGCTCGCCACGAGCCCGCGTGCCGCGGCGACGTCGCCGCCGGCGAGCGCGGCTTCACCGAGCGCGGCCTCGACTTCGGCGATCCACGGGCTCTGCGCATCCTCGGTCGCGACGCGCAGCTTAAGGGCGCGCTCGAGGCTCGCCTTTGCGCCAGCGTGTTGCCGCAGGCGCAGCTGCGCGCGCCCGAGCTCCAACAGCGCCTCGGCCTCGAGCGTCGGCCAGTAGGCCCGCGTCGCGGCCCGCTCGAGGCGCTCGCGGGCCGCGAGCGCGTGCCGCAGCGCGGAGTCGGCATCGCCCGTCGCGAGGGCCGCTGCGGCCAGTCCGGTGTCCGCCGCGACGCGGTCGGCGTCGAGCGGCATCGCCGCGGCGTCGCGCGGCGTCGCGACCTTCGCGAAGCGCGCGGCCGCCGCGACCGGATCTCCCTCGACCAGCAAGAGCCGGCCCGCGTGCAGGACGTAGCGATTGGCGCGCGCCGGATCGGCCTTGCCGCCAGTGACCTTTGCCCAGGTCGCCGCCGCCTCATCGAGTTCCTCGTGCGCCGCCGGATAGCGACCGGTCAGCGTGTGCAGCACGGCCAGGTCGTCGAGCGCGGCGGCCACCAGCACGCCGTAGCCAATGCGGCGCTTGAGGGCGAGATTCTCCTCGAGTGGCGCCGCCGCCGCCTGCCAGCGCCCGTCCGCGACGAGCGCCATGCCCAGGTTGCGCTTCACCGGCCCGACGAGGTTGGGCGAGGTGAACTCGGGGCCCTGGCCGAGGCGACTCGCGGCGCGCTCGAGGAGCCGGCGGCCTTCCGCGCGGCGGCCGGTCGCGTGCAGCAGCGCGCCGAGCCGGGTCTCGACGTGGACCGTATCCTCGTGCTCCGGGCCATTGCGGCGCGTCGATTCGTCGAGCGCCGTGCGAAAGTCGGCCTCGGCCTCCGCGACCCGGCCGAGCAGCAGCCGGTTTTCGCCGCGCCCCAGCAGTGCCGTGACGAGGTCCTGAATGCTGTCCGGCACGGCGCGCCGTATGACGGCGATGGCCTCCGTATACGCCTGATCCGCCCCGACGAGGTCGCCGAGCCAAAGCCGCGCGCGCGCGAGGTCGCTCAGTGCCGCGTCGAGGTGACTGTCGCCGGGCAAGGCCTGGCGGTAGTAGGCGACGGCTGCCTCGGCCGCCGCGAGCGCGTCGGCGGGCGCGAGCTTCAGCTGCACGCGCGCGGTGTCCCGTAGCAGACGGCCCCTGACCGCCGGCGGGGTATCCGGGCGCCGCTCGACAATGCCGCGCGCCTGCGCGAGCGGCACCAGCGCGCTCGGGGAACCGCGCAGCGGATCGATGATCTCGGCATAGGAGAGCAGCTCTTCGGCGACCGCCGGATCGTCCACGCCGCGCAGCGTCTTCAGGGTTTCGATGCGGCGCGCCGAGAGCCGCGCCGCCTGTTCGTCGAGGCCGACCGCGATGTACATGTCGACCAGCGTGCTGAGGACCGCCTCCTCGACCTCCGGCTCGGCGCCGAGGCGCGCCTCGAGCTTCCCGGCGCTCGCGTCGAGGATCTCGCGTGCGGTGCGGTTGCGCGCCCGGACGGGATCCTCCTGCGTGTCGGTGTTGGTCTCGAGCAATTCGACGAGGAAGGCCTGGACCGCCTTGGCTTTGCGCGCCTCGTGGTCGGCGAGCGCCGCCTGGCGGCGCGCTTCGCGCGCCTGCGACACCGCCATCCCGAGCCCGACCGACAGCGACAGTACGACGGCGAGCAGGGCGGCCACCGCCAGCCAATGGCGCCCGAGGAAGCGCCGCGCCCGGTACCAGGCCGCGTCCGGCCGTGCGAGCACGGGCTCACCGCCCAGGTAGCGGGCCAGATCCTGCTCGAAGGCATCGGCCGTCGCGTAGCGCTCGGCCGGGTGCTTCTTGAGCGCCTTGAGGACGATCGTGTCGAGATCGCCGGCGAGCGCGCGTGCCAGCGCCCGCGGCGTACTGGCGCGCGCGGCCGCGACGCTCGATCCATCCGCCGCGGTCGCCGCCTCGCTCGGGCGGATCGGATCGGCGCCGAGGATCGCCTCCTCGAGCGCGGCGGCCGTGCCGCGCTTCAGCCGGTACGGCCGGCTGCCGCACAGCAGCTCGCAGAGCACGACCCCGAGCGCATAGACATCGCTCGCCGTCGAGACGGGCTCGCCGCGGATCTGCTCCGGCGCCGCGTAGTCCGGCGTCAGCGCCCGCTGGCCGAGCTCGGTGGCCGCCGGCTCGCGCACGCCCTCCGGCTGCAGCAGCTTCGCGATCCCGAAGTCGAGCAGGCGAACCTCGCCGCCCTCCGCGACGAGGATGTTCGACGGCTTGAGGTCGCGGTGAATGACGAGGCTCGAGTGCGCGAACTGCACCGCGCCGAGCACCCGGCGAAAGAGCGCGAGGCGCGCGCGCAGGTCCAGCCGGTGGCGGTCGCAGTACGCCGTCAGCGGTGCGCCCTCGACGAACTCGAGCGCGATGTAGGGCCGGCCCGCCTCGGTCGTGCCGGCATCGTACAGCCGCGCGATGTTCGGGTGCGTGAGGCCGGCGAGGATGTCGCGCTCGCGCGCGAAGCGCGCCAGCGCCGCGCCGTCGTAGTGGCCGGCCTGCAGCAGCTTGAGCGCGACCGGCCGGCGGATCAGGCCGTCGGCACGACGCGCCCGGTAGACGACGCTCATGCCGCCGCGGCCGGCCTCCGCTTCGATCACGTAGCCGCCGATCACCGTCCCGGGCGCGAGCGCATCGTTCGCCGCGCCCGCCGGGTCGTCCGCGGGCGGCACGCCGAACCGCGGCAGCGCCTCGAGGAAGTCGCTGGTCTCGACCGCGGCGTGGCTCGCGAGCAGCGCGCGCAGCGCCTCGCCGAGCACGGCGTCCGCCGGCGGCAGCGACGCGAGCCAGCGGTCGCGCGCCTCCGGCTCGAGTCCGAGCGCTTCGTCGAGCAGCCGCGAGAGCATCGGCCATTGTTCGGGCGTCACGAGCACACGGAATCCTCGGTCGTCTGGTGCCGGGGAGGCGGTCGGCCGCCGCGACGTGGCAGTTCCCTCAACTGGAATACGTCAAACGGCGCGTCAGCAGGACATTGTCCTGCGGCGCGACCTCATGGCTTCAGTTCCTGGTAGAGCACCGCTCGCGCCTTGTCCCAGTCGCGCCGGACGGTGCGCTCGTCGACGCCAAGCAGTGCCGCGACCTCGTCGTTGGTGAGCCCCGCGAAGTACTTGAGCTCGACGACGCGCGCGAGGCGCTCGTCGAGCTTGGCGAGCTCGTCGAGCGCCGCGCTGAGGCGCAGCACCTCCGCGGCCGCCTCGGCGCTGCCGTCGGCGAGCTCGGGGTCGAGCGTCACGTGGACCTCGCCGCCGCCGCGGCGCTGCGCGGCGCGCTGACGGGCGAAGTCGACGATGATCGAGCGCATCGCGCGCGCCGCGTAGGCCATGAAGTGGCCGCGGTCGTCGGTCTGCAGCTCGCCCACCTTGACGAGCCGCAGGTAGCACTCGTGGACGAGCGAGGTCGTGTCGAGCAGCGTGATCGTCGGGGCCTGCGCCAGGCGCCGATGGGCCAACGCCCGCAGTTCGCGGTAGGTGATGGCGACGACGCCGTCGACGGCGCCGGGCTCGCCGGCGCGGACGGCCGCGAGCAGGCTGGTCAGTTCTCCCACGAGCCGATAGTGCCGAGCGCGGCGGCGGTGCGGCAAGGGCCGCGGTTGCGCCCACCCGCGTTGCCGGGCCCGCGATGTCCGGATACCGCCCCGAAATCCGTACCCCTTTGCAAGCACCCCTTTGCCGCGGTGGCGCGCCCGCCACCCGGCTGGGGCGCCGGCGGCCGCGTCGAATCCAGGGCGAGCGGCGGTGCAGTCACGTCAAAAGGCCTTGATATGAGGGGGAATGTTATGTCCAGCCACTCCTACGTCCTGCGCCTCGCGGGACTCGCGTCGGCGGCGCTGCTGCTCGCCTCGGCGCCATCGCTCGCACAGCAGGATCCCGGGATACGGCCCGGCCCGCCGGGCGCCGGCACGCCCTTGCCCGGCCTGACGCCGATCGAACTGTCGGTCTTCAACGAGGGCGTCCAGCGCTCGATCCAGCTCGAGGCGGTCTGCGACGACTGCACCGACGTGACGCTCGGCTCGCACGTGGATCCGTCCAAGGCCAACCTCGTCACGCAGACGAACTCGGCCGGGCTCGGCGTGCGCTTCAACGGCGACCAGTGCACCGTCTGCCACAACCAGCCCGCGCTCGGCGGCTCCGGCGGCTACATGGTGCCGAACCCGCAGGACCCGCCGGGCCGGCAGCGCCCGCCCGAGAACCCGATGTTCGACCTGATCCCACACCGCAAGGGCGCGACCAACGCGGTGCCCTCGTTCCTGACGCGCTACGGGCCGATCCGCGAAGTGCGCTTCGCGACCCGGCCGGACGGCACGCCGGACGGCGGCGTCCATCAGCTCTTCACCGTCGTCGGGCGCTCGGACGTGTTCCCGCCGTGGCAGAGCGGCAGCTGCACCAACGCCGACCTGCCGCCGACCGACTTCGAGGGCGAGTACCGGCGCGGCAACGTGCGCTTCCGGATCCCGCTGCAGCTCTACGGCCTCGGCATCCTCGACGGCATCCAGGACCGCGAGATCCTGGCGCGGCACGCGGCCACGGCGACGCTGCGCGCCCAGCTCGGCATCCAGGGCCTCGCCAATCGCAGCGGCAACGACGGCACGATCGCGCGCTTCGGCTGGAAGGCGCAGAACAAGTCGATCGCGATCTTCGCCGGCGAGGCCTACAACGTCGAGATGGGCGTGACCTCCGACCTCTTCACGCAGGCGACCGACGAGACGCCGGCCTGCACCGCCGACAAGAGCGAGCCGAACGACATCACGCGCTTCGATCCCGACGACGCGCGCAACCAGAGCTTCTACAACCCGTACCACGAGCCGCCGGACTGGGTCATGTTCGCGATGTTCATGCGCTTCCTCGACGCCCCGCAGCCGGCGGCGTTCTCGGCCAGCGCGCTGCGGGGCCAGCAGCTCTTTGGCGCCGGCCCCGCGAACCCCGGCATCGGATGCGTCGCCTGCCACACCGCGACGATGGTGACCCCGGCGCGCAGCGAGACGCCGGCGCTCGAGAACCTGACGGCGCACCCGTACTCCGACCTCCTGGTCCACCACATGGGGGCGCGGCTCGCCGACGACATCACCCAGGGGCTCGCCACCGGCGACATGTTCCGCACGACGCCGCTGTGGGGCGTCGGCCAGCGGCGCTTCTTCCTGCACGACGGCCGCACCTCCGATCTGCTGCAGGCGATCGAGGCGCACCGGTCGGCCGCGAGCGACTGCGACGGCAACACGCCGCGCAGCCGCTGCTACGGGCCGTCCGAGGCGAACGCCGTCATCGACCAGTTCCGCCGGCTGGTGCCCGCCGACCAGCAGGCGATCCTCGACTTCCTGCGCGCGCTCTGAGCTGCGGGGCGCGCCGCGGCGGGCGGGCCGCGGCGCGCTTCGGCGCCCGCTCACGGGGCGGCCGTCACGACGATCGTGCCGACCATCTGCGGATGGATCGAGCAGACGTAGCGGTAGTTGCCGGGCGCCTTGAACGTGAACGCGTACGAGTCGCCCTGGTCGAGCGCGCCGGAGCGGAACAGGCCGTCGACGCTGACCGTCGTGTGCGGCTCGCCGTCGAGGTTCCGCCAGCGCACGGTCGCGCCGACCGGCACCGTCAGCGTGCCCGGCGTGAACATGAAGTGCTCGAGCTTGATCGTGTAGGTGGGCCCGGCCGCGGCGGGCTGCGGCGCCGCGGCGCCCGCCAGCGAGACGGCGAGGAGGAGTGCGGCGCCTGCCGCGGCGCGGCGCGCGCCCGGGACTCTCGAGTGGTGCACGGCGACCTCCTCAGGCCAGGGTCGAGTCGGCGACGGCGAGTCCGAGCGGGTGGCGCTCGAGGCTCACGGTGCTCACGCCGAGCGCCGCCGGCAGGTCCGCCGCCGGCACCTTCATCGGCCCGGGGCCCGGGCCCTCGCCCGCCGCCGGCTGCGGGAACGCGGTCGAGCGCGCGGTGTGGAACGTCACGTGGCCCTCGACCTTCCGCACGATCTGGTGGATGTGGCCGTTCAATACCGTCACCGAGCCGAAGCGCCGCACGAGCGCGAGCACCGCGGCGGCCTCCGCGGTGCCCCAGCCCCACGGCTCGTAGATCGACCAGAGCGGCATGTGCGCGAAGACGACGAGCGGCGTGCTCGAGGAGCGCCCCTTGAGGTCGGCCTCGAGCCAGGCGAGCTGCTCGGGGCCGAGCGCGCCGAGCCCGCCCGGCTTGAACGACAGCACGTTGACGAGGCCGACGAGGTGCACGCCCTGGTGGTCGAAGCTGTAGTAGCCGCGGTTGGCCGAGGCCGCGCCGAAGCGCCCGAAGTACTCGCTGACGGTCGCGTCGGCGACGTCGTGCTCGCCGGGCACCGTGTGCAGCTCGGTCGCCGTGAGGCCCTTCAGGAGTTCGGCCGCGGTGTCGAACTCGGCCGCGCGCGACAGGTGGGTGATGTCGCCGGTGTGCAGCACGAACGCGGGCTGGTGCTGGAGCGCGTTGACCCTCGCGATCGCCGCCTGGAGCGTCGCACCGACGTCCGGGTTGGCCTCCTTGTTGAAGCCGATGTGCGTGTCGCTGATCTGGACGAAGAGCGGCAGGCCGGCGGGCCGGTCGCCGGCGGCGGCCGCCGCGACGTCGACCGGCGTCAGCACGCCGCCCGACAGCACGAACAGGGTCCCGGCCCCGCCGTAGGCGAGGCACTTCAGGGCATCACGCCGGCTGACCGGCCCGTTCTCGTCGCGCATGTTCGCTCCCCGGTGGTGGTGGCTCCGGGGTGTTGACTCGCGCGGCGGGCGGTTTATTCCCGGGCGTCGGCCGGCAGCGTCGACCGGATCAGGCCCTCGAGCCTGACGAGCTCGGCCTCGGCGGTGTCGGACACGGCGCAGAACGCGAGGTCGCCGGAGCGCCAGAAGAGCAGCCGGTAGCCGTTGGCGCTGCGCGCCCGCTCGCGCCCCCGGCCTTCGGCGTCGCGCCACGCGAACACGTCGATCAGATGCGCACCGTGGCGGTAGACGACGACCGCGGCGCGGGTGCCGTCGACGTAGTCGACGCGACCGCCCGCGAGCACGAAGCCGTCGGCGGCGAAGTCGGTGACGGGCGGCGCGACGTCGGCGTGCCCGGCGAACCACGGCTTGACGGTGTGCCGGTCGCTCGACTCGACGTCGATCGCGTGTCCGGAGACGAGCGCCCTGAGGTGCGCCGTGACGACGTCGTGCTCGAGCGCATCCGGCGCGCCGCGCCCGAGCGAGGCGACGATCGCGAGCGCCGTGACGCCGGCCGCGAGCGCCCCGCCCGCGGCGCCGCTCCAGAACGGCGCGCCGCGCCAGAAGGCGCCACGGCGCACGGGTCGGGCG
>JBBINS010000122.1:0-9380 GCA_037443765.1 Gammaproteobacteria bacterium
CGCAGCGGCGCCGACGGCCGGGCGGCGGCCACTCGCGGTGCGCCTGTGCAACTGGGTCGGCGAGGTCGTGCTCGCCCTGCCGACGCTGCGGCGGCTCGAGGCGGCCGGCTACGACCTGCAGCTCGTCGGCAAGGGTTGGGCGCACGCGCTGCTGGAGGGCACCGGCTGGCCGGTCGCGACGCGACCACCGGGTCTGATGGCGGCAGCGCGCCAGCTCGCGGACCTGCGGCGACGGCTCGCGACCGGCGGGGCGGCCGCGCGGCGGCCAGCGGCGTTCCTGCTGACGAAGTCGTTCTCCTCGGCGCTCGAGGCGCGGCTCGGGGGCTGGAGCGGGGTGGGCTACGCGCGCGACGGGCGCAGCTTCCTGCTCGCGCACGCCTACGCCCTGCCGTCGTTCGCGCACGCCTCGCACGCCTACTGGCACCTGGCCAGCCGGTTCCTCGGCAGCGAGGCGCCGTACCCGACGGAGGTGGCGCTGACACCGAGCGCCGCCCAGGTGTCGCGCGCGGCCGCGCTGCTCGCCGAGCGCGGCCTCGCCGCCCGACCCTACGTCGTGCTGTGCCCGTTCTCGGGGGCCGACGACCGCGAGGCGCGCAAGGTCTGGCCGGGCTTCACCGCCCTCGGCGAGCGCCTCGCCACACGCGGCGTGGCGGCGATCGTCTGCCCTGGGCCCGGCGAGGACGCGCGTGCCGAGGCCGTGCTGCCCGGCGCAGTCCGGCTCGGCGGCCTCGACCTCGGCGCCTACGGCGCGCTGATGGCGCGCGCGCACGCCGTGATCGCGAACGACACGGGGCCGGGACACCTCGCGGCCGCGGTCGGTTCACGCCTGGTCGCGGTCTACGGCCCGCGCTCGGTCGACGCCTGGCGGCCGCTCGGTCGGCGCGTGACGCTGCTGCACGAGCCCGGCTGGGCGAGCGTCGAGCGCGTCCTCGCCGCAGCGCTCGATTGAGCGGAGCCGGCGATCCGGCGCGCGGACGCGGGTCCCGCCGCTAGGGACGCGCCGCGGCGGCGCGCTGCGCCGAGCGCAGCCAGCCGTCGAGCTGCAGCGGCAGCATGCGGGCGTCGAAGCGCCGCCGGGCGGCGACGAAGGCCCGCTCGCGCAGC
Organism: Gammaproteobacteria bacterium; assembly: GCA_037443765.1. Lineage (GTDB taxonomy): Bacteria > Pseudomonadota > Gammaproteobacteria > Steroidobacterales > Steroidobacteraceae > CAIKZZ01. The sequence goes on from JBBINS010000122.1 coordinate 1,105, forward strand.
TCGCCGCGCGCGGCGAAGTCCATGTCGGCGAACCGCCGCAGCGCGTCGGCGACGCTCGCGGGCGTGAACGGGTCGGCGATGAGGCCGAACTCGCCGCCGCCGAGTATCTCGACGGGACCGCCGTGGTCGGGACCGATCGCGACGAGGCCCGCCGCCAGCGCCTCGCCGAACACGAGGCCGAAGGGCTCGTCGGCCGGCATCGCCGCGAAGCCATGGCACTGCGCCCGCAGCTCCGCGAGCTGCTCGTCCGAAATCCAGCCGTGGATGCGCACGCACGCGGCGGCGCGCGTGCCGGCGACCAGCCGCTCGATGGCCGCGCGCTCCTTGCCGGCACCGACGATCTCGAGCATCACCGGCCGGCGCGCCGTCGCGAGGTACCGTTGGTAGCCGGCGAGCAGCAGCGCCAGCCCCTTGAGCGGCGCGAATCCTCCCTGGGTCAGGATGCGCAGCGGGCCGTCCGCGGCCGGCGGCGGCAGGTCTGCGGGAAACTCCACGGGGCAGTAGAGCACCGAGGCGGAGCGGCCGTAGATGCTGCGGAACACGGCGGCCGTGGCGTCGCTGTTCGCCGCCGCGGCGTCGAGCCCGGCGACGCCGACCCGGTCGTGGAGCCGCTTGCCGCGGTAGCGGGGATTGAGCGCGAGGTTCCAGAACGACTTGCGCAGCTCGCGCCGGTAGTAGCGGCCGATCTGCGAGCGCGGATCGACGCGCCCCTCCGTGAACGCGCGATGGAGCCCCGGGCGGGTCTCGGGCACGTACAGCGCCCTGAACGGCTCCTCGCAGTACCAGGCGCGCGGCACCTCGCGCGTCGCGTGGCCGAGGTACGCGCTCGCCGGGTAGTTGTGCGCGACCGCGACGTCGCGGTCCGCGATCGCCTCGTCGAGCGCGGCGATCGTCGCCGGATCGGGCCGGCCGTCCCACAGGCGCCGCGGCGCGGGCAGGAACACCGGATTGAGGTCGCGGTCGGCCGGCGAGAACTGGTCCGGCTTCCAGTCGAAGGCGAGCAGTCGGACGTCCCAGCCGAGAGAACGCAGCGCGTGCGCGTGCGTGAGGCAGACCTTCTCGGCGCCGCGTGGCGAGTCGAAGTGCGGGTGGAAGATGGCGACCTTCACCCGCGGGACCCCCGGCCAGCGGCCGCTCGGCCAAGCCACCGCCACCGCATCCGGCGCACCACGGCTACCGGACCCCGAGCGCCGCGGCGAGGCGCGCCGGGAACCCGCGTTTGTTGTCCCAGAACCAGGCGCGTGCCGCCGCGCCGAGGTGCTGCCGCGCCGCCGCGTCGAGGCCGAGCGCTTCGCCCACGGCCCGCTCCAGGGCCGCCGGATCGACCTGATAGGTCGTCGCGAGGTGCTGGCGGCCGACGGCGCTCGCGGCCATCAGGATCCCGCGCTCGGCGGTCACGAGCTCGTTCATCGGCGGTGCGTCGGTCGCGAGCACCACGGCGCCGACGCCCTCGGCCTCGACGATGTAGTGGCCCCAGCCCTCGGTTTCGGAGCTGCAGATGTGGAAGCAGTGCCGGTTCTGCAGCTGCCGCAATTCGCCGTCCGACAGGAACCGCGTCTGGAAGTCGACGTTCGCCGGCAGCGCGGGCGGCAGCACGTTCGGCAGGCTCTGCACGACCGTCAGTCGCGGCCACTCCGGGTGCTGGCGCCACAGCTCGAGCAGCCGGCCGGTGCCCTTCATGCGGCTCTTGCCGGCGACGTGCAGGAAGGTCGGCTCGCGCACGACGTCGCCGAGGTAGCGATCCTCGCCGTCGAACCCCGTGAGGCTCGCCGGGCAACCGAGCCGCGCGAAGATCTCGTAGGTATTGCGCGTCTTGGCCCAGACGCGGTCGAACGACGGCAACAGACTCCGGTCGTGCCGGTCGAAGAACTCCGGGTTCGGCACGATGACGTTGTATCGCGCACGATGCAGCTGCTCCGGCCAGACGTGCTCGAGCATCACGGCGACGTCGAACGGCGCCTGCTGACCGCGCGCCCGTCGATGCCGGGCCAGGCGCAGCCGGGCCCTGGCGAAACTCCGCACCAGCGCGAGCCTGCGGCGCCGGCGCGCGTGCTTGCTCGGAACCGTGACGGTCACCTCGCAGCCGAGTTCGCCGAGGGCCCGGCTCAGCAGGACGATGTCCCGCGAATTGCCGACCCCGTTCTCGAACGCCACCAGGTTGATGCTCGTCACGATCCTGATTCCGGAACTCGAGGCGCCGGCCCGGCGCGGACCGCGATCGCGACCGCGGTCGCCTCGCAGGCCCGCACGCGCGGCGCGGCCCACCGCCCCTTGCGGCGATCGCCGGGTCCGGCGTGGCGAGCACCCTAGCGGTCCGGTCGCGGCGGCGCAAGGGCGGCGCGGGCGACGCACTGTTCTACAATCGCGAGCGAACGTCGCTGCAGGGGCCCCCGTGCCGTCACCCTTGGTCGTGTGCGTCGGCGAGACGCTCTGGGACGTGCTGCCGCACGGCGAGTTTCTCGGCGGCGCGCCGCTCAACGTCGCCGCGCATCTCGCGCGACTCGGCGTCGCGACGCGGCTCGTCACCCGGATCGGCGACGACCGTCGCGGCCACGACGCGCTCGAGCGGATCCGGGCGCTCGGCCTCGACACGCAGCTCGTGCAGCGGGACGCCGGTCGCCCGACCGGCAGCGCCGAGGCCGTCGTCGATCGGTCGGGCTCCGCGTCGTACCGGTTCCCGGCGCCGGCGGCGTGGGATGCGCTCGAGGCCGACGACGCGGCCGTCGCGGCCGCGACCGGCAACACGGTCGTATTCGGCACGCTCGCGCAGCGTTCCGCCGCGAGTGCCGCCGCGATCGCGCGTCTGGTCGCCGTCGCCGGCTGGACCGTGTTCGACGCCAACCTGCGTGCGCCGCACGACGACCGCGACGTCGCGCTCGCCTCGCTGGGCCGGGCGCGCTTCGTCAAGCTCAACGACGACGAAGTGCGGGTGTTCGCCCGCTGGCTCGGCACCGACCCGACGCCGGAGGCGCTCTGGCCGCGCCTGCTCGACCGCTTCGGCACCGAGAGCCTGTGCGTCACCGAGGGTGCGCGCGGCGCGCGCCTGTGGCACGCCGGGGAGTACGTCGAGCAGGCGGCGCCGCCGGCAGTCGTCGTCGACACGGTCGGTGCCGGCGACTCGTTTCTGGCGATGCTCGTCGCCGAGCTGCTTCGCGGCAGTTCGGCGTCGATCGCGCTGGCTCGCGCCGCTCGGCTCGCGGCGTACGTCGTGTCGCATCCCGGCGCGACGCCGGATTACGCACTCGAGCCGTTGCTCGACTGAGCCGCGGGGCGAGCGTCGCGCGCACCGTTCGCCGCAAAAGACCGCAGCGCGACCGGTCGCGCACCCGCGGGGCCGGTCGCGAACACCGTCATCGTGCCTGCGGCGAACGAGACCGCGAGTTCGACGCGCGCCTCGCCCGCGACCCAGCGCAGGATCAGCGATGCCTCGTCCGCGGCGGCCATCTCGAAGCGCCCGGAGAACGCCGGGTGCCGGTTGCGGAGCCGGATCAGGTCGCAGAGGTCCGCGACCACCGGCCTGCGCAGCGCCGCCTCGACCTCGCCGGCGCCGTAGTAGTGGCGGTTGACGTCGCGGCCGACGCGGGTGCGGGCCAGGAGCTCCATGTCGTTGCCGCCGGCCAGCAGGCCCACGTAGTAGACCTGCGGGATGCCGGGCAGGAAGAACTGCACCGCGCGCGCGATCAGATAGTCGCGGTCGCTGCGCCCCAGCGCGTCGTAGAACGTGCAGTTGACCTGGTAAAGGTCGACGTTCGAGGCGGCCGCGCCGGTCGCGCGCCGGCTGTCGCCGTTCGAGCGCTCGTGGATGGACTCGACCAGCCGGTCGAGCTCCGCGGGCGGCACGAGTCCCGGGTGGCCGTGGCGATCCGCCGGATCGGCGCCGACGTCGATCACGCCGATGCCATCATGGGTGTCGAGCACGGTGAGCGCGTTCGCCGGCCTGATCGCCAACCACTCCTTGAGCCGCGTGGCGGTGCGGAACAGCAGCGCGTGCAGCATCAGCGGCGGCAGCGCGAAGTCGTACACCCAGTCGACGCGTGCGGCGACCTCGATCTGCGTGCGGTAGTGCGAGTGGAGCTCGACCAGCACGCCGATGCCGCGCTGCCGGGCCTTGGCGGCGAACGCGTCGATGAACGCGTGCGTCTCCGGGATCATGAAGCAGCTCGTGCCGGCCTTCTTGATCGCGTAGCCGGCGGCGTCGAGCCGCGCCATGCGGATCCCGTTCGCGGCGAAGGTGTCCAGGATGCCGTCGAGGTAGGCGACGCCTTCCGGGTGCCGGACGTCGATGTCGACCTGCTGCGGCGTGAACGTCGTCCAGAGCACGTGCTTGTCGCCGTTCGCGAGCGTCGTCATCGTGAACGGCAGGGCCGGCCGCGGCCGGTAGATCGTCGTGAGCTCGCGCTCGGTCGCTCCCTGCGGGAACACCGAGCCGAGCGTCAGGAACAGGCCCGCGTAGCGGGAGGCACCGCCGCGCGCCGCGAAGTCGCGGAACTGCGGCGACTCGCTCGAGACGTGGTTCACGATGACGTCGCCCATGATCTCGAGGTCGGCCGACAACGCCCTGATGTCGTCCCAGCCGCCGAGCCGCGGATCCACCTGCGTGTGGTCGATCGGGTCGAAGCCCGCGTCGGCGCCATCGATCGGGTAGAAGAACGGCAGCAGGTGCACGCCGCCGAACAGGCCGTCGAGCGGCCCGCGCAGCAACGCTTGCAGCGCGGCGACGCCACCGCCGCCGAGTCGGTCGACGTAGGCGATGAGCTGCACCTGGTTCTTCACGGGCGGGGCTCCGGCGGCGCCGCGAAGCGCGCCAGCCGCGCATGCGCGGGCTTGCGCAGCCAGTTCACGACGAACCCGCCGGCCAGCAGCGCCGCGAGGGCGGTGGCGAAGACGAAGCCATGGCGCGCCCCGCCGAAGGCGTCGCTGACCACGCCCATGACCAGCGGCCCGACGAAGGCGCCGGCGCACGTGAAGAACAGGATGATGCCGGCGACCGCGCCGTGGTCGGCGGCGCCGAAGCAGCCGAGGCCCTTGGAGTTGACCGTCGGGTAGACGATCGACATGAACAGCCCGGCGAGCGGCAGCAGGTAGAGCGCCGCGTCGACGCCGCCGAACACGCTGCCGGCGAAGCAGGCGCAGATCGCGACGCCGCAGAGCGCGAGCGCCGCGGACCACTCGAATCGATGCAGCAACCAGGCGCCGAGGAACCGACCGGCGGCGCGCATCACGAAGAACACCGGCAGCGCGTAGTCGACCAGCGCCGCGCCGTCGCCGCGGTAGCCGGCGAGCAGCGTCGGCATCCAGACGTAGATGGCGCACTCGACCGCGACGTAGGTGAACGCCGCGGCACTGAAGCCGAGTGCGAAGCGGTTGGTCACGAGGCCGAGCGTGCGCGCGACGTTCGGCGGCGGGCCGGCGTGCGCCACGCGCGCCGGGTAGCGCACCCGCAGCGCGATCAGTAGGAGCACCGCACACAGCGCGCCGGCGATCACGTACAGGAAGCGCCACGACACGCCGCTGCGGATCAGCTGGGCGACGATCAGCGGCCCGACGATCGCGCCGACGCCGAAGAAGCCCTCGACCAGGTTCATCGTACTCGTCAGCTCGACGCTCGAGGCCGAGATGTCGCCGACGAGCGCCAGCGCCCCGGTCTTGAAGATGCCGATGGCGACGCCGGCGACGACGATCAGCGCGAGGATCGCCGCAAATCCCTGCACCGCCGGCAGCAGGAACGCCGTCGCGGCGAACAGCACGAGGCCGGCGAGGATCGCGCGCTTGCGGCCGATGCGGTCGGCGAGAAAGCCGAGGCCGAGCCCGGCGCACGCGATGCCGAGCATCGAGCCGTACTGCAGCGCGCCGGCGCGGGCCATACTGAGCCCGAACTCGCCGATCGCCTGCTGGATGATCAGGCCGACCGAGTCGGTCGTCATCGCGAACATGAAGAACATCAGGTACGTCAGCAGCCTGATCGTCCCGAGGCCGGAGCCCCTGGCGTCGGTCGCCACGGTCGCCATCGCACCCCTCCCGGGCCCGCCGCGGGCGGGCCGAGCTCCGCACTTTACACGGTCTTTTCGAGGTTGCAATCGTTTGCAGTCACGAGCCAGCACGCCTCATGTGCCGGCCGCCGGCGGGCGGGAGCGCCCGAGCCGGCGCAGCAGGGGGCTCGCCGCGGGCACCGTCAGCATGGTGCTCGCCACGGCCATCAGCAGCAGCGCCGTGAAGGTCCCGCCGGTGATGATCTGCCGGTCGAGCAGGATGTTCGCGAAGATGATCATGATGAGCGCCTTGGTCTGCAGCAGCCAACCGATCAGCGCGCTCTCGCCCGGGGGCCAGCCGAGCAGGCGCGCGGCCAGGCGCACGCCGAGCAGCTTGCCCGTCACCGAGGCGAGCAGCAGCGCCGCGGCGAATACGAACACCGCGGCGCCACCGACGCTCCAGGTGGTGCGCAGGCCGGTGCTCAGGAAGAACACCGGCATCACGGCGAGCAGCACGTTGTGCCGGAAGCTGTCCATGCGGTCGCGGTCGAACCAGTCGCTGTCGATGCTGGCGCCCGCGAGGAAGGCGCCGACCATGAAGTGCAGCCCCGACGCGTCGGAGGCGAAACCGACGACGGCCAGCCAGATCAGCGCCGCGTACCAGCGATCGCGCTCGGCGAGCCGTCGCATCAGGCTTCGGAACAGTGCCGCGGCCACGGCGAACGCGGCCAGGAAGCCGAGCTGGGTCCCGACTCGGTGCCAGTCCATGAGGATCACAGCGAGCACGGCCCAGATCGCGATGTCGTCGACGCTCGCGTAGCGCAGCACGCGCTGGCCGAGCGGCTCGCGCAGGATGCCGAGCTTCTCCATGAGCAGGATCAGGATCGGCAGCGCGGTCACCGCGCAGGCCATACCGACCCCGGCCTGGAACTGCCACGGCTGCGCCGCCTCGCCGATCCAGCCCGGGAACCGCAGCGCCGCGAGCGCGGTCAGCGCGCCGAGCGCGAGCGGCGTGGCGAGCGCGAGCGCCGCGGTCACCGCGCTCTCGCGGCGGTGCAGCCATGCCTGCCGCAGGTCGAGCTCGACCCCCGCGACGAGTACGAACAGCATCACGCCCCACCACGCGATCCCGTTCAGCGCCTGCACCACCGCCGGGTTGAAGACGTCGCGGTACAACCCCGGGAACGCGCTGCCGAGAACCCCCGGGCCGAGCACGATGCCGGCCACGATCTGCACGACGACGAGCGGCGCGTAGTAGTCGATGCGCCCGACACGCCAGACCAGGTAGGGCACCGTGAAGATGACCGCCATCGCGATCAGGAAGAGCTCAGCGACGTGCATCACACCCCCACCGCCCCGGTGCCGCGCCGCCGGTCATGGCCCGCGGCGGAGCCGGCTCGGTCAGCGTGAGCTCCCGACGGTCGACTCGCGCACGACGAGCTCCGCGGGCATCGTGACCGACGGCGTGTCCTCGCCCGCCATGCGGCGGAACGTGAGGTCCACCAAGAGCCGCGCGCCGCGCTCGAGATCCTGGCGGATCGTCGTGAGCGGCGGGTTGGTGTGCTTGGCGAACGCGACGTCGTCGAAGCCCACGACGGCCACGTCCTCCGGGACGCGCATCCCGGCGGACGTGATGGCCCGGATCGCGCTGATCGCGATCACGTCGCTCGCCGCGAACACGCCGTCGAACCGCCGGCGGGTCCCGATCAGCGCCTTCATCGTCTCGAAGGCCGCGTCCGCGGTCAGGTGGGCCGGGACGACGTGCTGCGGCTCGAGGCCGGCGCGTTCGAGTCCGCGCCGGTAGCCCTGGTAGCGCAGCTCGATCTCCGGCCCGGTCGGGTCGCCGAGGAAGACGACGCGCGTGCAACCGATCGACAGCAGGTGCTCGACCGCCGCGAGCGCGCCGCCGATGTTGTCGGTGCCTACGGTGCAGTAAGTCTGGTGGCCGATGTGCCCGCCCCAGACGACGAGCGGCCGGTAGGCGGCGGCCGCCGCCTCGAGTGCCGCGTGCTCGGTGCTCTGGCCGATGACGATGATGCCGTCGGACCGCCCCGACGCGATCAGCCGCGGCAGCCAGTCGCCCATCGGCGGCAGCACTTTCTGCACGAACATGCCGTAGCCGCGCTGCGTGATCTCGTCGGCGAGGTGGCCGAGCATCTCGGCGAAGAACGGGTCGGTCAGCGGCTGGTTTGCCTCGTGACCGAGCGGGATCACGACCGACAGCGTCTCGGTGCGCTGCAGGCGCAGGTTGCGGGCCGTCGCGTTGACGACGTAGCCGTGCTCCTGGGCGAGCCGTACGATCGCGTC
>JBBINS010000123.1:0-9312 GCA_037443765.1 Gammaproteobacteria bacterium
GGGCGGCGTGTTCATCGGCGGCGGCGCGCGTCATCGGCGCGGCGCGCTACGGCGACTCGGCCGCGATCATCGCGCGCACGACGTCCGGCATGTGAAACCGGGCGCGCCAGCCGAGATCGCGCTCCGCGCGCGCCGGGTTCGCCTCGCTGCGCCCGAGGTCGGTCGGCCGGAACAGCTTCGGGTCCGAATCCACGTGCGCACGCCAGTCGAGCCCGACGGCCGCGAACGCCGCGGCGACGAATTCCTCGAGGGCGTGCGACTCGCCGGTCGCGATCACGAAGTCGCGCGGCACGGACCGCTGCAGCATCATCCACATCGCCTCCACGTACTCCGGGGCCCAGCCCCAGTCGCGGACGATGTCGAGCCGCCCGAGCGTGAGGCGCTCGCGTGCGCCGGCCGCGATGCGAACCGCGGCGGACGTGATCTTGCGCGTCACGAAGCGGTGCGGCCTGAGCGGCGACTCGTGGTTGAAGAGGATGCCGTTGCAGGCGAACAGGCCGTAGGCCTCGCGGTAGTTCTCCACGAGCCAGTGGGCGGAGGCCTTCGCGACCGCGTACGGGCTGCGTGGCGCGAACGGCGTGCGTTCGTCGGCCGGCCCCTGCACCGCAGTGCCGAAGCACTCGCTCGAGCTCGCGTGGTAGAGCCGCACCGGCCGGCGCAGCAGCCGGATCGCCTCCATCAGGTTCAGCACGCCGAGCGTCGTGCTCTCGAGCGTCTCCGCCGGCTGCTCGAACGACAGGCCGACGGAGCTCTGGCTCGCCAGCAGGTACACCTCGTCCGGCTGGCACTCGTAGAGTACCGAGATGACGCTGCGGAAGTCCTTGGGCGCCATCGAGCGCAGCGTGATCGCGTCCCGGACGCCGAGCGTGGCGAGGTTGGCGAAGGATGCGACCTGCGCGTCGCGCGACGTGCCCCACACCTCGTAGCCCTTGCCGAGCAGCAGATGCGCGAGGTAGGCACCGTCCTGACCGCCGACGCCGCAGATTAGAGCTCTCAAGACCCGCTGCTCCTGCCGGAGACCGCCGTCTCCCGTCATACGCCGGCGCCAGGCGCTGGCGGGATCGGCCGCGTCGCACGAGGCCATTCGCGCTATCGCGCCGGCGGGCACGGCTGCCCAAGTCGCCCGGCCGATGCGACACTACGATCAGTATACCGCCGCGGAATCTGGCGGTGGGTCGTCCGGAGCGCCGAGTTGCCGAATCCGACGGAGCCGATCGCACACCTCTGCGCAGCCGTGACGGGCCGCTGGCTCGCGCGGCTCCGCGACGCGGGCGCCGTGCCGGCGGTCGAGCCCGCGGTCCTCGAACTCATGCTCGCCTCGAGCGACTTCGTCGCCGGCGCGCTGCTCGCGGACCCGGCGCTGGTCGCCTCGCCGGACGTCGCCGAGCCGGCGCCGTTCGCGGCGGCGCTGGCGGCGGGCGACGAGGCGAGCTTCATGGCCGAGATGCGGCGCGCGCGCCGGCGCGCGCTGGCGCGCATCGCCTGGCGCGATCTCGCCGGCCTCGCCGCGACGCCGGAGACGCTGACGGCGCTCTCGGTCCTCGCCGACGAGGCGATCGGCGCTGCTACGACGTTCGCGGCCGGGCTGCTCGCCGCCCGCTACGGTACGCCGCGCAGCGCGGCCGGCGACGCGCAGCCGCTGGTCGTGGTCGGCATGGGCAAGCTCGGCGGCGGCGAGCTCAACTTCTCCTCGGACATCGATCTCGTGTTCCTTTACCCCGAGGGCGGCGAGACCGACGGCGCGCGGTCGATCGACAACTTCGAGTACTTCACGCGCCTCGGCCAGACGCTGATCCGGCTGCTCGACGCGACCACGATGGACGGCTTCGTGTACCGCGTCGACATGCGGTTGCGGCCCTTCGGCGACTCGGGGCCGCTGGTCACGAGTTTCGCGGCGCTGGAGGACTACCTGCAGCAGCACGGACGCGACTGGGAGCGTTACGCGTGGGTCAAGGCGCGCGCGATCACCGGCCGGGAGCACTACGAGGGCCTGTTTCGCGACGTCGTGCGGCCGTTCGTGTTCCGCCGCTACCTCGACTACGGCGTGTTCGAGTCGCTGCGCGAGATGAAGGCGATGATCGCCCGCGAGGTCGAGAAGCGCGAACTCAGGGACCACATCAAGCTCGGCCGCGGCGGCATCCGGGAGATCGAGTTCGTGGTGCAGGCGATGCAGCTGGTCCGCGGCGGCAGCGACCCGCGCCTGCGCTCGCCGTCGCTGCTGACCGTGCTGCCGCGGCTCGCGGGCCAGAAGCTCCTGCCCGAGCTCGCGGTCCGCGAGCTCGGCGCGGCCTACGAATTCCTGCGCCGGCTCGAGAACCGCATGCAGATGGTCGCCGACGAGCAGACCCACAGCCTGCCGCCGGACGCCGAGCGGCGCGCGCGCCTCGCGACCGCGCTCGGCGCGCGGGACTGGGGGTCCCTGGTCGCCGAACTCGACGTGCACCGCGAGGTCGTGACGCGCCACTTCGCGGCGCTGGTGCTCGCGGCCGAGAGTGCGGCACCCGCGACCGCCGGCGACTTCGACGCCGCGCTCGGCGCCGCGACCGCGCCGGCGGAGCTCGGCCCGAGCCTCACCGGCCTCGGCCTTGCCGATCCGGCGCCGGTCGCGGAACTGCTGATCGAGCTGCGTGCCGGGGGCTACTACCGGCGGCTCGACGAGACGGGGCGGCGCCGGCTGCACGCGCTCCTGCCGCGGCTCCTGGCGGCGGCCGCGCCGCACGCCGACCCCGCGGCGACGGTGAAGAGGGCGCTCGCCGTGATCGAGGCGATCGGCAGCCGCACGGCCTATCTCGCGCTCCTCAACGAGAACCCGCTCGCGCTCGCGCGGCTGGTCGATATCTGCGCGCTCGGCAGCTTCCTGCCGGCCCAGGTCGCCGCCTTCCCGCTGCTGCTCGACGAGCTGGTCGACCAGCGGCTGTTCGACGAGCCGCCGCGTCGCGCGTCGTTCGAGGCCGAGGTCGACCTGCGTTCCGCCGACAGCGGCGACGACGCCGAGCGCGCCGTCGAGGCACTGCGGCAGTTCCAGCGGGCTGCCGTGTTCCGCGTCGCGCTCTTCGACCTGACCGGCCGCCTGCCGCTGATGCAGGTCTCCGACCGGCTCACCGACATCGCCGAGCTGATCCTCGAGCGCGCGATGGCGCACGCGTGGCGCGAGATGGTCGCGCAGTACGGCGCGCCGCTCGCCGGCAGCCGCACCACGCCGCGCCGCTGCGGCGTCGCGGCGGTCGGCTACGGCAAGCTCGGCGGCCATGAACTCGGCTACGGCTCGGATCTCGACCTCGTGTTCCTGCACGATTCGGGAGGCGAGCTGCAGGAGACCGAGGGACCGAAGGTCATCGACAACGCGGTCTTCTTCCTGCGCCTCGGCCAGAAGATCGTCCACTTCCTGACCGTGCACACCGCCGCCGGCCGCCTCTACGAGGTCGACATGCGCCTCCGGCCGAGCGGCAAGGGCGGGCTGCTCGTATCCAACATCGAGGCGTTCCGCGACTACCAGCGCGAGGAGGCGTGGACCTGGGAGCACCAGGCGCTGCTGCACTCGCGCGCCGTCGCCGGCACGCCGGCGATCCGCGAGCGCTTCGAGCAGGTGCGGGCCGAGCTGCTGTGCCGGCACGTCCACCGCGATCGCCTGCGCGAGGACGTGCGCCACATGCGCGACCGGATGCGCAAGGAACTGTCGCGCGCGGCGGCGGGGGAGTTCGACATCAAGCAGGACCCGGGTGGCGTCGCCGACATCGAGTTCCTGGCGCAGTACTGGGTGCTGCGCTGGGCCGGCGAGTACCCGCCGCTCGTGACGTTTTCCGACACGATCCGACAGCTCGAGTCGGTGGGCTCGGCCGCGCTCGTCGACCACTACGTCATCGACTCGCTGGTGGACGCCTACCGCGGCTACCGCAGCGTGACGCACCGGCTGTCGCTGGAGGGCGCCCGGCCGGTGGTCGCGGCGGAGCCGCACGCCGCCGTGCGCAGGACCGTCACGGCCGTCTGGGACGCGGTGATGGGGCGCGGCGAGGAGCTGCCTCCCGGTGTGCCGCTGCCCGGCCCGGGTCCGATATAATCGCCGCCTCCGCAGACGAGGTCCCCATGGCCGCACCGGTCGTCAACGATCCCCGACTGATCCAGCCCAACGCCGAGCATCGCTACGAGGTGACGGCCGCGGACCTGCCGCTCGCCTGTCCGATGCCGGGGATGTACCTGTGGAACTCCCACCCGCGGGTCTACCTCGCCATCGAGGCGACCGGCGAGGCCAAGTGCCCGTACTGCGGCGCGGAGTACCACCTGGCCCGCGAGCGCCGCGCCGGCTGACGCCGTCCGCGCGGCCGCCGCTCAGCGGTAGGCGGCGTAGCTCTTTTCCTCGACGATCGCCGAGCCGAGCGCGACATTGATGCGCTTCTTGATGGCGGCGCGCTCGTCGTTCTCGACGTACACCGATCGAGCCAGCGCGATGAACTCCGCGTCGAAGGCCTGCGCGCGTTCCTTGTCGCGGATCCGGTCCTCGATGTCCCACAGGCGCTCGTTGACCGCGTGCAGCGCGGCCTCGTCGCGGGCGACGTCGTGGTGGCCGTAGGCCGAAACTCCCCAGGTCCGCTCCAGCAGCTCGAGTTCGCGGCGCACGTTCGCGACCTTGGCGGCGTCGGTCATGCGCGCCGCCTTGATCCTGAGGATCGTGATCTTGTCGAGCACTTCGCCGGGCGAGACGGGGACATGGATCTCGGACATGAGGTACTCCTTCAGCGCAGCGCGGCGGTCGCCGCGTCGAGCGCGCGCCGGTAGGCGTCGAGCGCCGCGGCGGTGGTGGTGACGGACTCGGCGACCTCGGCGAAGTGGCGTTCCTCGACCGCCTCGCGGACGGCGGGCAGGGTCTTCGCGCCGTAGCCGGTGTAGAGGCCCGGCGCGTAGACCATGTGCCGGTACCACGGGCGGCCCGGCAGGCCCGGCTCGCCGAGCAGCGTCCGCTCGGCGGTGCCGAGCAGCGCGTTGACGGACGCGGCGCGCGCCGGCGTCAGGCGGCCCGGCTCAGCGAGCGCCGCGGCGTAGGCGGCGTCGAAGGCCCGCGCGCTCGCGGCGAGCGCCGTCGAGGCGTTGCGCAGCGGCGCGAAGTTGAGGAACGGCACGTCCGCGTCGCGCGCCGGCGGGCCGACCGGGTCGGTCGCGCTCGCGGCGAGCTCATAGACCTTCTCGTCGAGGAGCCGGTGGTTGTCCTGGGCCTCCTCGCGGATGCGGTCCGCGTAGCGCTCGATCTCGTCGACGTAGCGCGCGACGGTCGTCGCGAAGTCCTGCGCGTGCAGCGGCACGAGGTCGGCGTCGGCGAGCCGGAGCATCAGGTGGCCGGCGACCTCCGCGAGCGCCACCCCGTAGCGCAGGTCCGGGTCCTCGATCTTCACGTAGTGGTCGAAGGTGTCGTAGACCGAGTGGTAGACGCCGCCCGGCTCGTTGCCGCCGAAGCCGACGTCCAGCGAGGCGATGCCGGCGTGCTGCAGGAACGGCGTGAAGTCGGAGCCGGAGCCGAGCGCCTCGATCGGCACGTCGCCGCCGTCCAGCAGCCCCTTGGCGCTGCGCCGCTCCTCGGCGGTGTGCGACGCGCCGCGGCCGGAGCCGAGGACGGCCACCGCCCGCGCACGCGCGAGCACGCTCGCCGGTTGCAGCGGGTCCGGCACGCCGGCCGCCACCTCGTTGACCAGCCGTTGCAGCGAGTGGCTGCCGCCGGCGCCGAGGAAGCCGCGCGTGTTGGAATCGGAGTTGACGTAGGCGACGCCCTTCGTGGCGAGCTCCGCGGCGTGCGCCTCGACCCACTCGGTCGAGCCGAGCAGCCCCGCCTCCTCGCCGTCCCAGCTCGCGTAGACGAGCGTGCGCTTCGGCCGCCAGCCGCTGGCCGCGAGTGCGCCGATCGCCTTCGCCTCGGCCATCAGCGCGACGTTGCCGGACAGCGGGTCATCGGCGCCGAACACCCAGCCGTCGTGGTGGTTGCCGCGCATCACCCACTGGTCCGGGTAGACGCTGCCGCGGAGCTTGGCGATCACGTCGTAGATCTCGCGCTGCGCCCAGTCGGAGGAGACCACGAGGTGGGCGCGCGCCGGGCCGGGCCCGATGTGGTAGGTGATCGGCAGGCCGCCGCGCCATGCCGCCGGCGCGCGCGGGCCGGCGAGCGCCTCGAGGAACGGGCGCGCGTCCTGGTAGGAGATCGGCAGCACCGGGATCTTGAGCAGCGTCGCCGCGGCCGAACGGTCGAGCCGCGGCGCATCCTTGGTCGCCCCGACGCCGGGCGTCAGCGGATCGCCGGAGTAGATGGGCATGTCGGCGACCGAGCCGCGCTGCAGGCCGGCCGCCGGCCGGCCCGCGCCCGCCGGGTAGGTGTCGGCGGCGCCGTAGCCGTCGTCACGCGGATCGCTGTAGATGATGCAGCCGATCGCGCCGTGCTCGTACGCGAGCTTCGGCTTGAGGCCGCGCCAGCCGCCGCCGTAGCGCGCGATCGCGATCCGGCCCTTGACCGAGACGTGGCGGCGGGCGAGCTCCTTGTAGTCGTCGGGCATGCCGTAGTTGACGTAGACGACCTCGCCCGCGACGTCGCCGTCGGCGCCATAGACGTTGTAGGGCGGCAGCGCACCCCGGGTGTGCGCGGAGCCGCGGTCGCCGGCGATCGGCGGCTCGACCAGCGAGGCGCTGTAGCGGCGGGGCCCGACGAGTTCGAGCGCGACGTGCTTCGGCGTCGGGTAGAGCACGTAGAACGTCTCGATCTGCGCGTCCCAGCCCCACGCGCGGAAGCGCTCGAGCATGAACTCCGCGTTGGCCTTGTCGTGCGGCGAGCCGACCTGGTTCGGCTCGGCGGCCATCCGCTCGAGCCAGCCACGCATCTCGCGCGCATCGAGCTGCTGGTCGAAGCGGGCCTCGAGCGCCGCTTCGTCGCGCGCGTTGCCCGCGTCGAAGCCGATCATCGGCGGCGCGGCCTCGGCCGCGACGAGCGCCGCGGCGGGAAGGAGGGTGGCGGCGAGCAGTGTGGTGATCCGCGGCGATCGGCTGCGCATGGGTGGTTACTCGAAGCGGAGTGGAAGGTCCGGATGGCGCGGCTTGCACGGCTGGTCGAGTCCGGGCAGCGGGTACCGGTCGGTCGAGGGCGGCGGCTCGTCCGCGTACAGGGCCTTGTTGACGAGCGTGATCTCCAGCGCGAGCGGCACGTCGGTGCCGGGCACGCAGCCGCAGTTGTTGTTGCCGTGCACGTGGGCGACGTGGAACGAGCGCATGAGCGCACCCATCTCTGCCTCGAACTCCGGCCAGTGCCGGTCGAGGTCGTGGAACTCGATCACGAGTCCCGAGACGCGCGTCCACAGGTCGCGCGAGGCCGCGAGCACCGCGTACTCCGAGCCCTCGATGTCCATCTTGACGAGCACCCAGCGCGTCGGGTCGTCGCCGCGCACCCGCGCGAGCAGCTCTGCGAGCGTCGCGAGCCCGGCGCCCGGGCGGGCCGCGACCATCAGCTTGAGGAACTCGTGCCGCGCGAAGAAGCGCCGGAACGCCGCCGGCTTGCCGAGGCCGCGCGCGATCTCGATGGCGCGCAGGAGCCGCAGTTGCTTGAGCACCCGCCGCAGGTCCTTGAGCACGCGGGCGCGGATGATCTCCGGGCCGGTCGTGCCGTCGACGCACGTGACCTTGAGCGCCGGCGACTCCGCGAGCAGCGCCTCCTCGAATGACCAGTCCGCCTCGACCCCGAGCGACAGCAGCGCCTGGCTCGAGCTGATCAGGCGGCGCAGCAGCACGTAGCCGCCGTCGTGGTCGCGGCCCATGCGAACGCGGTCCGGAAAGTGCCGCGGGCGAAAGGCGCGCAGGGAGGGTTTTCCGATGCTGGTGTTCATCGCGGCGCGGGCAGACTAGCAGAAAGGCCCGCGAGCGGCTAACGCCGCCGCAGCGGCTGCCGCATCACCGCATCGAGCTTCTCGATGACGTCCTCGGGCTGGATCAGGTCCATGACGCCGGGCAGCTCGATCTTCTTCGTCCACGGCAGTTCGCTCGGCTCCTTGCCGAGGAATTGGCGCGCGGCCTCGGTGTAGCGGTCGACGCAGTTCGAGCGGCTGAGGTACGGGCCGCAGCGCGCCACCCGGGTCGCGGCGTAGAGGCCGATCACCGGCAGGCCGACGGCCGTCGCCATGTGCGCGGGCCCCGAGTCCGGCGTCACGAGCACGTCGGCGCGGGCGAGCAGGGCGAGCAGTTCCGGCAAGGTGTCCCGGCCGACCTGGTCGATCACCGGCAGTCGCGCCGCGCGCACGATCGCGTCCGCCATCGCCCGCTCGATCGGCGCGGGTCCGCCGCAGAGGATGACGCGCATGCCGTGAGCCGCCACGGCGTGGTCGGCGACGGCCGCGTAGTGCTCGGCGCGCCAGTTCCTGAGCGGGTGGCTCGAGCAGGCGCTGATCACCAGCGTCGGGCGGCTGCCCGTGGCGAGGCGTTCGGCGTAGGCGCGCGCGGCGTCGGGCAGCGGCAGGTCCCAGCGCAGCTGCCGGTCGTGCACGCCGAGCGCCTCGGCGAAGCCGAACAGCCCGTCGAGCACGTGCTGGTTGCCGGCGGCGTGGATGCGGTCGGTCGTGAACAGCCACTGCAGCTCGTGGGCCCGCGGCCGGTCGAAGCCGAGCTTGACGCGCGCCCGCACCAGCGACGAGATCACGCTCGCGCGGAACGCGAGCTGCATGTGCAGCAGCAGGTCGAAGCGGCGGCCGGCGAGCACGCGCCGCAGCCGTCGAAGCTCGCCGAGGCCGCCGCGCTTGTCGTAGCTGATAAACTCGACGTTCGGCACGAGCGAGAGCAGCTTGTGCTCGAGCTTGCCGATGATCCACGTGAACCGCGTGCGCGGCCACGCGGCCTCGAGCGTGCGCAGCACCGCGAGCGTGTGGCAGGTGTCGCCGATCGCCGAGAGCCTGAGAATGCAGACGCGGGCGGGCGGAGAGGCCTGAAACTCTGTGAGGGACGACATGCGGCTTGAGCGCATCGCGACGGAGACGGGCGCGATCCTATACGACCCCGCGCGCCTCGACCATCCGACGCCCGCCGACTTCGAGCCGCTCGCACTCGCCGCGGCCGGTCGCGTGACCGGCACGGCGACCGGCCGCGGCAGCGCGTGGTTCGTCGCCGCGGCGCGACCCGGCGCCGGGGCGACGGTGCTGCGCCACTATCGCCGCGGCGGCTGGATCGCGCGGCTGGTCGCCGACCGCTACCTGTGGCGCGGCGAAGAGGCGACCCGCGCCTTCCGGGAGCTGCGCCTGCTGGCGGCGATCGAGGCGCTCGGCCTGCCGGCGGCCCGCCCGGTCGCGGCGCGCTATCGGCGCG
>JBBINS010000124.1:0-9201 GCA_037443765.1 Gammaproteobacteria bacterium
CGCGGCCAAGGCGCGCTGAGGCTCAGCGCGCGGCGACGGCGCGGTAGCCCGGCCCGCGCAGCACCTGGCCCGGTCGCGCGCCGGTCGCCTTGCCGCCGTCGATGACCGGCACGCCGTTGACCAGCACCCACTCCATCCCGCTCGCGAGCTGGTTCGGGTCGTTGAACGTCGCGCGGTCGGTGACCGTCTCTGGATCGAACACTACGACGTCGGCCCACATGCCGCGCTTGATCAGGCCGCGGTCGGCGAGCCGCAGGCGCGACGCCGGCAGCGCCGAGAACTTGCGGATCGCGTCCTCGAGCGTCAGCCGGTGCTCCTCGCGCACGTACTTGCGCAGGATCCGCGGGAACGTGCCGTAGGCGCGCGGATGCGGGTGCTCCTCGCCGAGCACGCCCTCGGTCGCGGTGCCGGAGCTGTCGTTGTTCACGGACGTCCACGGCTGGACGAGCGCGAGCGCGACGTCGGCCTCGTTCATGCCGAACACGGCGCAGCCGGTCTGGGCGCCGTCCTCGAGCAGCACGTCGAGCAGCGTGTCGATCGGATCCTTGCCGCGCGCGGCCGCGATCTCCTTGATCGTCTTGCCCTGCAGCGGCCGCAGTGACGGGTTCGTGACGACGCCGACGAGGATCGCCTCCGGCCCCTCGATCTCCGACCACTCGTTGTCCCAGGCGGTGCTCGGCGTCAGCATGTCCTTGCGGATGCGCTCGCGCGCCGCGGGGTCCCGCAGCCGCTCGAGCAGCTTCGCGGTGCCGCCGTCGTGCGCCCACGGCGGAACGAACGCCGACATGTCGTTGAACCACGCCGTGTACGCGTAGGTGTCGGCTGCGACGTCGACGCCGGCGGCGCGCGCCGCGTTGATGCGCGCGACGATCGCGGGCATGCGGCCCCAGTTGGCCTTGCCCGCGACCTTGAGGTGCCAGATCTCGACCGGGATGCCGGCCTCGCGGCCGATGCGGAAGGTCTCGTCGAGCGCCGCGTCGATCGCGTCACCCTCCGAGCGCATGTGCGTCGCGTAGATGCCGCCGAACGGCGCCGCCTCGCGCGCGAGCGCGATCAGCTCGTCGGTGCTCGCGTACGGCGCCGGCGCGTACTCGAGCGAGCTCGAGATCCCGACCGCACCCTGTTGCATCGCCGTGCGCACGAGGCCCCGCATCCGCGCGAGTTCCGCCGCGGTCGGCGCGCGGTCTACGCCGCCGATGACGATCGAGCGGACCGTGGTCGCGCCGACGTAGGAGGCGAGGTTGATGCCGATGCCCTGCCGCTCGAGGCGTCCGAAGTAGCCGGCGAAGTCGGTCCAGTCGGCCCGGATGCCGAGGTGGTCGAGCGTCGGCTGCATCTCGGCGCGGTAGTGACCCGCGAGCGGCGCGACCGATCCGCCCTCGCCGGTGATCTCGGTCGTGATGCCCTGGAAAATCTTCGACGGCAGCCGCGGGTCGACCAGGATCGTGAGCTCGGACTGGCCGAGCATGTCGATGAAGCCCGGCGCCACGACCCGCCCGCCGGCGTCGATCCGGCGCCGCGCCGGCGCCTGGCCGAGGCGGCCGATGGCCGCGATGCGCCCGGCGCGGATGCCGACGTCGGCCGCGTACCAGGGCGAGCCCGTGCCGTCGATGACCCGGCCGTTCAGGATCACGACGTCGAACGGGGCGGGCGCGGGGGCGGGGGCGGGAGCGGCCGGCGCGACGGCGGTGAACAGCAAGCTCACGAGCGCGATCAGCGCGGGCGGGGCGGGGCGTCGGGTCATGGCGGTTTTCCGGGAAGGCCGAGTGGCCGGCCGGACAAGGCTAGCACCGCGACGCAGGCACGGGCCCGGCGCCGTCGCGCCGTGAATGCGAGAACCGGCCGCCTGGTCAGCGGGCGGGAGCGGTGCGGCCCGCAGCGCGCCCCGGCGCCTCCGGCTGCGGGCAGTTGCAGGCGACGCGGGTGCCGCCCGCGGCGCGCTCGCCGACCACGAGCTCGCCGCCGAGCACACGCGCCCGGTAGTCCATCGTCTTCATGCCGATGCCGGCGGCGCTGCGGGGCGAGGCTCCGCAACCCTTGCCGTCGTCCTCAATCTCCAGGCGGATGCGCGCGGGGCGCACCGTCAGGCGGATGACGACGTGCCGCGCGTCGGCGTAGCGCAGCGCGTTGCTGACCGCCTCCTGCGCGATTCGGTAGAGGTGGTCGGCGGAACTCTTCGCGAGTTGCAACGGCGCCCGGCCCGCGTTCTCGAAATGCACGACGGGTCCGCCGAGGTCGGTCTGTCGCTTGGCGAGTCCGTGCAGCGCGGCGCGGAGGTCGCCGTCGGTTTCGTCGAGCGGCGACAGGCCGTGGGCGAGCCCGCGGCAGGTGCCGATCGCATGGCTCGCGATCTCGGCGAGCCGCTTGAGCTCGGTCGCGTTCGGGGAGTGCGCGCGGGCGGCGGCGCGCGCAATGCCCTCGGCGAGCAGGGCGATGCCGGTGATCTCCTGGCCGAGGCCGTCGTGCAGCTCCCGCCCCAGCTGCTGCTGCTCCCGCGCCGACGCCTCGAGCAGCGCCCACTCGAGCTCCTTGCGGCCCGTGATCTCGTGGATCAGCACCGCGAACTGCATCGGCTCCGGACGGTAGGCGACCACCTCGAACCACTTGCCGATCGCCTCCGAGAGCGCCTCGATGCGGATCGTGCGCCCGGTCAGCGCGACCTCGCCGAACACCTGGATCCAGTTGGCCGGGTCGCGCTCGGTGCCGGGCAGCACTTCGGTCACGCGGCGCCCGATCGTGGCCTCGGGCCGCAGGCCCGTCATCTCCGTGTACGCGGGGTTGAGCGCCAGGAATTCGTAGTCGACCGGCTTGCCGTCGGCGTCGAGGATGACCCGGTGGAGCGCAAAGCCGTTCTGCATGTGGGTGAACATGAGCCGGTACTGGTGTTCGCCGACCGCGAGGCGCGCGTCGGCGACGGCGGCATCGGTGATGTCCTCGGCCGTTGCGACCGCACCGATCACGGCGCCGCCGTCGTCGCAGAGCGGCGCGCTGCGCAGGCGCACGCGGCGCAGCGCGCCGTCCGGCCGCCGGAAGCCGGCGTCGCAGGCGACCGGGCGCAGGTTCCGGTCGGACTCGGCGAACGCGGCGAGCACCCGCTCGCGGTCGGGCGGATCGAGCGCGCGTTGCCAGCCGTCGCCGAGCGCCGCGTCGAGCGCAATCCCGGCAATGGCGAGCCACGCGCCGTTCGCGTAGGTCGCGCGCCGGTCCTGGTCGCGCAGCAGCAGGCCGACCGGCGCCGCGCCGGCGAGCCGGCGTGCCGCGGCATCGAGGTCCCGGCTGGCGGGACCGGCGGGGCCGGAAGGTGGGGAGGTCAATTCAGGGACCCAGTAAAGCGTTGCGTCGAGACGATGAATCACCCAATTCTCGGGCGTTGCGAGCATATCTTGAGTGCGAAGGGGCCCGTCACCCCGGAAATCAGGGCCTGCGGCGGGCTGCGGTGCAGCGGGCCCGTTTGCTGCGGCGCGACAGGCGTTTGGTTCGCGCCGCGCGGCGGCGGGGTCGCGGCGGCCGCCCGAGTGGCGGGAACGAGGGGGCCGGCGAGCGACGCCGCCGGCCGGTGGGATCAGCCGGTCGCCGCGCGGTGCGCGACGACGCCGCCGCTCAGCGTGTGCTCGCCGACCGACACGTACAGGTGCCGGTCCGTGACGGCGATGTCGAGGCGGACGCGGCGGGCGAGGTGCGGCACGAGTGCGGCGAGGAGGTCGCGGTCGATCTCGTAGATTTCGAGCCGGTCACCGCGGTGAATCCGCTCCGTCTCGAGACGCGCCAGCAGCTGGTCGATGTTCCTGTGGCAGTAGACGACCACGCGCGGCGACGCCTTCGCGGCCTTGTGGAGCCGCGCGGGGTCGGGGACGCCGATCTCGATCCAGCTGCGCAAGGCGCCGGTCAGGTCGCGGATCACGAGCGCCGGCGCGTCGGGGTCCGACAGTCCGTTCGAGAACGCGATGCCCTCGCCGAACTCGAGGCAGTACGCGAGCACACGCGTCAACAGGTAGTCCTCGGTCTCCGAGGGGTGTCGCGCGACCCGGAACTCGAGCGACTCGTACACGCCGCGATCGGAATCGTTGAGCGTCACTTCGAATGCGTAGATCGTCGCGCTCAGCGCCACGGCGTGTCGCCCCTGAATGATCCGGCCCGACGATACTTAACCCGCGCCGCTCGGACCGCGCAGCCCGCCGATCCCGGTGCGGCGACGCGCGCTTCGCGGCGGCGGTGGGATCGTGGAGAGTGGCGCTCCCAGAGGGATTCGAACCCTCGTACCAGCCTTGAGAGGGCTGTGTCCTGGGCCTCTAGACGATGGGAGCGCTGGAGTCCGGCCGGGAGGCGCCGGCGGACGTTAGCCTGCTATTATACGATGCCTAGACCGAACGACAAGCCAATCGAGAGCCTTTACCTGAGCACGTCCCCGACCAGCACCGCCCCGGGCGCGGGGAATTCCGCCCCGGCGACCCCACGGGCGCGTCCCGTGATCATCCCGCGCGCAGCGCACTCCATCTCCCGCGCCCAGATTTCGCCGCAGGCGCTCAAGGTGCTCTATCGCCTGAAGGAAGGCGGCTACCAGGCGTTCCTGGTCGGCGGCAGCGTGCGCGACCTGCTGCTCGGCATACAGCCGAAGGACTTCGACGTCGCGACCGACGCGCTGCCCGAGGAGATCCGCCGGCTGTTCCGCAATTGCCGGCTGATCGGCCGGCGCTTCCGCCTCGCGCACGTCCACTACGGCGACGAGATCATCGAGGTCGCGACCTTCCGCGCCGCCGCGGCGCCGCCCGAGGTCGACGACGAGGACCACCGCGAGGTCGACGACGCGCGCGCCCACGACGAGAGCGGCCGCATCCTGCGCGACAACGTCTACGGCACGATCGACGAGGACGTCTGGCGGCGCGACTTCACCGCCAACTCGCTCTACTACAACATCGCCGACTTCTCGGTGTGGGACTACGCCGACGGCGTCGAGGACGTGCGCAACCGCGTGCTCCGGCTGATCGGCGACCCTGAGGTCCGCTACCGCGAGGACCCGGTGCGCATGCTGCGCGCCGCGCGCTTCGCCGGGAAGCTCGGTTTCACGATGCATCCGGCGACCCGCGCGCCGATGACCGAGCTCGCGTCGCTGCTCGCGGGCGTGCCCGCCGCGCGACTGTTCGACGAGTCGATGAAGCTGTTTCTGTCGGGCAACGCGGCGGCCTCGCTCGACCGGCTGCGGGAGTTCGACCTGCTGCCGCACCTGATGCCGGCCGTCGCCGAGCAGCTCGAGCGGGACCCGGACGGCGCGGCGACGCGCCTCTTGCACCTCGGCCTCGCCGGCACCGACGCGCGCGTCGCGGCCGACCGCGCGGTCACGCCGACGTTCCTGTTCGCGGTGCTGCTCTACCGGCCGATCGCGCGCCTCGCCGCCGCCAAGGTCGCCGCCGGCCAGCCCGAGTCGCAGGCGATGCTCGAGGCGATCGACACCGTCGTCCTGCAGCAGGTGCGTCGCGTCGCGGTGCCGAAGCGCTTCACGCTGCCGCTGCGGGAGCTGCTGCTGCTGCAACCGCGCTTCGAGCGGCGCGACGGCCGTCGCGCGCTCGCGCTGCTGCACCATCCGCGCTTCCGCGCCGCCTACGACTTCCTGCTGCTGCGGGCCGAGGCGGGCCTCGTGCCGGCGGAGCTCGCGAGCTGGTGGACCGAGATCCAGACGCTGAGCGCCGACGAGCGCCTCGAGCGCGTCGCGCAGCTCGCGCCGTCCGCGCCGGCCGAGGGGGCCGACGGCGAGCCGCGCCGCCGCCGCCGGCGGCGCCGGCGCCCGAGCGGTGGGGCGGGTGGCCCCGCCGCCTGACCGGCACGGGGCGCCGTGGACGCCGGCCTGGATCGGCCTCGGCAGCAACCTCGACGACCCGCCGCGCCAGCTCGACGCCGCGATTGCCGGCCTCGCGCGGCTGCCGCGCACCCGCCTCGTCGCCGCGTCGGGCCGTTACTGGACCGACCCGGTCGGTCCCCAGGACCAGCCGCGCTTCCTGAACGCCGCCGCCGCGCTCGTGACGCAGCTCGGCGCCCCGGAGCTCCACGAGCAGCTGCGCGCGCTCGAGACCGCGCTCGGCAAGCGGCCGCCGGCGGTCCGCTTCGGGCCGCGGCGCATCGACCTCGACCTGCTCGCGTACGGCTCGCTGACGATCAAGAGCGAGACGCTCGAGCTGCCGCACCCGCGCCTGCACGAGCGCGCGTTCGTGCTGTATCCTTTGGCCGAACTCGCGCCCGACGTGTGGATTGCGGGCCGCGGCCGCGTGGCCGCGCTCAAAGCCGCGGTCGCGGCCGACGGTCTGTCCCCGCTGTGATTCAGGACGCGTGAGTACCGCCCCCGCACCGCCACCGGCCCTCGCCCACCGCTACGTCGTCATCGAGGGCCCGATCGGCGTCGGCAAGACCAGCCTCGCGCAGCGGCTGGCGGCGCAGTACGGCGCGGACCTCGTGCTCGAGCGCGCCGAGGAGAACCCGTTCCTCGAGCGCTTCTACCGCAGCCCGCGCACCGGCGCCTTCCCGGCGCAGCTGTATTTCCTGTTCCAGCGCGCGCGCCAGATGCAGCAGCTGCGGCAGAGCGACCTGTTCGCGCCGGTGCGCGTCGCCGACTTCCTGCTCGAGAAGGACCGTCTGTTCGCGCGCGTGACGCTCGACGACGAGGAGTACGCGCTCTACGAGCAGGTCTACGAGCGCCTCGCGATCGACGCGCCGGTGCCGGACCTGGTCGTCTACCTGCAGGCGCCGGCGGACGTGCTGCAGGAGCGCATCGCGCGGCGCGGCATCCGCTACGAGCAGGCCATGGAGCGCGAGTACCTCGAGCGCCTGGTCGACGCCTACACGCGCTTCTTCCACCACTACGACGCGGGCCCGCTGCTGATCGTCAACGCCGCCGAGGTCGACTTCGTCGGCAACGACGCGCATTTCGCGCAGCTCGAGGCCGAGGTCAGCCGGCCGCGCCGCGGCCGGCACTACTTCAACCCGTTCCGGGGCTGAGGTGGAGACGGTCACCCGCATCCAGTCGGTCCGCGAGCGGGTCGCGGAGTGGCGCGTCGCGGGCCACACGGTGGCGCTCGTGCAGACGATGGGTTGCCTGCACAAGGGGCACCTCGCGCTCATCGCCGAGGCCCGCCACCGGGCCAAGCGCGTCGTCGTCAGCGTGTTCATCAACCCGCTGCAGTTCGGCCCGCTGGAGGACTACGGCCGCTATCCGCGCACGATCGAGCGCGACAAGGAGCTCGCGACGGAGGCGGACGTCGACCTGCTGTTCACGCCGACGACCTTCGAGCTGTTCCCGACGGGCTTCGAGCGCTCGACCCGGGTCGATGTTCCGGAGCTGTCGCGGATCCTCGAGGGCCAGGCGCGACCGAGCCACTTCGAGGGCGTCGCGACGATCACGACCAAGTTCCTGCAGATCGTCCAGCCGGACGTGGCGGTGCTCGGCGAGAAGGACTACCAGCACCTCGTCATCGCGCGGCGCCTGGTCGCGGACCTGTGCATGCCGGTCGAGATCGCCGCCGTGCCGGTCGTGCGCGACCACGACGGGTTCGCCTACAGCGCGCGCAACCGCTTCCTGACGCCGCGGGAGCGCAACCTCGCGCCGCGCCTCTACGAGATCCTCAAGCACGCGAAGCGCCGGCTCGGCGAGGGCGAGCGCGATTTCGCGGCGCTGCAGGACGCGGGCTATCGCGAGCTCGAGCGGACCGGGTTCGCGCCCGAGTACTTCTCGATCCGCCAGGCGGGCGACCTGCTGCCGCCGCGCTTCGAGAGCCGCGAGGTCGTGGTGCTGGCCGCCGCGCGCCTCGGCGCCACGCGCCTAGTCGACTGCGTGCCCGTCACGCTGCCGCCGCGCGCGCGCGCCGCGGGCTGATCAGTCCGCGGCCCTGGCGCGCTGCCGGGCCAGCGCCCAGGCGACGTGCTCGCGAACCAGCGCCGACGGGTGGTCGGTGCGCGCCGCGAGCGCGGTGACGACCGCCGGGTCCGCCGGCGCGTTGCCGAGCGCGACGGCGATGTTCCTGAGCCAGCGCACGTGGCCGATGCGGCGGATCGCGCTGCCCCGGAGCCGCGCGTCGAAATCCTCCGCGCTCCAGCCGAAGAGCGTCGTCAGCCGCTCGCCGTCGAGGCCGTGGCGCGGCTCGAACGCGAGCTCCTTGGTGGCGCGCGCGAACTTGTTCCATGGGCACACCAGCTGGCAGTCGTCGCAGCCGTAGATCCGGTTGCCGATCGGCGCGCGCAGCTCCTCGGGGATGCTGCCCTCGAGCTCGATCGTCAGATACGAGATGCAGCGCCGCGCGTCGAGCTGGTACGGGGCGACGATCGCGCCCGTGGGGCAGGCCGGCAGGCACGCGCTGCAGCTGCCGCAGTGCTCGCTCGCGGGCGGGTCGACCGCGAGCGGCAGGTCGGTGTAGAGCTCGCCGAGGAAGAAGTAGGAGCCGGCACGCCGGTGGATCAGGTTCGTGTGCTTGCCGATCCAGCCGAGCCCGGCGTCGCGCGCGAGGGGCTTTTCGAGCACCGGGCCCGTGTCGACGAACACGCGGTAGCCGAACTCGCCGATCCGCGCGCCGATCGCGTCGGCGAGGTCCTGCAGGCGGTTGCGCATCAGCTTGTGGTAGTCGCGGCCGACGGCGTAGCGCGAGACGTAGCCGGCCGCGCCGTCGGCGAGGGTCGCCGCGGCGTCGCGGGCGGTCGCCGGCCAGTAGTCGAGGCGCACCGAGATCACGCGCACGGTGCCCGGCTTGATCGTCGCCGGCCGCGCGCGCCGCGCGCCGAAGCGCTCCATGTAGTGGAGCTCGCCGTGGAACCCCGCCGCCAGCCACTCGAGCAGGCGCGCCTCGTCGGCCGCGAGCTCGATGCCGGCGATCCCGACCTCGTCGAAGCCGAGGCCGAGGGCCAGGCGCTTGAGATCCGCGGCGAATTCCGGGGCGGCGAAGTCGGTCATGGATTTCCCCCGAGTATAGGACGCGCGGCTACGCGATAATCGGCCCCATGCAGCCGCTTCCCGACCTCGTCTATCCGACCGCCGCGGTCCGCGCCGCCGATCGCTATGCGATCGAGGCGCTCGGCATCCCGGGCTACACGCTGATGACCCGGGCGGGGGAGGCGGCGCTGACGGCGCTGCGCGGCCAGTGGCCGCTCGCGCGGCGGCTCGTGGTGCTCGCCGGGCCCGGCAGCAACGGCGGCGACGGCTACGTCGTGGCGCGCTTCGCGCGCGCG
>JBBINS010000125.1:0-9175 GCA_037443765.1 Gammaproteobacteria bacterium
AGCGCGACGAGATCATCCGCGTGCTCGCCGAGGACGAGAGCGAGGCGGTGGGCTCGATGGGCGACGACACGCCGATGCCGGTGCTGTCGCACAAGATCCGCTCGCTGTACGACTACTTCCGGCAGCAGTTCGCCCAGGTCACGAACCCGCCGATCGACCCGCTGCGCGAGACGATCGTGATGAGCCTGCAGACGCAGATCGGCCCCGAGTGCAACGTGTTCGCGCCGTCGCCCGAGCACGCGCGGCAGATCGTCCTCAACTCGCCGATCCTGTCGCAACGCAAGCTCCGGCAGATCCTCGCCCACAAGGAGTTCGGGCTGACGCACGAGTTCGTCGACCTGCAGCACCCGGCCGACGAGCGCCTCAGCGAGGCGATCGTGCGCATCTGCGACCAGGCCGAGGCCGCGGTGCGCGCCGGGCGCCTCGTGCTGCTGCTGTCGGACCGCTACCTGGTGCGCGGCAAGGTGCCGATCCACGCCTTGCTCGCCACCGGCGCGGTGCACCACCGCCTCGTGCAGACGGGACTGCGGTGCAAGTGCAACCTGCTCGTCGAGACCGGCACGACCCGCGACGCGCATCACTTCGCGTGCCTGATCGGCTACGGCGCGACCGCCGTCTACCCGTACATGGCCTACCAGACGCTGTTCGACATGATGCGCAGCGGCGCCGTCGGCATGAGCGCCGAGACGCGCGCCGAGCTCGGACGCAGCTACCGGCGCGGCATCCGCAAGGGCCTGTTCAAGATCATGTCGAAGATGGGCATCTCGACGATCGGCAGCTACCGCAGCTCGCAGCTCTTCGAGATCGTCGGGCTCCACGACGAGGTCGTGGCCCAGTGCTTCCCGGGCACCGTCAGCCGCATCCAGGGCGCCGACTTCGCCGACCTCGAGGCCGACCACCGCGCGCTGGCCGCCGCCGCGTGGGACCCGCTGACGCCGGTCGCGCAGGGCGGCCTGCTGAAGTACATGCACGACGGCGAGTACCACATGTACAACCCCGACGTGATCGCGACGCTGCAGGCGGCGGTCGTGACGGGCGACTACGACGAGTACAAGCTGTACGCCCGCCTCGTCAACGAGCGCCCCGCGTCGTGCCTCAGGGACCTCTTCGCGCTCAACCCGCGCTCGGCGCCGGTGCCGCTCGAGGAGGTCGAGCCGGCCGACGAGATCCTCAAGCGCTTCGACTCCGCGGGCATGTCGCTCGGCGCGCTCTCGCCCGAGGCGCACGAGGCGCTCGCGATCGCGATGAACCGCCTGGGCGCCCGCTCCAACTCCG
The DNA here is from genome assembly GCA_037443765.1 of Gammaproteobacteria bacterium. GTDB lineage: Bacteria > Pseudomonadota > Gammaproteobacteria > Steroidobacterales > Steroidobacteraceae > CAIKZZ01. The sequence continues at coordinate 1,276 of JBBINS010000125.1, forward strand.
GCGAGGGGGGCGAGGATGCGCTCCGGTACGGCACCGAGAAGAACTCGAAGATCAAGCAGGTCGCGAGCGGCCGCTTCGGCGTGACACCCGAGTACCTGCTGTCCGCCGAGGTGCTGCAGATCAAGATCGCCCAGGGCGCCAAGCCCGGCGAGGGCGGCCAGCTGCCGGGCCACAAGGTCAACGAGATGATCGCGCGGCTGCGCTTCGCGCGCGCCGGCGTCGGACTGATCTCGCCGCCGCCGCACCACGACATCTACTCGATCGAGGACCTCGCGCAGCTGATCTTCGACCTCAAGCAGGTCAACCCGCGCGCACTCGTGTCGGTCAAGCTCGTCGCCGAGCCCGGCGTCGGCACGATCGCGGCCGGCGTCGCCAAGGCCTACGCCGACCTGATCACGATCTCCGGCTACGACGGCGGCACCGGTGCGAGCCCGCTGTCGTCGATCAAGTACGCCGGCACGCCGTGGGAGCTCGGCCTCGCCGAGACGCACCAGACGCTCAGGATCAACGAGATGCGCCATCGCGTCCGGCTGCAGGCCGACGGCGGTCTCAAGACCGGCCTCGACGTCATCAAGGCGGCGATCATCGGCGCCGAGAGCTTTGGCTTCGGCACGGCGCCGATGGTCGCGCTCGGCTGCAAGTACCTGAGGATCTGCCACCTCAACAACTGCGCAACCGGGGTCGCGACCCAGCACGAGGTGCTGAGGAAGCGCTACTTCGTCGGGCTCCCGGAGATGGTCGTCAACTACTTCCGCTTCGTGGCCGAGGAGTGCCGCGAGCTGATGGCGGGCCTCGGCGTGCGCCGCCTCGCCGACCTCATCGGCCGCACCGAGTACCTGAGCATCCTGCCCGGCGAGACGCCGCGCCAGCAGAAGCTCGACCTGACGCCGATCCTGTCGACCGCCGGGCTCGCGGCCGACAAGCCGCAGTTCTGCCTGGAGCCGCGCAACGAGCCCTTCGACAAGGGCGAGCTCGCCGAGCGCATGGTGCGCGACATGCTGGGCGCGATCGAGTCGAAGTCCGGCGGCAGCTTCGCGTACGAGGTGTCCAACCGCCATCGCTCGATCGGCGCGCGTGTGTCGGGCGAGATCGCGCGGCGCCACGGCGACAACGGCATGAGCGGGCAGCCGATCACGGTGCGGCTGACCGGCTCCGCCGGGCAGAGCTTCGGCGTCTGGAACGCCGGCGGCCTGCACCTGCACCTCGAGGGCGACGCCAACGACTACGTCGGCAAGGGCATGGCGGGCGGGCGCATCGTGCTGCGCACGCCGCGCGGCTCGACGTTCCTCGCCCACGAGTCGCCGATCATGGGCAACACCTGCCTCTATGGCGCGACCGGCGGCGAGCTCTATGCCGCCGGCGCGGCGGGCGAGCGCTTCGCGGTGCGCAACTCCGGGGCGCTCGCGGTCATCGAAGGCTCGGGCGACCACTGCTGCGAGTACATGACCGGCGGCGTCGTCTGCGTGCTCGGCCGCACCGGCCTCAACTTCGGCGCCGGCTTCACCGGCGGCTTCGCCTACGTGCTCGACCTCGACCGCGATTTCGTCGACCGCTACAACCACGAGCTCGTCGACATCCACCGCATCTCGGTGGAGGGCATGGAGCAGAACCTGCACCACCTGCGGGGACTGATCGAGGCGCACGTGCGCGAGACCGGCAGTCGCTGGGGCGCCGAGATCGTCAACGACTTCCGGACCTTCCTCGGCAAGTTCTGGCTGGTGAAGCCGAAGGCCGCGGCGATCGACACACTGATCGAGAACCTGCGGAGAGCCGCCTGATGGCCGACAAGTACCTGCAGTTCCTCGACGTCCCGCGCACCGAGCCCACGAAGCTCGCGCTCGAGGTGCGCCAGCGGGAATTCCGCGAGATCTATGCGCCGTTCGACGCCAGGGCGGCGTCGCAGCAGGCGGGCCGCTGCCTCGCCTGCGGCAACCCGTTCTGCGAGTGGAAGTGCCCGGTGCACAACTACATCCCGAACTGGCTGAAGCTGATCGAGCAGGGGAAGCTGTTCGAGGCCGCGGAGCTGTCGCACAAGACGAACTCGCTGCCGGAGATGTGCGGGCGCATCTGCCCGCAGGATCGCCTCTGCGAGGGCGCCTGCACGCTCAACGACGGCCTCGGTGCAGTGACGATCGGCTCGATCGAGAAGTACATCACCGACGAGGCGCTGAAGGCCGGCTGGAAGCCGGACATGTCGCACGTGCGCCCGACCGGCCGGCGCGTGGCGATCGTCGGCGCGGGCCCGGCCGGGCTCGGCTGCGCCGACATCCTCGTGCGCCACGGCGTCCAGCCGGTCGTCTACGACCGCTACCCGCGCATCGGCGGCCTGCTGACCTTCGGCATCCCGCCGTTCAAGCTCGAGAAGTCGGTCGTCGAGAAGCGCCGCGAGCTGATGGAGGAGATGGGCGTCGAGTTCCGGCTCGGCGTCGAGGTCGGCCGCGACGTCGCCTTCGACGCGCTGCTCGCCGAGTACGACGCGGTGTTCCTCGGCATGGGCAGCTACGGCTACGTCAAGGGCGACTTCCCCGGCGAGAACCTGCCGGGCGTCGTCGAGGCGCTGCCGTACCTCGTCGCCAACATCAACCGCGAACTCGGCCTCGGCGGCGAGGCGATCGACCTCGCGGGCCGGCGCGTGGTCGTGCTCGGCGGCGGCGACACCGCGATGGACTGCAACCGCACCGCGATCCGCCAGGGCGCGGACAGCGTGACGTGCACCTACCGCCGCGACGAGGAGAACATGCCGGGCTCGCGCCGCGACTACAAGAACAGCCGCGAGGAGGGCGTCCGGTTCCTCTTCAACCGCCAGCCGGTCGAGATCGTCGGCGACGGCCGCGTCCAGGGCGTCAGGGTCGTGCAGACGCGCCTCGGCGCGCCCGGGCCGCGCGGCCGGCGGGTCGCCGAGGCGATCCCCGGCAGCGAGGAGATCATCGAGGCCGACGCGGTCGTGGTCGCCTTCGGCTTCAGCCCGAGCCCGGCGCCGTGGCTCGACGCGCACGGCATCCGGCTGCACGCCGACGGCCGCGTGCGGGTCTCGGCGGACGCGGCGCGTCCGTTCGCCACCACGAACCCGAAGGTGTTCGCCGGCGGCGACATGGTCCGCGGCAGCGACCTCGTCGTCACGGCGGTGTTCGAGGGCCGCGAGGCGGCGCGCGGCATCCTCGACTCCCTCGGGCTCGCCGCCGCCGCGAGGGCCGCCTGACGCGCAGGCCGGCCCGCTCGACTAGACTCGCGGGACTCCGTCCCGGCAACCCGGGTGACCGATGACCGCGATCAATCGACGCATTCTGCTGGTGTCGCGCCCGCGCGGCGCCGCGACCGCCGACAATTTCCGCCTCGAGGCGGTGCCGGTGCCCGAGGTGGGACCCGGCCAGCTGCTCGTGCGCCATCACTGGCTGTCGCTCGACCCGTACATGCGCGGCCGCATGAACGACGTCAAGTCCTATGCGCCGCCGCAACCGCTCGGCGAGGTCATGATCGGCGGCACGGCGGGCGAGGTGGTCGCGAGCCGCCATCCGGGCTTTGCCGTCGGCGACCACGTCGTCGGCATGGGCGGCTGGCAGGAGTACGCGCTCGTCGACGAGGCGGGCGCTTCGATGCTGCGCCGCGTCGACGCGGCCGCGGTGCCGCTCGCCGCGTACCTGGGCCCGGTCGGCATGCCGGGCGTCACCGCCTGGTACGGGCTGTCGATGATCTGCGCGCCGAAGCCCGGCGAGACGGTGGTCGTCAGCGCGGCCGCGGGCGCCGTCGGCAGCGTCGTCGGTCAGCTCGCCAAGGCGCGCGGCTGCCGCGCGGTCGGCATCGCGGGCGGCCCTGCCAAGTGCGACTACGTCGTCGAGGAACTCGGCTTCGACGCCTGCATCGACTACAAGGCGGCGCCGGACGCCCCGTCGCTCGACGCGGCGCTCGCGGCCGCGACGCCGCGGGGCATCGATGCCTGCTTCGAGAACGTCGGCGGGCGCTGCCTCGACGGCGTGCTCGGCCGGATGAACGGGTTCGGGCGCATCGCGCTCTGCGGCCTGATCGCGGGCTATGACGGCACGCCGGTGCCGATCTCCAACCCCGGGCCGATCCTCCGCTCGCGGCTCAAGGTGCAGGGCTTCATCATCTTCGAGCACCTCGACATCTGGCCGTGGGCCGCGAGCGAGCTCGCCGCGGCGGTCGCGAGCGGCCGGCTGAAGTACCGCGAGACCATCGCCGAGGGCCTGCCGAGCGCCCCGGAAGCGTTCCTCGGACTCCTGCGGGGCGACAACCTCGGCAAGCAGCTGGTGCGACTCGCCTGAACGAGGTCGCATCGTGACGGGAAGCCGCCCGCCGCGGATCGGCCGTGCGCGGCCGGCACGAGCATCGGCGGGGGCCCCGAAATGCCGTATATCACGATGCCGCGCCGCGGCACGCGCAGCGGAATCCGCTGCGCTTGAAACGAACTTAGACAGAATTTAACAGACTTGCGCCGTGCCGCGCCGCAACGGCGCAGCCTAGAATGTCTGCGTCCTGCGATGATGCATCGCGGGATCGCATGCAGCGTGCGCGTCCCCGTGGCAGGGAGCCTCCAAGGGTGCGGCGCGACTTCGATGACCACCGGTCGCGCTGCGGGTGGCCGCCCCGGCCAGTGGTGCGGAGTGGAACTCTACGAGCAGATCTTCGAGTGCGGGCCGGACGCGATCCTCGTCGTCGACCGAGCGGGGCTCATCGAACGCGCCAACGCGCAGGCGGAGCGGCTGTTCGGGTACGCGCCGCAAGAGCTGCACGGCGAGGCCGTCGAGTGCCTGCTGCCCCAGAAGCTGCGCGAGGGCCACGCCGCGCACCGCGCCGAGTTCTGGTCGGCCCCGCGGCAGCGGCCGATGGGCCGCGGCCTGACGCTGTTCGGCCGCCGCAAGGACGGCGTCGAGTTTCCCGCCGACATCATGCTGAGCCCGATGCAGGCGAGCGACGGGGCCTTCGTGCTCGTCGTCGTCCGCGACCTCAACGAGCGCCAGCGCGCCGACGAGCTGTTCCGCGGCCTCCTCGAAGCCGCCCCCGACGCGATGGTGATCGTCGACGAGCACGGCGAGATCGTGCTCGTCAACAGCCAGACGGAGAGCCTGTTCGGCTACTCCAGGCTCGAGCTGCGCGCGAAGCCGGTCGAGACGCTGATCCCCGAGCGCTTCCGCGCGCAGCATCCGCAGCACCGCGCCGGTTACTCGGTCGCGCCGCGCGTGCGGCCGATGGGCGTCGGGCTCGAGCTCTACGGCCTTCGCAAGGACGGCACCGAGTTCCCGATCGAGATCAGCCTGAGCCCGCTCCGGAGCGGCGGCCGCATCCTGTTCTCGAGCGCGATCCGCGACATCACCGAGCGCAAGAACGCCGAGCAGCGCATCCTCGACTCGTTGCGCGAGAAGGAGGTGCTGCTCAAGGAGATACACCACCGCGTCAAGAACAACCTCGCGGTGATGTCGAGCCTGTTCTACCTCGAGTCGACCTACACGCACGATGGCCTGACGCTGAAGATCCTGCAGGAAAGCCAGGACCGCGTGCGCGCGATGGCGATGGTGCACGAGGCGCTCTACCGCGCCGAGAGCCTGTCGGCGGTCGACTTCGCCGAGTACGCGCTGACGCTGTGCCGGCAGCTGCTCAGCACCTACACGGTACGCGGCAGCAGGGTGTGCCTCACGAGCGAGCTCGAGCCGGTGCAGCTCAACATCGAGCTGGCCGTGCCGTTCGGGCTGATCCTGAACGAGATGATGACCAACGCGCTCAAGCACGCGTTTCCGGACGGCCGCGGCGGCGAGGTGCAGCTGATGCTCGCGCACACGGCCGGCGGCGGCTGCGTGCTGCGCATCCTCGACGACGGCGTCGGGCTCAGAGCCGAAAGCGGCGCGGACAGCCAGGGCACGCTCGGCCTGCGGCTCGTGCGCCTGCTCGCACGCCAGGTCCGCGGCGAGTTCGAACTGCTGCCGCGAACGCCGGGCACCGAGGCCCGCCTGACGGTGCACACGCTGACACAATCGGAAGGTGGCTGACATGCGAGACCAACGTATCCTGGTGGTCGAGGACGAGGTGCTGATCGCGGAGGAAATCCGCGAACGCCTGACGACCGCGGGGTTCACCGTCGTTGCGGTCGTCGACACCGGCGCCGCCGCGATCGAACTCGCGGCGCAGGAGCGGCCGGACCTGGTGCTGATGGACATCCGGCTGAAGGGGCCGATGGACGGCGTCGCGGCCGCGGAGGCCATCTACGACCGCTGCGGCGTGCCGATCGTGTACCTGACGGCGCATTCCGACCAGTCGACGCTGCAGCGCGCCAAGACGCGGGCCGCCTTCGGCTACGTCCTGAAGCCGTTCCGGATCGAGAACCTGCTGGTCGCGATCGACCTCGGGATCCACCGCTCGGGGATCGAGGCGCGACTGCACGAGCACGAGCTCACGTACGCGACGATCCTCGGCAGCATCTCCGACGCCGTGATCGCGACCGACGTCGCCGGCCGGGTCCGGTTCATGGACGGCGTCGCGGAGCAGCTGACGGGAGTCTCCGCCCGCGACGCCGAAGGCCGGCCGCTGCCGGCGATCGTCAAGATCGTCGACGAGGCCGGCCGGCCGGCGCAGGAGCGCCTCGTCAAGCGCGTGATCGCGGGCCGCGCGTCGGTGCGCTTCGCACGCTCCGACCAGCTGGCGCGCCACGGCGGCGACCCGATCTCGATCGACGGCGGCGCCGCGCCGGTCATCGACTACCTCGGCCGCGTCGTCGGTCTCACGGTGACGTTCAAGGATGCGAGCGCAACGCGCCGCGCCGAGCGCGAGTTGCGGGTGCTGTCGCAGCAGCTGCAGGCGGTCGTGAACACCGCCGTCGACGGGGTCCTGCTGCTCGATGCAGAAGGACTGGTGCGGATGTTCAATCCGGCGTGCGAGCGGCTGTTCGGCTACGCGAGCGACGAGGTCGTCGGTCGCCGCATCACGCAGCTGATGCCGTCGCCGTTGCCCGACGGCGCCGGCGAGCCGGTGGCGGCGGGTGCCGCGCGCCAGCCGGTGTTCGTCAGCGCGCGGGCCGCGATCGCGCGGCGCAAGGACGGCGGCGCGGTGCCGGTCGAGATCTCGGTCGGCGAGGCCGACCACGACGGGCGGTCGCTCTTCGTCGTCGTGGTCCACGACGTCAGCGAGCGGCGCGAGCTGCAGGCGGCGTACGCGGATGCCGTCGGCCACGAGCAACGGCGCATCGCCCAGGACCTGCACGACGGACTCGGCCAGGAGCTCACCGGGCTCGCGCTGCTGCTGTCGGCGCTCGAGCGCTCCGCGATCGAGGCGAACCTGCCGAACGCCGGCGACCTGGCGCGGGTCCGCGACCTCGCGAGCCACTCGATCGGCACGTGCCGCAGCGTCGCGCGTGGCCTGCTGCCGGTCGCGGAGACGCAAGGCGGCCTCGTCGCCGGGCTGCGGGACCTGGTCCGGCGGCTCAACCACATGCCGGGGCCGGCGATCCAGTTCTCGGTCATCGAGGCCGCCGCCGTCGGCCTGAGCGCGTCCGCGACCGACCACCTGTATCGCATCGCCCAGGAGGCGCTCACGAACGCCATCAAGCACGCGCATGCCGAGTCGATCCACCTGACGCTCGACATCGGCCGCTCGAGCGTGCTGCTCAGCGTCTGCGACGACGGCAGCGGCATCTCGGTGGCGCGCCCCGCCGAGACGGGGCTCGGCCTCAAGACGATGCGCTACCGCGCCGATCTGATCGGCGCCCGCATCAGCGTCCAGCCCCAGTCGCGCGCCGGAACCTGCGTCGTCTGCGACTGCCCGCAGCCGGGCTGAGCCCGCGCCGGGCCGGTGGCCGGGCGGGGGAGACGCCGACCGGTGCCGCGCCGATGATGCCGATTCGCATCTGGACCCCGCGTCCGGGGCGCGCGCGGCCGGTCCGGGCCGGACGGCGCCG
>JBBINS010000126.1:0-8949 GCA_037443765.1 Gammaproteobacteria bacterium
CCCGCCCGCCGCGGCCAGCGCACGCTCACCCCGCGCCGCGCGCCGCGCGCCGGTCGATGAGCGCGAGCACGGCGTCGGCGGCGCGTTCGCTCGCGTCGCGCTTGAGCTGCTCGTGGATGCGCCGGAACTCCGCCGCGACCGCCGCGACCCGCGCGGGATCGGCGAGCCAGGCCTCGAGCTCCGCGCCGAGGCGCTCGGGCGTCACCTCCTCCTGCAGGAGCTCCGGGACGATCCGCCGCCCGGCCAGCAGGTTCGGCTGCGCGAAGAACGGCGCCTTCATCAGCGACAGCAGCCGCACGACCGCGACCGTCGCCCAGCTGGCGCGGTAGGCGACGACCATCGGCCGCTTGCAGAGCAGCGTCTCGAGCGTCGCCGTGCCCGAGGTCACGAGCACGCAGTCGGCGGCCGTCAGCACCGCCTCGGACTGGCCGTCCACCACCGTGACGTCGAGCCCCGGGTAGGCGCGCAGGCGCTCGGCGAAGATCGCGCGCACCGCATCGTTCGCCATCGGCGCGACGAAGCGCACGCCCGGCCGGCGCGCGGCGAGCCAGGCGGCGGCACCAACGAAGTCGTCCGCCAGCCGCTCGACCTCGCCGCGGCGGCTGCCCGGCAGGATCGCAACGACGGTCGCCTCGGCCGCGAGCCCGAGCCGGGCGCGCGCCGCGGCGCGGTCGGGCTCGAGCGGCACGCGGTCGGCGAGCGGATGGCCGACGAACGCGGCCGTGAGCCCCGCGCCCTCGTAGAAGGCCTCCTCGAACGGCAAGAGGCAGAGCACGAGGTCGAGCGTCGCGGCCATCGTGCGCACCCGTCCCTGCCGCCACGCCCACACCTGCGGGCTCACGTACTGCACGGTCGGGATGCCGGCGGCGTGCAGCCGCGCGGCGATGCCGAGGTTGAACTCCGGCGCGTCGACGCCGATGTAGGCGAGCGGCCGCGGCTCGCGCGCGCGCGCGAGCACCTCGCGCCGCAGGCCCAAGAGGCCCGGCAGGTGGCCGAGCACCTCGAACAGGCCCATCACCGCGAGCCGCTCGCTGCCGGCCCAGGCGCGGCAGCCGGCGGCGAGCATCGCGGGCCCCGCGACGCCCTCGAACTCGAGCCCGGGGCGGCGCGCCCTGAGCGCGCGGATGAGCCCCGCGGCGAGGTTGTCGCCGGACGTCTCGCCGGCGACGATCACGATCCGCCCCTGCCCCACGCCTCACCTCCTCCCGCGGCGGCCGGCCGTCAGCGGACGAGGCTGCGCGTGACGCGCGGCAGGAAGTCGACGAACGCGCGGATCTCCGGCTGCTCGTCGGCGAGCCGCGCGAGCTCGGCGGTCGCCTCGGTGAGCTTGAGCCCCGAGCGGTAGAGCACGCGGTAGGCGCCCTTGATGTTGGTGATCTGCACGGGCGTGAAGCCGCGCCGCTTCAGGCCCTCGCCGTTGACGCCCTTCGGCTCGCCGGGCGAGCCCGCCACCATCACGTACGGCGGCACGTCGCGGGTCGCGACCGAGTTGTTGGCGAGGAAGGCGTGCACGCCGATCTTGCAGAACTGGTGGACGCCGGCGTAGCCGCCGAGGATGACCCAGTCGTCGATCTCGACGTGGCCGGCGAGGCCGGCGTAGTTCGCGAGCACGCAGTGGCTGCCGACGACGCAGTCGTGCGCGACGTGCGTGTAGGCCATGAACAGGTTGTCGCTGCCGATCCGGGTCGTGCCCCCGCCCGTCACGGTGCCGCGGTTGACGGTCGAGCACTCCCGGAAGCGGTTGCGGTCGCCGATCTCGAGGTAGGTCTCCTCGCCGCCGTACTTCTTGTCCTGCGGGATGTCGCCGACCGAGGCGAACTGCCAGACCTCGTTGCCGGCGCCCATCCGGGTGGGCCCGAGCACCACCGCGTGCGGCCCGACCCGGCAGCCCGGACCCATGACGACGCCCGCGCCGATGATGGCGTACGGGCCCACGCTGACGTCGGCGGCCAGCTCCGCCTTCGGATCGACGATCGCGGTCGGATGGATCATGGGCACGGCACTCAGCTCCGCGTCTCCGGCGCCACCATCATCTCGGCGGAGCACACCTCCTGGCCGTTGACCAGCGCGACGGTGCCGAACTTCCAGATGCCGCGCACCGCGCGCTGGAACTCGGCCGTGAGGAGCAGCTGGTCGCCGGGCTCGACGGGCTTGCGGAAGCGCGCCCCGTCGATGCCGACGAAGTAGAAGCGCGTCTCCTCGTCGGGGACCACGCCCGCGGTCTGGAACGCGAGGATCCCGGCCGCCTGCGCCAGCGCCTCGAGGATCAGCACGCCCGGCATCACCGGCCGGTGCGAGAAGTGGCCCGGGAAGAACGGCTCGTTGATCGTCACGTTCTTGAGCGCCGTGATGCGCTTGCCCTTCTCGAGCTCGAGCACGCGGTCGACGAGCAGGAACGGATAGCGGTGCGGGATCTGCTTCATCACCGCGTGGATGTCGAGCGGATACGGGCTGGGGTCGGTCGTCATGATGGCTCCGGGTCGGTTGTGCCGCCGGGCCGCTCGAGGCGCCGGACGCGATCGAAGAGTTCGTCGAGGTGCCTGAGGCGCGCGACCACGCGGCGCCAGGCGCCCGCCTCGCTGACCGGCAGTCCCGAGGAGTAGATGCCGGGCGTCGTGATCGAGCGGCTGACCATGGACAGCCCCAGCACCGCCACGCCGTCGCAGATCTCGAGGTGGCCGGCGATGCCGACCGCGCCGCCGATCATGCAGCGCGCGCCGATCGTCGTGCTGCCCGAGACGCCGACGCAGCCGGCGATCGCCGTGTGCGCGCCGATGCGCACGTTGTGGCCGATCTGGATCTGGTTGTCGAGCTTGACGTCGTCGCCGATGACGGTGTCCTCGATCGCGCCGCGGTCCACCGTCGTGTTGGCGCCGATCTCGACGTCGTCGCCGATGCGCACGCCGCCGAGCTGCGGCACCTTGACCCAGCCGTCGCGGTCCTGGGCGATGCCGAAGCCGTCGGCGCCGAGCACGACGCCGGAGTGGATCATGCAGCGCGCGCCGATCCGCACCCGCCGGTAGAGCACGACCCGCGCCGCGAGCCGGCTGTCGGCGCCGATCACCGAGTCCGCCCCGACCACCGAGCCTGCGCCGACGACGGCGCGCTCGCCGATCGCGGCCCCTGCCTCGATCACGGCGTGCGGGCCGACCGCGGCCGACGCCGCGACCGTCGCCGTCGGGTCGACGACCGCGCTCGGGTGGACGCCGGGAGACGCCGGCGGCTCCGGGTGGAGCCACGCGGCGATGCGCGCGTAGGCGGCGTAGGGGTTCGACGCCACGAGCGAGGCGACCTTGCAGTCGCGGCTCGTCGCCTCGTCGAGCACGACGGCGGTCGCCGCCGTGCCCTCGAGGTACTTCCGGTAGCGCGGGTTGGTCAGGAAGCTGAGCTGACCTGCGCTCGCGTCCTTGAGCGTCGCGACGCCCGTGACGCAGGCGTCGGGATCACCGCGCAGGACGAGGCCGAAGCGGGCCGCGATTTGCCCGAGCGTGACCCCGTCCACGCGCCGCCCGCTTAAGGGGTCACTTCTTGGGCGCGGGCGCGGGCGCGGCGGCCGGCGCGGCCGGTGCCGCCGGGGTCGCGGCGGCCTTGGCCTGCAGGTTCGCCAGCACCTGGGCGGTGATGTCGACCTGCTCGGAGCTGTAGACCACGCCGCCGGCCAGCACGATGTCGAAGCCCTGCGCCTTGGCGTAGGCGCGCACCGCCTCGAAGATCGCCTTCTGGACGCGCTGCAGCTCCTCGTTCTGCCGCATCTGCACGTCCTCCTGGAACTCCTTCGCGCGGCGCTCGAGGTTGAGCTGGGCGTCCCGGAGGTCGCGCTGGGTCTTGGTGCGCTCGGCCTCCGACATCGTGGCCTGGTCGCGCTCGAACTTCGCGGCGCGGCCCTCGAAGTCTTTCTTCTGCGACTCGAGCGTCTTCTGCCGCGGGCCGAACTCGCTCTCGAGCGTCTGGGTCGCCGCGCGGGCCTGGGGGGCCTCGGCGAGCAGCCGCTGGCTGTCGACGACGGCCAGCTTCTGCGCCTGCGCCGACGCGGCGCCCGTCAGGGCGACGGCCGTAAGACCGAGGGCGAACAAGGACTTAAGGGTGATACGCATAACGATTAGGAACCTGTGTGGAACAACGAATGGGTGGGTGGTCGAGGTCAGAATGCGGAGCCGATGGAGAACTGGAAGCCCTCGCGCTCGTCGGCGTAGGTGATGCCGTTGCCGGGGTTCGCGTTGAGCGGTATCGCGTAGCTGAACCGGAAGATACCGAGCGGCGCGAGCCACTGCACGGCGACACCGACCGAGCGCTTCAAGTCATTGTAACTGAACTTGTAATTGACCGGCGTCACGTGATCGAGGCCGACGAACTGGACGCAGCAGGTCGAAAACACGTTGCCCATGTCGTAGAAGGCGCTGACCCGGACGTTGGCCTTCCACTTCTCGGGGGTCGGGAAGAGCAGCTCGATGTTGCTGACGGTCAGCAGGTTGCCGCCGTAGGGGTTGCCGAAGCTGTCACGAGGCCCGAGGAAGCTCTCGCGGTAGCCGCGCACCGTGTCCGGGCCGCCGCCGAAGAACTGCGCGAACGGCGGCAGCGCGGTGGTGTTGCCGATCTTGTTGCCGTAGCCGACCTGCGCCTTGACCGCCAGCACGAACAGCTTCGAGAGCGGGATCAGGTCCAGGAAGTCGAAGTTGCCGGTGTAGTAGCGCACCGAGGTCCCGGGCAGCGAGTAGGCGCCCTGGATCGAGGCGCGCATGCCGCGGTCGGCGAAGATCGCGCGGTTGCGGGTGTCGAAGCTCCAGCCGGCGACCATCTGCAGCACGTCGAAGCGCGAGCCGTAGAAGTCCAGGGTCGTGGTCGCGCCGGTGCCGTCGAGCACCGTGCCGGTGCGGACGAAGCGCGTGCCGTTCTGCTTGACCCAGTCGACCGCCTCGAGCGCGCTGCCGCTCTCGCTCGCGAGCAACTCGTCGCGCGAGGCCGAGACGCCGAACCGCAGGCCCTGGTACTCCGAGATCGGGTAGCCGAACTCCATCGCGCCGGTCAGCATCGTGGTCGAGAACTGCGACGCCGAGGAGACGAACTGCGTCGTCTTGCGGTAGCTCAGCGACAGCGTGCGCGCGACGTTGTCGATCGACAGGTACGGGTCGGTGTGCGACAGGCTGTAGATCTTCGAGAACGCGCCGGCATTGATCTCGGCCGACACGCGCTCGCCCCTTCCCATGAAGTTCGCGTGCGTGAAGTTGCCGTTCAGCATGATGCCCATGGCCTGCGAGTAGCCGATGCCGCCGCCGAACTGCCCCGGCAGGCCTTCCTTGATGTCGAAGTCGACGTCGACGAGGTCGGGGGTGCCGGCGACCGGCTTGTTCTCGAACTCGACCTTCTCGACGTACGGCAGGCGCTGGATGCGCTGCTTGGAGCGCTCGACGGCGCGGTTCGAGAGCCAGGCGCCCTCGAGCTGGCGCATCTCGCGCCGCAGCACCTCGTCGTTGATCGCGCTCGTGTTGTTGAAGTTGATGCGGCGCACGTAGGCGCGGTTGCCCGGGTCGATGAAGAACGTCAGCGACACGGTCTTCTTCTCGGCGTCGAGCGTCGGCACCGGCTCGATCTTCGCGAACGCGTAGCCCTCGACGCCGAGCCGGTAGGTGAAGCCCTCCTGCGTGGCGGTGACGAGCTTGCGCGAGTACGTCTGGCCGGGCTGCACGAGCATCAGCCTGCGCAGCTCCGCCTCCGGCACCACCATCGTGCCGGCGAGCTTGACCTCCGCGACCTTGTAGACCTCGCCCTCGCTGACGTTGATCGTGATGAAGATGTCGTCCTTCTCGGGCGCGATCGCGACCTGGGTCGACTCGATGTTGAAGTTCGCGTAGCCGCGGTCCATGAAGTAGGAGCGCAGCTTCTCGAGGTCGCCCTGCAGCGATTCGCGCGAGTAGCGGTCGTCCTGCTTGTACCAGCTGAGCCAGTTCGGGGTCTTGAGCTCGAAGGTCTCGATGATGTCCTTCGGCGGGAACTTGGTGTCGCCGACGAAGTTGATCTGGCGGATCTTGGCGCGCTTGCCTTCCTTGATGTCGATCGCGATCTTGACCTTGTTGCCGGGCACGTCCTCGACCTTGCTGTCGACCCGCACCGCGTACTTGCCGCGCGAGAAGTACTGGTCGGTGAGGTACTGCTTGACGTCCTCGAGCACGCTGCGGTCGAAGGTCTTGCCGGTCGACAGGCCGACGTTCTTGAGGCTCTTCTGCAGGTCCTCGGTCTTGATGTCCTTGTTGCCCTTGATCTCGAAGCTCTCGATCGACGGCCGCTCGCGCACGGCGACCACGAGCGTGTTGTTGTCGCGCCGGAGCTCGACGTCGCGGAAGAAGCCGGTCGCGTACAGCGCCCGCAGCGACTCCTCGACCTTCTGGTGGGTCATGCGGTCGCCGAGGCTGACCGGCAGGTAGTTGTAGACCGTGCCCTCGGCGATGCGCTGCAGGCCTTCGACCTTGATGTCGCCGACAGTGAACTCCCCCGGTTCCGCGGGTAGGGTCTGGGCGTGTGATGCGGCACTGCCGAGCGCGAGGGCAACGGCGAGAGTGACGGCGCGGGCGAGCCGGGGTGGCATGCGGATCGGGATCCCTATGGGTGGTGTGCGCGGCTAACCGAAGTGCCGTGCCAGGTCGTTGTAGAAGGCGAGACTCATGAGCATCAGCAGCAGCACGATGCCGACCTGCTGGCCGACGACCTGCGTGCGCACCGACAGCGGCGCGCCCTTGACCGCCTCGACCAGCTGGTAGACGACCTGGCCGCCGTCGAGGATCGGGATCGGCATCAGGTTGAGGACGCCGAGGCTGATGCTGATGATGGCGAGGAAGCCGAGGAAGGCCGTCACGCCCTCGAGCGCGCTGATGCCGGCGTAGGCGGCGATGCTGATGGGGCCCGAGACGTTCTTGAGCGACACGTCGCCGGTCAGCATCCGCCACAAGAACTTGACCGTCAGCGCCGTCTTCGACCAGGTCTCGGCGAGCGCCGGCCGGATCGCGCCGAGCGGCCCGTGGCGCTCCAGGACCCGCATCTCGGGCGGGTAGACCGCCTCCCCGCCCGGCGCGACGCCGATGCGGCCGACGACGGCGTGGTTGGGGTCGTTCGCGTCGCGCTCGCCGCGGACCACGACCTCGAGCTTGAGGTCGGCCGGGCCGCGCCGGACGTCGAGGGCGACGGTCGCGCCCGGACGGGCGCCGATGTCGTTGCGAAAGTCCATGAACTCGCTGACCGGGCGGCCGTCGAGCGCGACGATGACGTCGCCCGGCCGGAGCCCCGCCGCGGCGGCCGGCCCGCCCGCGATAACCTTGCCGACGACGACCGGCAGGTGCGGCCGCGTGAAGCTGAAGCCGATGCCGTCCGACCAGGCGCCGGGCTCGGTCAGCGCGCGGCGCTGGGCCTCGGGCACCGCGAGCGTCGCGACCGCCCGTCCGCCGCTCCTCGCGAGCACCAGCGGCACGTCGCCGCCGTCGACGACGCCCGTCAGCATCGCGAGCATCGCGGCCTCGCGGGTCGCGACCCCGCGGCCCGCGACCTCGACGATCTCGTCGCCGCTCTTCAGGCCCGCCGCCGCGGCGATCGAGCCCGGCTTGACCTCGCCGACCACGGGCCTGAGGCCCGGGACGCCGCTCATGTAGAGGATCCAGAACGCGACGATCGCGAACAGGAAATTGGCGCCGGCGCCGGCCAGCAGCACCAGGATCCGCTGCCAGACCGGGCGGCGGTTGAAGGCGCGTGGCGCGTCGGCCGCATCGACCGGGGCCTCGCGCTCGTCGGCCATCTTGACGTAGCCGCCGAGCGGGATCGCGCCGATCACGTACTCGACGCCGTCCCGGCCGCGGCGGCTCGCGATCGCGCGGCCGAAGCCGATCGAGAACTTGAGCACCTTGAAGTCGAGGCGGCGCGCGACCCAGAAATGCCCGTACTCGTGCGCGGCGATCAGGATGCCGATCGCGACGAGGAACGAGGCCAGCTGGATCAGCCCGAAGGTCACGCCGCCACTCCCCCGCTCGCACCGATGAAGCCGCCGGCTTCGCGGCGGGCGTCGGCGTCGGCCGCGAGGACGTCCTCAAGCGACGTCACCGGGCGGGCCGGGAGGCGCTGGAGCACGCGTTCAATGACCTCGGCGATGGCCGTAAAGTTCAACCGCCCCTCCAGGAATGCCGCCACCGCGACCTCGTTGGCCGCGTTCAGCAGCGCCGGCGCCGTGCCGCCGCTCACGGCGGCCGCCTCGGCAAGCTGGAGACACGGGAATTGGCTCCGGTCCGGCGCCTCGAACCGCAGCGCCCCGAGCCGCAGCAGATCGAGGGATTCTACACCGGACTCAATGCGCTCCGGCCACGCGAGTGCGTGGGCGATCGGCGTGCGCATGTCGGGGTTGCCGAGCTGGGCGAGCGTCGAGCCGTCGACGTACTCGACCAGCGAGTGGACGATGCTCTCGGGGTGCACCACGACCTCGACGCCGCCGGGCGGGAGGCCGAAGAGCAGCTGCGCCTCGATCAGCTCGAGGCCCTTGTTCATCAGCGTCGCCGAATCGACCGAGATCTTGCGGCCCATGACCCAGCGCGGGTGCGCGCAGGCCTCGTCCGGCGTCACCGCCCGCAGCCGCTCGAGCGGCCAGCGCAGAAACGGGCCGCCCGAGGCCGTCAGCCACACGCGCCGGACGCCCGGCGCGCGCACGCCGGCCGGGCCGGGCGGCAGGCACTGGAAAATCGCGTTGTGCTCGCTGTCGATCGGCAGCAGCGCCGCGCCGCCCGCGGCGACCGCCTCGAGCAGCAGCCGCCCCGACATCACGAGCGCCTCCTTGTTGGCGAGCAGCACGCGCCGCCCGGCGCGGGCCGCAGCCAGCGTCGAGCGCAGCCCGGCGGCGCCGACGATCGCGGCCATGACGATGTCCGCGCCCGGCAGGGTCGCCGCGGCCCTGAGGCCCGCCTCGCCGGTCGCGACCTCGGT
>JBBINS010000127.1:0-8755 GCA_037443765.1 Gammaproteobacteria bacterium
GAGACGCTCAAGATCCTGCACGAGGTCTACCGCGACTTCGTCGAGACGGAGCTGGCGATGCCGGTCATCGTCGGCCGCAAGAGCGAGAGCGAGAAATTCGCCGGCGCCGACCGCACCTACTCGATCGAGGCGCTGATGGGCGACGGGCGCGCGCTGCAGGCGGCGACCTCGCACAACCTCGGCCAGAACTTCGCCAGAGCGTTCGGCATCCAGTTCCAGGCGCGCGACAAGTCGCTGCAGCACATCTGGGGTACCTCGTGGGGGATCACCACGCGGCTGATCGGCGGCGTCATCATGATGCACGGCGACGACAACGGCCTCGTGTTCCCGCCGCGCATCGCGCCCTACCAGGTGGTGATCGTGCCGATCCCGCGCGGCGACTGGCGGGCGACGGTGCTGCCGCACGCGAAGGCGATCTTCGACGAGCTGACCGCGCAGGGCGTGCGCGTGATGCTCGACGACCGCGACGCCTACACGCCGGGATGGAAGTTCGCCGAGTGGGAGATGCGCGGCGTCCCGGTGCGGCTCGAGATCGGGCCGAAGGACATCGAGAAGGGCCAGGTGATGCTGGCCCGCCGCGACACGCGCGAGAAGTTCCCGGCGGGCCGCGACGGGCTGGCCGCGCGGATCGTCGACCTGCTGGCCGACATTCAGAAGACGCTCTTCGACCGCGCGGTGAAGTTCCGCGAGGAGCACACCTCCGAGACGACGTCCTACGACGAGTTCAAGCAGATCATGGAAGGGCGCCCCGGCTACGTCATCGCGCCCTGGTGCGGGTCGGCCGAGTGCGAGGCCCAGATCAAGGCCGACACGCAGGCGACGATCCGAAACCTGCCGCTCGAGGAAAGCGCGGGCGGGGTGTGCGTGCGCTGCGGCAAGCCGGGCGTTGCCCGGGCGTACTTCGCGAAGGCGTACTGAAACTCGAGCCGCGTCGCCGACGCGGGCCATGAGGCCCGCGCGACTGACGATGGCTGGTAGGGCGGGCGTCCTCGCCCGCCGACGCCAGGCGTCCTCGCCCGCCGGCGCAAGGCGTCATCCGTCTACCTCGGCGGCCCGATCAGTGCGATGGCGGTGTCGGGCCAGCGCGCGCGCAGCCGCTTGGTGATGGCGTGGCGTTCGTTCAGCTTCTCGCGGGCCGCGATCGCCCTGAACGCGATCGCGAGGTGCTCGCGCCACCAGTCGGCCTCCCGGGCCTCCTGCTTCGAGGCCTTGCCGTCGGGCTGGCCGACCAGGCGGGTGTAAGCGGCGGCGATCGTCTCGAGGCAGGTCTTGTCGCCGACCTCGGCCATCGCGGCGAGCATCTCGACCGGCGCCGGCTCGCCGCTCTCGATGGTTTCCCGCAAATCGTAGAGCGCCACGGTGCTGCCGCGCGCCGCGAGGACCCGGTGCGCTGCGGCCCGCGCGGTCATCCACTCGGTCCGGCGAACCTGGTCCGTGGTCTGACGCTCCCGCTCGCGCACCTTCTGGACGATGCCGTGCAGCGTTGGCAGCGGCGCGTTCGCTCCCGCGGCGGCCAGCCACTGGCGCAGCGGATCGGCGTCGTCCGGCAGGTGGCCGGCGGCGGCCTGCTCGAGCGCCTCGAGCGGAGGCCTGACCGGCGCCCGGCCGCCGCCGGTGACCGTGGCGCGCACGGCCACGCTGGGGTCGTCGCGGAGCCTGGTGGAGATCAGCTCGAGCGCCGGCCCCGGCACGTGCCGGAGCGATTCGAGCGCGGCCAGCCGCGCGCCGTCGGCCCGCGTGGTGTCGACGGCGACGGCGGCCAGCCGATCGAGGATCAACGCCCCGCGCGGCGATTCGAGCAGGCGGCGCAGCACGCCCGACGCAGCGGCGCGAGTGCCGCGTCCTCCGCCTCGAGGCAGCCGAGCGCCGCGTCCGCCGCGCGCGGGTCGCCGATCGCCTCGAGCGTGGCCAGCGCGGCCGCCCGTGCCGGCGCGGCCCGGGTCGATCCGATCAGCGCCAGCAGTCCCTCGACGGCCCGCGTCCCGATGACCGACAGGCGGGCCACCGCCGCGTCGCGCGCCGCCTCGGAGCCCGACTCCAGGTCCTGCAGCAGCGCGGAGACTTCACGGGCGGACGAGCGCCTGATCACCACGCGTCACTCCTCGGCCGGCTGTTTCCGGCGAGGCTTGCCGAAGATCCACGCGATCAGGATCGAGATGAGGTAGAGCCCGATCATGGGCAGGGCGAACAGCGTCTGCGTGAGCATGTCGCCGCTCGGCGTGATCACCGCGGCGAGGACGAAGATGACGAGGATGGCGTACTTGAAGTTGCGGGCGAGGAACCGCCAGGTGACCAGGCCCATCTTCGCCAGCGCGTAGACGAGGGCCGGCATCTGGAAGACGAGCCCCATGCCGAGGATCATCTTCACGTAGAGGTCGAAGACCGGCTCGATGCGCGGATAGAAGGTCAGCTTGTCGCTGGCGAAGCTCGCGAAGAACCTCCACATCCACGGGAAGAGCAGGTAGTGGGTGAACGCGGCGCCGCCGAAGAATCCCACGCTCGCGAGTACGATGAACGGGATGGCGAGCTTCTTCTCCTTCGCGTAGAGACCGGGCGCGATGAACAGCCACACCTGCCACAGGATGACCGGCATCGCCAGCACGATGCCCGCCAGGAACGCCATCCAGACCCAGAGGATGAACGCCTCGGTCGGCTCGGTGTAGACGAGCGCGCTGTGCTTGGGGAGCATCGCGTAGAGCGGATCCATCACGAAGCTGTAGATCCGGTCCACGAAGATGAACGCGATCAGGCAGCCGACCGCGACGGCCGCCAGGCTGACGATCAGCCGCTTGCGGAGCTCGTCGAGGTGCTCGAGGAACGTCATCTTCGCTCCTCCGCCCTCGGCCTCCGAGTCGTCCCAGAAGCCCGAGCCGGAGGAGGAAGAGTCCTCTGAAGATCGGGGAAACGGCAGCAGCGCCATCAGCCGTGCTGGATCGTGTTATCGGGGGCCGTGGCCGGCGCGGGCGGTTCCACGGCCGCCGGGGCCGCCGACGCCTGGACCGGAGCGGGAACGGGAGCCGGTTCGGGCGCCATCGACACGACCGCGGACACCGGCACGCTGGCAGGCACCGGCACGGCCTCGGGCACCGACATGGCTACCGGCGCCGGCACGGCCGCGGGCACCGGCATCGGCGCGGGGGCCGGCGCCTGGACCTGGGCCGGCGCCGACGCCGCACGGGCCTTCTGCTGGTCGTCGACGCGGATCTCTTCCTCGAGCGTGTTCCGAAGCTCGTTCGAGGCGCGCTTGAACTCGGCAATGCTCTTGCCGAGCGACTTGCCGAGATCGGGCAGCCGGCGCGGCCCGAAGATGATCAGCGCGATCACGAAGATGATGATCAGCTCCTGCATGCCGATGTTGCCCATCGCGTGCACTCCAAGCCCGCCCACGCGCCTCGCCGGCGCGTGCGAACCCCTTCGGACGGCCGGGTGAATCGCGGCCGTTATCCTGGTCGTGGTCTCTCGCGCGAGGCCCTGCAACCTCCCTCGCATTATAGGAGTCGGCCGCGGAGAGGGTCAAGTTTCGGCCGGGCTAGGAGGACCCGGAAGTCATTGCGACACCGTGGTTTATCTGCTAGCATCGATTTCATGCGCAGGTACGGAGTCGTGTCAGCCGCCCTCTTCGTGGTCCTCGTGTGCGCGCTTGCCGGCGGATTCCTCGGACGCCGTGCCCTGGCCACGAGCGACCGCGTCCCCGATTACCGGGAGTTCACGACCGCGCTCGGCGCGGTCGAGGCCAACTACGTCGACAAGGTCGATTCCGCGCGCCTCGTCTACGGCGCCATCGGCGGCATGCTCCAGACGCTCGACCCGCATTCGAGCTTCATGGACCCGAAGTACTACGCGCAGATGCGGGAGCGGCAGGAAGGGCATTACTACGGCCTCGGGATCACCATCCAGGTCGTCGACCTCGACATCAACGTCGTCTCGCTCTTCGAGGGGACGCCGGCCTACAAGAAGGGGATCCGCCGGGGCGACATCATCGCGCGCATCGCCGGGCAGGACACGCGCTCCTGGAAGGACGAGCAGGGCAAGCCGCTCACCGGCGCCGCGCTCTCCGACAAGGCGGTCAAGATGCTGCGGGGCCCGAAGGGCACGCTCGTCCAGGTGTCCATCAAGCGCCCGGGCTACGACCGCCTGATCGACATCGAGGTGCCGCGCGACGAGATCACGATCCCGTCGGTCACCGCGTCGTTCATGATCGACCCGCAGACCGGCTACGTCCGCGTGCAGGACTTCGCCGAGAACACCGACCAGGAGCTCGGCGCGGCGCTCGACGAGCTGCGCGCGAAGGGCATGAAGCGCCTGGTGTTCGACCTCCGGAACAACCCGGGCGGCCCGCTCGACCAGGCCATCAAGGTCGCCAACCGCTTCCTGCCCGAGGGCTCGCTCATCGTCTACACGCGCGGCCGCGTGCCCAACTCCGACCAGGACTACTTCGCCACCGAGCGCAGCGCCTACACCGACGCCCCGCTCATCGTCCTCGTCAACCGCAGCAGCGCCAGCGCGTCGGAGATCGTCAGCGGCGCGCTGCAGGACCACGACCGCGGCCTCATCGTCGGCGAGACGACGTTCGGCAAGGCCCTCGTGCAGTCGGTTTACCGGATCAGCGAGGGGGCCGGTCTCGCGCTGACGACCGCGCGCTACTACACGCCGAGCAAGCGGCTCATCCAGCGCCCGTGGGACGGGACTTTCGACGACTACCTGAGTTACACGCTCCGCGACCAGAAGCCGCACGCGCACCCGGCGGCCGATCTTCGATACACCGACGCCGGTCGGAAGGTCTACAGCGGCGGCGGGATCGAGCCCGACGAGCGGCTCGACGGCCCGGTCGAGGGATTCAACCCGACCGAGTTCGGCCGCATGATTTACGCGCGGCAGACCTTCGGCAACTTTGCCGAACGGTTCGTGGCCGAGGGGGACAACCGGATCGCCCCGCGCCCCGACCAGCAGCGCGTGGCACGCGGGTTCGTCGTCGACCAGGCCATGCTCGGCGAGTTCAAGAAGTTCCTGGTGTCGCAGAAGGTGAAGGTCGACGACCAGGCGTTCGCCAAGGATACGAACTTCATCAAGGCCATGATCCACTACGAGGTCGACATGGCGCTGTTCGGCCTGACCGAGGCGCGCCGGAACCTGATTGCAAGCGACCCCCAGGCCCAGTTCGCCATGAAGCTGTTCCCGGAGGCCGACCGGCTTCTCCTCCTGCGGAAGGGGAAGGGCAGCAAGACGATCAGTCACTAGCCATGGGGCCCTTTCGGGCGCTTGCCACAAGAGCTAGCAGTTGTTAGACTGGCCGACGGTTGGCTTGTCCGAAACCGTCCAGCCGCGCGAGCGGGCGACCGCCCGTCTTGGGCGGCTGTTGTCGTTTTCGAGTCATAGGCAAGGCTAAAGCCTCGCCCTACCGAAGGTTCCGGGCGACCCACGGGGGTGCGGTGCCGTCGATTTCGGTAGGGCGACCCAACCGGGCCTGCGCGCGTCCGCGTGACGGCCGGGAGTTCGGCAGGGCGACCCACGGGGGTGCGGTGCCGTCGATTTCGGTAGGGCGACCCTTTAGGGTTGCCGCACGCAGGGACAAGGGTTGAGATGCGCCTGCAGAAGCTTCAGATCTCCGGGTTCAAGTCTTTCTCCGACCGCTCCGAGCTGGCGTTCGATCGCGGCGTGACGGCGATTGTCGGCCCCAACGGGTGCGGCAAGAGCAACGTCGCCGACGCCATCGTCTGGGTGCTCGGCGAGCAGAGCGCCAAGAGCCTGCGCGGCGACCAGATGCAGGACGTCATCTTCAACGGCAGCGAGGCGCGCAAGGCGACCGGGGCGGCGGAGGTCCGGCTGATGCTGTCGGGCGTGACCTCGGCGAGCGAGCGGGCCAGGCTCCCGATCGAGGACGGCGAGGAGGCCGAGCCGGTGCTCGCGCGCGACGTCGAGGTGACCCGGCGGCTCTATCGTTCGGGCGAGAGCGAGTACCTGATCAACGGCGAGCTGGTGCGCCTGCGCGACGTGCATGAGCTGCTGATGGACACCGGCCTCGGCGCCAAAGCCTACGCGATCATCGAGCAGGGGAAGATCGGGCAGATCCTGAGCACCCGCCCCACCGACCGGCGACAGCTCATCGAGGAGGCGGCCGGCGTCACCAAGTACAAGGCCCGGCGCCGCGCGGCCGAACTCAAGCTCGAGGCCTCGCAGCTGAACCTCACGCGCATCGACGACATCATCTTCGAGGTCGAGAAGCAGCGCGCCGCGCTCAAGCGGCAGGCGGCCAAGGCGCGCCGCTACAAGCGGCTGCGCGAGGAGCTGCGGCGCTGGGAGAAGGTGCTCTTCGTCCAGAAGTACCGCGTGCTGGCCGCCGAGATCGAGGCCGGCCGCGCCAGGCTCGCCGAGCGGCGCGAGGCGGCGGCGCTCTCGGCGGCGAAGCTGGCGACCGCCGAGGACCAGCTCGCCAGGACCAGGCTGGAACTCGCGCAGGCCGAGTCGCACGCGAACGCGGTGCGCGAGGACGCGCACGCGCGGGAGATGGAGATCGACCGGCGCCAGAACTCGGTGGGCTTCAGCGAGCAGCAGCTCGTCGGCCTCGGGGCCCGCAGCCGGGAGATCGCCGAGGAGCTCTCGGCCATCGAGGGCAGGCGCGGCCCGGCCCACGAGGCGCTCGTCGAGCGCCGGACCGCGGCCGAGCAGGCGCAGCAGGCCCGCGAGCAGGCGGCCGCGGTGCTGGCGTCGGAGAACGCGGCCTACGAGACCGCCTACGGCGCCCTGCAGGCGCTCGAAGCCGAGGTCGAGGAGAAGCGCCAGGCGGTCTACCTGGCGCTCAGCGCCATCAGCTCGCTGCGGCACGCGATCGAGAACGCCGAGGCGGCGCGGCAGCGGGTCGAGGACGAGCTCGCGCGGCTCGACGCCGAGCGGTCCGACGTCGAGGTCGAGGACCGGCGGCTGCAGGCCGAGTTCGAGAGCGGGCGCCGCCAGGTCGCCGACGCCCAGTCGGAACTCGAGCGCGTCCGCGCGGATGGCGAGGCCCGCCAGGCCGAACTGGCCGAGGCGCGCGAGGAGCAGGAGCGGCGCCGGCAGGCGACGCGGTCGCGCGAGCAGGAGCTGGCGAGCGTCGAGGCCCGCCTGCAGTCGCTCGAGGAGCTCGAGGCCGCCCGCGCGCAGTACGGCGACGCCGCCCGCTTCCTGCTGGCCGGCGACGAGCGGAGGATCGAGCATTTCGGTTCGCTGGCCGATCACCTCGAGGTCGAGCGCGGCTACGAGCGGGCTGTCGAGGCCTGCCTCGGCGACCTGCTGCAGCACGTGCTCGTGCCGAGCCACGACGAGGCGGCGCGCGGACTGGCGACGGTTCGCGAGCACAACGCCGGCCGCTGCGGGTTCCTCGTCGTGGGGGGCGAGGCTCCCGCGCCGGCAGAACCTCCCGTGCCGCCGGCTCAGGGGCTGGTGTCGATGGCGTCGGTGGCCCGCGCCACCGGCGAGCACGCGCGGCTGGTCGCGCAGGCCGTGGGGCACGCCTGGATCGCCGGCTCGTTTGCCGAGGCCGTGGCAGCGTCGCTCGTGACCGACCTCCCCGTGGTGACGCCCGACGGCGACGTGTTCCGCGGCGCGCGCCTGGTCTACGGCGGCGTGCGCGAGGAGTCGCGGGGCATCCTGTCGGCCCGGCGGGAGGTCAGCGAGCTGCGCGACCGCGCGGTCGACATCCGCGGCGCGCTCGCCCGCCTCGCCGACGAGACCTCGTCCGGCGCGGCCACGGTCGATCGCCTGACGCAGCAGATCACCGCCCTCGTGGCCGACGCCCACGAGCGCGAGAAGGTCATCGTCTCGCTCGAGGGCCTCGTGGCCAGGGCCGCGGAGAACCGCCAGCGCCTGGCGCTGAGGGCCGACGTGCTCGGCACCGAGCAGGCGCGGGCGCAGCAGGAGCGCCGAACGCTCGAGGCCCGCGAGGCCGAGGCGAGGGAGTCGGTGGCCCGGCAGGAGGAGACGCGGCGCGAGGCGGAGGAGCGGCTGTCGGTCGCGCAAAGACAGCTGCTCGACGCGCGCGAGGGGGCCGAGGTGATCAGCCGGCGCGCGGCCGACGCGAGGGCCGCCCACGCCGGCCTCGTCGAGCGCGCCACGGCGCTCGCCTCCGAGGTCACCCGCCAGCAGGAAGCCATCGACGAGCTCGAGGCGCGCTTCACGGCGCGCCAGGAGGAGGCCCGCCAGAACGATCAGCGGCAGGTGGAGCTGCGGCAGGCCATCGAGGAGGGGAAGCGGCAGCTCGACCTCGACATCCGGGAGCTCGAGACGCTGCGCGTCGACGTGCGCGCCGCCGACGAGCAGCTTGCCGCGCTGCACGCGCGCGGCGACGGGGAGGAAGCCGGGATCCGCGAGTGCCGGCGCGCGCTCGACGAGGTCCGCGCCGAGGTCTCGGACCTCGACCTCGCCCGCGTCACCGCCGAGTCCGACCTCGCCCACCTGGCCTCGACCTGCGTCGAGGCCGTGCAGGAAACGCTCGACCAGGTGCTCGCCGAGGTCGAGCAGGCCGAGCGCGAGGGGCGGCCCGCGCCGGGCCAGGCGATGGTCGAGGAGCCCGAGGAGGAGGCCGGCGACGCCGCGGCTGCTGCGCCCGCCGAGGGCGAGGCGCAGGCCGTGCCGGCCGGGGCGCCGCTCCTTGCCGTGGCCGCCGCGCCCCCGGCGTCGGCCGACGAGGCGATCGCCGACCTCAAGGCGAAGATCGACCGGCTCGGCCCGGTCAACATGATGGCGATCGAGCAGTTCGACGAGCTCGAGACGCGGCACACCT
>JBBINS010000128.1:0-8601 GCA_037443765.1 Gammaproteobacteria bacterium
GCGCCGTCGGCGGCGGCGCCGGCGATCCGGTCGCGGTAGACGACGCTGCCGTCGGGGGCGCCGACCAGGCCCTCGAGCTCGAGGCCGCCGCCCGCGTGGTGCGCAAAGCCCGCGATCGGCGAGGTGCAGCTGCCCTCGAGCCGGGCGGCGAGCGCACGCTCGGCGGCCAGACACTCGCGGGTCGGCCGGTCGTCGAGCACGCCGACCCGCGCGAGCACGTCGGGCAGGTCGCGGCACTCGATGCCGACGATGCCCTGGCCGACCGCCGGCAGCGACACCGCGGGGGCGAGATACTCCGTGATCCGTGCCGCGAAGCCGAGCCGCGTCAGGCCGGCGGCGGCGAGGATGATCGCGTCGAACTCGCCGGCGTCGAGCTTGCGGAGCCGCGTGTCGACGTTGCCGCGCAGCGGCACGATCTCGAGGTCCGGCCGCTGCGCGCGCAGGATCGACTGGCGGCGCTGGCTCGACGTGCCGACGCGGGCGCCGCGGGGCAGCGCCGCGAAGCTCGCGTGCTTCAGCGACAGGAAGGCGTCGCGCGGATCGGCGCGCGGCAGCACCGCCGCGATCAGGAAGCCGTCCGGCAGCGTCGCCGGCACGTCCTTCATCGAGTGCACGGCAAGGTCCGCGCGGCCCTCGGCCATCGCGACCTCGAGCTCCTTGATGAAGAGGCCCTTCCCGCCGACTTCGGCGAGCGGCCGGTCCTGGATCCGGTCCCCGGTCGTGACGATGGGGACCAGCGAGACGTCAAGTCCCGGGTGGCGCGCGCGTAGCAGGGCGGCGACGTGCTCGGCCTGCCAGAGGGCGAGCGCGCTGCGACGCGTCGCGATTCTGAGGTGTTGCATGGCCGCATTGTGCCATGCGGCCGGCCCCGGCCGGGCGCGCTGTCCGGCCGACGGCGTTCGGTCTAGGATTCGACGGGTGCCGGCACCCCGACCGGCGGGAGGCCCACGATGCTGCGTCGCCTCGTCCTGCTGACCCTGCTCGCGGCGGCGCCGCTCGCCGCCACCGACGCCGACCCGGCCGACGACGACAGCGTCGAGCACTCGGTCGGCTCGGACTACTTCGCGGCCGGGCGCGCCGTCAGCCTCGGCGGCACCGTCGCCGGTGACGT
Organism: Gammaproteobacteria bacterium; assembly: GCA_037443765.1. GTDB lineage: Bacteria > Pseudomonadota > Gammaproteobacteria > Steroidobacterales > Steroidobacteraceae > CAIKZZ01. The sequence continues at coordinate 1,112 of JBBINS010000128.1, forward strand.
CTTTGCCGCGGGCGGCCGGGTCACGGTCGACGGACCGGTGGCGGGCGACGCGTTCCTGGCGGGTGCGCACGTCGACGTCCGCGGCCCGATCGACAAGGGCCTCTATGCCGCCGGCGGTTCGGTGGTCGCGAGCGGCAGCGTCCGCCAGAACGCGCGGCTGGTCGGCGGCAGCGTCGAGGTCACGCCGGGGGCGCGCTTCGGCGGCGCGCTGTCGATGGCCGGAGAGTCGCTGTCGTTCGCCGGCACGGCCGACAGCTACCTGCAGATGGCCGGCCGCAACGCGACCGTCAGCGGCACGGTCGGCGGCGACGCGGAGATCTCCGCGTCGCGGATCGAGATCGGCCCGGGCGCGCACATCGCCGGCAGGCTTCGCTACCGCAGCGACCGCGAGCCCGTGGTCGCCGCCGGTGCCGAGATCGGCGGCGGCCTCGAGCGCCTGCCGGGCTCGCCGCGCGCGTGGAGCTGGGACGAGGGCGCGCACCACGCGCTGCGCGGCGTCGGCCGCGGCCTCTGGTTCGGCGGCAGCTTCGTGCTCGGCGCGCTCCTGTTGCTGCTCGCGCCCGGCTTCCTCGCTTCCACCAGCCGCCAGGCCAGCGCCGAATGGCCGCTCTGCCTCGGCGTCGGCTTCGGGGTACTGGTCGCGGTACCGGTGGCGGCGGTCCTGCTGCTGATCACGCTGATCGGCATCCCGCTCGGGCTGCTCGCGATCGCGCTCTACGCCGTGGTGCTGCTGCTCGGCCACGTCGTCGCCGCCGTCGCGGTCGGCGACTACGCGCTCGGGCGCTGGCTGCCCGTGCGGGCGGGCGCCGTGGGCTGGCGCGTGCTCGCCTTCCTCGGTGCGCTCATCGCGCTCTGGCTCGTGCGCCACGTGCCGCTCGTCGGCGGACTCGTCGCGTTGCTCGTGTTCGTCACCGGCGTCGGTGTGCTGAGCCTGCGCGCCGTGCGGCCGGCGCCGCCCGCGGCGACCCCGGCGTAGGCCGCGCCGTGGCTCAGCGCGTCGCGCCGCCCGGCGCGAACAGCGCGTCCTTGAGGCGGAACAGCGTCGAGATGTCCTCGTCGCCGTGGCCCGACGCGACGAGCTGCCGGTACTGCGCCCGCGTCGCCTCGACGACGGGCAGCTCGACGCCGCGCGCCGCCGCCATGTCGTGGCAGATCCCGAGGTCCTTGTCGTGCAGCCGGACCCGGAAGCCGGCCGGGAAGCTGCCGCGCGCCATGAACGGGGCGCGATTGACGAAATACCACGAGGATCCCGCGCCCTTGCCGAGCGTCTCGATGACCTTGTCGAGCGGCAGCCCCTCGGCCTTCGCGAAGGCCATCGCCTCGGCGACGGCCTGGATCACGCCGGCGCACAGGATCTGGTTGGTCGCCTTCGTCGCCTGGCCGTAGCCGTTCGGCCCGATCAGGGTCACCGTGCGGCCCATCGCCGTCAGCACCGGCCGCGCGCGCTCGAAGGCCTCGGCGGTGCCGCCGCACATGATCGCGAGCGTGCCGTCGCGCGCGCCCTCGACGCCGCCGCTGACCGGGCAGTCGAGGAACGCGGCGCCGCGGCCGGCGAGGCGGGTCGCCGCCTCGCGGGCAGTCGATGCCGCCACGGTCGAACAGTCGATGACGATGAGCCCGGGGCGCGCGCCGGGCAAGAGCGCGTCGACGACGCTGAGCACGTCGGCGTCCGCGGAGACGCAGAGCACGATCGCGTCGCAGCTGGCGGCGAGCGCCGCGGGGTCGGCCGCCACGGCGCAGCCGGTCTCGGCCGCGAGTGCCTCGGCCTTGGGTCGGCTGCGGTTGAAGGCGCCGGCGAGGAGGCCGGCCTTGTGCAGGTTGCGGGCCATGGACAGTCCCATGGCGCCTAGTCCGATGAATCCAGTCTTCACGCGATCTCCGGCCGACGGCGCCCGGCGGGCGCGGTGCGCCTAGTGAATCGCGAAACGGCCGCGAGGGGAAGCGGCCGGTGGCCGGTCGCCCGGCGGGGCACTCAGCGGGTCTGGCCGCAGAACTCGTCGACGTCGTGCTTGGCCTGCAGGCGCTCGGTCTCGAGTTCCTCGTCCGACAGGTAGATGCGCTCCTTGTTCGGGCCCTCCTTGTAGAGCCGCCGCGAGCGCACGTCCTTCTGGTACTTCTCCTGGGCCTGCTTGCACTGGTCGGCGCGCACGGTGGAGACGTCGTTGTCGACCGCCTCCTTGAGGCGGGCGACGGCCTCCGGGCTCGCGCCCGGCCCGCTGATCGGCCCGGTGGGCGGCGGCGCCGCGGCGCGAGGGCTCGTGTCGGCGGTGTGCGTCGAGTGCTGGGGACTCGTGTCGATCGACAGGAGCTTGCCGTCGGGCGGCGGCGGGCGGTCGCTGTAGTGGATGCGGCCCTGAGGGTCGACCCACTTGTAGACGGCGGCCGCCGCCGGAAGGGCCAGCGAGCCGAGCAGGACCACGGCGGCCACGACGAGCGCGCGGCGCGCCAGCGACGAGCGCGCGCCCTCAGGATCTGTTCGGTTGCTGGTCATGTTCATGAAACCTCGCTGACGGCGGCCGCCGGCCCAGTCCAAGGCAGTGTCGCCTGTCGGCGCCCGAAAACCCTTGAACTATGTCACAGAGGCCGGCGCCGGGCGCATCCTCGCACGGCCGGCCGGGTCGTGTGAACGCCCGGCGCCCCGGCGGGAGGGCCGGGCGCCCGGCAGGCGGGCCGGGCGGCCCGGGCGGTCGCCGCTACAGGTGCGCCGCCGCCTGCTGCCGCAGCGGCAGCATCTCGCGGGCGAGGGCCGCCTCCGTCAGGTGGCCGAGGTCCCGCGGCACGGCCGCGACCAGCCGGTGCTGGGCGGCGCGCGACAGCTTGCGGTCGACGAGCCCGAGCAGCCGGCCGCCGGCGACGACGACGACGTCCTCGTCCCGCAGCGCCGCGCAGCGCCCGCCGATCCACTTCGCGACGGTGCCGGCGAAGCGCTCGGACGCGAGGCGCTTGGCGGAGCGGTGCGCGTCGAAAGCCTGCGGATGGCCGACCGCGCGGCTATAGACGCGCCCCTGACGGCTCGAGACGAGCTGACTCTCGTGGCCGCGGGCGGCCGGATTGTGCAGCACCTCGAGCAGGCGCAGGCGGCGCGAATCGGCCGGCAGCCGATAGAAACGGGCTGTCGAGTAATCGGCGACCACGACCAGCATCGGACGCATGACAGCCTCCTTGACCGCACCGGCGGTCTGTTGGTGGCTCCAAACCAGCCTAGTCCGACGACATCCGCGCGCCAGAGGGGTATTCCATAGGCCGATCTCGGTAAAAACCGCCCGGCCCTCGGCCGCGCGCGCTATTTTCCCGCCGGTGAACGCGACGCCTGCCGAACGCCTGCCGCACGCACCCGAGGACGCGCTGATCGTCGTCGACGTGCAGAACGACTTCCTGCCCGGCGGCCGGCTTGCGGTGTCGGGCGGCGACGCCGTGATCGCGCCGCTCAATGCCTGGCTCAGGACGTTCGCGGCCCGGGGCTGCGTGACCGCGGCGAGCCGTGACTGGCACCCGCCGCGGCACTGCTCGTTCGCGGGCCAGGGAGGGACGTGGCCGGAGCACTGCGTCGCCGGCACCGCCGGCGCCGCGTTCGCGGCGTCGCTCGAGCTCCCGGGCGGCTGCCGCATCATCGAGAAGGGAACGTGCGCGGACCGCGAGGCCTACTCGGCGTTCTCGGGCACCTCGCTCGCGACCGAGCTCGCCGCCGCCGGCGTCCGGCGCCTCTGGATCGGCGGGCTCGCGACCGACTACTGCGTCGCGGCCACGGCGCGCGACGCGCTCGCGCTCGGGCTCGAGGTCGTCGTGCTGACCGGCGCGGTGCGCGCCGTCGACGTCGCGCCCGGCGACGGCGCACGGGCGCTCGCGGCGCTGGCGACCGACGGTGCTACGCTGCGCGCCGCAGGCCCGCCGGAGTACGCGACTTGACCGAATCGGCGCTCGTCACCGACCTCTACCAGCTCACCATGCTCGCCGCCTACCGAAGGCTCGGCTTCGACGGCGAGGCAGTGTTCGAGCTGTATGCGCGCCGGCTCCCCGACGAGCGCGGCTTCCTGCTGGTGGCGGGGCTCGAGCAGGCGCTCGAGTACCTCGAGTCGCTCGCGCTCGGGGCGGACGAGCTCGCCTGGCTCGCCGGCCTCGGTCGCTTCGAACCGGAGTTCATCGACTGGCTCGGGCGGCTGCGCTTCACGGGCGAGGTCTGGGCGGCGCCCGAAGGCACGGTGCTGTTCGCCGACGAGCCGTGGCTCAGGATCGTCGCGCCGCTGCCCGAGGCGCAGTTCGTCGAGAGCCGGCTCATCAACCTGCTGCACCTCGAGACGCTGATCGCGAGCAAGGCCGCACGCTGCGTGCTCGCCGCCGGCGGGCGCGCGCTGATCGACTTCGGCATGCGGCGCGCGCACGGCGCCGAGGCCGCCTGCCTCGCGGCACGCGCGGCGGCGATCGCCGGCTTCGCTGGCACGGCGACGGTCGAGGCCGGGCGGCGCTTCGGGCTGCCGCTCTTCGGCACGATGGCCCACTCGTTCGTGCAGGCACACGACGTCGAGCGCGACGCGTTCGCCGGCTTCGCGCGCTGCCATCCCGATGGCACGACGCTGCTGATCGACACCTACGACACGCTGGCGGCGGCGCGCGAGGTCGTCGACCTCGTGCGCTCCGGCGCGCACATCGGCGCGGTGCGTATCGACAGCGGCGACCTCCTCGAGGGCGCGCGCGCGGTGCGCGCGATTCTGGACGCCGGTGATTGCGGCGCGGTGCGGATACTCGCGAGCGGCAACCTCGACGAGCTCGAGATCGCGCGGCTGTGCGGGGCGGGCGCGCCGATCGACGCCTTCGGCGTCGGCACGCGGCTCGACACCTCGGCCGACGCGCCGTACCTCGACTGCGCGTACAAGCTCGAGGAGTACGCGGGCCGACCGCGCCGCAAGCGATCCTGGGGCAAGGCGACCTGGCCGGGCCGCAAGCAGGTCTACCGCTCGTTCCGCGCCGACGGCCGGATCGAGTCCGACGTCGTCGCGCTCGAGAGCGAGCGGCCGCCGGGCGAGCCGTTGCTCGAGTGCGTGATGCGCGGCGGGCGCAGGCTCAGGCCGCGGGAACCGGTCGCGGCGCTCGCCGCGCGCGCCGCGCGCTCCTTCGCGACGCTGCCGGACGCGAGCCGCTCGCTCGCGGCGCCCGCGCCTCTGGTGGCCGCGATCTCAGCCGGGGTGCGCGCGCTCGCCGACGAGGTCGACCGGGCGACCGGCGACTGACGCGCGGTTACTCAGTGCGCCTGCTCGCGCATCACCGGCGTGCGCGCCGGCCAGCCGGCCCGGGCCAGCTGCTGTAGCAGTTGCGGCAGCGTGCGCGCGCCCATCTTCTCCATGATGCGGCGACGATGGGCCTCGACGGTGCGCTTGGTGATGCCGAGCGCGCTCGACACGCGGTCGTAGTGGACGCCCTCGACGAGCTGCTGCAGCACTTCCTGCTCCCGCGGCGTCAGCCGCGCCAGCTGGTTGAGCACCGCGCGTCGCGCGCGTCCCTGCACCGCGTCGGCCGCCGACTTGCGGAGCGCGCGGTTGACGACGTCCAGGAGCTGCTGCTCGCGGACCGGCTTCAGCAGGAAGTCGCACGCGCCGCGCTGCATCGCCGCGACTGCGGACGGCACGTCGCCGCGCGCGCTGACGAACACGACCGCGAGCGGCGAGGCGGCGGCGTGCAGCCGCTCGTGCGCCTCGGGGCCGCTGACCTCCGGCAGGTTGAAGTCGATCACGACGCAGCCGGCCGCCTCGAGGTTCGCGCCGTGCAGGAAGCCCGCCGCGTCCGCGAAGTCCTCGATGTGGTAACCGAGTGGCTGCAACAGCCGCCGATAGGAAACACGCGTGGACTCATCGCTGTCCACCAGATAGACGCACGGCCGTTCGTTGTCACCAATCATGACTTCACTCCACCCCGGAGCGGTCGTGGCTCGCGGCGGTCGATCGTTCCGCGCGGATGGCCGAGCGTAATCCGACCGATGCGCACGAGCAGCTCCCCGACCCATCCGTTCAGCGACCGAGGCTGAGCGTCTTGGCGCTTCGCGTCATCCGCAGAATTGCGGAGACGGGACGTCGCAGAGGGGAATGAGAATCGACTGCGCCTCGCGCGTCGACGCGTGCGGCAGCGGAGCGGTGAACAAAAAAAGGGCGGGCCGAAGCCCGCCCTCGAGGGGGTTCTTCGCGCGCAGCTCAGCTGTAGGCGCGCTCGCCGTGCGAGGTCGTGTCGAGGCCCTCGCGCTCTTCCTCTTCGGGCACGCGCAGCCCGACCAGGAGGTCCGCGACCTTGAACGCGATCAGTGCCGAGACCGAGGTCCACACTGCGGTGAAGCCGACGGCCTTGGCCTGGATCAGCACCTGCTCGAGGATCGGGTTCGAGCCGACCTTGCCGGTCACCCAGTCGGTGACGAACCCCGGGCCGCCGAGCGACGGCGAGTTGAAAACTCCCGTCAGCAGCGCGCCGGTGATTCCGCCGACCGCGTGCACGCCGAACACGTCGAGCGCGTCGTCGGCCTTGATCAACTTCTTGAGACCGGTGACGCCCCAGAGGCAGACGAGCCCCGCGGCGGTGCCGATGACGAACGCACCGGGGATGCCGACGTTGCCGGCCGCCGGCGTGATCGCGACCAGCCCGGCGACGGCGCCCGAGGCGGCGCCGAGCAGCGACGGCTTGCCCTTGTGCGCCCACTCGCCGAACAGCCAAGAGAGGACCGCGCAGGCGGTCGCGAGGTAGGTGTTCATGAACGCGAGTGCGGCCGAGCCGTTGGCTTCGTAGGCCGAGCCCGCGTTGAAGCCGAACCAGCCGAACCACAGCAGCGACGCGCCGATCATGGTCATCGTCAGGCTGTGCGGCGCCATCGACTCGCGGCCGAGGCCGACGCGCTTCCCCAGCAGGAACGCGCCGACGAGGCCGGCGATACCGGCGTTGATGTGCACGACCGTGCCGCCGGCGAAGTCGAGCGCACCCCACTGCCACAGCAGCCCGCCCTTGGCGCTGGTCGCCGCACTGAGGCCGGGGTCGGTGAAGGCGTCGGGGCCGGGCCAGAACCAGACCATGTGCGCGATCGGCAGGTAGCTGATCGTGAACCAGACGACCGCGAAGATCAGCACCGCCGCGAAGCGCACCCGCTCCACGATCGAGCCGAGGATCAGGCAGACGGTGATCGCCGCGAACGTCGACTGGAACGCGACGTAGACGAGTTCGTAAAGCGGCGTGTTCTTGCTGTTGGTCGAGGCCATCGAGTAGCTGCCGGTCGCGGCGTCGAACGTGCCCTTGAGGAACAGGCGGTCGAAGCCGCCGATCAGCGCGTTGCCCTCGGTGAACGCCAGCGAGTAGCCGTACACCGCCCACAGCACCGTGATCAGCGAGAACACCACGAACACCTGGATCAGCACCGACAGCATGTTCTTCTGGCGCACGAGCCCGCCGTAGAAGAGCGCGAGCGCCGGCACCGACATCAGCAGCACGAGCGCCGTCGAGGTCAGCATCCAGGCGGTGTCGCC
>JBBINS010000129.1:0-8592 GCA_037443765.1 Gammaproteobacteria bacterium
CCGCGCCGGACCCGCCGGCGCGAGCCCGAGCGCCACGAGCGCGGCGGCCGCGAGCGTGGCGCGCAGGCCGCGCGCACCGGGTAAATACGGGTAGCAACGCATTCGGGCCCCACCGATGATGATCTGCTCGGGTACTGTACCGGAGCCCCCACGGGCGTTCGCGGAGTCCACGATGCGTCGGACCTGGCCCCTCGTCACGAGTCTGCTGGTGCTCGCCGCCGCCGCCGGCGCGGTCGCCTGGTGGCGCGCGGGCCCGGTGACGGTCGACGTCGTCGCGCCGCGGCGCGGCGCGGCGGTCGAGGCGATCTACGCGACCGGTACCGTCGAGCCAACGGTCATGCTGCCGATCGCGCCGCGGGTCGCGGGGCGCATCGTGTCGCTCGCGACCGACGAGGGCCGCGCCGTCAGGAAGGGCGAGGCACTCGCGCGGCTCGAGTCGCAGGACCTCGACAGCACGGTCGACGAGCTGACCGCGCGGGCGCGCTACGCGCACGCCGAGTTCGAGCGGATGCAGTCGCTCGTCAAGCGCGGCGTCGCCGCCGCGACCGACCTCGACCGGACGCGCGCCGACGCCGAGGCGGCCGACGCCTCGCTCGATCGGGCGCGCGCGCAGCGCAACTTCATGGTGCTGACGGCACCCGCGGCCGGCGTCGTGATCCGCCGCGACGGCGAGGTCGGCCAGTTCATCCCGGTCGGCCAGGCGGTCTTCTACCTGTCCTGCTGCGCGCCGCTCAGGGTCTCGGCGGACGTCGACGAGGAGGACATCCCGCGGGTGCACGTCGGCATGAAGGTCGTGCTGCACGCCGACGCGCTGCCGAACCGCACCTTCGACGGCGAGGTCGGCGAGATCACGCCGAAGGGCGACCCGGTCGCGCGCACCTACCGCGTGCGGATCCGGCTGCTCGATCCCGATGCGCTGAGCGTCGGCATGACGGTCGACGCAAACCTGATCGTCGCGGTCCGCGAGCAGGCGCTGCTCGTGCCGACGACGACGCTCGCGAACGGCGCGGTGTGGGTCGTGAAGGACGGCCGCCTCGCCCGCCAGCCGGTGGAGGCCGGGATCACGAGCGCCACGCAGACCGAGATCCGCAGCGGCCTCGGCGACGACGCACAGGTCGTCGCCGCGCCGAGCGACGCGCTGCGCGAGGGTCGCCGCGCCCGGATCCGGGCAGTGCCGGCGACGGCCGGAGTGCCGGGCCGCCGATGAGGATCGAGCTCGGCGTCGCGCTGACGCACCTGACGAGCCGCAAGCGCCAGACGCTCGTCTCGCTGACCGGGGTCGTGCTCGGCGTCGCGTTCTTCCTCGCGGTGTCCTCGCTGATGCGCGGCTCGGAGAAGGACTTCATCTCGCGCCTGATCGACAACAGCCCGCACATCACGGTGTCGGACGAGTACCGGGTCCCCGACGTGCAGCCGGCGCAGCTGCGCTGGCCGGGCGCGGCGGTGCAGATCTCGCACGTCAAGCCGCAGAACGAGACTCGCGGCATCCGCGGCTACCGCGACAAGCTCGCCTTCGTCGAGTCGATCCCCGGCGTGCGCGCGGCACCCGTGCTGGTGGGCTCCGCGGTGCTGACCTTCGCCGGCCGGCTGCAGGCGGTGACGCTGTCGGGGATCGTGCCGGCCAAGATGAAGGGCGTGTCGACGATCGAGCAGAAGATGACCGAGGGCTCGCTCGACTCGCTCACCGCCAACCCGAACGGGATCATCGTCGGGCGCACGCTCGCCGACCGCTTCGCGCTCCGGCTCGGCAGCACCGTCAGCGTCGTCGCGCCGTCGGGCGTCAACCGCGCGATGAAGGTCGTCGGCATCTTCCGCACCGGCGTCGCCAGCTACGACGAGGAGCAGACCTTCACGCTGCTGAAGCGCGCGCAGTCGCTGCTCGACCGGCCGAACCGCGCCAACCGCTTCGTGATCCAGCTCGCCGATCCCTACGCCGCGCGCGAGGTCGCGCGCACGATCGAGGGCGCCTTCGGCTACAAGGCGGTGTCCTGGGTCGAGGCGTCCGAGGACATCCTGAGCGTGCTGCTGATCCGCAACATCATCATGTACAGCGTCGTCGCCGCGATCCTGGTGGTCGCGTCGTTCGGCATCTACAACACGATCTCGACGATCGTGATGGAGAAGACGCGCGACATCGCGATCCTGAAGTCGATGGGCTTCCACGCGCGCGACGTGCGCAACATCTTCCTGATCGAGGGCCTGATCGTCGGCCTGCTGGGCAGCGCGCTCGGCATCGGCGTCGGCGTCGCGCTGATGCGCGTGCTGGGCGAGGTCACGGTCAAGCCGCCGGGCGTCACGGAGGTCGTGCACCTGCCGATCTGGTGGGGCGGCGAGCAGTACCTGCTCGCGACCGCATTCGCGCTCGGCTCCTGCCTGATGGCGGCCTACCTGCCGGCGCGCAAGGCCGGGCGCGTGCATCCGGTCGACATCCTAAGGGGTGCGACGTGAGCGCGGTGCTGGCCGCCGAGTCCGTCGTACGACGGCTGCCGGGCGAGGTCCCCGTGACGCTGGTCGACGGCATCAGCCTCGTGATCGAGCGCGGCGAGTTCCTCTGCGTCATGGGACCGTCGGGCTCCGGCAAGTCCTCGCTGCTCTACCTTCTCGGGCTGCTCGACGTGCCGACGTCGGGGCGGATCCTGCTCGACGGCGAGGACACCTCGCGCTACGAAGAGGACGAGCTCGCCAACCGCCGGCTCGAGAAGCTCGGCTTCGTGTTCCAGTTCCACTTCCTGCTGGCCGAGTTCACCGTGCTCGACAACGTCGTGCTGCCGATGCGGCGCCTCGGTCGCCTCGGCGAGGCGGCGCAGCGCGCGCGCGGCGTCGAGCTGCTCGAGCGCTTCGGGGTCGCCGACCAGGCCGTCAAGCGGCCGAGCCAGCTGTCGGGGGGCCAGCGCCAGCGCGTCGCGATCGCACGCGCGCTCGCCAACGACCCGCTCGTGGTGCTCGCCGACGAGCCGACCGGCAACCTCGACTCGGCGGCGGCGGCCAACGTGCGGCAGATCCTGCGCAGCCTCGCCCACGACCTCGGCAAGACGGTGGTCGCGGTCACGCACGACGGCGCGTTCGCGGCGGCGGCCGACCGGCGGATCGGCCTTGTCGACGGTCGCATCGACGCCGGCTGGCAGTTGGCCTGATCGAGCGCGCCTCGCCGGCAAGCCGCGGCGAGGCTTCGGTTTCGCCGGATGCGGCGACCCCGCCGGGTGCCGTTCCATAGACGCATCGCACGGGCAAGCATCAACGCAGACCAGGGGGTAGTTATCATGAGAATCAACAAGTTGGCCGTGGGCATCGCCGGCCTCGTCGCCGCCTCGGCGGCGCTGGCGGACGCGCCCGCCGGCGACGTCGCCCGCGGCGCCGCCGTCTTCAAGGCCCAGTGCGCGGCCTGCCATCTGCAGAAGACGACCGACACCTCGCCGCCGATCGGGCCGCAGCTCTACGGCGTCGTCGGCCGCAAGGCCGGCACCTGGGACCACTTCAAGTACACCGACGCGATGAAGAAGGCCGGTCACGTCTGGAACGCGAAGCTTCTCGACACGTACCTCGAGAACCCGTACTCGCTGGTGCCGGGCGCGGCGATGGGGCTGCTCGTGCCGGTCGAGAAGAACCGTGCCGACGTGATCGCCTACCTCACGTCGATGCCCGAGGAGCTGAAGCAGAAGGAGCGCGCGCCGTAGCGCGTCAGCGCAGCGCGGCCTTCAGGCTCGCGACGAAGCCGGGGTCGTCCGCGGCGAGCACCTGCGTGCGCGCCGCGGCCACGCCGTCGCGGTCGAGCAGCGTGATCACCGACGAGTGGCTGAAGGACAGGTCCGGCAGCTGCCGGTAGCGGATGCCGAGCGCCGCGGCGATTGCGCGCACGTCGCCGGCGGCCGCGTGCGCGACGATGAACGGCGGCTGCGGCAGGTGGTGCTCGGTGGCGAATGCCTCGAGCCTCGGCGGCGTGTCGCGCGCCGCGTCCAGCGACACCATCAGGAACCGCACGCGCGCCCGCTCGCCGTCGTCGAGGGCGGCCGCGATGTGCTGCATCTGCAGCGTCAGCATCGGGCAGACGCTCGTGCAGGTGCTGTAGAACATCGTCACGACCACCGGCGTGCCGCGCAGCGAGTCGAGCGCGAGGCGCGCGCCGTCCGCGGCGTCGACGGTGACGCCGAGCTGGTAGAGCGAGCCGCCGGGCAGCGCCGGCGCCGGCGCCTCGGTCGGGTGCACGTGGACGTGTGCGGGCTCCTCGGCGACCGCCGCGCCGGCCGCGAGCAGCAGCAGCGCGACAGGGACGAGACGACGCGGGACGCTCATCGGGACGCTCATCGGGACGCTCCGTAGGCGCAGCGGAAGCCGAGGTTGCTGGTGGTGAAGTTCGCCTCGAGCGACGACAGGAGCGCCATCCGCATCAGGATCGGGTAGTCATCGCGGATCTCGGCGGAAAGCGCCCCGGCGCCGCAGAACTGCAGCTTGTCCGGATCGCCCTGGGTGCGGCTGTCGCCGCTGATCATCATGCCGCCGAAGTCCTCGACCCACTCCCAGATCACGCCGTGCAGGTCCTGCACGCCGTACAGGTTCGCCGGCGTCTTGCCGACCGGCGGCAGCCGGCGACTGGCGGGCACCGCGTACCAGGCGAGGATCCGCTCGCGAAACGCGGGATCCTGGCGCGCGTCGGCGCGCGCCTCGTCGGCGGCGGCGACGTACTCCCACTCGTACCAGGTCGGCAGGCGACCGCCCTCGGCCGCGCAGTAGGCGCGCGCCGCGAACCAGCTGACTCGCGTTACGGGCTGCTCGGGCCCGACGGCCGCACCGAGTTCCGCGGCGCCGGCCCAGTGCGCGAGGTACTGGCTGTCGGCGAGCAGCGCGGGCGTCGCGCCCTTGCGCCACTCGGGGTGCGCCCTCGCGAAGGCGAGGAACGCCGCGTTGGTCACCGGCCGGCGGTCGAGCCCGAACGCCGCGACGTGGACGCTCTTGGTGGCCGGGCCCGGCGCGACGACCGGCGTGAAGTCGCCCTCGGGCATCGCCGCGCGCTCGGCCGGCGGCGAGGCGCCGGCGAGCGCCGCGCTCGCGAGCAGGGCGAGGCCGAGCGGGACGCGCGCGCGGGGCATCGGGCGCCGCCCGCGCTCAATGCGCCGCGCCGGCGGGGCGCTTGGTCGTGCGGCGGATCTCGGCGACGTCGGTGGCGTTGACCTGTGCGTCCTGGTTGCCCCAGCTGTTGCGCACGAAGGTCAGGATGTTGGCGACCTCGTCGTCGTTGAGCTGGCTCATCGGCGGCATCACCGAGTTGAAGGCCTTGCCGTTGACGGTGACCGGGCCCGTGAGGCCGTTGAGCACGATGCCGATCGCGCGCTTGAGGTCGCTCATCAGGAAGTCGGATTTGGCGAGCGGCGGGAACACGCCCTCGAGGCCCTGGCCGTTCGGCTGGTGGCAGACCGAGCAGGTGCCGGCGAACAGCGTCTCGCCCGCCTTGATCTGCTCCGCCTGAGTGAGCTTGCCGTGCGCCGCCGCGGTCGTGGCCGTGGCGACCGCCTTCTGGTCGGAGACCGCCTTGTCGCCGAGGTAGACGGAGTCGACTTCCTTGCCGGAGTAGATCGCCTTGTTCTCGGGGCCGTCGACCTTGAGGATGCCGAGCGCGCCCTTGTTGAAGGCGCGGAACAGCGCGTGGTCGACCAGCACGTAGCTGCCCGGGACCTGCGCGTGGAAGTCCATGATCGTGGCGCCGCCCGCCGGGATCAGCGTCGTCTGCACGTTCTCCTGGTAGTGGGTGCCGCCCTCGAACCACACCTTGTCGAAGATCGCGCCGATCACGTGGAAGCTCGAGACGAGGTTCGGGCCGCCGTTGCCGACGAACAGGCGCACCGTCTCGCCGACCTTGGCCTTCAGCGCCTTGTCGCCGATCAGCGAGCCTTCCGAGCCGTTGAACAGCACGTACGTCGGCCGCTCGTCGATCGCGCGCTGCATGTCGAACGGCTGCAGGCCCTTCTCGCGGTACTTGCCGACCGTGTAGAAGTCGCCCTGCATCACGTAGTACTCGTGATCGACCGGCGCGAGGCCTTCCGGCGGCTCGACGAGGATCAGGCCGTACATGCCGTTGGCGACGTGCATGCCGACCGGCGCGGTGGCGCAGTGGTACACGTAGATGCCCTGGTTCAGCGCCTTGAACGTGAACTGCGACTCGTGCCCCGGGGCGGTGAAGCTCGAGGCGGCGCCGCCGCCCGGCCCGGTGACGCCGTGCAGGTCGATGTTGTGCGGCATCTTGCTGTCGGGGTGGTTCTTCAGGTGGAACTCGACCGTGTCGCCCTGGCGGACGCGGATGAAGCTGCCGGGCACGGTGCCGCCGAAGGTCCAGAACGTGTAGCGCACGCCCTCGGAGATCTCCTTCTCGACCTCGCGGACCTCGAGGTCGACGATCACCTTGGCGGGGTAGAAGCGGTGCACCGGCGGCGGCACGTTCGGCGGCGAGGTCAGCGGCGCGTGGATCGGCTCGCCCATCGGCGGCCCGAAGTCGCCGTGCAGCGCGCCGCCGCCGTCGGCGGGCGGCTCGGAGGCGGCGGCGACCGACGCCAGAGCGAGCGCCATCAGGGCGGCGAGCACCAGGGGACGAACGTTGCGGATCATGGCGGGAACCTCTGGACGGAATGGACCGCGGCACCGGCCCCGGGACCTCGCTCCGGAGCCCCCGGGCGGAACCTGCGGGCGCGATCCTGGGGGGCTTGCGGGTCCTAGCCGACGGCCGGCGGCCGGCGGAGGGGATTGTGCGGCCGCGGCGCAGCCGCTTCCTTGACCCAGGTCAAGCGCGCCCGGCCATGACCGTAGGGGAAACCGAAGCGTCGCGGGCCACGGCCCGGCCCGGCCGTCGCGCCGGGCCCGCGGCTACCACTGGCCGGTGTTCGGCATCGACTTCCACGGCTCCGCGGGCGGTCGTGCGCCGCCCTTCTGCAGGAGCTCGATCGAGATGTTGTCCGGCGAGCGCACGAACGCCATGCGGCCGTCGCGCGGCGGGCGGTTGATCGTGACGCCGGTGCGCATCAGGCGCTCGCAGAGCGCGTAGATGTCGTCGACCTCGTAGGCGAGGTGGCCGAACGCGCGGCCGATCCCGTACGCCTCCGGGTCCCAGTTGTAGGTGAGCTCGACCTGCGCGGCGTGGTCGCCCGGCGCGGCGAGGAAGGCGAGCGTGTAGCGGCCGGCCTCGTAGTCCGTGCGGCCGACGAGCTCGAGGCCGAGCTTGTTGCAGTAGAAGTCGAGCGACGCGTCCAGGTCGGTGACGCGCACCATCGTGTGCAGGTATTTCATCGCGGGCCTCCGGGGCGTGCCTCATGATGCCCCGTTCGCCGCGCGCTTTCATCTGGCCGGCGATGCGTGTGCTAGGCTTTTGCCCCGCGCCACGCCGGCCGCGACCCAGGACGCCCCCCGTGATACGACTTCGTCTGCTGCCGTTCGCCGCGGCGCTGCTGCTCGCGGGTTGCGCGACCCCCTCGGCCCCGGGCGCGATGAGCTCCGACCAGGCGGACGCGATCCTCGCCGAGCTCCGGGACATCAAGCGCCTGCTCGCCGAGCAGCGCGCGAAGCCGGCCGAGTCCGAGCCGGCCGCGGCCGGCAAGGTGCAGCTCGACGACGTCGCGCGCAACGTGATCGGCTCGGCCGACGCGCCCGTTACGCTGGTCGAGTTCACCGATTACCAGTGCCCGTTCTGCAAGCGCTTCCACGAGCGCAGCTGGCCCGAGATCAAGGCCAAGTACGTCGACACCGGCAAGGTGCGCTTGGTCGTGCGCGACCTGCCGCTGTCGTTCCACGGCGAGGCGCTGCCGGCGGCGGTCGCCGCGCGCTGCGCGAGCGAGCAGGGCCTCTTCGCGGCGGTGTTCGACGCGCTGCTCGCGGCGCCCGAGCTCACGGAGGCCACCATTCGCGGCATCCTCGCCAAGGCCGGCGTCGCCGGCCCCGCGTACGACAAGTGCGCCGCGAACCCGGCCATCCGCCAGGCGATCGACGCCGACACCGCCGAGGCCGAGCGGCTCGCGATCAACGGCACGCCGGGTTTCGTGATCGCGCAGCGCAGCGGCCGCCGGCTGGAGGGCACGCTGGTCGTCGGCGCGCAGCCGACGAACGTGTTCACCTCGCGCCTCGACGCGCTGCTCGCGGCGCCGCGGACGAACTGAGCCCGGCTCGCCGGCGCCGGCCGCGCCGGCGCCGCCCCGTCAGAACATCTCGGACGCGTCGGGCGCCGCCGTCGGGCCGTGGCCGCGCGACACGATGTAGTCGCCGGTGATCATCTCGTCGTAACACTGGCCCGGGCCGACCATCGGGTAGACGCCGGCGTCGGGGTCGATCACCACCTCGAGGAAGGCCGGGCCCTTGAAGCCGATGAAGTCCGCGACGACGCGCGGCACGTCGGCCTTGTTCTCGAGGCGCTGCGCCCACGGGAAGCCGTCCGCCTGCGCGGCCTTGACGAAGTCCTTCTTGTGCAGCGACTTGTCGCTCGCCGACAGCCGCCCCTTGAAGAACAGCTTCTGCCACTGCTTGACCATGCCGTCGCCGAAGTTGTTGAGCACGACGACCTTGATCGGCAGGTCGTAGGTCGTGACGGTCTCGAGCTCGCCGAGGTTCATGCGGATGCTG
>JBBINS010000130.1:0-4078 GCA_037443765.1 Gammaproteobacteria bacterium
GACCCGGGCCGGCGCCGGCGCCGCGGATGCCGGCGCCGCGACGGCCGCGGCGAGGGCCGCGAGCGCGGCGAGCAGCGCCGCGCGACGCCACCTTGGAGTGTCGCGTGTCATGATCTCCCGCTATTCTCCGGTGGCCGGGCCGGAACCACCAGACCGGCCGCCGCCACCGATCAAGGGGAACACCGAATGAAGAAGCCCTGGCTTGCCGCCGTCGTCGCCCTGTGGGCGGTCCTGTCGCTCGGGCCCGCGCTCGCCGACAGCCCGAAGACCCGCAACGTCGTGCTGATCGTGACCGACGGCCTGCGCTGGCAGGAGGTATTCACCGGGGCCGATCCGCTGCTGCTCAACGACAAGGCCGGTGGCAGCTGGACGCCGACCGCGGAACTGCGCCAGAAGTACTGGAGCGACGACCCGGGCGAGCGGCGGCGGCTGCTGATGCCGTTCCTGTGGGGCACGGTCGCCAAGCGCGGGCAGATCTTCGGCAACCAGCAGCTCGGCAGCAAGGCCGAGGTCACCAACGGCAAGTGGTTCTCGTACCCCGGCTACAACGAGATGGTGAGCGGCGTCGCCGACGCGCGCATCGACAAGAACGAGTTCGGGCCGAACCCGAACGAGACGGTGTTCGAGTGGCTGAACACGCGGCCCGGGCTCGCCGGCAAGGTCGAGATCTTCGGCACCTGGAGCGTGTTCCACGACATCTTCAACGACGCGCGCAGCCACCTGCCGGTGCGTTCCGGCGCGACGCTCGTGGACCCCGCCGACCGCAGCCCGCGCGGCGAGCTGCTGCTCGAGCTCTACCGGACGACGACGCGGCTCGAGGACCAGGACCCGTTCGACTCGTTCCTGTACGCCGAGCTCGCCGAGCACCTGAAGGCGCACCACCCGCGGGTGCTGTTCGTGGGCTTCGGCGACACCGACAACTGGGCGCACTCCGGGCGCTACGACGCGGTGCTCGACACCGCCCACAACGTCGACTACTTCATCGGCAAGCTGTGGCAGCAGATGCAGGCCATCCCGGAGTACCGCGACCGGACGACCTTCATCATCACCACCGACCACGGGCGCGGCGGCGGGCTCACCGAGTGGAAGGAGCACGGTATCGAGGAGCAGGGCTCCGGCAACATCTGGATCGCGGTCATCGGTCCCGACACGCCGCCGCTCGGCGAGCGGCACGCCGTGCCGACGGTGACCCAGGCGCAGATCGCGGCCACGGTCGCGGCGTTCGTCGGCCAGGACTACCGCAAGGCGAAGGCGGCGGCGGCGCCGCCGCTGCCGGGCGCGCCGCAGCCGTAGGGCCTCAGGTCGCCTCGGGCGCCGCCGGCGGAGCCGGCGGCGCTCGGTTCTCGCCGGCCGTCTCCTTGTGGTACGGCAACCACTCGTAGATCGCGGGCGAGGTCTGCGGGTAGATCAGGAACTCCTCGCGCGTTTCGAGCGGCCGTTCCACCCTGCGCCGCGTGAGGCGCCAGACCGCGAACAGCGTGAACGCGAGCGTCAGCGCCGCCGCGTAGACGAAGAACGCGCTCGGCCGCGTCAGCTCCATCACCAGCGATCCGGCGGTCGGGCCGATCGCGGCGCCGAGCGCCCAGACGAACAGCAGCGTCGACGACAGCGCCACGTAGTCGACCGACTCCGCGCGGTCGTTCGCATGCGCGACGCCGACGGCGTACAGGCTCTCGGCGAGTCCGCCGAACGCCGAGAACAGCAGCGCGAGCAGCAGGAACGGCGTGTGCCGGTCGACGGCCGCGAGCGCGGCCGCGACCGCGAGCGTGCCGGCCCCGAGCCCGATGAGCGCGTACAGACGATCGATCTTGTCGGAGAAGTAGCCGATCGGCCACTGCAGGAAGAGCCCGCCGAGCGAGACGCACGCCATCAGCACGATGATCTGCCGCTGGTCGAAGCCGACCTGCTCGCCGAACAAGGGCCCGGCGGTCGTGAACGCGGTCAGGATCAGGCCGTTCAGCATGCACGCGAGCACGCTGACCGGCGAGGTCGAGAAGGCCTTGAGGATGCGGATCTCGACCTTGTGCGGCAGCGACGGCGCGCGCACCTCGATGCCGGCCATCGGCACGAGCGCGAAGGTCGTCGCCATGCCGGCGATGAAGAGCATCTCCGGGCCGCGCACGTTGAGGCTATCGCCCATCAGCTGCCCGCCGCCGTAGAAGAGGCCGACGACCAGCACGTACAGCGTCAGCACCCGGCCGCGCTGCTCGTTGGAGACGAGCGCGTTGAGCCAGCTCTCGACGATCACCGCGAGTCCCGCCGCGTTGAGGCCGATCAGGAAGCGGATCACGGCGAGGAACGGCACGCCGGTCGCGAAGTGCATCGCGAGGATCGCGACCGCCTTGGTGCCCGCGAACGCGGCGTACGCGCGCTCGAGGCCGACGGGCGCGATGATCCGGTGCGCGTTGAGGCAGCCGATCAGGAAGCCGAGCGCCTCGGCGGTGGCGAGGAGGCCGATGAGGCCGGGGCTCAGGCCGAGCGCCGAGAACCTAAGCGGCAGCAGCGTGCCGAGGACGCCCGCGCCGATATAAATGAGCGCCGTGCTCACGAGCGGCGGCGCCACGCGCCACGGCAACGCCGCGGCCGCGCGGGGCGCGGGCGGAGTCGTCGGGGGCGGGGGGAGGGCACTCATCGGCGGGGCACCTGGAGGCGTCGCTCGGCAGCAAGACGGGCGTGCGCGTCGCGGCGTCCGCGCAGCGCCACCCGAATCGCTCTCGCGATCGACTACTCATAAGCGATTGATCTCGCGACCAAAACACCCGCGGATTATGCCTGAAGGCGGCCCTGCCGGCCAGCGGCGGCCGGGCGCGCCGCGCTTTGCGGGACGGCCGCGCTTCGCGCTAAGGTCCGCCCCGCACCGGCCGCGAGACACGCACAACTCCGACTCGCCGCGGCCGCTTCGACGCGCTGCGACGACTGACGGGCCCGCGCCAAGCGCCGGCCGATGGGGGGATTGATGGCCGCTGCATCCGGAAGCGCCGCGTGGGGGCGACGGCACACGCTGGTGCTGCTCTGCCTCGCAGCGATGTTCCTCGCCTACACCGACCGCGTGAACATCGCGGTGGCGGCGCTCGCGATGCAGGCCGAGTTCCACTGGACCCAGACGGTCAAGGGCCTCGTGCTGTCGTCGTTCTTCGTCGGCTACATGGCGCTGCAGATCGGCGCCGGCGCGCTCGCGCGGCACTTCGGCGGCAAGCGCGTGCTCACGTTCGCGGTCGCCTGGTGGTCGGCGTTCACGCTGCTGACGCCGCTCGCGGCGTCGCTGTCGGTCGGCGTGCTGATCGTGGCCCGCATCGGCCTCGGCCTCGGCGAGGCGGCGGTGATGCCCGCGACCTACGAGCTCTTCAGCCGCTGGGTGCCGCCCGCCGAGCGCGGCCGCGCGATCGGGCGTCTGCTGAGCGGGATTCCGGTCGGGCAGATCGTCGGCTTTCTGTCGACCGGCTGGATGACGGCGACGTACGGCTGGCCGGCCAGCTTCTACGTGTTCGGCGCGCTCGGCCTCGGCTGGGCGGCGTACTGGCTCGCGACCGTGGCCAACGACCCGGCGCACGACGCGGGCGTCGGCGCCGCCGAGCGCGCGCTGCTCGCGGACTGCGCCGCGACCCGCCTCGGCGCGGACGGGCCGAAGACGCCGTGGCGACTCTTTCTGCGCGCGCCGCCCGTGTGGGCGCTCGCCGCGGCGCACTTCGCCCACAACTGGACGCTCTACATGCTCGTCTCGTGGCTGCCGAGCTACTTCCGCGAGAGCCATGGGCTCGGCATCGCGAGCTCGGGGCTCTACTCGGCCGGGCCGTGGGCCGCATACTTCGCGGCGCTGCAGCTCACGGGCGTCTGGAGCGACCGGGCGATCGCGCGCGGCATGCGCACGATCAGCGTGCGCCGTGTCGCGACGAGCGGCGGACTCCTCGCCGCGGGCGCGTGCCTGCTGTGGCTGCGCGCGGTCGATTCGCCCGCGGTCGCGCTCACCCTGATCTGCGTCGCCACCGCCTCGATCGGCGTCGCCGCCTCGGGCTTCACGTCGGTGCCGCTCGACCTGTCGCCGCGCCACGCGCCGGTGCTGATCGGCTTCAGCAACACG
>JBBINS010000130.1:4178-8430 GCA_037443765.1 Gammaproteobacteria bacterium
CGGTGTCCCTCGACCCCGTCAAGGCCGAGCTTCTCGCCGTGCTCGCTCGCGAGACGCGGATCTCGCGCGCGGACCTGCTGCGCGAGGCGGTCGACGACCTGCTGGCCAAGTACCTGCGGCTCGCGCCGAAGCGATCGCGGTAGGGTCGCTGCTCGTGCCGCGGCGGAGGTAACCGCCCAGGCGCAGTCCCGCGACGGCCCTCAGGCCGGTCCGCGCCGTTCCCGCTGGATGCGATCGGCCCAGATGCCGACCGTTCGCAGGCTGCGCATCTCCGCCGGCAGCGCCGCGACGATCGCCGCCGCCTGCTCGAGCAGGGCGGCGTGGCGGTCCCTGTCCGTCAGCGCCTCGGCGTACAGCGCCGCCGCGAACTCGAGCCGCAGCGTCTCGTTGTCGCGGTTGCGCGCATTGAGGTCGCGCTCGAGCTTGAGCGCGGGGCCGAGCACTCGGGCACCGTCCTGCAGCCGGCCGAGTCGGGCGAGCGCGATCGCCTCCTGGATGACGGCGCGCGCGTGGCGCCGCTGCGCAAAATGCGAGCGGCCCGGCCGCGACTCGGCCCGTTGCCGCGCGGAGCGCGCGGCGTCCGCCGCCGCGGCGTAGTCGCCGGCGGCGTTGGCGACGTCCGCGTAGAGCGTGTCGGCATCGATGCGGCGCTCGTGGACCGAGCGCTCGACCGCGTAGTTGGAGACGCGCGCCTTGGCGAGCGCCGCGATCGCGTCGCGGGCGAGGGCCGGAGCCGCCGGCTGTCCGCGCAGGCGGGCGATCTCCGCCGCGACGAACGCCGTCTGCGCCGCCGCGTTGACGTTGAAGAGCGAGTCCGGCGGCAGCCGCCGGGCGAGCTCCTCGCGCACGAGCTTGGCCGCGGCGAGCGCCTCGCCGGACGCCGCGCCGTCGCCGAGGTCGGCCTCCTGGCGTCCGATCTCGAGCAGGTTCGCGAAGCGGTTGAAGGTGTTGTAGCCGCTCGGCGTCCGCTCGGCCGCGGCGACCTCGATCGACTGCTCGAGGTACGCGATCGCCGCGTGCGGCCGGCCGAGCGCGCTCTCGAAGCCCGCCCGGAACCGCAGCGCGTCCGTCAGCGTCTGGCGGTCGTCGTCGTGCGTCGGGTCGAGGCGCACCAGCGTCTCGTTGTGCTCGATCGAGCCCTGCATCCGCGCGCGTGCGTCCTTGAGGTGCTCCTGCTCGGCTGCGCCGAACGCGAGGTAGCCGAGCGCGCCCGCGCGGGCGCGCAGCGCCACCAGGTGTCCCGGGCGGATGTCGAGCACGCGCCGCGCGAGCGCCTCGGCCTCCCCCTCGACCTGCTCGAGCTTCGCGAGCTCGCCGTCGCGTAGCAGCGCCTCGCCCTGGAAGGCAGCCGCCTGGGCGTAGTCGGCCGCCGCCTGCACGTCACTGAGGTCGCGCGCGCCGAGGCTCGCGAACGCCTGCTTGCCGCGCTCGAGCGAGGCGTAGCCGTCCTCGCCCTGGTAGGTGCCGAGGCTCGTGACCATGAGCCCGTAGACGCGGCGCACCGCGGCCGAGGCGTGCGGCTTCTCGTAGTACGGCCGCAGCAGCGCCTCGGACTCCTGGGCGAGCGCGAGGCCGCCCTTGCCCTGCCGGTCGGCGACGTCGCCGAGCGCGCCGAGGCCGAGCGACAGTCCGATGGCGCTGCGCTCGCTGTCGTCGCCGGCGGCGCGGAGCTTCTTGAGTGCATCGACCGCGTCGGTCAGCGACCGCTCGGCCTCCGGCAGGTGCCCCTGCAGCTGCAGCGCGACGCCGAAGCGCACCTTGGCGAGCGCGGCGCTGCGCGTCGTGTCCTCGGTCTGCAGCGCCGCGGGCAGCGACTTGTAGTAGTCGAGCTCCCGCTGGCCGAGATCGAGCACGAGGCCCAGGCGGCCGAAGCCCTCGAGTTCGGTCGCGAAGTCGTCGTTGAGGTAGCCGAGCAGGTGCTCGGCCTCGCTGCGGGCCTTCTCGGCGGCGAGCCGGGTCTCGGTGGCGCGCGCCTCGGCGCGCCGGGCGCGCCCGGCGCTGACGTAGCCATAGACCGCGGCGGCGATCGCGCCGATCGCCAGCACGGCGCAGACGACGGCGAACTGCCGCGCGCGAACGAGCGCATGGCGCGCCGCCTGCGCGCGATCGCGCTGCTCGGCGAGCATCCGCTCGGTCGCGTCGCGCGCCTCGCGCTCGTGCCGCAGGTCGCGGCTCTGCTTCACAACCGCGCACAGCACGTCGTGCGTGAGCTCGACGCGCCGCACGTCGAGGCGCTCCTCGATCCTGAGCAGCCGGCGGTTGACCAGCGTCGCGAGCGCGCCGGGCGCCGCGCCGGCCGCGGTGAAGCTCGACAGCAGCCGCTCCTCGGCGACGTTCTCGCGGAACCCGGACTCCGTCAGCAGCTCGTCCTCGATGATCCGCCGCACCGCGGGCGGCTGGTCGGCGAGCGAGCGCTCGTAGAAGTTGCTGAGGATCGTCGCGTGCGAGCCCGCGAGCAGGTCGAGCGAGATCTCGCTGCGGCCCTCGGCGAGGCGCGTGTCGTTGAGCTCGCGGCAGATGAGGCTGAGGAGCGACGGCTCCACCTCGGCGTTGGCGAGCTCGGCGCCGCCGGCGACGAAGCGCACGATCGCCGCGGCGACCTCCTCGGTGACGAGGACCTTGCCGGGCAGCATCACGGCGGCGAGCGCCTGCTGGCCGGTCATCGGCGCGAGCCTCAGGCGATTCTGCGTGATGCTCGGCATCGCGGACTTCAGGCCCTCGAGCGGCGCGAGGTAGTCCTCGCGGAGCGCGATCAGCACCCGGTAGTCGCTGCGCGCGAAGTCGAAGCGCTCGGCGGCGCTGTCGTCCTGGTCGAGCTTGGCCTCGAGCTCCTTCGGCGGGCGGTTCTCGACGAGGTCGGCGAGGTCGGCGATGAAACGCGCCGCGCGCGCCCGGCCGAAGTCGTCGGTCTGCGCGAGCGTGAAGATCTCCTCGAACTGGTCGAAGATCACGAGCGGGATCAGCGTCGCGCCCGCCTCGTCGTGCAGCACGTCGTCGCGGTGGTGCAGGAACTCCCACAGCGTCTCGCCCTCGACCGCGACCCCGGTCTGGGTCCACGCGCCCGAGCGGCGCGTCGCGCGCAGGATCGCCTGCTTGATCTGCTCGGCGGGCTCCGGCGCCTCGCGGCCGTAGTCGATGCGGACGTAGATCGGGCAGTAGCCCTGGCCGCGCAGCCGCGGCACGAGTCCGGCGCGCAGGATCGAGGTCTTGCCGAGGCCCGACTGGCCGAAGAGCACCGTCAGCAGCTTGCGCTGCACGCGCCGCGCGAGTTCCGCGACCTCGTCCTCCCGGCCGTAGAAGAAGCCGCGCGTCTCCTCGGTGAAGGAGGCGAGCCCGAGCCAGGGGTTGCGGTCGTCGACCGTCGAGGCGGCCGGCTCCGGGGCCGCCTCGGTGATGGGTTTGGCGCTCACTGCTGCCGCGCCCGCACGAAGTCGGCGAGCCGCGCGGCGAACTCCGCCGGTACCCGGCCGCCCGGCAGCTGCGAGAAATGCAGCGCCTTGAACTTGTCCGGCACGAGCGCCGCCGCCGCGTCGGTGCCGTCGATGATCACCGGCAGGATGAACAGCGCGCCGTCCGCCATGTTGCGCACGCGGTCGATCGCGTAGCTCCACTCGCGCCGGAAGTAGCCCTCGAGCCGGCGCTCGGTGGTCGCGGACACGACCGGGATGAAGTACGAGCAGCGCGCGACGTTCTGCTTGATCTTGCGGTCGTAGTCGTCACCGGCCTCGAGCCGGTCCATGTCGAACCAGGTCGTGATGCCGGCGGCCTCGAGCCCGGCCTTGATCTGCTGCACGGCGGGCAGGTCCTCGCGCGCGTAGCTGATGAACACCGCGTTGTCCGGCATCTCGCGCGCCGGCGGCAGGAACCGCGCCGGGGCGCTCACCGCCACCGGCGTGCCGCCGCGCTGGCGCCGCGCCTGCCAGCGGTCGTGGAGCTCATCGACGAAGCGCTCGGCGCCCACGTAGATGCGGGTCCTGACGCTCACCTGCTGCAGGAACGACACCAGCCGGTCGTCGTCGCCCGAGTGGCTGTCGGCGAGCACCTCGCCGACGTCGCGCGGGTCCGAGAGCCGCTGGCGCTTGGCCATCCTGAGGAAGAGCCGCGCGAGCCAGTTGGTGAAGTTGCTGCCGATGAACAGCAGGTGGTTGTGCTCGAGCTCGTGGAAGAGCTTCTCGGGCGCGAGGTGCTCGCTCTGCAGCGCGCAGATGAACTCGAGCAGGTCCTCGTCCGAGATCACGTAGGTCGGCGAGGC
>JBBINS010000131.1:0-8403 GCA_037443765.1 Gammaproteobacteria bacterium
CCCCCGCAGGCGCACGGCCTGGTGCGCGCCGCGCTCGTCGAGGCGCGGCTCCTCGGCCCCGACCCCTCCCCGCTCTCGCAACTGTGGCTCGCCTGGCGCACCGCGCGCCGTGCCCGCCTGGAGTGACGCCGTGACCCAGCCGATCGATCCCCGTCAGTACTCGCCCCGCGACGGCCTCTATGCCGGGCGCGTGATCCTCGTCACCGGCGCCGGCTCCGGCATCGGCCGGGCGCTCGCGCTCGCGCTCGCCAGGGGCGGCGCGACGGTCGCGCTCCTCGGCCGCACGCCGAAGAAGCTCGAGCGCGTCTACGACGAGATCGTCGCGGCCGGCGGCCCCGAGCCCGCGCTGCTGCCCTTCGACCTCGAGAACGCGCTCGCCCAGCAGTACGACGCGGTCGCCGCCGCGCTCGCGTCGGAGTTCGGGCGGCTCGACGGGCTCGTGCACAACGCCGCGATCTTAGGCACCCGCTCGCCGATCGCGCACTTCGACGTGCCGACCTGGTGCCGCGTGCTGCAGGTGAACCTGACTGCGGAATTCGCGCTGACGCAGGTGTGCCTGCCGCTCCTTGAGAAGAGCCCGGACGCGTCGGTGCTGTTCACCTCGAGCAGCGTCGGCCAGAAGGGCCGCGCCTACTGGGGCGCGTACGCGGTGTCGAAGTTCGGCGTCGAGGGGCTCGCGCAGGTGCTCGCCCACGAGTACGAGGACAACCCGCGGCTGCGCGTCAACGTCGTGAACCCTGGGGCCACGCGCACCGACATGCGGGCGCTCGCCTTTCCGGCCGAGGACGCGAGCCGGCTCAGGACCGCGGCCGAGGTCCTCGCGCCTTACCTGTACCTCTTGGGCCCGGACGCCGCGGGCGTGTCGGGGCGGCGCTTCGACTGCCAGACTTGAGGCGCCGCGCGCGCTCCGAGGGCATCGCGAGCTCGACCGCCGCGTAGAGCGCGTCGCGCTCAGGCGGCGCGAGCTCGCGGTGCCGGCCGCGCGACACCGCGCGGTCCATCGTCACCGGGCCGTAGCGCGTGCGCAGGATGCGGCTGACCTCGAGGCCGGCCGCCGACAGGAGGTTCCTAAGGTCGCGGCCGTGGCCGCGCTTCAGCTCGAACTCGAACCAGCGGTTGCGGCCCTCGCCGCCCGCGACGGCGACCTTCGCGATCTCGAAGGGCGGCTCGGCGACGAGCGCCGCGGCCGGCAGCCCCGCGACCAGTTCCTCGGTGGGCTCGCCGGACACCCGCACGGCGTACGCGGAGCCGAGCCGCTCCGCGGCGCGGCTCGCCGCGGCCCGGAGCTCACCGTCGGTCGTGAACACCTCGAGCCCGCCGTCGGTCGGCGCGAGCGGCGCGAGCGGCAGCCAGCGCCGGCCGCGCAGCTTCGGCAGCCGGTCGTAGGTCGTGGTCTCGGCGCCGTCGCCGCTCGCCGCGGTCGCGGCCTTCAGGGCCTCGCCGGGCGTGCGGTGGTAGATGAGCACGAGGTTGTCGGGCGCGGCGCGCTCGAGCCGCAAGCGCCTCCCGTCGACCGCGATCGTGTCGGTCGCGGCGACGCGCTGGCCGATCACCGCGGGCTTGCCGTTCACCGTCACGCGCCCGGCGATGATCCACGCCTCCGCGTCGCGGCGCGAGGCGAGGCCGGCGGCGGCCAGCACCTTCTGCAACCGCTCGAGCACGGTTCAGTCGCCCGCGCCGGCGACGGCCCCGGGCGCCTCGTCCTCGTCGGGCGACTCCTGCACCTCGCTCGCCTCCGGCGGCGCGGCCGGCTCCGCGGCCGGCCCGTCGAACTCGAGCTGCACGCCGAGCGTCTCGACGTCCTTGAGCTGCGCGAGCGTCGGCAGGTCGTCGAGCGTCTTGAGGCCGAAGTAGTCGAGGAACTCCCGCGTCGTCGCCAGGAGCTCCGGCCGGCCCGGCACGTCGCGGTGGCCGATGACCCGCACCCAGCCGCGCTCGAGCACGGTGCGGATGATGTTCGGGTTGACCGCGACGCCGCGGATGTCCTCGATCTCGCCGCGCGTGATCGGCTGGCGGTAGGCGATCAGCGCGAGCGTCTCGAGGAGCGCGCGCGAGTACTTCGCCGGCCGCTCCTGCCACAGGCGCGACACCGGCTGCGAGACGTCGGCGCGCACCTGGATGCGCCAGCCGCTCGCGACCTCGGCGAGCGCGATGCCGCGCCCCTCGTAGTCGGTGGCGAGCGCGGCGAGCGCCGCCTCGACCTTCGCGAGCTCGGGCCGCGCGAACTCGTCGAAGAGGTCGCGCAGCTCCGGCGCGCTCACCGGCCGGCCGGCGGCCAGGAGCGCCGCCTCGATCACGTTCTGAAGGTACTTCTCGTTCATCGCGACTCCGGAATTCTCAGGACACGGCCTCGGCCGCGTCGTCGTTGGCCGCCTGCCGCTCGGCGCGCGGCGCCGCGGCGCGCACGTGCAGCGGCGCGTAGGTCTCGGCCTGCACGATGTCGAGCAGGCCCTCGCGCAGGAGCTCGAGCAGCGCCACGAAGGTCACCGTGACCCCCATGCGGCCCTCCTCGACGCGAAACAGCTGCGAGAAGTCGATGAGCTCGCCGCCCTGCAGCCGCTCGATGATCTCGCTCATCCGCTGCCGCACCGACAGCCGCTCGCGCTGCACGTGGTGGTGCGCGAACATCGCGGCGCGCGAGATCACGTCCTTGAAGGCGAGCAGCATCTCCCTAAGCGTGACCTCGGGGAGGAGCGGCGCGACCGCGCGTTCGACGAGCTCCCCCTGGGCGACGAACACGTCGCGCTCGAGGCGCGGCAGCCGGTCGATGTCCTCGGCGGCGCGCTTGAAGCGCTCGTACTCCTGCAGCCGCCGGACCAGCTCGGCGCGCGGGTCCTCCTCCTCGGCCGCCTCGCTCGGCGGCCGCGGCAGCAGCATCCGCGACTTGATCTCGGCCAGCATCGCCGCCATCAGCAGGTATTCGCCCGCGAGCTCGAGCTCGAGCTCGCGCATCAGGTCGATGTACTCGAGGTACTGGCGCGTGATCTCGGCGATCGGGATGTCGAGGACGTCGAGGTTCTGGCGCCGGATCAGGTACAAGAGCAGGTCGAGCGGCCCCTCGAAGGCCTCGAGGAACACCTTGAGCGCCTGCGGCGGGATGTAGAGGTCCCGCGGCGGCTCGGTCACCGGCTCGCCGTCGACGATCGCGAACGGCATCTCGGCCTGCTCGGGCCGGGGCTCGGCCGGGGTCAGCGGCGTGCTCATCGGTACTCGAGCCCCATCGCGGCCCGGACCTCCTGCATGGTCTCGCGCGCGGCCTCGCGCGCCTTCTCGCAGCCCTCGGCGATGATGCCGCGCACCGCGTCGCGGTTGTCCTCGTACTCCTTGGCGCGCGCGCGGATCGCCTCGATCTCCGCGACCACCGAGTCGATCAGCGGCTTCTTGCACTCGAGGCAGCCGATGCCGGCGCTCCTGCAGCCGGCGGCGGCCCAGGCCTGGACCTCGGTGGTCGAGTAGACGCGGTGCAGGTCGAAGACCGGGCACTTCTCGGGGTCGCCCGGGTCCGAGCGGCGCACGCGCGCCGGGTCGGTCTGCATCTGCTTCAACTTCTTCGCGACCTCGGCCGGATCCTCCCGCAGCCCGATCGTGTTGCCGTAGGACTTCGACATCTTGCGGCCGTCGAGCCCCGGCACCTTCGGCGTGTTGGTGAGCAGCACCTCGGGCTCGGTCAGGATCACGCGGCCGGTACCCTCGAGGTAGCCCTGCAGGCGCTCGCGGTCGGCGACCGTGAGGCGCGCGTTGCCGGCGAGGAGCGCCGCGGCGCGCTCGAGCGCGGCCTCGTCCCCCGAGGTCTGGTAGGCCTTGCGCAGCTCCTGGTAGAGCTGCGCGTTCTTGGACCCCAGGCGCTTGACGGCCTTCTCCGCCTTCGACTCGAAGTCCTTCTCGCGGCCGTAGACGTGGTTGAAGCGCCGCGCGACCTCGCGCGTGATCTCGACGTGCGCGACCTGGTCCTCGCCGACCGGCACGAACTTCGGCCGGTAGATCAGGATGTCGGCGCTCTGCAGCAGCGGATAGCCAAGGAAGCCGTAGGTCGCGAGGTCCTTCTCCTTGAGCTGCTCCTGCTGGTCCTTGTAGCTCGGCACGCGCTCGAGCCAGCCGAGCGGCGTGATCATCGACAGGAGCAGGTGGAGCTCCGCGTGCTCCGGCACCTTCGACTGGATGAACATCGTGCACGCCGAGGGATTCAGGCCCGCACCCAGCCAGTCGATGACCATCTGCCAGGTGTTCTCCTCGAGCTGCGAGGTGTCCTCGTAGCCGGTCGTCAGCGCGTGCCAGTCCGCGATGAAGAAGAAGCACTCGTACTGGTACTGCAGGTCGACCCAGTTCCGGAGCGCGCCGTGGAAGTTGCCGAGGTGCAACTGGCCCGTCGGGCGCATCCCGGAGAGCACGCGGGGATTCGGGGCGGAAGTGGACAACGTCAGGGGACTCCGGGTCGAGGGGTCAGGTGAACAGGCGCTTGATCAGGCCTATGAGGCCGTCGGCGACCGGCGCGAGCAAGGCGTCCAGCACGTGCACGCGCGAGTTGAGGTACAAAAGCGCAATCAGGATCCAGATGCCGTAGGGCTCGAGCCGCGCGAGCGCGCGCGCCGGGCCCATCGGCAGGAGTCCCACGAGCACCCGCCCGCCGTCGAGCGGGGGGATCGGGATCATGTTAAACACCGCGAGCAGGACGTTGAAGCCGAGCCCGACGATCGCCATGCCGACCAGCCAGAAGGCGATCGTGCCGTGGCCGAGGAGCCCGGCCGCGCCGATGCCGCCGAGCACCGTCCAGGCGCAGGCCATCGCGAGGTTGGCCGCGGGCCCGGCCGCGGCGACCCAGGCCATGTCGCGCTTCGGGTGGCGCAGGTTCCTCGCGTCGACCGGCACCGGCCGCGCCCAGCCAAAGAGGAACGGCGAGTGCGCGAGCAGCAGCAGCAGCGGCACCGCGATCGTGCCGATCGGGTCGACGTGCTTTAAGGGGTTCAGGGACAGCCGGCCGAGCATCGAGGCGGTCTTGTCGCCGAAGTAGAGCGCGGCGCGGCCGTGCGCGACCTCGTGCAGGGTGACCGCGAGCAGCACCGGGATCGCCGCGACAGAGATCGCCTGCAGAATGTGTTCTAAGTCCATTGATTACTTGAGATTCTCTGGCGATCCGGCGCGAGTGGGGGCCTTTTCCAGGCGCCTCGTGCTGCGCGCTCCTGCGGGCGCGTCGGATTATACGCGGCGGCTCAGGCGGCCGTGGCCCCGAGCCGCGCGGGATCGCCCTTGCCGATGCGCACCACGACCGGCGCCCCGCCCGTCAGGTCGACCACCGTCGTCGGGTTGAGGCCGCAGTTGCCGCCGTCGAGCACGACCGCGACCTCGTGCTTGAGGCGCTCGTAGATCTCGGCCGCGTCGGTCAGCGGGTACGTGTCGCCGGGCAGGCTCAAGGTGGAACTCATCAGCGGCTCGCCGAGCTCCTCGAGCAGCAGCAGCGGCACCGGGTGGTCGGGGACGCGGATGCCGATCGCGCGGCGCTTGGGGTTGAGGAGCCGCCGCGGCACCTCGCGGGTCGCCTCGAGGATGAAGGTGTAGGGCCCGGGGGTTGCGGCCTTGAGGAGCCGGTACTGCCAGTTCTCGACCCGGGCGTAGCGCGCGATCTCCGACAGGTCGCGGCACACGAGCGTGAAGTGGTGGTGCTTGTCGGTCTGGCGGATGTGGGCGATCCGCTCCATCGCGCCCTTGTCGCCGATCGCGCAGCCGAGCGCGTAGCAGGAGTCCGTCGGGTAGACGATCACCCCGCCCGCGCGCATCGCTGCGACCGCCTGCCGGACGAGGCGGACCTGCGGGTTCTTGGGGTGGAGTTCGAGGAGCTGGCTCATTCGGGTCGCGCTGTGGGGGACGGGGCTTTCGGCTATGATACGCGGCTATTCCTCGCCGCCCCGAGCGGACATGCAGGCGCTCACCGACTTTCTCCCCGTCCTCGCGTTCTTCGTCGCCTTCAAGTTCGCCGGCATCTACGTCGCCACGGGCGTCCTGATCGCCGCGACGGGCGTGCAGGTCGCCGTGCAGTGGCTGCGCCATCGCACGGTCAGCCGCACGATGCTGTACTCGGCGCTCCTCGTGCTGCTGTTCGGCGGCGCGACGCTCTACTTCCACAACGAGCTCGTGCTCATGTGGATGCCGACGGTGCTCTACCTGACGCTCGCCGCCGCGTTCCTCGTGACCCAGCGCTTCGGCCCGCCGCTCGTCGAGCGCATGCTCGGCGCGCAGATCAAGACCGACGCCCGCACCTGGCGGATCGCGAACCTGAGCTGGGTCGTGTTCTTCGTCGTGCTCGCCGTCGTCAACCTCGCGTTCGTCTACCGCTACGGGCTCAACGCCTGGGTCGGCTGGAAGCTCGCCAAGATCGGCGTCATCTTCCTGTTCGCGCTCGCGCAGGCGTTCTGGCTCGCCGGCCGCGCCGAGCACACCGGGGGCGACACCTGATGCTGTACGCGATCATCGGCCGGGACACCCCGGACTCGCTGCCGAAACGCCGCGCGGCGCGACCGGCGCACCTCGAGCGCCTGAAGGCGCTCCTCGCCGAGGGCCGGCTGGTCATCGCGGGACCCCTGCCCTCGATCGACGCCGCGGACCCCGGTCCCGCGGGCTTCACCGGCAGCCTGATCGTCGCCGAGTTCGCCTCGCTCGCGGCGGCGCGCGCCTGGGCCGACGCCGATCCCTACGTCACGGACGGCGTGTTCGCGAGCGTCGAAGTGCAGCCCTATGTCAAGGTGCTACCATGACGGACCGCCGGCAGAGGATCGAGGAACTGCTCGCCGTCGCGTTCGCGCCGCTGCACGTCGAGGTGATCGACGACAGCCACCGTCACTCGGGCCACGCCGGAGCCCAGGGCGGTGCCGGGCACTTTCGGGTGCGGCTGCTGTCCGAGAGGTTCCGGGGACTGCCGGTCCTCGCCCGCCACCGGCTCGTCTACGAGGCGCTGAGGCCCCTGATTCCACACGAAATTCACGCGCTCGGCATCGAAGCCGACGCTCCCGGCGAGCGCGCATCGCCACCCGATTTCATTGACACATGAGGTTTCGCATGACCACTCGACTCTGGATCCCGGCACTGGTCGCCGTCTCGGCGATCGGCCTCGCGGCCTGCAACCCGAAGGCCGGCACGGGTACCACCGCCGCCGCCACGAAGCCGCCGGTCGCGACCGTCAACGGCAAGCCGATCTCGGCGGAGGCGTTCGGCGTCTGGGCGCAGGCACAGACCAACAAGAAGGCCGACGAACTGTCCGCCGACCAGCGCAAGCAGGTGCTCGAGGGCATCGAGAACCTGTACGTCAGCGCCGAGGAAGCCGAGAAGCAGAACGTGGCCGCCGACCCCGAGGTCGCCGCCCGTCTCGAGCTCGACCGCATGAACCTGCTCGCCGCCTCGATGTTCCAGAAGTACATCAAGGAGAAGACGCCGACCGACGCGGACCTTCGCGCCGAGTACGACCGCCAGATCGCCGGCATGCCGAAGGCCGAGTTCCACGCGAGCCACATCCTCGTCAAGGAAGAGGCGCAGGCCAAGGACATCGTCGCGCAGCTCGGCAAGGGCGCGAAGTTCGACGTCCTCGCCAAGAAGTACTCGATCGACCCGGGTTCGAAGGACCACGGCGGCGACCTCAACTGGTTCACGCCGGAGAAGATGGTCAAGCCGTTCTCCGAGGCGGTCGCCAAGCTCACGAAGGGCGAGTACACGAAGGAGCCGGTGCAGACGCAGTTCGGCTGGCACGTGATCCGTCTCGACGACACGCGCCCGCTCAACCCGCCGCCGTTCGAGTCGGTCAAGGACCGCCTCGGCCAGTTCGTCCAGCAGCACCAGGTGCACGACTACATCGAGTCGCTGCGCAAGGCCGCCAAGATCGAGGAGACGAAGGCCGAGGACAAGCCGGCCGCCGCCAAGGCCGACGACAAGGCCGCAGCGCCCGCCGCTGCCGCCCCGGCCGCCGCGCCCGCCGAAGAAAAGAAGCCCTGATCCGGCGCGCGCCCTGGGGCGCGCTCCCGAAGGGCCGGCGCCGCGAGGCGCCGGCCCTTTTTCATTGGCGCCCGGCCTTCGTCGCCTGCCCGCCGGCGCGCCGCTCTCTCGCCCGGGGATCAGAGCCTCCGCACGCCGCGACGCTCGACGTGCACGGTGGACGCCTGCCAGCCGTGTGATCGCCGCGTCCCTCGGCGAATCGCACGACGGCGCCGGTGAGAGGTTTCGACGCAAAGAAAAGGGGGCATCGAAACGACGCCCCCGAGATCGCTAGGTCGGATTCTAGAACTGGACGGCGTCTATCAGGTCGACGGGCCGCCCGAGCCGATCACACTCGAAGTCCCGGAGCCGATGACGCTGGACGCGCCGGAGCCAATGACGCTCGAGGGTGTACCGGAGCCGATCACGCTCGACGTGCCGGAACCGATG
>JBBINS010000132.1:0-8147 GCA_037443765.1 Gammaproteobacteria bacterium
TCGTGCCGCCGGGCTCGGTCACCGTGCACACGCTCTTCTGCCTGCGGACGCCGCTCTCCGGCGCCGACCAGGACTTTCTCTGCGGCGTCCTCAACAGCTTCGTCGCCAATTACCTCGTGCGGATGCGCGTCACCATGCACGTCACGACGCGCGTCGTCGCGGAGCTGCCCGTCCCGCGCCCCGCCGCCTCTTCGCCGCTCTACGCCGCCATCTCGGGCCTTGCCGCGACCCTGCGCCAGTCCCCGGCGCCGCAGCAGGCCCCCGAGTACCCGGAACTGCAGGCAGCAGTCGCGCAGCTCTATCAGCTGACAGCAGGCGAGCTGGAACACATCCTGTCGACGTTTCCGCTCGTGGAGGTCGCCACACGTGACGCGACGATGAGGTGCTTCTGACCGGCGCGATTCGAACGGCAAGCCGCGGCGTCAGCAGGCGGCATCAGGGTCGGGATGCGTCGCGAACGAGCCTTCGTAGCAGGCCGTCGATCGAAGAGATGGAAAGCGAGGAGCGTGCGCCTCGATTTCCCCGGCGCAGCGCGTGCGGTCGATCCAGCGCAAATAGCGCAAGCCGGTCTCAGAGATCCGGAAATCGAGGAGCCGCGAGGAGGCTTTCCCGGCCGGCGGAGCGGATCGCGAGCGACGCGCCCGGCCCTGGTGACGCCTCGAGGCCGCGAGCGTGCGGTCAGCGAATCGCGACGAGCAGACTGCCCAGCAGGATGACGAGCACGAGTCCGGTGAGCGCCGTGAAGATCCAGTCGCGCGACATGACGAAGTCCACCACCGAGGCGACCACGCGCGCCACCGGCGTGGCGATCAGGATGATCAGGCCGGCGTGCGTCAGCGTGTCGGCCACGTCCGGCCGCACGTGGACGAGCTGCAGCACGAGCCCCGCCGCGAGGAGCGACGTGCTGGTCACCGCGCCGACGCCGAGGATCCTGCCGAGCCATCGCTCCAGGCGTTCCGCCGCGATATCGCTCATCTCGTCCTCGCCAGCATGAGCACGCCCACCGCGGCCAGGATCGCCGCCAGCAGGAGCTTCAGCCACTTCGCCTTCGCGCGCTCGCCCATCATGAAACCCGTGCGCGATCCCGCCAGGACGCCCAGCGCCGTGGCGGCGGCCATCCAGGGGATGACGTCGCCGCGTCCGTAGTAGATGACCACGCCCGATGTGGCCGTGACGCCGATCATGAAGGCGCTCGTCGCCGCCGCGGCCCTGAGCGGCACGCCGCACCACGCGTTGAGCACCGGCACCTTGATGATGCCGCCGCCCACGCCGAGCAGCGACGACAGGCTGCCCGCGGCGAGCGACGCGGCCATCGCCACCGGGACCCGCTTGACGCGGTAGCTCACGACGCCGCCGCTCTCGTTCTCGTGGTACCGCCCGCCGAGCCGGCCCGTGTCCACGTCCGATGCCACGATCACGTTGCGCTTCTCGAGGCGTCCGAGCATGGCGAACGCCGACGCGACGGCCATCAGGCCGAACATCCGCTGGAGCGTGCGCTGGGACAGCATGATGGCGATCACGCCGCCGGCCAGCCCGCCGGCCGT
Source organism: Gammaproteobacteria bacterium (assembly GCA_037443765.1). Taxonomy (GTDB): domain Bacteria; phylum Pseudomonadota; class Gammaproteobacteria; order Steroidobacterales; family Steroidobacteraceae; genus CAIKZZ01. Next base: position 1,545 of record JBBINS010000132.1, read on the forward strand.
CGTCGCCACCTCGAGCAGCATGCCGAGCCGGAAGTTGACGAGCGACCGCCCCATCCGGATCGACGTGACCACGCTCGACGTCGCGATGACGGTGACCAGGCTGATCGCCACGGCGTGGCGCATCGGGAGGTGGAGCGCCAGGACCATGAACGGCACGAGGAACACGCCGCCGCCGAGGCCGAGCAGCGCGCCGAGGATGCCGGCCGCCATCCCGCCTCCGAACAGGACAAGCGCCATCGTCAACGACGGGTCGGGAATCATGGCAGAACCGGCGCTCCGTTCTCGAACGGCTTCAGGACGCCGTAGAGCGCGGCCATCGCCGGCGTCGGGATCCCGGCCGCGCGCCCGCGGCGGACCACCGTCCCGATGAGCGCCTCGAGTTCGAGCGGGCGGCCCGAGGTGAGGTCCACCATCATCGACGAGCGCATCCCGGGCGGGCTCGCGTCCATGTAACGCAGCTTCTGCTCGACGATGTCGGCGGCCACGGCCACCTCCTCGTGGCGCGCGAGCGCCTCGACCTCGGCCATCGCCGTGCCGACCGCCGCGCGGAAGGCGGGCTGGGCCCACGCCGGGCCGATGGGCAGCCGGGCGGCCGCGGTGAACGCGGCGACCGGCGCGAGGAAGATGAACTTCTCCCAGATGGCGATGCGGCTGTCGGCGACCGCTTCGGCCTGGATGTCGGCCGCCGCCAGCGTCTCGCGGATGCGCGCGATGCGGTCGGTCATCACGCGCTCGCCAAACGCCTCGCCGAAGACGATCTTCCGGACGGCGCCCACGTATTCGATCACGCCGGGCTCGACCATGGTCGCGCCGATGTAAGTCGTCCCGGCGAGCACGTGCTCCCGGCCGACGGCGGCGGCGACCTCGTCCGCCGCGTCCACGCCGTTCTGGAGCGGCAACACCGCGGTGCCCGGCCCGACCAGCGGGACGACGAGCGGAATGGCCTGGGCGTTGGAGTAGGTCTTGACGGCGAAGATGACGAGGTCGACCGCGCCGATGCGCGACGGGTCGGATTCGGCGGCAATCGGCACGGCGAATTCTCCCGCCGTCGTCCGCACGCGCACGCCGCTCCGGCGGAACGCCTCGAGCTTCGCGCCGCGCGCGACGAGCGTCACCTCGTGCCCGGCCTGCGCCAGTCGCGCCCCGAAATACGCTCCGACCGCTCCTGCACCGACGATGGATATCTTCATGGGTTCCTTCACGGCTGACGGCCGGCTTCAGGCTGCAGGCTACGGGCTTCAGGCAACGTGACGCTGCTCGCTGCCTACGGCCTACTGCCTACCGCCTACTGCCTACTGCCTACCGCCTACTGCCTACTGCCTACTGCCTCGCGCCCACTGCCGACGACACCCTTCCGCGACAAGCTGAACCGCCTCCCGTCTGCCTTCCGTGATCCGCTGTCGGCCGCGGCGGTAGAATTCCCTCGAGGGCGATTTTACCTATGTCCACTCCTTTCTATCTTGCCGGATCCTGGGAGCGCTCGAAACAGCTGCTTCCCGTCACCTGTCCCTACGACAACTCGGTGGTCGGCGAGACGTGGCTTGCCGGCGAGGTCGAGCTGGAGCGCGCGACGCAGGCGGCCGTGGCCGCCGCCGACACGATGCGGCGGCTGCCGGCCTACGAGCGCGCGGCGATCCTGACGCGGGCGCACGCTGAGCTGGTGGCCCGCCGCGAGGAGATCGGCCGCACGATCGCCGGCGAGGCGGGCAAGGCGCTGCGCGACGCGCTCGCCGAGGCCGACCGCGGGGCGCAGACCTTCCTGGCCGCCGCCGACGAGGCGCGCCGCCTCGGCGGCGAGGTCATCCCGATGGACCTGGCGCCGCACGGCGTCGGCCGCGTCGCCTTCACTCGCCGCTATCCGATCGGCCCGGTGGCCGGCATCTCACCGTTCAACTTCCCGTTCAACCTCGCGGCGCACAAGCTCGCGCCGGCGGTCGCCGCCGGCGACCCGATGGTGCTCAAGCCGGCGAGGAAGACGCCGCTCTCGGCGCTCATCCTCGCCGAGGCGCTCGACCACGCCGGCCTGCCCAAGGGCGGGCTGAGCGTGCTGCCGCTGTCGCGCGAGGTGGGCGACCGCCTCGTCACCGACGAGCGCTTCAAGCTGCTGACCTTCACCGGGTCGTCGGCGGTCGGGTGGGCGATGAAGGCCCGCGCCGGCAAGAAGAAGGTGGCGCTCGAGCTCGGCGGCAACGCCGGCGTCATCGTCGACGAGACGGCCGACCTCGAGCACGCCGTTGCGCGCGTCGTCATGGGCGGCTTCTCGATGGCGGGCCAGAGCTGCATCTCGGTGCAGCGCGTCTTCGTGCACGACGCGGTGTTCGACCGCTTCGCCGCGGCGCTGGTCGCGCGCCTCGCGGCGCTCAAGGTCGGCAACCCGCTCGACCCGGCCACCGACATCGGCCCGATGATCGAGGAGGCCGAGGCCGCGCGCATCGAGTCGTGGGTGGCCGAGGCGGTTCGGGAGGGCGCGAAGATCCTGACCGGCGGGAAGCGGCTCGGGCCGGCGCTCTACGCGCCCACCGTCCTCACCGGCGTCCCCGAAACCGCGAAGGTCTGCGCGCAGGAGGTCTTCGCGCCGGTCGTCGGCCTCTACCGCTTCACCGATTTCGACGACGCGCTGGCGAGGCTGAACCGGTCGTCGTACGGGCTGCAGGCCGGCGTGTTCACGAAGGACCTGCTGCGCGCGCTCACGGCGATGGACGTGCTCGAGGTCGGCGGCGTGATGGTGAACGACGTCTCGGCGTGGCGCATCGACCACATGCCGTACGGCGGCGTGAAGGACTCCGGGATCGGCCGCGAAGGGCCGCGCTACGCGATCGAGGAGATGACGGAGATGAAGATCGTCGTCATCAACAGGGTGCTGCGGTAGCCGGCTACTCGGAGCCGAGCACGCGCTGCGCCGGAATCACGCGTGCGATGGCGTAGCGTCCCGGTCCCTCGGGGCGCAGCAGCGCGATGTCGGTGACGGCGCCGACGGCGAGCGGCCGCCAGGAGCGGAATGCGCTCCAGTCCGGGATGTCGACGAGGTCGCCGGCCTTCCAGTCGCGGCTGGCCACCGCGAAGAGCCCGGTCGCGTCCACCGGCTCGAGCGCGGCGAACACGCGCATGTCCCCCAGGTCGGCCAGGCGGAACGCCTGGAGCGCCTCCCTCTTGTTGTCGGCGGCGTCCCTCACCACGCGGCTCGAGTCGAGCGCGATGTCGCCGGTGAACGGCGCGATGCCGGTGCCGGCGACGATCGACGCGTTCCTGATGATGACCGAGTAGAGCGAGGACTCGTTCTTCGGCAGCGACGTGTAGAGCCCGGCGTCGGCCCTCTCGACCGACCCGCTCGCCAGCGCATCGAGCGCGGAGAGGATCGCGACGACGTTGAGCCGCACCAGGTCGCGGTCGGCGTGGTCCCCGGCGTACGGGCCGGTTTCGATGAGGACGACCGGCGTGCCCCACTTCGTGATGTTGTCGCCGAAGGCGCGCACCTCGAATTCCTCGTCGTAGCGCGCCACCTGGCCCGGGACGAGCGTCTCGACCGCCTGCCTGATGACGGCGCACGTGCGCTTGGCGAGCAGGCGGCCCGGCGTCTCGGTGTCGGCCTCGTCGCCCGCCACCGCCAGCAGCGAGATGGTCGCCGGCCCGGTCTTGCCGGCCGAGGTGCGCCAGTTCTCGTTGTGGAGGTTGAACCCGAGCGCGGGCTGCAGCCGGTCGCGGAGCGCCTTGAGGGCGCGCCCCTCGGGCGACTGCTCCAGCAGCGCGTCGCGGTTGATGTCGAGCCCCTGCGCGTTGCGGCGCTGCCAGCGCTCGGCGCCGTCCGGGTTGAGCATCGGGACGAAGTGGATGGTGAGCCGATCGAGGAGCAGCTTGACCGCCGCGTCCTCCCGGTGCCGCGCGACGATGTGCAGGATGTCGAGCAGCGCGGAGGTGGCGGTGGCCTCGTCGCCGTGCATCTGCGACCAGAGCAGGATCTGCGTCGGCCCGCGGCCGAACCAGAGGTGCTCGATCGACCGTCCCTCGACCGATTCGCCGATCGTCTCCATCCGGTAGAGGCCGTTCCCCTCCTTCACCGCGGCATCGAGGCGCGTCATCAGGCGCGCGTGGTCGAGCAGCGCGGGCGGGCCGTAGTCGACGTGGTCGGCGTCCCAGAGCTTCACCAGGGCGGGCACGCCCGGATCGGCCACCTGGGCGGGCGCGGCCGATGCGCCGAAGCCGAGCAGGAGCGCCGCCAGCAGGCAAGCGGCGGAGAGGGACGGGCGCGGGAGTCGAGTCGCCATCGCCGCAGTATAGCCGCTGGCAACCGGTCCCGGCGCGTGCTACCGTCGTCGATCGTGAAGCTGAAGGATGAGGACGCCGGCCGCGGCGGGCCCGTGCAGCCGAGGTTGCTCGACGCGCCGCCCGGCCCGGGCGAGCACGTCGCGGGCACGGTGGAGCGGGTGACGTTCCACAACGAGGAGAACGGCTTCTCGGTGCTGCGCGTCCAGGTGCGGGGCCGCCGGGAGCTCGTCACGGTGGTGGGGCACGCGGCGGCGATCGCGCCCGGCGAGTTCGTCCACGCCGAGGGAACATGGGTCAACGACCGCACGCACGGCCTGCAGTTCAGCGCGCGGCTGCTCCAGTCGGCCGCGCCGTCGACGGTCGAGGGGATCGAGAAGTACCTGGGCTCGGGACTCGTCAAGGGGATCGGCCCGCACTTCGCGCGCCGCCTGGTCGAAGCGTTCGGCACCGAGGTCTTTGACGTCATCGACCGCGATCCCGGGCGGCTGAAGTCGGTCGAGGGGATCGGCCGCGTGCGCGCGTCCCGGATCGTCGACGCCTGGCGCGAGCAGCGCGCGGTGCGCGACATCATGGTGTTCCTGCACTCGCACGGCGTGGGGACCTCGCGCGCGGTGCGGATCTACCGGACCTACGGCCCCGACGCGATCGCCCTCATCTCCGAGAATCCCTACCGCCTCGCGGCCGACATCCGCGGGATCGGCTTCCTCACCGCTGACAAGGTGGCGGCGACGCTCGGCATCGAGAAGACGGCGATGATCCGGGCCCGCGCCGGCATCGGCTACACCCTGTTCGAGGCGATGGGCGACGGGCACTGCGGCCTGCCGACCTCCGACCTGATTCCCGCCGCCGCGAAGCTGCTCGACATCCCGGAGCGCCTGGCGGGCGAGGCCCTGAAGCTCGAAGTCGAAGCGGGCACCGTCGTCGAAGACGCGATCGACGGGCGCGCGTGCATCTTCCTTTCGAGCCTGCACGCGGCGGAGGGCGCGATCGCGGCGCGCCTCGGGAGCCTGGCCGTTGGGGCGGTGCCGTGGAAGCCGATCGACGCCGCGCGCGCCATCCCGTGGGTCGAGGCGCGGCTCGGCATCACGCTCGCGGCGATGCAGGCCGAGGCGCTGCGTCTCGCGGTCTCGTCCAAGTTCCTCGTCATCACCGGCGGTCCCGGCGTGGGCAAGACGACGCTGCTCAACGCGGTGCTGGCGGTCATCGGCGCGCGCAAGCCGCGAGTGGCGCTTTGCGCCCCGACCGGGCGCGCCGCCAAGCGGATGTCGGAGGCCACCGGCCTTCCGGCCAAGACGATCCACAGGCTGCTCGAGGTGGACCCGCGGACCGGCGGGTTCAAGCGCCAGGAGTCGCACCCGCTCGAGTGCGACCTGCTCGTGGTCGACGAGATGTCGATGGTGGACGTGCCGCTGATGCACGCGCTCGTGCGGGCGGTGCCGCCGCAGGCGGCGGTGGTCCTCGTCGGCGACGTGGACCAGCTGCCGTCGGTCGGGCCTGGGCAGGTGCTGGCCGACCTCATCGACTCGCGCGCGGTGCCGGTCGTCCGGCTGACCGAGGTGTTCCGCCAGGCGGGCGCGAGCCGCATCATCGTCAACGCGCACCGGATCAACCGGGGCGAGATGCCCGATCTCTCCGGCGGCCGCGAGTCCGACTTCCGCTTCATCGAGATCGACTCGCCGGAGGACGGGGCCGCGACGCTCGTCCAGATCGTCCAGCGGCACATCCCGGCCAGCCTGCGGCTCGACCCGGTGCGCGACATCCAGGTGCTCTGCCCGATGAACCGCGGGGCGCTCGGCGCGCGCGCGCTGAACCTGTCGCTGCAGCAGGCGCTCAACCCGAGGCGGGAGCCGCGGATCGAGCGGTTCGGGTCGGCGTTCACGCCGGGCGACAAGGTGATGCAGATCGAGAACGACTACGACAAGGACGTGTACAACGGCGACCTGGGACTGGTCGTCTCGGTCGATCCCGACGCCGGGGAGCTGACCGTGGAGTTCGACGGCCGTTCAGTCCTCTACGACGTCGCCGACCTCGACCAACTCGTGCTCGCCTACGCGACGACGATCCACAAGGCGCAGGGGTCGGAGTACCCGGCGGTGGTGATCCCGATGGTGACGCAGCACTTCCCGATGCTGCAGCGGAACCTGCTCTACACGGGCGTCACGCGCGGGCGGCGGCTCGTGGTCGTCGTCGGCCAGCCGAAGGCGCTGGCGATGGCGGTGGCGGGGCGGCAGGCGCGGCGGCGCTGGACGAGGCTCAGGGAGTGCCTGCACGCCGGCTCGCGTCCGGCGACTGGCGGCTAGCGACAGGACCGGGTGTAGGGCGCGGCCTTCAGGCCCGCCG
>JBBINS010000133.1:0-8127 GCA_037443765.1 Gammaproteobacteria bacterium
GGCGGAAGTCGACGCCGGACACGCGGCGCTCGGAGCCGCCCGCGGCGGGGGCCGCGGCGGCGGCGGCGGCGATCGAGGTCGGCACGGCGTTGCCGCCGCGGGCTGCGCCGACGGTGACGGTGATCGTGTTGCCGTCGACCTTCGTGTCGTAGGGCACGAGCGTATCCATGTTCAGCACGAGCCGCGTGCGGCCGCTGGCTTCGCCGGCGACGACGCTGTCGATGCCGCCGGCCTTGACGTCGATGCGACGCTGCGTCAGCGCGAGCGACACGCCCGGCAGGTCGAGCGAGATGCGCGCCGGCTTGTCGATCGTGAACGTCAGCGGCTGCGGCGCCGGACCCGAGGTGCGCAGCTTGAGCTCCACCTGCTGGCCGGGAAGCGTGGTGACGTCAACCGACTCGAGCCGGTTGGCGACTGCCTGGGCGAACCCGGCCGAGGGCAGACACGCGAGGACGAGGGCCAGCACTGCAAACCCAAGGCCGGCGCCCCGGTTGCGCGGCGCGGCGATGGCAGGCCCGATGGTGGCGTACATTCCTACTACTCCCGGTAGCAATCAGTTGTTCGCGAGCGCGATCGCGGCAGGGCGTTCCATGTAGCCGCCCAGGCCGTCGGGCACGATCTCGACGACGGTGATCTTCGATTCGCCGATGCTCTTCACCTGGCCGTCGTTCTGACCGACGTAGTTGCCCGGAAGCACCTTGTGGATGAGACCGTCCTTGGTCTGGACGAGGCCGTACACCTTGCCGCCCTGGCGCAGCGTGCCGACCATCTTCAGCGTGTCGAGCGAGAACCCTTCGAGGAACTCGCGGTTGCGGTGCGCGTCGGGGCGCAGGCCGCCGGCGCCCGGCGCGACCACCGGCACGCTCGGCTGGAACGGCGAGCGCAGCTGGCTCGGGTCGTAGATGAACGATTCGTACGGCTTGATGTCCGGCAGCGGCTCGATGCGGCTGCCCGGGCGCTTCTTCTTCTCCTCGAGGTCGCGCTTCAAGTCCGACGTGCCGCCGCCGCAGCCGGCGAGCGGCGCGAGCAGCAGCGCGGCGAGCGCCACGACGAGGATATTGCGGTTCGCACGCGTCATCAGCCGCCCCCTCCGGTCTTCGCTCCGGGCTTGCCGGTCGCCTTGCCCTTGTCGGCGGTCGCGAGCTCGTTGTCGTCGAGGTAGCGGTAGGTCTTGGCGGTGAGATCCAGCGTCAGCCGGTCGGGGCCCGCGTCCTTGCCCTCCTGCACGATGGAGATGTCGTGCAGCGTGACGATGCGCGGCAGGGCGGCGATGCCGCTGACGAAGCTGCCGAACTGGTGGTATGAGCCCGTCAGGCGGATCTTGATCGGCAGTTCCGCGTAGAAGTCCTTGCGCACTTCGGTGGCGGGCTGGAACAGCTTCTCCTGCAGGCCCGCCGCGAGGCCGGTCTGCGAGATGTCGACGAGCAGGCTCGGCACCTCGGTGCGCCCCGGCAGCTGCCGCAGCATCGCGCCGAAGGAGCGCTCCATCTCCTTGAGCTGCGCCTTGTAGGCGTCGAAGTTCGCGGCCTTGCGCTGGCGCTCGTCGAAGGTGCGCATCAGGTCCTCTTCGTCGTGGCGCGCGCGCTCGAGCTCAGGCGCCTGGCTCTGGATCGGCCAGAAGTAGATGAACGCGATGCTGAGCACGACGAACAGCACGAGGATCGCCAGCGCCCTGAACAGGAACGGCCAGCGCCCCGGGTCCTTCGGATCGAGCCGTTGGAGTTCTTCGATGAAGTTCATTTTCCGGACGCTCCCGCTGTCCGCGCGGCCTTGCGGGCCGGCCGGTGCTCATCCTCGGCGGGCTCCAGGCTCTTCTGCGTCGCGAACAGCGTGAACTCCGAGCCCGTGCCGCCGCTCTTGAGCGTCTCGACGACCTGCAGCTCGGGGTTCGTCAGCCACGGCGACGCCTCGATGTTGCGCATGAACGTCGACACGCGCGTCGAGGACTGGGCGATGCCCTTGAGCTCGAGGCGCTTGTCGCTCTGCTTGACCGAGGTCAGGTAAACGCCGTCCGGCAGCGTGCGCGCCAGCTGGTCGAACACGTGCACGACCTCCGGGCGGCTGCGCTGCAGGCGCGTGATGATGTCCATGCGCGCGACGAGGCGCTGCTTCTGGGCCTCGAGGCCCAGGATCTCGGTGATCCGCTTGTCGAGCTCGCTGATCTCGGTCTTCAGCAGCTCGTTGCGCTCGTGCTGCCGTTCGATCGCCCAGTTGAAGCCCCAGACGGTGAACAGCGTGACGGCCGCGGCGGCGATCACCGCGCCGATCGCCGCCAGGCCGAACTCTTTCTGGCGCTTGGCGCGCTCTTGCTGGCGCCAGGGAAGTAGGTTAATCCGCGGCATCAGTCGAAGCTCCGCAATGCCAGGCCGCAGGCGATCAGGAGCGCGGTAGCGTCCTTGCCCACGCCCTGCGCCTTCGCCTTGGACGACAGTTTCATCTGCCCCAGCGGGTCACCCCGCTCGGCCGGGATGCCGACGCGGCTCGCGATCACGTCCGCGACTCCGGGGATGTTCGCGCAGCCGCCGCAGATCAGGATCTGCTCGGGTTGCTCGCGACCGCCGCCCGACGCCAGGTAGAACTGCAGGCTGCGGCTCACCTGCTGCGTCATGTCGTCGATGAACGGGTCGAGCACCTCCGGCTGGAAGTTCGACGGCAGGCCGCCTTCCTTCTTGGCGCGACCGGCCTCCTCCATCGACAGTCCGTAGGTCCGCATTATCTCTTCGGTCAGCTGCTGGCCGCCGAAGGCGAAGTCGCGCGTGTAGATGACGCGCAGGTTCTTGAGGACGCTGAACGTGGTCGTGCTCGCGCCGAAGTCGACGACCGCGATCGTGCGCTCGGTGCCGCCGTCGATCATCTGGTGCGTCATCAGCCGGCAGGCGTTCTCGAGCGCGAAGGCCTCGACGTCGACGATGTGCGCCGCGAGTCCCGCGGCGGATACGGCCGCCTGGCGCTGCTCCACGTTCTCGGTGCGGGTCGCGACCAGCAGCACGTCCTGCATCTCGGGGTCCTTCTCGGACGGACCCATGACCTCGAAGTCGTAGCTGACTTCCTCCATCGGGAACGGGATGTACTGGTCGGCCTGCAGCTCGACCTGCGCCTCGAGGTCGCGGCCGGAGAGCGACCGCGGCATTTGAATGACCTTCGTGATCGCGGCGTCGCCCGAGATCGCGACCGCGACCTCCTTGGCGCGCGCGCCGCTGCGCTTGATCGCGCGCTTGATCGCCTCGCCGACGGCCTGTGCGTCGACGATCGCCTTCTCGTTGATGGCGCTGTGCGGGGTCGCCTCGGCGGCGTACGCCTCCACCCGGTACTGGCCGCCCGCCATCGACAGCTCGATCAGCTTGATCGAGGACGTTGTGATGTCGAGCCCGATGAGTGGCCGGTACTTCGCCCCGAAAGAGAACGACAGCTGCGGCAGAGAAAGCTTCATAAATCCTTTTTCTTTCAAGGCCTTAAGTAGTCTTGCCGCTGATTCGCTTTAGGAAGTCCGAGCAACTTTATAGCAACAAACTGTTAAATGGAACGTGAGCATAATCACGGTTCGCCTGCCCCTGGGTCATCGGCCGGCCGCGGCGAGACCTAACTCATGTCGCGCGGCCACGCTCGAGGGCGGGCTCCCGGACGGGGGCCACGAGTCGGTCGGGACGGACCTCTTGATGAAGAGAAGCTGCTGACAGCAGGAGGTGGCGCGACGGAACGCGCGCGGAAGTCCTCCCCGCCGGCAACCCCGCTGTCATGGGCCCGACCGACTCGACGTCGGCCACACCTGTAGACCGGAAGCTTTGCGTCCCCACCTTTCGATGGGTTTGCCCTTGAGCGTCAACTACTATGCATAATCGCCCCCCCCGCGAGGCAAATACTTGCGCCAGTTCACAATTACCGATCCCCGTTATGTTCGCATCGGCGGCGTGCTGGCCGCCCTGGCGGTTCTGCTCGTCGGCGGCATCCTGCTGGCGGGGCTCGCGACCTACTACTACCTCGCGCCGACGCTGCCCGAAGTCGCGCAGCTGCGCGACGTGCACCTGCAGGTACCGCTGCGGATCTACACGCGCGACGGGCGGCTGCTCGCGCAGATCGGCGAGCAGCGCCGGATCCCGGTGCGCTTCGAGGACGTGCCGAAGCAGGTGGTCAACGCGTTCCTCGCCGCCGAGGACGACCGCTTCTTCTCGCACGGCGGAATCGACACCTGGGGGCTGATGCGCGCGCTCGCGGTGACGGCCGTGACGCACGAGGCGCGCCAGGGCGGCAGCACGATCACGATGCAGCTCGCGCGGAACATGTTCCTGACGCCCGAGAAGGAGCTGCGGCGCAAGCTGCGCGAGATCTTCCTGGCGTTTCGCATCGAGAGCGAGTTCTCCAAGCAGGAGATCCTGACGCTCTACCTCAACAAGATCTTCCTCGGCGAGCGCGCCTACGGCGTCGCCGCGGCAGCGGAGGTCTACTACGGCAAGGACCTGCCCGACCTCACGATCGCCGAGATCGCGACGATCGCGGCGCTGCCGAAGGCGCCGTCGACGCTGAACCCGATCGCGAACCCCGAGCGCGCCCGCCAGCGGCGCGCCTACGTGCTCCGGCGCATGCTCGAGAAGGGCTACATCACGAGCGCCGAGCACGACCTCGCGAATGCGGCGCCGATCGAGACCACCGAGCACGGCGCGCGCGTCGAGGTCGACGCGCCGTACGTCGCCGAGATGGTGCGCGCCGAGCTCGCGGACAAGTACGGCGACGAGCTCTACAGCGCCGGCTACGAGGTGCGCACCGCGATCGACAGCCGCCTGCAGCGCGCGGCCGACTGGTCGCTCCGGGCGGCGCTGCTGGAGTACGACCGTCGCCACGGCTGGCGCGGCGCGTCCGGCCACGCGCCGCGACCGCCGACCGACGCGCGCGAGGCGGCGCAGATGCTCGAGCATTTCACGCCGGTCGGCGGGCTCGTGCCGGCGGTGGTCGAGAGCGTGGCCGCGAAGAGCGCGGTCGCGCTCGGCAAGGACGGCCGCCGCTACGTGCTGCCGTGGGAGACCGGCCTCGCCTGGGCGCGCCGCGCCGACAAGGGCGCCGGCCCGGGCGCACCGCCGCGCGAGGCCAAGGACGTCGTCGCGCCGGGCGATGTCGTCTACCTGCTGCCCTCGGGCGGCGGCTTCGCGCTGCTCGCGCAGGTGCCGCTCGTGCAGGGCGCCTTCGTCTCGCTCGACCCGCAGGACGGCGCAATCACCGCGCTGGTCGGCGGCTTCGACTTCTACGCCAGCAAGTTCAACCGCGTCGTGCAGGCCAAGCGACAGCCCGGCTCGAGCTTCAAGCCCTTCATCTACTCCGGCGCGCTCGAGCGCGGCTTCACGCCGGCGACCGTGATCCTCGACGCGCCGGTCGTCATCGAGGGCGCAGGCATCGAGGAGATGTGGCGGCCGGAAAACGACGCCAAGCACTTCTACGGCCCGACGCGCCTCAGGGATGCACTCGCGCGCTCGCGGAACCTGGTCTCGATCCGCATCCTGCGCGCGCTCGGGGTCGACTACGCGATCGACTACGCGACGCGGTTCGGCTTCGAGCCGGACGAGCTGCCGCACAACCTGACGATGGCGCTCGGCACCGCGCAGCTGACACCGCTCGAGATGGCGAGCGGCTTCGCGGTGTTCGCCAACAGCGGCTTCCGCGTGCAGCCGTACCTCATCGAGCGCGTCACCGACGCGAACGGCAAGGTGCTGTTCGACTCGAACCCGGTCGTCGCCTGCCTCGAGTGCGCCGTGCCGATCGAGCCGCCGCTGCCGCCGCCGTCGGAGCCGCCCGGCACGCGCGCGGCGCAATCGCCCGGCACGCCGGAGGCCGCTGCCCAGAACTCCGGGCCGCCGCCGGTGAGCCCGGCCGCGGTGCCCGCGCCCGCGTCACAGGGCTCGATACCGCTGCGCCCGGTCGGCGCCGACGCCCCCGGCGTCACGCGCCTCGCCGATCTCGGCGAGGGCGCGACCGTGCCGCCGACGAAGAGCGTCGCGCCGCGCGTGATCTCGGCGGCCAATGCCTACCTGATGACCGACCTGATGCGCGACGTCATCCGCCGCGGCACCGCGCGGCGCGCGCTGGCGCTGAAGCGCGACGACATCGCCGGCAAGACCGGCACGACCAACGACCGGCGCGACACCTGGTTCTCGGGGTTCAACGCCGACGTCGTCGCGACCGCCTGGGTCGGCTTCGACCAGGAGCGGTCGCTCGGCGCCGGCGAGGAAGGCGGCCACACGGCGCTGCCGATGTGGGTGTACTTCATGGGCGAGGCGCTCGCAGGCCGTCCGGAGCACCGGCTGCCGCAACCCGAGGGCATCGTCAGCGCGCGCATCTCGGCGACCACCGGGGAACCCGCGCGCGGCAACGATCCCGACGCGATCTTCGAGCTGTTCCTCGCCGGCAAGCTGCCCGGCGGCGGCGGCGTCGCCGGCGACGGCGCGGGGCTGCAGGCGCCGAAGCCCGGCGAGAAGGCGGAGGAGCCGATCTTCTGAGGCGGACGCGCCGCGGCGTCGCGAAGTCGCTGTGCTAGAGTCGGATCGTCAGGACCGCCGGAGCAGACCATGACTCGCCCGCGCGCCATCCGCGGTGACGATCTGCGTCGCGCGCTCGCCCAGGAGGCGGCGCGCTTGATGTTCGAGCACGGCGTCGACGACTACGGCTTCGCCAAGCGCAAGGCCGCGGAACGCCTCGGCGCCTCCGAGTACGCCGTGCTGCCGAAGAACGCCGAGATCGACGCCGCCCTCGCCGAGTACCAGCGGCTGTTCGCGGCCGACACCCACGCCGACACGCTCGCCGAGCAGCGCCGTGCGGCGGCCGATGCGATGGAGCTGCTCGGGGAGTTCGAGCCGCGCCTCGTCGGCCCGGTGCTGACCGGCACGGCGACGCCGCACCAGGAAATCAGCCTGCACCTCTTCTCCGATTCCCTCGAGGCCGTGAGCATCAAGCTCCTCGAGGACCACATCCAGTACAAGGTTGCCGAGCACCGCGTGAAGATGAACGCCGAGCGCGTGCTGCAGGTGCCGGCGGTGCAGTTCAGCGTCTACGACTTCCCGGTCGACGCGACGGTGTTCCCGCGCGACGGCATCCGCCAGTCGCCGCTCAGCCCGAGCGACGGCCGGCCGATGCGGCGCGCCGCGCTCGACGAAGTGCGGGCGCTCGTCGAGGGCGTCGCCGCCGGCGACGAGCGCTGAGGCTCAGCGCTTCGTGAAGGCCGCGATGCCGCGGCGCGCGTCGGGCTCGACGGCGTTGCACGCCATGACCTCGCCGGCACGCGCGTAGGCGGCGGCGATGCCGAGTTCGAGCTGCTCGTAGAACAGCCGCTTGCCCGCCGCGACCGCCGCCGGCGACTTCGCCGCGATCGCCGCCGTCAGCCGCGCGATCTCCTCGTCGAGCGCCTCCGGCGCGACCACGCGGTTGACGAGGCCGCGCTCGCGCGCGGTCGCCGCGTCGGTGAAGTCGCCCGTCAGCAGCATCTCGAGCGCGTGCTTGCGCGGCACGTTGCGGCTCAGCGCGACCGACGGTGTCGAGCAGAAGAGGCCGAGGTTGATCCCCGACACCGCGAAGCGCGCGGTGCTGCTCGCGACCGCGAGGTCGCACATCGCGACCAGCTGGCAGCCTGCGGCCGTCGCGACGCCCTGCACCCGGGCGATCACCGGCTGCGGCTGCCGCTGGATCGCGAGCATCAGCTCGCTGCAGCTCGCGAACAGCGCCCGCAGGTCCTCGAGCGAGCGGTCGGCGCCCATCTCCGTCAGGTCGTGGCCGGCCGAGAACGCCTTGCCTTCGGCCGCGAGCACGATCACGCGGATGTCCGTGTCGCGCGCGAGCGCCGCGAGCGCGTCCCGGAGCGCGGCAATCGTCGCCGCCGACAGCGTGTTGTACTTAGCCGCCCGGTTCAGCGTAAGACGGGCGACCGGCGGCGTCCGGTCGACGCGCAGCAGTGGCTCGGCGGCGGGGGCGGCACCTGACTCGACGCTGGCGTTCATGGCGGTCCTCCATCGTCCGGCGCCGCGCGACTGCGGCGTTCCGGGCCATCGTAGCGCGCCCGCGCGGCGAGCGCGCGCACGGCCTCGCGGTAGCTGCTGCCGGGCGCGACCCAGTCGACGAGCGCGCGGCTGACGGCCGCCGCGCCGACGCTCG
>JBBINS010000134.1:0-8037 GCA_037443765.1 Gammaproteobacteria bacterium
CCGCCGGGCCGGGGCGCGGTCGCCGCGTGCGGGGCGGCTCAGGCGCGGCCGCGCGGCGCCTCGGCGGCGTGATGGTCGCCGCGCTTCTCCTTGTGCTTCTTGACGAGCCGGTCGAGCTTGTCGGCGAGCACGTCGATCGCGGCGTACATGTCTTCCTCGGCGGCGTCGGCATGGATGTTGCCGCCGCTCACGTGAAGGGTCGCCTCCGCCTTGTGGGACAGCTTCTCCACGGTCAGCACGCAGTGCACGTCGATCACCTGGTCGAAGTGCCGCACCACGCGGTCGAACTTCTTCTCCACGTAGCTCTTGAGTGGCGGCGTGATATCGACATGGTGTCCCGTCAAGGTCATCTGCATGTGCGTTCTCCTGGTAACTCCATCAATCAGCGCGCCGTTACGCGGCGGCGCTCGCTGGACGGTGCGATCTGCATCGCCTCGCGGTATTTGGCCACGGTGCGGCGCGCGACCCGCGCGCCGTCGGCGGCAAGCAGCTCGGCGATCCGGCTGTCGGACAGCGGGCTCGCCGGGTCCTCGCCCGCGATCAGCTTCCTGATCTTCGCGCGGATGGCGGTCGAGGCGATCTCCGTACCATCCGTAGCGGCGACGTGGCTCGAGAAGAAGTAGCGAAACTCGTACACCCCCCGCGGCGTGTGCATGTATTTGCCGGTGGTGACGCGTGAAATGGTCGATTCGTGCATCTCGACCGCCTCGGCGACGTCCCGGAGCACCATCGGCTCCATGGCCTCGTCGCCCTGGTCGAGGAACGCCGACTGCCGCTGCACGATGCAGCGCGCCACCTTGATCAGCGTCTCGTTGCGGATCTCGAGGCTCCGCAGGAGCCAGCGCGCCTCCTGCAGCTGGGTGCGGAGCACCGCGTGGTCGGCGGCGCGCGTTACCAGCCCGGCGTAGTTCTGGTTGAGGCGCACCCGCGGCAGGGCGGCGGCGTTGAGCTCCGCGACCCAGCCGTGCTGGCCACGGCGCACGAACACGTCCGGCACGACGTAGTCCGGCTGGGCGGGCTGGATCGTCGAGCCGGGGCGGGGGTGGCAGGAGCGCACCAGCGCGATGGCCCGCGCGAGCTCCTCCTCGTCGACCGCCAGCGTGCGGCGCAGCAGCGCGAACTGCTGCGTGGCGACGAGGTCGAGGTGGTGGCGTGCGACCTCGACCGCCGAGCCGAGCCCCGGCGTATCGGGGGCGAGCTGGCTGAGCTGCAGCTCGATGCACTCGGCGACCGATCGCGCGCCGATCCCCGGCGGGTCGAAGGCCTGCACGACGCGGAGCACGCGCTCGATCTCGCCCGGCTCCGCCTCGATGTCCGGGCGCAGGACGGCCGCGAGTTCCTCGAGCGAGTCGACGAGGTAGCCGTCGTCGTTGACGGCGTCGATGATCGCGCGGCCGATCGCGAGCTCGCGCGGCCCGAGCCGGGCCATCTCGAGCTGCCAGGTCAGGTGTTCCTGCAGCGTCTCGCCGCGCTGATCGGAGAACTCCTGCGGCCGGTCGTCGCCCGACCACGGCGTGTCCGAGGTCCCGGTCGCGGGGCCTTCGTCCCAGGTGTCGTCCGAGGTGTCCAGATCGGGCTCGGACTCCGCGGCGCCCTCGGCCGCGGGGCCGGTCGCGGCGGCGCCGAGCTCGGCCTCGGGCCCCGGTCCGGCCGCCTCGAGTGGCACCTCGAGCTCGCCCTCGTCCTCGGCCTCGAGCATCACGTTCTGCTCGAGCGCCTCGCGGATCGTCTGCTGCAGGTCGAGCGCGGGTAGCTGCAACAGCCGGATGGCCTGCTGCAGCTGCGGCGTCATCGTCAGCTGGTGGCCGAGGCGGAGCTGCAGTGCGGGTTTCAGCATCGGGCGGGGGGACTCGGGAACGGGCGGTGCCGGCTGCCGCGCCGCGCGGCGGTCACATCCGGAAATCCTGCCCCAAGTACACCTCACGAACCTCCGGGTTGGCAAGGATCTCGGCCGCAGATCCGGCCGCAATCACTGAGCCCTGGTTCACGATATAGGCGCGTCCGCAAATACCGAGCGTTTCCCGGACGTTGTGGTCCGTGATCAAGACCCCGATGCCCCGGGCGCGCAGGTGTTCTATGCTTCTTTGGATGTCCGCGACCGACAGCGGATCGACGCCGGCGAACGGCTCGTCGAGCAGCACGAAGCGCGGTTCCGCCGCGAGCGCCCGCGCGATCTCCACGCGCCGCCGCTCGCCACCCGAAAGGCTCTGGCCGAGGCTGTCCCGGATGTGGGCGACGTGCAGCTCGTCGAGCAGCGCCTCGAGCCGCTGCTCGCGCGCCTCGGCGTCGAGATCGGGACGCGTCTCGAGGATCGCGCTGACGTTCTGCGCCACCGTCAGCTTGCGGAACACCGACGCCTCCTGCGGCAGATAGCCGAGGCCGAGCCGCGCGCGGCGATGCATCGGCAGGCGCGTCAGCTCGCGGTCGTCGAGGAAGATGCGGCCGCCCTCGCAGCCGACCAGCCCGACGATCATGTAGAAGGCGGTCGTCTTGCCGGCGCCGTTTGGTCCGAGCAGGCCGACGACCTCGCCCGAGGACACCTCGACCGACAGGTCCCGCACGACGACGCGCGACTTGTAGCTCTTGCTGAGGCCGGTGGCCGAGAGCCGGCTCATGGGTTGGGCTTCGCGTCCGGCTTGGCCTCGGACTTCGCCTCGGGCTTCGGCTCGGGCTTCGGCTCGGGCTTCTTGGGATTGATTGTGATTCGCACCGGCTGGTTGCCCTGTTCGTCGGGATTGGCCAGCACGCGCTGGTCGCGCATGTTGTAGACGAGCGTCTGGCCGCTGATCTCGTTGTCGCCGTCGGAGAGCCACGCGTCCTCGGTCAGGCGCACGGTCCCGGCCGCCGGCTGGTACTCGATCCTGAGGGCGCGGCCGCGCGCGATGCCCTTGTCGCGCTTCTGCTCAAAACGCGCCGGCGTGCCGGTGATCTGCGCGGTCGAGATCAGGTTCGCCGCGAAGGCGATGTGCGCCTCGTCCGCGGTCAGCGAGCCATCCGGCATCGTGATCCTCACATCGCCCTTGAAGAGCCAGTGGCTGTCCTTGAAGTCGAGGCCGGTCGCGGTGCCTTCCTCGGCCTCGATCGCGAGGCCGCCCTGCGCGATCCGCACGCCGTGGAACACGAGCGTGTTGTTCTTGTAGTCGAAGTCGCTGGAGCGCGCCTCGAGCTGGATCGGCTGCGCGTCGCTGAGCTGCAGCGGCGATCCCTCGCGGGCCGGCGCCCCGAGCGCCACGCTGCCCGCGAGCAGTGCCGCGGTCAACCAGCTAACGCGTAAAGGTGCCATTGACCGCGGATTCTAGTCTTAGTGTCTCGTGCTTCAAGTCGGCTCGCAGGCCGCGGGCGACGACGGCGTGCGGCCCGAACTCGATCCGGACCGGATCGGCGGTCGTCGCGATCGTCGAGTCGACGTCGAGCGCGAGGTGCTCGGTGCGCACGACCGCGCCCGTTGCCGCCGCGGCGGCGGCCGCGCGCAGGCGCACGTCGCCCTCGAACTCGACGATGCGCCCCGCCGGCGGCAGGGAGCCGGCGGCCGAGGTCATCAGCCAGTCCTGTCCCGGCTCCGGGAAATAGTGCACCTCGAGCTGCTCGAGGTGCACCGGGCCCTCGTCGCCCAGCTGCGTCGCGCGCGCCGAGTGCACGCGCATCGTCATCCGGCCGGTGGCGTCGGTCTGCTCGAGGGTCGCGTCGCGCAGGTAGTAGCCCGGCTGCGCGGCGAGCGCGGACGCGGCGGGCTGGAGTTCCTCGCCGCCGCGTCGCGCGAGCCACCAGGAGCCGACCGCGAGCCCGATCAGGAACACGAGCGCGACCGGTCCCGACGGCTTCACGGCCGCGCGTCGATCAACAGGTCGCAGACCTCGCGCACGGCGCCGGCCCCGCCCGCGGCGCGCGTCACGTGGCGGGCGGCGGCGAGCACGTCGGGGTGGGCGTCGGCGACCGCAATCGGCAGGGCGACCAGCGCCATCATCGGCAGGTCCGGCGTGTCGTCGCCGACGCAGGCCGTGGCGTCGGCGGGCACGCCGAGCGCGGCCGTTAGCGCGCGCAGCGCCTCCGCCTTGTTGTCACAGCCCTGGCGCACGTGCCGCAGCCCGAGCTCCGCGGCCCGCCGCTCGACGGCCGCCGAGCGGCGGCCGGAGATGATTCCGACCTCGATGCCGGCGCCGAGCAGGGCCTTGATGCCGACGCCGTCGCGGACGTGGAATGCCTTCAGCTCCTCGCCGTCCGCCCCGAACCACAGCCGCCCGTCGGTCAGCACGCCGTCGACGTCGAGGACCAGCAGCCGGATCGTCGCCGCGAGCTCGCCGATCACATGACACCGGCGCGCAGCAGGTCGTGGACGTTGAGCGCGCCGAC
Organism: Gammaproteobacteria bacterium; assembly: GCA_037443765.1. Taxonomy (GTDB): domain Bacteria; phylum Pseudomonadota; class Gammaproteobacteria; order Steroidobacterales; family Steroidobacteraceae; genus CAIKZZ01. The sequence continues at coordinate 4,351 of JBBINS010000134.1, forward strand.
CACGCGCCGCGCGGCATCGACGACCACCAGCGCGGTGATCCGGTGGCGCTCCATCAGCAGCACCGCCTCGACCGCGAGTTCCCGCGGCCCGATCGTGCGGCAGTCGGCGGTCATCACCGCGCGCATCGGCGTCTCGTGCACGTCGACGCGCCGGTCGAGCGCGCGCCGCAGGTCGCCGTCGGTGAACACCCCGAGCAGCGTGCCGCCGGCGTCGACGATCGCCGTCATGCCGAGCCCCTTCTTGCTCATCTCGAGCAGGCCCGCCGAGACCGTGTCGTCCGGTCCGACGCCCGGGACGGCGGCGCCGGTGTGCATGACGTCCTCGACGTGCAGCAGCAGCCGCCGTCCGAGGCTGCCGCCCGGGTGCGAGCGCGCGAAGTCCTCCTCGGTGAAGCCGCGCAGCCTGAGCAGCGCGACCGCGATCGCGTCGCCCATCGCGAGCGTCGCGGTCGTGCTCGCGGTCGGGGCGAGGTTAAGCGGGCACGCCTCGGCCGGCACGCTGACGTCGACATGGACGTCGGCGGCGCGCGCGAGCCCGGAGCCCGGGCTGCCTGTGAGCGCGATCATCGGCACCCCGAGTCGCTTCAGCACCGGCACGATCGCCAGGATCTCGGCGGTCTCGCCGGAGTTCGACAGCGCGAGCACGAGGTCCTCGCGCGTGATCATGCCGATGTCGCCGTGCACCGCCTCGGCCGGGTGCAGGAAGAACGCCGGCGTCCCGGTGCTGGCGAGCGTGGCCGCGATCTTGCCGGCGATGTGGCCGGACTTGCCCATGCCGGTGACGACCACCCGGCCGCGGCAGCCGAGCGCCAGGCGGCAGGCGGCGACGAAATCCTGCCCGAGGCGCCCGGCGAGCGCGGCCACCGCGTCCGCCTCGACCGAGAGCGCGGCACGGCCGAGCGCGACCAGATCCTGGTCGCTGAGGGTCGACGGGACAGGGGTGGGGTGCGCCGGCGGCGCCATGCGCGGATCTCGGCTGCAGCGGTGGGTGCATGATAGCAAGTCGGGCCCCGGCCGGTGCCGGGCCCCGCCGCCGCGGCGCTGTTCGCGCCGTGATGGATTCACTACACTCGGCGCCCGACGCGGGATCCCCCCGCAGCCACCGAGACGACATCCGCCATGAAGGCCGCCGACATCGAGCGCCAGATCCAGGCCGGCATGCCCGGCAGCCGCGTCGAGGTCCGCTCGGACGACGACACGCACTTCGAGGCCGTCGTGGTCGCGCCGCAGTTCGCCGGCAAGCGCCCGCTGCAGCGACACCAGCTCGTCTACGCGACGCTGGGCGCGGCGGTCGGACGCGAGATCCACGCCCTGTCGATCCAGGCGCACACGCCCGAGGAATGGGCCGCGCGCGGCGGCGCCTGAGCGAGGCCCCGCGTGGACAAGCTGCAGATCATCGGTGGCGCCCCGCTCGAGGGTGAGGTCCGCATCTCGGGTGCCAAGAACGCGGCGCTGCCGATCCTCGCCGCGACGCTGCTGATCGACGGCCCGGTCACGATCGGCAACGTGCCGCACCTGCAGGACGTCACGACCACCAACGAGCTGCTCGGCCGGATGGGCGTCACGGTCTCGATCGACGAGCGGATGCGGGTTACCGCGGACGCGTCCTCGATCCGCGAGTGCGTCGCGCCGTACGAGCTCGTCAAGACGATGCGCGCCTCGATCCTGGTGCTCGGACCGCTGGTCGCGCGCTTCGGCCAGGCCGACGTGTCGCTGCCGGGCGGCTGCGCGATCGGCGCACGCCCCGTGAACATCCACGTCGACGGGCTAGAGCAGCTCGGCGCGGAGATCCGCATCGAGAACGGCTACATCAAGGCGCGCGCCAAGCGGCTCAAGGGGGCGCGGCTGGTGCTGGAGACGGTCACGGTGACCGGCACCGAGAACCTGATGATGGCCGCGACGCTCGCCGAGGGCACGACCTTCATCGAGAACGCCGCGCGCGAGCCGGAGGTCATCGATCTCGCGAACTTCCTGGTCGCGATGGGCGCGCGGATCCGGGGCGCCGGCACCGACACGATCGTCGTCGAGGGCGTCGCGCGGCTGCACGGCGGCTCCTACGAGGTGCTGCCGGACCGCATCGAGGCGGGCACCTACCTCGTCGCCGGCGCGATCACCCGCGGCCGCGTCAAGGTGCGCGGCGTGCGCCCGGGCCACCTCGACGCGGTGCTGCAGAAGCTGCGGGAGGCCGGCGCGACGGTGACCAGCGGCGAGAACTGGATCGAGGTCGACATGCATGGCCAGCGGCCGCGCTCGGTTGACATCCGCACCGCGCCGTACCCCGCGTTCCCGACCGACATGCAGGCGCAGTTCGCGGCGCTCAACACGGTGGCCGACGGCGTCGGCACGATCACCGAGACGATCTTCGAGAACCGCTTCATGCACATGCTCGAGATGCGAAGGCTGGGTGCCGAGATCCGCATCGAGGGCAATACCGCGATCATCAGGGGCGTGCCGCGGCTCACCGCGGCGCCGGTGATGGCGACCGACCTCCGGGCCTCCGCCAGCCTCGTGCTCGCCGGGCTCGTCGCCGACGGCCGGACCTCGGTCGAGCGCATCTACCACATCGATCGCGGTTACGAGTGCATCGAAGAGAAGCTCAAGTCGCTCGGCGCCCAGATCCAGCGCCTGCCGTCCTGAGCCGGCGCCCGGCCCGTCAGCGTTCGATCGGGCGCGCGACGATCTGCAGCGCCGCGTCGAAGCGGCCCTCGCCGGGCCGGATCACGCGGATCCGGACGGTGGCGCCCGGCGTCTTGCGCGCGATCGCGCCCATGAAGTCCTGGTAGCCCGTCACCGGCGCGCCGTCGAGTTCGGTGATCACGTCGCCGCGCTGCAGCCCCGAGGCCGCCGCCGGGCTGCCCGTGTAGAAGCCGAGCACCTGGACCCCGTGCACCGGCTGGCCGCGCTCGTCGGTCACGCCCTCCGGCAGGCCCTGGACGCCGACGCCGCACCAGCCGCGCACCACGCGGCCCTTGGCCTCGATGTCGGCCGCCACGCCGCGCACCAGGTTCACGGGAATCGCGAAGCCGATGCCCTCGACGCCCGACTGGTGGCTGAGGATCGCGGTGTTGATGCCGACGAGTTCGCCCGCGGCGGAGACCAGCGCGCCGCCGGAGTTGCCCGGATTGATCGCCGCGTCCGTCTGGATGAAGTCCTCGAGCGGCTCCAGGCCGAGCTGGGACCGGCCGGTCGCGCTGACGATGCCCTGGGTCACGGTCTGGCCGAGCCCGAGCGAGTTGCCGATCGCGAGCACGACGTCGCCGATGCGCAACTGGTCGGAACGGCCGAGCGGCATGACCGGCAGGTTCTTGAGGTCGGTCTTGAGGATCGCCAGGTCCGTGTCGGGGTCGGTGCCGACCAGCTTGGCCGGCGCGGAGCGGCCGTCGGTCAGCTGGACGACGATTTCCTGCATCCCCTTGATCACGTGAAAGTTCGTGGCGATGTGGCCGGCGGTATCGATGATGACGCCGGAGCCGCGGCTCTGCTCCTCGCGGCGACGGAACTCGGGCCAGTCGGGAAAGAACGGCGCGAACATCTCCGGCACCTGGCGCTCGATGACGACCCGCCGGGTCGAGATGTTGACCACCGCCGGCGCGCCGCGCGCGACGGCGTCGGCGTAGCTCGCGACGGCCGCGTGCCGCGACGGCGGCGGTGCCGTCGGGCCGGTCTCGGTCGCGGGCGCCGCGGTCG
>JBBINS010000135.1:0-7945 GCA_037443765.1 Gammaproteobacteria bacterium
CGAAGGCGCCCGCGTCGAAGACCTCTTCGAGCGCTACATCCGCCGCTTCCCGAAGCTCGCCGCGTTTCGCCCGTCGATCGCGGCCTCGCTGAATCAGGAATACGCCTCGTGGCGCGCCCCGCTCGCGAGCGGAGACGAAGTAGCGTTTCTCCCGCCCGTCAGCGGCGGGCGGCGCGCGCCGCGAGCGCCATGCCGGCGGCGGCGAGCGCCGTGATCGCCGCGGCGAGCGCGAAGGCGACGCCCGATCCCCATCGCTCCCAGACGAGCCCGAACAACACCGCGCCCGGCAGCATCAGGAGCCCGCTCGCGAGGTGATAGAGCCCGAACGCCGTGCCGCGCACCGCGAGCGGCGCGACGTCGCCGACCAGCGCGCCCTCGGCGGGCTCGGTGAACGCGAGCGTCGCCGAGTAGCAGAGGAACAGCACCCACACGAGCGCCCCGTGAGCCGCGACGCCGGCGAGCGCGACGAGCGACAGCACGCGCGCGCTCCAGCCGAGCACCAGCACCGGCAGGCGTCCGAGCGCGTCGCTCGCGATGCCAGCGGGATACGCGAGCAGCGTCTTGGCGAGGCTGGCCGCCGCCCAGACGAGCGGCACCCGGGCGAGCGGCAGGCCCGCCTCGCGCGCCCAGAGCACGACGAACACCTCGGGCACCGCCGCGAGGGCGAGCAGGCCCGCGGCGACGAGCAGCGCGCGCAAGCGCGCGTCGAGCGCGCGCCACCGAAGCGGCGGCGGCGGCGCGGGCCTCGCGAGCGGCGGGTCGGGCGGCACGCCGAGGCCGAGCAGCAGCATGACGAGCGCGCCCGGCACGACCGACCACAGGAACACGCGCCCGAGCGGCACGCCGAGCGCGAGCAGCGCGAAGGCGACGAGCGGGCCGACGACGGCGCCGGCGTGGTCCATCGAGCGGTGGAAGCCGAAGGCGCGGCCGCGGATCGCCTCGCCCGCCGCGCCCGCGATCAGCGCGTCACGGGGCGCGGTGCGGATGCCCTTGCCGACGCGGTCCGCGAAGCGCAGCAGCAGCACGACGGGCCACAGCGCCGCGAGCCCGATCGCCGGGCGCGCGAGATTGGCGAGGCCGTAGCCCGCGAACACGAGGCGCTTGGCGCCGGCGCCGCGGTCGACCAGCCGGCCGCTGACGAGCTTGAGGATGCTGGCGGTCGCCTCGGCGACGCCCTCGACGAGGCCGACGACCGACGGCCCCGCGCCGAGCGTCGCGGTCAGGAACAGCGGCAGCAGCGGCGTGATCATCTCGCTCGCCGCGTCGTTGAGCAGCGAGACCGCGCCGAGCACGATCACCGTGCGCGGCAGCAGTCGGCGCGCCGGGCCCGCGGCGGCGCCCACCGCCGGCACTCAGCGTCGCGCCGCGAGGATCCGCAGCATGCGCCGCAGCGGCTCCGCCGCGCCCCACAGCAGCTGGTCGCCGACCGTGAACGCGGTGAGGTACTCGCCGCCCATCGGCAGCTTGCGCAGCCGCCCGACCGGGATCGCGAGCGTGCCGGACACCCTGACCGGCGACAGCTCGCGGATCGAGGCCTCGCGCTCGTTCGGCACGACGCGCACCCAGTCGTTCGCGGCGCCGATGATGCGCTCGAGCTCCCGAAGCGGCAGGTCGCGCCTGAGCTTCAGCGTCAGAGCCTGGCTGTGGCAGCGCATCGCGCCGACGCGCACGCAGATGCCGTCGACCGGCACCGGGTGCGACTCGCGCCCGAGGATCTTGTTGGCCTCGGCGCCGCCCTTCCATTCCTCGCGGCTCTGGCCGTTGCCGAGGTCCTTGTCGATCCACGGGATCAGGCTGCCGGCGAGCGCGGTGCCGAACTCGGCGTGCGGCAGCGCCGGGCTCGCGAGCGCGGCGCCGACCGCGCGGTCGAGCTCGAGGATCGAGCTTCGCGGGTCCGCAAGCAGCGCCGCGGCCGCCGCGTGCGCCGCCCCCATCTGCGCGACGAGCTCGCGCATGTTGGCGGCGCCCGCGCCCGAGGCGGCCTGGTAGGTCATCGCCGAGAGCCACTCGACGAGGTCCTCGCGGAACAGCCCGCCGAGCGCCATCAGCATCAGCGACACCGTGCAGTTGCCGCCGATGTAGTCGCGGCGGCCGGCGGCGAGCGCGGCGTCGATGACCGGCCGGTTGACGGGGTCGAGGATCACGACCGCGTCGGACTGCATGCGCAGCGCCGAGGCGGCGTCGATCCAGTAGCCGCGCCAGCCCTGGGCGCGGAGCCGCGGGTGCACGTCGTTCGTGTAGTCGCCGCCCTGGCACGAGAGCACGACGTCCATCGCCGCGAGCGCGGCGAGGTCGTTGGCGTCCCGCACCGCGGGCACCGCCCGGCCGACCTCGGGCGCCGCGGTGCCCGCCTGGGTCGTCGAGAAGAACACCGGGTCGACGACGCCGAAGTCGCCCTCGGCGCGCATGCGGTCGACCAGCACCGAGCCCACCATGCCGCGCCAGCCGACGATCCCGACCTTCATCGCGAGTCTCCCCGGCGCCGCACGCGCCCTTACAGCAACAGTTCCTCGGCCGGCTCCCGCAGGTTGTACCGCGAGCTCATCGCATGCCCGTAGGCGCCGGCGGTCGCGATCGCGAGCACGTCACCCTCGCGGCTCACCGGCAGGATACGCTCGTGGCCGAGCACGTCGGCCGACTCGCAGATCGGGCCCACGACCTCGTAGGTCGCCCCGGCGGGCTCCTCGAGCCGCGTCAGGTTCACGATCTCGTGGTGCGCCCCGTAGAGCGCCGGCCGGATCAGCGAGTTCATGCCGGTCGCGACGCCGAGGTACTGCTTGACGCCCTTGCCCTTCAGCTGCGTGACGCGCGCGAGCAGCACGCCGGCGGCCGCGACCAGGTAGCGGCCGGGCTCGAGCCACAGCGTGAAGCGCGGCGCGCGCGCCCGGAACGCGACCAGCGCCCGGTCGAGGCCGGCGAGGTCGACCGGCTGCCGGCTCGCGGTGTCGGGCACGCCGAGGCCGCCCCCCAGGTCGAGCACGGTCACGGCCGGGAAACGCTCGGCCACGCGCGCCAGGCACTCGGCCACCTCGACCCAGGTGTCGATCGTGAAGATGCCGCTGCCGGTGTGGGCGTGCAGGCCGACGATGCGGCAGCCGGCGGCCCGGGCGAGCCGCTCGAGCTCGTCGAGCTCGAAGAGCGGCACGCCGAACTTGGTGTGGACGCCCGCGGTGCGCACGTGCTCGTGGTGGCCCTGGCCGCGGCCGGTGTCGATGCGCACGAACAGTGCGCGCTCGCGGAACAGCTCGGGCCACTCGCGCAGCGGGTGCAGGTTGTCGAGCGTCATCGTCAGGCCCCGCGCGAGCGCCCACTCGTACTCGTGGCGCGGCGCGAAGTTCGGCGTGTAGAGGACGCCCCGCAGGTCGAGGCCCGGCACCGCCGCCTGCAGCCGCTCGACCTCGCCGCGCGAGACGCAGTCGAAGCCGATGCCCTCGGCGGCGAGCGCGGCGAGCACCGCCGGGTGCGGGTTCGCCTTCATCGCGTAATGGACCTCGGCGGTCGCCTTCAGGCCCTTGAGCTCGCGCGCCGCGGCGCGCACGGTCGCGAGGTCGTAGACGTAGGCCGCGTCGCGCGCGCCGAAGCGCTCGAGCAGCGCCGCGCGGCGGCTGCGCCACCACTGCGGAACCGGCGCCGGCCCCGGGCCCGTCGCGTTGAGCTCGACCCAGGTGGGCCCGAGCACGCGGTCGTTGACCGCGGCACGGATCAGCAGCTCGTGCAGCTGGCCGACCAGGCGGTCGCCCTGCGCCTCGTCGATGACGAAGGTGAAGTTGAGGTCGTTGGCGGCCTGGCTGACGAGGTAGATGCGCTCCTCGGCGAACAGCGCGAGCGCCTCGCCGAGGTCGTGCAGGATGCCGCGGATGTGCCGGCCGACGAGCGACAGCGCGGCGCACGGGCCGATGATCTCGGCGCGGCAGAGCGGCGCGAGCGCAGCCACGAGCGCGTCGATCGCGGCGGCGTCGAGCGTATTGGCCTGCGGGTCGAGCGAGACGGTGACGTTGGTCTCGGAGGTCGAGACGAGGTCGACCGACAGGCCCTGCGCCTTGAACACCTGGAACACGTCGGCGAGGAAGCCGACCTCGTGCCACATGCCGGGGCTGTCCATCGAGACGAGCGTGATGCCCTTCTTGATCGCGATCGCCTTGACCTGCGCGGCGTCGCCGCCGGCGGGGTCGGCGGTGATGTGCGTGCCCTCGAGCGTCGGCGTCTGAGTCGCGTAGACGTAGAGCGGGATGCCGTACTGTTTGACCGGCAGGATGCAGCGCGGGTGCAGCACCTTGGCGCCGCTCGAGGCGATCTCCTGGGCCTCGTCGTAGTGCAGTTGCCGAAGCAGCCGCGCATTCGGCACGCCCTTCGGGTTCGCGCTGAACATGCCCGGCACGTCGGTCCAGATCTCGAGGCGCCGGGCGCCGAGCTTGGCGGCGAAGTAGGCGCCGGAGGTGTCCGAGCCGCCGCGGCCGAGGAGGACGGTATTGCCGTCGCCGTCGCTCGCGATGAAGCCCTGGCTCAGGATCACGCCGCCCGGCTTTCGCAGGCGCGCCTGCAGCGCCGCGTCCGGGGCGTAGTCGCAGGTCGCGGCGAGGATGCTGGCGCGGCCCGAGGCGTGGGCGCGATGCTCGGCGCGCAGCACGCCGCGCGCGTCGACCCACTCGACCGCGAGGCCCTGCCCGTTCAGCCAGGCCGCGCCGAGGACCGTCGCCATCAGCTCGCCGGTCGCCATGACGCGCGCCCGGACGCGGTCGCTGACCTCGTTGACGAGCGACACCCCGGCGGCGATCTGGCCGAGGTCGTCGAGGTGGCGCCGCACGCCCGCGGGGAGCGCGATGCCGAGCTCCGCGGCGAGCGCCTCGTGGCGGGCGGCGATCGCCGCGAGCACCGGGGCGTGGCGGCCGTGGACCGCCGCGCCGAGCAGGGCCTCGAGGCGGTCGGTGATGCCGGAGAGCGCCGAGTGCACGACCACCGGCTGCACGCCCTCGGCGAGGCGCGCCTTCAGCACGTCACGGATGTTGCGCCAGTTGGCGGCCGAGGAAACGCTCGTGCCGCCGAACTTGAGGACGACGAAGGGCGTGGTCTCTGGGGTCATCGGCGGCATTCGGGCGGGGGCGGCCATCGCGGGCCGGCAACATCGGGACAGCGGGTGCGGCTCGGGCCGCGGCGGGACTCGGGGCCCTCAGGCGTCGTCTTCGAAGTCCTCGAGCGCCTTCTTGAGGCGTCGCTCGGCGAGCACGTCCTCGAGCTTGCTCCAGGCCGCCTTGCCCTTCTTGCCCGGCTGCACTTTCTTGCGATCGACGCGGTCGATCAGCCGGTCGTAATCCGGCTCGTCGGCCTCGGCGTCAGCGAGGAACTCCTCGTCCAACTCGAAGTGCTCTTCGTCCCGCTCTCTCATGGCCCGGCTTGCCTCGAAAATCATCAATCAGATCAACGAGATCTGACGCTTTTTGCAGTTGCGAAGCCACCGAACTATACAGAAAAGAGGCTTAACTGCAACTGCGGTCGCCCGGCGCGCCCCCGGAGGCCCCGGGACGGCGGGCGGCAGGGGCCGGGCGAGCCCCCGATCGAGGTCGGCGCGGGTCAGGGGGCCGGGTTCACTGGCACTTGCGCAGGCACTCGTCGTAGGACGAGTCGCATTGCTTCTGCTTCGACGAGTCCTTGCCGGCTTGCTGCATGCAACGGTCCGACGCCTCGTCGCACTGGGCGGTGCACTTGTCGTCGGCCGTCGTCTTGGAGTCCGCCGCGAGCGCGACGGCGGGTCCGCCGCACGCGAGCAGGGCCACGAGCATCATGGCCAGGGGGCGGACGCGGGTTCCGAGCATCATTTTCTTGTTCCTCCGTAGCCGCCGGCCGCACGCGCGCCGGGGCGAGGATGAGATCATGAGTCCGCCCCCGCCCGGTTGCAACGGGGAAAACCCCCGTTTCAGGCCGCGAAGTGCTCTTCGGTCAGCGTCGGCAGCGTCGCTCCGCCCGCCCGCACCGCCGCCGCGGACGCGAGCGTGCGCGGCAGCAGCCGCTCGAAGTAGAACGCCGCCGCCGCGAGCTTGCCCTCGTAGAACGCGCGTTCGCGGCTGCCCGCGTCGAGCCGCGCCGCCGCGACGTTCGCCATCCGGAGCCAGGCCCAGCCGACCAGCACGTAGCCTGCGAAGTTGAGGTAGTCGACCGCGACCGCGCCGAGTTCCTCCGGGTCCCTGGCGACGCGGCTGCCGACGATACGGGTGAGCTCGGCCCACTCCTCGAGCTTTGCGGCGAGCGTCGCGGCGTGGGGCTTGAGCGCGTCGGCGACGCCGTCTTTGAGGGTCGCCGCGATCTCGGCGCCGAGCAGCTTGACCGTGGCGCCGCCGTCCATCAGCACCTTGCGTCCGAGCAGGTCGAGCGCCTGGATGCCGTTCGTGCCCTCGTAGATGCAGGTGATCTTCGCGTCCCTGAGGTACTGCTCGACGCCGGTCTCGCGGATGAAGCCCGAGCCGCCGTGCACCTGCATCGCGAGCTCGGTGGTCTCCATCGCCGAGTCGGTGAGCAGCGACTTCACGATCGGCACGAGCAGCGCGACGAGCGCGCCGGCGCGCTCGCGCGCCCCGGCGTCGGCGCTCAGGTGCTCGATGTCGGCGAGCTGGTAGGTGTAGTAGCACAAGAGCCGCTGGCCCTCGGTCAGCGCCTTCTGCATCAGCACCATCCGCCGGACGTCGGCGTGCGCGATGATCGGGTCGGCCACCTGGTCCTTCGCGACCGGGCCGCGCGCCGAGCGGCCCTGGACGCGCTCGAAGGCATAGCGCACCGACGCCTGCAGCGCCCGCTCGCTGAGGCCGAGCCCCTGCAGGCCGACGCCGAGCCGGGCGTGGTTCATCATCGTGAACATGCAGGCGAGGCCGCCGCCCGGGGTGCCGACCAGCCAGCCCCGCGCGCCGTCGAAACTGAGCACGCAGGTCGGCGAGCCGTGGATGCCCATCTTGTGTTCGATCGAGTCGCAGCGCACGCCGTTCGCGGCGCCGTCGATCCGTTTCGGCACCAGGAACAGGCTGATGCCCTTGGTGCCCGGCGCCGCGTCCGGCAGCCGCGCGAGCACGAGGTGCACGATGTTGTCGGTGAGGTCGTGCTCGCCCCAGCTGATGAAGATCTTGGTGCCGCTGACGCGGAAGCTGCCGTCGCCGGCGGGCTCGGCCCGGGTGCGCAGGATGCCGAGGTCGGTGCCGGCCTGCGGCTCGGTGAGGCACATGGTGCCGGTCCACTCGCCCTTGACCAGCTTGCCGAGGAAGCGACCCTTGAGCTCGTCGCTGCCGTGACGCGAGAGCGCGAGCACCGCGCCCTCGCTGAGCCCGCTCGCCATGCGCCACGCCATCGCCGAGCTGCAGAGCATCTCGCCGACCGCGATGTGTGCGAGCGCCGGCAGTCCCTGGCCGCCGTAGTCGGGCGACGCCGACATGCCCGCCCAGCCGTCGCTGCAGAACTGCTGGTAGGCGGCCTGGTAGCCCTGCGGGGCGACGACGGCGCCGGCGTCGTAGCGCGCCCCCTCGCAGTCGCCCTGCCAGTTGATCGGCGACAGCACGGTCTCGGCGAACTTCGCGCCCTCGTCGATGACGCTGTCGATCAGCTCGCGACCGATGTCGTCGCGGCCGAGGCCGGCGAGCACGCGCTCGGCCTCGAGCACCTCGTGGATCACAAACTCAAACTCGCGGCGCGGTGCACGATATTCGTACATGGGATCGGTGGCCTCGGGACGGTGGACGACGCAGGCGGAAATGTTAGCAGCCGCCCCGGCCGGCGGACGGTGACGGCGTCGTCGGGGCCGTGAGGGCTTGCCGCCGCCGGCACCGCCGGGGCGAGACGGCCGTCTCGGCGAGCCCGGACGCGCCGGGTCGGGGACCGCGGCGGGCCGCTCCCGGTCCGTCCGTCGCGCCCCGCGAGCGCCCTGGCGCGTCCGGGCTCGCCGAGACGGCCGTCTCGCCCCGGCGGTGCC
>JBBINS010000136.1:0-7873 GCA_037443765.1 Gammaproteobacteria bacterium
CGGCGGCGTGGTCGCGCCGACGCCGCTGTTCGCGACCACCCGGATCGCCGAGGGAGCGCCGCTGCTGCGCGCGCCGCGCGAGGGCGAGGACATAGTCGCCGACTACCGCTCGCTCGGCCTGACGCTCGGCCGGCACCCGCTCGCGCTGCTGCGCGAGCGGCTCGAGGCGCGGGGACTGCTGACCGCGGCGCGGCTCAGGGACCTGCCGCACGGCGCGCGCGCGCGGGCCTGCGGCCTCGTGCTCGTGCGCCAGCGGCCGGGCTCGGCCTCCGGCGTCACGTTCGTCACGCTCGAGGACGAGACCGGCGTCGTCAACCTCGTGGTGTGGCGCAACATCGCCGAGCGCTGGCGCCGGCCGCTGCTCGAGTCGCGGCTGCTCGAGGCGGGCGGCGAGCTGCAGCGCGAGGGGGAGGTGATGCACCTGATCGTCGACCGGCTGGTCGACCGCTCGGTGCTGCTCGGCGGTCTCATCGCCCCGTCGCGGGATTTCCACTGACCGTCGCATCCCGGTTGACGGGGGCCGGCGCATCGTGGACCCTGCCCGGCTTCCACCCAAAGGCACGAGGGGACCCCATGCCGCGACTCCCAGGCGTTCACCGGATGGCTCTGGCGCTCGCCGTCCTCGCATCCGTCCTCGGCGGCACCGCCGCCCGGGCCGCCGCCCCGACCGTCGACGACATCATCGCCCACAACGTCGAGGCGCGCGGCGGCGCCGACAAGCTCCACGCGCTCACGGTCCTGAAGCGCACCGGGCGCCTCGTGATCCCCGGCATGCGCGTGGAGCTCAAGGTCGTCGAGTGGAAGACCGCGGCCGGCGCGTATCGCCAGGACGTGACGCTGCAGGGCCTGACCGCCGTGCAGGCCTACGACGGCCACGAGGCCTGGCAGATCCAGCCCTTCGAGGGGCGCAAGGACCCGTCGCGGATGTCGGCGGACGAGGCCAAGGCCTTCGCGCTCGCCGCCGACATCGAGGGGCCGTTCGTCGGCTACAAGGCCAAGGGCCACAGCGTCGAGTACCTGGGCACCGAGGACGTCGACGGCACGCCGGCGCACAAGATCCGCGTGCGCCTCAAGTGGGGCGACGAGGCGACCTACTGGATCGACCCGGACACCTGGATGGTGATCCGCGAGCTCGACCGGCAGCTGATCCGCGGCGCCGAGCAGCTGCAGGAGACCGACTACGGCGAGTACGAGAAGGTCGCCGGCGTCTACGTCGCGATGGCCGAGGAACAGGGCCCGAAGGGCTCGGAGCCCTCGCAGCGCCAGAAGTACGTCTACGACGCCGCGGAGGCGAACGTGCCGGCACCGGCCGCCTCGTTCGCGTTCCCGGAGTCCCAGCCCAAGAAGGTCGCAGAGGTGCGCCAGTGAACAACCGACACGCACTCGCCGCGGCCGCGCTCGCGGTCCTCTCGGGCGCCGCGCTCGCCGCGACGCCGTCCCCGGCCCCGGTGGTCGATTCCGCCGTGATCTCCGGGCTCGGCGCCCGCAACATCGGCTCGGCGACCATGAGCGGGCGCATCGCCGCGGTCACCGGCCGCGCCGAGGACGACGGCAAGGTGACGCTGTACGTCGGCGCAGCATCCGGCGGCCTGTGGCGCTCGCTCGACGGCGGCACGACCTTCAAGCCGCTCTTCGACAAGCAGCCGACGCAGTCGATCGGCGCCATCGCGCTCGACCCGACCGACCCCAAGGTCGTCTGGGTCGGCACCGGCGAGAGCTGGACGCGCAACTCCGTCTCGGTCGGTAACGGCATCTACCGTTCGGCCGACGGCGGCGACACCTGGACCCACATGGGCCTGCCGGAGTCGGAGCGCATCAGCCGCATCATCGTCAACCCGAAGGACGGCGCGACCGTCTACGCGTGCGTGCCGGGCAAGCTCTGGTCCGACTCCGCCGACCGCGGCCTCTACAAGACGACCGACGCCGGACGGACCTGGTCGCTGGTGCTCAAGGGGCCGAACCTCTCGACCGGCTGCGCGAGCCTCGCGATGGACCCGAGGAACCCCGACCGGCTGTTCGCCGGGCTCTGGGACTTCCGCCGCAAGGGCTGGACGTTCCGCTCCGGCGGCGACGGGCCGAAGGCGCCGTCGGGCTCGGGCCTGTTGCTCACCGAGGACGGCGGCAAAAGCTGGAAGCCGGTCGACGCGACGAGCGGCAAGGGCCTGCCGCCGCCGCCGTGGGGCCGCATCGAGGTCGCGATCGCGCCGTCGAAGCCCGACGTCGTGTACGCGGTGATCGAGGGCGTGCGCTCGGCGCTGTTTCGCTCCGACGACGGCGGCAAGACCTGGGAGGAGCGCGACCGCAGCAACAGCATGGTCTGGCGGCCGTTCTACTTCTCGCGCCTCGTGATCGATCCCACCAATCCCGACCGCGTCTACAAGCCGAACCTCCGGCTGATCGCCTCCGAGGACGGCGGCAAGAGCTTCGCGACGGTGTCGGAGGCGGTCAGCGACGGCGGCACGCACGGCGACCACCACGACCTGTGGATCAACCCGAAGAACCCGCGCTTCGTCATCACCGGCGACGACGGCGGGCTCTGGATCAGCCACGACGGCGGCAACAAGTGGTGGAAGGCCAACAACCTGCCGGTGTCGCAGTTCTATCACGTGTCGGTCGACGCCAAGGATCCGTACCAGGTCTACGGCGGCCTGCAGGACAACAGCTCCTGGGTCGGCGACTCGGCCTACCCGGGCGGCATCACCAACAACCGCTGGGAGAACCTCTACGGCGGCGACGGCTTCTGGGCGTTCTCGGACCCCTCCGACCCCGACTACGCCTACGCCGAGGCGCAGGGCGGCGAGATCGGCCGCATCAACCGCCACACGCTCGAGAAGCGCAGCATCCAGCCGAAGGCCGGCTTCAAGGAGAAGCTGCGCTTCAACTGGAACGCGCCGATCGCGCTGTCGCCGACCGACCCGAAGAAGCTCTACATCGGCGCGCAGTTCCTGTTCCTGACCCGCGACCACGGCCAGAGCTGGGCGCGGATCTCGCCGGACCTGACCACCAACGACCCGGCGAAGCAGAAGCAGGAGGAGTCGGGCGGCATCACCGTCGACAACTCCGCGGCCGAGATGCACACGACGATCTACTCGATCGCCGAGAGCCCGCGCGACGGCAACGTCATCTGGGTCGGCACCGACGACGGCAACGTGCAGCTGACGCAGGACGGCGGCGGCCACTGGAAGAACGTGGTCGGCAACGTCAAGGGCCTGCCGGCGGCGAGCTGGGTGTCGTGGGTCGAGGCCGGCCGGCACGCCGACGGCGTCGTCTACGCGGCCTTCGACCGCCACACCTTCGGCGACATGACGCCGTGGGTCTACGTCAGCCGCGACTTCGGCCAGAGCTGGCAGCGGCTCGTCGGCCCCGCCTCGGGCGTGCGCGGCTACGCGCACGTGGTGCGCGAGGACCCGGTCAACCCGAGCGTGCTCTACGTCGGCACCGAGTACGGCCTCTGGATCTCGGTCGACTCCGGCGGCCACTGGGCCGAGTTCAAGGGCAGCGGCTTCCCGTCGGTCGCGGTGCGCGACCTCGCCTTCCAGGGCCGCGACCAGGACCTCGTGATCGCGACGCACGGCCGCGGCATCTGGATCATCGACGACCTGACGCCGCTGCGGGCGCTCGCGACGCTCGACCTCAAGGCCGAGGTCGCGTTCCTGCCGTCGCGCCCGGTCCAGCAGCGGATCCGCACCTGGGGCGGCTGGCCCGAGGGCGACGCCTCGTTCCGCGGCGACAACCCGGCCAACGGCGCCGTGATCACCTACTACCAGCCGACCCGGCACGTGTTCGGGCGCCTGAAGCTCGAGGTGTTCGACGCCGACGGGCGCCTCGTCGACACGCTGCAGGCCGGCAAGCGCAAGGGCGTCAACCGCGTCGTCTGGTCGATGTCGGTGCCGCCGCCGCGCGTCCCGACCGCGGCGCAGGCGGCGGGCGCGGGCTTTCGCGGCCCGCGCGTCGTGCCGGGGCGCTACGTCGTGCGGCTGACCAAGGCCGACAAGGTCTACGAGCAGACGCTCGAGGTCGGCCTCGACCGGCGCGCGACCTTCTCGGTCGAGGACCGCAAGGCGCAGTTCGCGGCGGCGATGCGGGCGCACGCGCTCTTCGGGCGCATGAGCGACCTCGTCGACCGGCTGAACGGCCTGCGGCTCGTCGCGCAGCAGCGGCGCGCGGCGTTGCCGGGGGACCAGGCGCTCGGCGGCGCGCTGCAGCATTTCGAGGACCAGGTCGACACCCTCAGGAAGCTCGTCGTCGCGACCAAGGAGGGCGGGGCGATCACGGGCGAGGAGCGCCTGCGCGAGCACCTGGACGACGCCTACGGCTCGATCCTCTCCTACGAGGGTCGGCCGGGCGACTACCAGGTGGAGCGGGTCCAGGTGCTCGAGCGCGAGCTCGCCGAGGTCGAGGCGGATACCGCGAAGCTCACCGCCGCGGAGCTGCCGGCGCTCAACCAGAAGCTCGAGAAGGCCGGCAGCGCGCCGATCGCGATGCGCGAGGTGCTGGAGGCCGGCGAGCGCTATGCGGCGCTCGACGCGCTCGAGCGGGCGCGCGGCGGCGCCGAGGTGGCCGTGGCGACCCGCGAGGACCTCGAGGAACGGGACTGAGGACCGTCGGGGCGGGCGCCCGGCGCCCGCCCGCTCAGCGGCGCGCCTTCTTCGGGCGCGCCTTGCCCTCGGGACGCTCCGCGCCCGGGCCGTCGCCGATGTCGTAGTCGTCGAAGTCCGAGAGGAGCTCGGCGGTGCGCTTCTGCTCGAGGTACTTCTCGAGCCGGCGCCAGGCCGGCTCGCCGACCTTAGGACCCGCGCGCCGCTTCTGCGACTCGAGGTCCTTGATCAAATGCTCGAGCCGCGGGTCGTCGCTGTCGACGGCCTCGTCGTCGTCGTCCTCGTCGAACTCGTCAGACTCGGGCTTCTCGCTCATGTCTCGGTGGAGTCACGAAAGAGGTTGCGCGCGGCGCCGTTATAAGTCAGGCCCCGGCCGCTCGCAAGGGGCCGGGCGATGACTTTTGCGTGACCGGGTTGGCATTCCCGGGCGGAGGCCGCCCCGGGGGCCCGCTCAGCGGACCAGGCTGTTGAGCTGGAAGATCGGCAGCAGCAGCGCGAGCACGATCAGGAGCACGAATCCGCCCATGACGAGGATCATCATCGGCCCGAGGATGTTGACGGCCGTGTTGACGATGCCGTCCATCTCGCGTTCCTGGTTGTCGGCGGCCCGGGCCAGCATCGCCTCGAGCTCGCCGCTCGTCTCGCCGCTCGCGATCAGGTGGATCATCATCGGCGGGTAGAGCTTGGAGGTGCCGAGCGAGCGGGCGATCGGCGCGCCCTCGCGGACCCGCACCGCGGCCGCGTCGACGGCGTCGCGCATCGGCAGGTTGGTGACCACCTCGCCCGAGATCCGAAGCGCGTCGAGCACCGGCACGGCGCTCGCCGACAGGATCGCGAGCGTGCGCGCGAAGCGTGCGGCGTTGACGCCGCGCACGACGCGGCCGATCAGCGGCAGCGACAGCTGCGCGAGGTGCCAGCGGCGCCGCGCGGCCGGGTCCTCGAGCCAGCGGCGAAAGCCCCACGCGGCGCCGAAGGCGCCGATGCCCATCAGCCACCACCAGTGCCGGAACGCGTCCGAGATCGCGATCAGCGCGCGCGTCAGGATCGGCAGCTCTTGCTTCGCGGTGCGGAACACGTTGACGACCTCGGGCACGACGTAGCCGAGCAGCAGCGACACGATCGCGAAGCACACGATGCACAGCAGCACCGGGTAGACGAGGGCGTTGCGGACCCGGCTCTGCAGCGCCTGGCGGTTCTCGGTGTAGTCGGCGAGCCGCTCGAGCACGTTGTCGAGCCGGCCGGCCTGCTCGCCGGCGGCGACGGTCGCCTTGTAGATCTCGGGGAACACCTGCGGGAACGACGCGAGGCCGTCGGCGAGGCTGCGGCCCTCGAGCACCCGGGCGCGCACGCCCGAAATGATCGCCGCGACCCGCGGCTTCTCGGTCTGCTGCGACACCGCGAGCAGCGCCTCCTCGAGCGGCAGGCCGGCGCGCGCCAGCGTCGCGAGCTGGCGGGTGAGGAGCGCAAGGTCGCTCGAGGACACGCCGCGCCACACCGAGAACCGCGCCCGGCCGCGGGTCGCCTCGGTGCGCTCGACCTCGGCGACGCTGACCGTCAGCAGCTGCTGGTCGCGCAGCGTCTGGCGCACCTGGCGCGCGGTGTCGGCCTCGATCAGCCCGCGCCGCTCGCGGCCGGTGGCGTCGAGGGCCGTGTATTCGAAGGCAGGCATGGGTCGGCGGCGGGGTCGGCGTCAGTCTTCGCGCGTGACGCGCAGGACTTCCTCGAGCGTCGTGACGCCGGAGAGGATCTTGTGGCGGCCGTCGTCGCGGATCGAGGGGGTCGAGTGGCGCGCGTGGCGCTCGAGCTCGAGCTCGCCGGCGCCGTCGTGGATCAGCTGGCGCATCGCCTCGTCGACGATCGCGAGCTCGTAGATGCCGGTGCGGCCGCGGTAGCCGCTGCCCTGGCCGGTCGCCGGGCGGTACAGCGTCGCGTCCTCGCCGGGCGCCATGTTCAGGAACTTGCGCTCGTAGTCGGTCGCCGGGTACGGCACGCGTGTCGCCGGGTCGAGCACCCGCACGAGGCGCTGCGCGAGGACGCCGAGCAGCGTCGAGGACAGCAGGAAGGGCTCCACGCCCATGTCCCGCAGGCGCGTGATCGCGCCGACCGCGGTGTTGGTGTGCAGCGTCGAGAGCACGAGGTGGCCGGTGAGCGAGGCCTGCACGGCGATCTGCGCCGTCTCGATGTCGCGGATCTCGCCGACCATCACGACGTCCGGATCCTGGCGCAGGATGGCGCGCAGCCCGCGGGCGAAGGTCATCTCGACCTTGGTGTTGACCTGCGTCTGGCCGATCCCGTCGATGTAGTACTCGATCGGGTCCTCGACCGTCATGATGTTGCGGGTGTCGTCGTTCAGGCGCTCGAGCGCCGCGTACAGCGTCGTCGTCTTGCCCGAGCCCGTCGGCCCGGTCACGAGGATGATGCCGTAGGGCTTCTGGATCAGCTCGTCCATCGAGCGCTGCGTGACCGGGTCCATGCCGAGCGAGCCGAGGTCGAGCCGGCCGGCCTGCTTGTCGAGGAGTCGCAGCACCACCCGCTCGCCGTGGCCGGCGGGGATGGTCGAGACGCGCACGTCCACCGGCCGGCCGGCGATCCGCAGCGACATGCGCCCGTCCTGCGGCAGGCGCTTCTCGGCGATGTCGAGCTTGGACATGACCTTGATGCGCGACACGACGATCGGCGCGAGCGCCCGGCGCGACTGCAGCACCTCGCGCAGCACGCCGTCGACGCGGAAGCGGATCACGAGCCGGTTCTCGAACGGCTCGATGTGGATGTCGGAGGCGTTCTCGCGCACCGCCTGCGTCAGGACCGCGTTGATCAGCTTGATGATCGGCGCGTCGTCCTCGCTCTCGAGCAGGTCCGAGGGCTCCGGCAGCTCCTCGGCGATGTGCGCGAGGTCGGTGTCGCCCTCGAGGCCCTCGGCCGCCTCGGCGGCGGCGTTGTTGCCGCTCTCGTAGGAGCGCTGCAGCAGCTCCTCGAAGCGCTCCTCGCTGACCCGCTCGAGCGCGAGCGGCGCGCCGAGGAAGCGGCGCACCTCGGCGACTCCGACCGGGTCGGCGCCGGCGCGCACGAACACCTGCGCGCGGCCGCCGTCGATGCCGCGGCACAGCACGCCATGCTTGCGCGCGAAGGTGAACGACAGCCGCTTGTCCGGCCCCGGCGCGAGTTCGGCGGCGCGGCTGCTCATCTGCCGGCACCCTGCGGCGGCTGCTGCTGCTGCTGCGGTGCGTCGGGCGGCGTCGTCGCCGGCGGCGGCTGCTGCAGCTGCGTCGGCGGCG
>JBBINS010000137.1:0-7866 GCA_037443765.1 Gammaproteobacteria bacterium
GTCGTCGGCGGTGGCGGCGGCGCCGGCGGCGAGGGCTGTGGCAACGACTGCTCCGCGGCCGGGCTCTTGAGAACGGGCGGCGCTGCGATGCCGCGCGACAGCGAGCGGATGCGGGTCACGAGGTCGCGCGCCGGCGCGACCGGCCGGCCGCCGGACACCGTGTCGCGCATCCGGTTGAGCTCGTCGAGGCTCGCCTGCAGCACCTCGATCGTGCGTGGATCGGCGGAGGTCCCCGCGGCCTCGCTCTGGGTCAGCAGCGACTCGACCTCGTGCGCGAGGTCGCCCATCGCCATGACGCCCGCCATGCGCGCGCCGCCCTTCAGCGTGTGCAGCACCCGCTTCAACTCGGTGACCTTGGCGCCGTCGCGGGCGTCGGCGCGGAACGCCGCGAAGGCGCGCTCGGCGATCTCGAGCAGCTCGGTCGCCTCCTCGCTGAAGATCACCGCGATCTCGGCGTCGAACTCGTCGCGGACGTCGGTCGCCGGCGCGCGCGGCGGGGTGGCCGCCGGCGGCGCGGGGGCCGCCGCGGCCGGCGCCGCCGGGGATGGCTCGACCATCATGTCGTCGGTGGACAGCAGCTCCGCGCCCATGCCGGGGCCGAGGCTGCCCGAACTCTGCTCGGACGCGGGCGTGAGCCCGCGCGCCGCGATCTCGCGGTTGGCGTCGGACTCGAGCCACTGCAGGCGCGCGAGGATGTCCGCGTGCGTCTTGAAGAACGAGGTGGGCGCCTCGAAGTTCGAGGTGATCTCGCCCATCGCCGCGACGACGTCGGCGAGCACGCGCCGGCCGGCCTCCGGCAGCCCGAGGCCGTGGTCGTGGAGCTTGCGGATGTAGAGGTTGAGCGGCTCGGCGAGCTTCACGCCCTGGCGCGCGTCGGCCATCTTCGAGGCGCCGGCGAGCGTGTGGCAGGCGCGGTGCAGCGCCTCGGTCACCGGGAACGGCGCGAAGCGCCCGACGCAGGTCTCGAGGAACTGGTGGATCGCCGCGACGTGGCCGCTGACCTCGCCGCGGTAGATGTCGACCAGCACCGGATCGGCCGTCGCGGTGCCGAGGTCCGGCGGGCCGACGTTGAACTCGCTGCCGGACGGCGGCGGCGGCGGCACCGCCGAGACGCGCTCTTCCTTGGCCGGCTCGTCGGAGGTGATGCGCACGAACCGCGACGGCACCTCGAGCACCGTGCCGCCGCCCTGCGGCAGCTCGGCCGCGCGCTTCGGCTCGGGCGCGGCCTTCGGCGGCACGGCGGCGCCTTCCGGCGCCGGCTTCGGCCGCTCGGGCGCGCGCGCGGGCACCGGCTTCGGCAGCGCGGGGTCGTTGGTCATCAGGATCTCGGTCGCGATCAGCGACGGCGACTCGGGCTCACCCGTCGCGGCGTGCACGGGCGGCGGCGGGGTCTTCGGCTTCTGCGCCGGCGCACCGAGCGCCTGCTCGAAGTCGCGGCCCTCGGCATAGCCGTGCGCGCGGCCGATGATCAGACCGACCTCGGCGGCCGGCGCGCGGCCCGTCTCGAGCTGGTCGACGAGCTGCGGCAGCGTCGCGACCGCCTCGCGCAGCAGGCTCAGCATGCCGGGCGTGCGCGACAGCGTGCCGCTGATCACGCGGTTGAGGAGGTTCTCGACCGCCCAGGCGAACTCGCCGACCTGGCGCGCCCCGACCATCCGGCCGCTGCCCTTGAGCGTGTGGAACGAGCGCCGGATCCGCGTCAGCGCGTCGACGTCGAGCGGGTTCTCGTCCCAGACCGGGAACAGCTGCTGGATCTTGGCGAGCTCCTCGCGCGCCTCCTCGATGAACAGCGCGACGAGCTCGGGGTCCGGCGCCGGCGCCGCGGAGGCCGTGGCCGCGGCGGGCGTCAGCACCGTGGTGCGGGCCGGCAGCACCTCGGTCGCGGCGGAGGCCGCCTCGCGCGCCGGCACGTGCTCGAGCAGCAGCGTCGCATCGTGGATGCCGGTCTCGCCGCTCGCCGCGACGGCCGGCGGCGGCGGCGCGGTCGCCGCAGCCTCGTCGAGCGCGCGCAGGCACATCTCGGCGTTGTCGAGCATGTACCACGGGTCGCTGCGACCGCTCTGCAGCGTCTCCATGTAGTACTCGACCGACACGATCGCGTCGGCGAGCCGGTCGAGCCGGCCGGCCGGCATCGTCCCCGGCGGGGCGAGCATCGCCTCGACGTGGCGGCCGATGCCCTCGAGGATGTCGACGGCGCGCGCGCGACCGAGCATCAGCAGCCCCGCGGTGATCCCGCGCAGCAGCGCCGGCACCTGCTCGGCGCCCGACGGCTCCTGCTTGGCGATCGCGGCGCCGATCGACTCCTTGATCCGCGCGAGGTTCACGATGCACTCGCGCAGCACGGCGTTCTGCACGCGCTGGAACTCGGCGTCGGGTTCGCCCTCCGTCGCCGCGGAGCGGTTCGGCATGATCAGCCGCACGAGCTGCGCGTCGAGGTTGTCCTCGACGCTGATCAGCACTGCGGCGATGTCGACCAGCACGCCGTCGTCGGGCGGCAGCTTCTTGGCGACGATGTCCCTCAGGCGCTGGATCTGGGCCTGCACCTTCGTCCGGAGGTCGCCGAGGCCGAGCACGCCGAGGGTATCGCTGATCTTGCGCAGCATCTCGAGCTGCACGCCGAGCTCCTCGACCTGCGCGCCGCCCTTGCGGACGAAGATGTCGAGCACGTCCTTCACGCGCGACAGGTCTTCCTTGATCGCGCCGGCGACGGTCTCCATCAGCTTGACCGACGGCGCGGACAGGTTCTCGCGCTCCTGCTCGATCTGCTCGGAGACCGGCAGCAGCTCCTGCAGCTTGAACGAGGCGCGCACCGCGGCGGTGCGCGGGCCGGCGCTGGTGGCTCGCGCGACGTAGTAGAGGAGGTTGTTCAGCAGGTCGAGCGGCGGCGTCTCGGCGTAGCGCGGCTCACCCGTCTCGTAGAGCCGCTTGAGCTCGCGGTCGGCCTGGCCGAGCAGGCGCTTGATCGTCGCGGTGCCCTCGAGCCCGCCCTCGCGCAGCGACTCGATCACGGCACCGACGACCCACCAGAGCTGGAACACCGGCTGGCGCGTCGCGACCTGCTCGAGCCGCTCGGCGACGACGGACAGGATCTCGAGGTGCTGCGCCGCGCGCTCGCCCTTGATCCAGCCCAAGAGGCCGACCTGGAAGCGCGGCCGGAGCCGCCGTGCCCACTGCGCGACGGCCAGCGGCGGCTCGCCGGCCTTCTGCGGGACCGGCTGCGGCTGCCGGTCGGACGTCAGGTTGAGCAGCAGCAGCGTGCCCTCGGACAGCAGCGCGTGACCGCGCACCGCCCGGAGGTCGTTGAGCAGCGGCAGCAGCACGAGCGCGAGGTCCCGGCCGCCGCCGAGCACGCGCTCGAGGTAGGCCGGCAGCTGCACCATCGCGCGCATCAGCGCATCGAGGCTCTCGGGCTGGTTGCGGTTCTCGTGCGCGCTCTCGATCAGGTAGCGCGCGACGTGCTCCATCTCCTCGGCGAGCAGCGCGGCACCGTAGACCTCGACGAGGCGCAGCACGCCGTGCACCTCGTGCAGGCGCGCGGCGCAGGTCTCGAGCAGCACGCGGTCGTCCGGGCGCTCGGCGTACGCCTCGATCGCGGTACGCGCCTCGCCGAGCGTCGCGCTCAGCTCCTTGGCGACGACATGCAGCGTCTGTTCGGCGACCTCGGTCATCGATCAGGCCTTCGCGCCACTCGCCTTCCGGGTCGCCGGCGGCGGTGCCGCCGGCGCCGGGGTGGGCGGCGGCGCCGCCGTCCGGGCCGCGTCCTCGGGCTTGAGCGCCTGGACCTTCGCGGCCTTCGAGCCCGGGGCCGGCAGCGGCGGCTTCTCCGGCAGCCGGAAGCCCGCGACGGACTTCCTGAGCTGCGCCGAGAGGTCCGCGAGCTTGCCGATCGACTGCGACATGCCGGTCGTGCCCTCGGCGGTCTGCGTGCTGATCTCGCGGAGCACCTGCATGCTGCGCGAGATGCTGGCGGACACCGCGGCCTGCTGGCGCGCGCTCGCCGAGATGTTCTGCATCAGGCTCGCGATCTGGTTCGAGACCTGCTCGATCTCCTCGAGCGCCGCGCCGGCGTTCTCCGCGAGCAGCGCGCCGCCGACGACGTCGGTCGTGCTGCGCTCCATCGACACGACCGCCTCGTTGGTGTCGGTCTGGATGGTGCGCACCAGCACCTCGATCTGCTTGGTCGCGTTGGCGGCCCGCTCGGCGAGGCGCTGCACCTCGTCGGCGACCACCGCGAAGCCGCGGCCCGCCTCGCCGGCCATCGACGCCTGGATCGAGGCGTTGAGCGCGAGGATGTTGGTCTGCTCGGCGATGTCGTTGATCAGCTCGACGATGTTGCCGATTTCCTGCGAGCTCTCGCCGAGGCGCTTGATGCGCTTGGAGGTCTCCTGGATCGTCTCGCGGATCGCGTTCATGCCGTCGATCGTGCGGCGGACCGCGTCGCCGCCCTTGTGCGCCACGTCGACCGAATGGCGCGCGACGTCCGCGCAGCGCTCGGCGTTGCCCGACACCTCCTCGATCGAGGCGGCCATCTCGGCGACCGACTCGGTGGCCGCGGCGACCTGCTTGGACTGCCCGCCGCTCGCCTTGGCGAGGTGCGCGGCGGCGGCCTGGGTCGACTTCGCGGCCGCGTCGAGCGAGATCGCCGAGGCATTGATCGTCGTGACCAGCTCGCGCAGCGCCTCGATCGCGTAGTTGATCGAGTCGGCGATCGCGCCCGTGACGTCCTCGGTGACGGTCGCCTGCACGGTCAGGTCGCCGTCGGCGAGGCTCGCGAGCTCGTCGAGCAGCCGCAGGATCGCTTCCTCGTTGCGCGCGTTCTTCTTGGCGGCCTGGTCGGCCAGCTGCCGGAGGTTCACGGCGCGCGCGTTGCCGGCCAGCGCCAGCAGGACCGCCCCGGCCGCGCCGCCCAGCAGCGCGAGACCCACCCAGGTGCTCGCGCCCGCGCCGAGCACGCCGAACGCGCCGAGCAGCAGCACGAGCGCCGCGACGCCGAGCGCCCCGAGCGCGAGCCCGAGGACCTTCGGCAGCCGGGCGAGGGCCTTGTCAGTTTCGACCGTCGAATTCATCTCTCAACTCTCCGGCGCGTCAGAGGCACCGCGGATACCGGCGCCGGACTCAGGACGCCGCCTGCAGAAAACTCGGGCTCTCGACCAGAAGCTTCAGACTCAGCACCGGCCAGGCCTCGCCGCCGCGGCGGAACGCACCGGCCAGGTAGCGTTCGCAGCGCACCAGCGTCGGCGGCGGCGTCGCCACGAACTCCGAGTCGGCGAAGCGCCGGAAGCCCAGCACCTCGTCGACCATCAGCCCTGCCGGGATGTCCCGGTGGTTCACCACCAGCACACGCACGTTGCGCCCCGGCTGCGTCGCCCCGCTGCCGAGGTACTGGCGCAGGTCGATCACCGACATCAGCTGCCCCCGCACGTTCGCGAGCCCCCGGACCCAGCTGCGCGCGCCCGGCACCCGCGTCAGCCCCGCCGGCAGCGACATGACCTCGCGGGTCTCCTCGCGCGCCACGAGAAAGCTCTCCGGACCCAGCCGGAACGCGACTCCGACCCACTCGCGGCCCTCGGCCGCGTCGCGGCCGCCGGCCGCCGCGCGCCCGCGCCGCTCGAGCTCGCGCAGCAGTTCGAAGGGGCGGTCGCGAAGCTCTCGCAGGCTCGCTGGCTGCGGCATCGCGGCACTCACCCGGCCAGCGCCGCCTGCGCCTTCTCGACCAGCTGTTCGGCCGAGACGGGCTTGACGAGGTAATCGACGGCCCCCTGGCGCATGCCCCAGATGCGGTCCGTCTCCTGCGACTTGCTCGTGACCATGATGACCGGGATGCGGCGCGTCTCCGGGTCGTTGGCGAGCGTGCGCGTGGCCTGGAAGCCGTTGACCCCCGGCATCACGATGTCCATGAAGATCAGGTCCGGCTTCATCGACTTGGCGAGCCGGATGCCCTCGGCGCCGTCGGCCGCGGCCGCGGTCTGGTAACCCACCTTCTCGAGCGCCTTGCGGATGACGTGCACCTCGGTCGGCGAGTCGTCGACGATCAGGATGAGTGCCATGGCGCGGCCCCCGCTCAGGAAGCCGCCGCCGCGGCGGGGCTCACGTGCTGCTCGATCGCCGACAGGAGCTCGTCGCGGGTGAAGGGCTTGGTGAGGTAGTGCTCGGAGCCGACGATCCGGCCGCGCGCCCGGTCGAACAAGCCGTCCTTGGACGACAGCATGATCACCGGGATCGACCGGAACACCTTGTTGTGCTTGATCAGCGAGCAGGTCTGATAGCCGTCGAGGCGCGGCATCATGATGTCGACGAACACGATGTCCGGCTGGTGGTCGGCGATCTTCGACAGCGCGTCGAAGCCATCGACCGCGGTGTAGACCTCGCAGCCTTCCTTGGACAGCAGCGTCTCGGCCGTGCGCCGGATCGTCTTGCTGTCATCGATGACGAGCACCTTCAGACCCGAGAGCCGGGACTTGGGAGCCGCTTGCGCTGCGTTATCCATCGCTTGCACCTGATTTCGGGCCGGCCGGCCGGACTGCGCGCGCGGCAGGTCCGCGCCCAAACGGCTGGGTCCGAATAACCGACCGGTTTTAACATATCAAGCCGGAGGTGGCCATGTTGGCGCTCCGACACAGTTCACAGTTCACCGACTCGTGCGCACCGCGCGCGCATCCCGCCCGACCGGCAGGGCGGATGTGCAGGTGTACTATGGCGTGGCACCCCCGCGAGGGTGATCCGCATCACAAATACGCGTACCGGCCGCTCCACGGCGGCCGGCCTGCGTCCTCGGAGATCGTCGTATGCCCGCCCCGGTACGCCTCGGCGTCGTCATGGACCCGATCGGCCAGATCAAGCCCGCCAAGGACACCTCGCTCGGCATGCTGCTCGCCGCCCAGGCCCGCGGATGGGAGCTCCACTACGCCGAGCAGCGCCACCTGTGGCTGCGCGACGGCCGGGCGATGGGGCGGCTCGCCCCGCTCGCGGTCAAGAACGACCTCGCCGGCTGGGCCACGCTCGGCGAGCCGGTCGAGCGCCCGCTCGCGGACCTGGACGTGATCCTGATGCGCAAGGATCCGCCGTTCGACACCGAGTACATCTATACGACCTACATCCTGGAACGCGCCGAGAGCGCCGGGACGCTGGTGGTGAACCGCCCGCAGGGCCTCCGGGACATGAATGAGAAGGTGTACACGGCGTGGTTTC
The DNA here is from genome assembly GCA_037443765.1 of Gammaproteobacteria bacterium. Classification (GTDB taxonomy): domain Bacteria; phylum Pseudomonadota; class Gammaproteobacteria; order Steroidobacterales; family Steroidobacteraceae; genus CAIKZZ01. The sequence goes on from JBBINS010000137.1 coordinate 7,189, forward strand.
CGGAGTGCTGCGCGCCGACGCTGATCACCCGCGACATGAGCGACATGCACGCGTTCCTCCGGGAGCACGGCAAGATCGTCTGCAAGCCGCTCTACGGCATGGGCGGCCGCTCGATCTTCGTCATCGACCGGGGCGACAAAAACGCGAGCGTCGTGTTCGAGACGCTCACCGACTACGGCAGCCGCTACGCGATCGTGCAGCGCTACCTGCCCGAGATCGTCACCACCGGCGACTCGCGCGTGATCCTGATCGACGGCGAGGCCGTGCCGTACGCCCTCGCCCGCATCCCGACGGCGGCCGACCACCGCGGCAACCTCGCCGCCGGCGCGCGCGGCGTCGGCCGCCCGCTCAACGACCGCGACCGGTGGCTCGCGGCGCAGATCGGTCCCAGCCTGCGCGAGCGCGGCATGGTGTTCGTCGGCCTCGACGTCATCGGCGGCTTCGTGACCGAGATCAACGTCACGAGCCCGACGGGCATCCGCGAGCTCGAGAAGGAGTTCCACGTCGACATCGCGGGCCAGCTGCTCGACGCCATCGAACGGCGCCTCGCGAGCCGCGGACGCTGAACCGTGCGCTGGCCGGCACTGCTCGCCGCCGCGCTCGGGGCCCTCGCCCCGGCGGGCGGCGGGGCGGCCGCCGCGCACGGTTCAGCGTCCGCGGCTCGCGAGGCGCCGTTCG
>JBBINS010000138.1:0-7863 GCA_037443765.1 Gammaproteobacteria bacterium
GGCCCGGCGGGCGCCGCGGCTCGCGGCGCCTCGGCGCGACCGCCGCCCGCGGCGTCGGCGGTGCCGGGCGGCAGCGGCCGGAATGCGAGCATTCGCAGCAGCGTCATCTCGAAGCCGACCCGCGGCTCAGGCGCGAGGCCGAGGTCGCGGCGGCCGATCAGCGCGATCTGGTAGTAGAGCTGCACGTCCTCGCGCGGCAGGCGCGCCGCGAGCGCGGTCAGCTCGCTCGAGTCGAGGCCCGCCTCGGTGCCGGCCCCCGGCACGACCTGCTCGAGCGCGAGGCGCTCGAGGAGACCGGCGAGTTCCGCGAGCACCTGGTCGTAGTCCGGCGCCTGCTCGTCGAGCGCCGCGAGGGTCGCGACCAGCTCCGGGCCGTCGCCGTCGGCGAGGCACTCGGCGATGCGCACGACGTGGCCGCGGTCGATCGTGCCAAGCATCGCGCGCACGTCGGTCTCGACGATGCGGCCGGCGCCGAACACGAGCGCCTGGTCGAGGAGCGACAGCGCGTCACGCAGGCTCCCGTCGGCCGCGCGCGCGAGCAGCGGCAGCGCCGCGGCCTCGGCCGCGATGCCTTCGGCGACGAGGATGCTGGCGAGGCGCTCGACGATCAGCGCCGGCGGCAGGCGCTTCAGGTGGAACTGCAGGCAGCGCGACACGACCGTCACCGGCAGCTTCTGCGGATCGGTGGTCGCGAGCAGGAACTTGACGTGCGGCGGCGGCTCCTCGAGCGTCTTGAGGAGCGCGTTGAACGAGTGCCCGGACAGCATGTGCACTTCGTCGATCAGGTAGACCTTGTAGCGGCCCCGGGACGGCGCGTACTGCACGTTCTCGAGCAGGTCGCGGGTGTCCTCGACCTTGGTGCGCGAGGCGGCGTCGACCTCGATCAGGTCGACGAAGCGCCCCTCGTCGATCTCGCGGCAGGCCGAGCACACGCCGCAGGGCTTCGACGAGACGCCGGTCTCGCAGTTGAGCGCCTTGGCGAGCAGTCGCGCGACGGTGGTCTTGCCGACGCCGCGCGTACCGGTGAACAGGAACGCGTGGTGGATGCGGCCGGAGTCGAGGCCGTTGGCGAGCGCACGGACGACGTGCTCCTGGCCGACGAGCTCGGCGAACGCGCGCGGGCGCCATTTGCGGGCGAGGACGAGGTAGCTCAAAGGGCGGGCCCGCCAGCGTGGCTCGTAAGGGAGGCGGCCCGCGCCAGCACCCCTCCGGCACCCGATCGCACCGCTGCCGCTGCTCCCTTCCGGGCCTGACGGGGTTTACGGCTGATCGTCGCGGAGGAACCGACGCGGGCCACCATGGAAATCATCGTCCAGTATTGAGGGGCCGTGCGGCGAACGCCGCCCGGGCCGGAACCGGGGATTGCCGAGGCTGCGCGACGTTACACGGGGGTCTCCCGAGCGTCAATTCGCGACCCGGCGCATGAGCTTGTATCTATAACCTATTGATTTTGCTGTTTTTCTCGATGACTGAATGACCCACACCCGCCGCGGGACGGATGTGGCGGAGAGGGTGGGATTCGAACCCACGAATACCTTTTGGGTATTACTGGAATTCCAGTCCAGCGCCTTCGACCGCTCGGCCACCTCTCCGGCGGCTGCGAAGCCTAACCGCGGGGGCGTCGCGAGGCAATCGCGGACGTCGCGGCTACTTGGGCGGCGGCGTCGGCTTCGGCCGGTCGGCGTAGAACGGCGGCGCCTTGTCGAGGCACAGGTCGCTCGCCTTGCGCGGCTTGGCCTCGGTGGTCGCGTCGGGGATCTTGAGCGCGTTCTTGGTGTTCGCGGGCGGCAGGCCCTCGGCCGCGCGCAGCGGCGCCACGCTGGTCGCCTTCTCGTACTTCTGGTTCTGGGCGCAGCTGTCGCCGCCGCCCATGAGATGACAGCCGGCGAGCGCACCGAGCGCAGCGACGGCACCGATCCGGACGATCAAGCGCATGAAACCCCCGCGGCGAGCATCGACTCGCGCACCGTATGCTGGCCCGCAGCCGCCAACGGCGTCAGCGGCAGGCGGATCCCGTCCCCGATCAGGCCGAGCCGTGCGACGGCCCACTTGACGGGGATCGGGTTCGATTCGACGAACAGCGCCCGGTGCAGCCCCTGCAGCCGGGCGTCCAGGCCGCGAGCCCGGTCGGCGTCGCCGGCGAGCGCGGCGCCCGCCATCTCGTGCATCGCCCGCGGCACGACGTTCGCGGTCACCGAGATCACGCCGCGCGCGCCGGCGAGGATCGCCTCGGCGGCGATCGGGTCGTCGCCCGACAGGAGCTCGAGGTCGGCACCGCACCGCGCTTGGAGCTCGGCGATGCGCGCCAGGTTCCCGGTCGCCTCCTTGAGCGAGACGATCCGCGGGTGGCCGGCGAGGCGCTCGGCCGTCTCCGGCAGGAGGTCGACGCCGGTCCGCGACGGCACGTTGTAGAGGATCACCGGCACGCTCGAGTCGTCGGCGATCGCGCTGAAGTGCTGGAACAGCCCTTCCTGCGTCGGCTTGTTGTAGTACGGCGTCACCACCAGCACCGCGTCGGCGCCGGCGGCGGCGAGCTCGCGCGTGCGCCCGATGCTGCGCGCGGTGTCGTTCGTGCCGCTGCCGGCGATCACCGGCACCCGGCCGCGCACGCGCGCCGCGGCGCGCCGCGTCAGCTCCACGGCCTCCTCGAGCGTCACCGTCGGCGACTCGCCGGTCGTGCCGCAGACGACGATGCCGTCGCTGCCCTCGGCGACGTGCCAGTCGACGAGCGTCTCCCACGCCGCGAAGTCCACCTCGCCGGAGGCGTTCATCGGCGTGACGATGGCGACGATGCTGCCGCTGTACATCCGGCTCTCGCGGGGAGTGGGCCGGCGATGGTACTGACCCGGCGCCGGCCGGCGCAAGCGCCACAGTCCGCAGCGGTTTCCCCCGGACGGGGGCCCGGGGGTACACTACGCGTTCACCCGTCCTCCCCCGAGCCGACCTCCCCGGATGAAGCAGCTGATCGCCCTGTCTGCCATTGGCAGCGACCGCACCGGCATGGTGCACGACCTCACCCGCGTGATCGCCGATTGCGGCGGCAACATCGTCGAGAGCCGGATGTCGGCGCTCGGCAGCGAATTCACGATGGCGCTGCTGATCTCCGGCAACTGGCACTCGCTCGCGAAGATCGAGACGGAGATCAAGAAGGTCGCCGACGCCGGCGAGGTATCGGTGCAGATGCGCCGCACCGAGCAGCGCCCGGTGCGCAGCGACATGCTGCCGTACTCGGTCGACATCGTCTGCCTCGACCAGTCCGGCATCGTCTCGAGCGTGTCGGGCTTCTTCTCGGCCCGCGGCATCGACATCGCCGAGCTCGATACCAGGAGCTACCCGGCCGCGCACACGGGCGCGCCGATGTTCTCGCTCCGGCTCGTGATCAACGTGCCGAGCCGAATCCATCTCGGCGTGCTGCGCGAAGAGTTCATGGATTTCTGCGACCACCTGAACCTCGACGCGATACTCGAGCCGGTCAAGAACTGACGGAGGCCCGGAGAGCGACATGGCGGCACCGGTCATCGGCAAGAAGATTCCAGATTTTGCGGGCGAGTCGACCGCCGGCCGCTGGCGCCTCAGGGACGCGGCCGGCAGCCGGCTGGTGCTCTACTTCTACCCGCGCGACAACACCTCGGGATGCACCAAGGAAGGCGAGGCGTTCCGCGACCTCGCCGCCGACTTCAAGAAGGCGAAGACGGTGATCCTTGGCGTCTCGCCCGACTCCGTGCCGTCGCACGAGAAGTTCAAGAAGAAGTACGACTTCCCGTTCGAGCTCCTGTCCGACCCCGAGCAGCAGGTCTGCAAGCTGTTCGACGTCATCAAGGAGAAGAGCATGTACGGCAAGAAGTACCTCGGCGTGGAGCGCAGCACCTTCCTGCTCGACGAGAAGGGCGTGCTGCGCTGCGAATGGCGCAAGGTCAAGGTCGACGGCCACGCGGCAGACGTGCTGGCCGCGGCGCGCGCGCTCTAGGCGGCCGTCGAGATGACGCGTAACGCGCGCGCCAAGCGCCGCCTGTTCGTGCTGGACACCAACGTCCTGATGCACGACCCGACCGCGATCTTCCGCTTCGAGGAACACGACATCTACATCCCGATGATCGTGCTCGAGGAGCTCGATGCGGGAAAGAAGGGCCTGTCGGAGGCGGCACGCAACGTCCGCCAGGTCAGCCGCTTCCTCGACGAGCTCATGCAGGGCGCGACCAAGGACGAGATCGACCGCGGGCTCGCGCTGCCGAACGTGCTGAACGGCGGCGGCGGCAAGCGGCCGCCGGGCGGGCGCCTCTTCTTCCAGACCAAGAACCTCGACGCGGGGCTCCCGGAGCTGCCTGGGCACGGCGCCGACAACGCGATCCTCGGCCAGGCGCTGGCGCTCAAGCGCGCGCACGTCGACGCCGAGGTCACGCTGGTGTCGAAGGACATCAACCTCAGGATCAAGGCCGCGATCCTCGGCGTCCACGCCGAGGACTACTTCAGCGACCAGACGATCGAGGACGCGGACCTCCTCTACACCGGCACGCAGGCGCTGGCGGCAGACTTCTGGGAGCGCCACGGCGCCGACATGCAGTCCTGGAAGGAGCACGCGCGCACCTTCTACCGGCTGCGCGGCCCCGCCGTGCGCGACTGGCACCCCAACCTGTTCCTCTACGAGGACACGCCGAACGGCGTCGAGGCGACAGTGCGCACCGTCGCGGGCGACGAGGCGGTCGTCGAGCTCGTGCACGACTTCCGCACCGAGCGCCACAACGTCTGGGGCGTGACGGCGCGCAACCGCGAGCAGAACTTCGCGCTCAACCTGCTGATGGACCCGGAGATCGACTTCGTCACGGTGCTCGGGCCCGCCGGCACGGGCAAGACGCTGCTGACGCTGGCGGCCGGGCTCGCGCAGACGCTGGACAACCGGCGCTTCAACGAAATCATCATGACGCGCGTGACGATCCCGCTCGGCGAAGACATCGGCTTCCTCCCCGGCACCGAGGAGGAGAAGATGGAGCCGTGGATGGGCGCGCTGATGGACAACCTCGAGGTCCTCACGCAGGGCCAGGAAGGCGGCAACTGGGCGCGCGCCGCGACCAACGACCTGCTCCGCAGCCGCATCAAGATCCGCTCGCTGAACTTCATGCGCGGCCGCACCTTCCTCAGCCGGTTCCTGATCCTCGACGAGGCGCAGAACCTGACGCCGAAGCAGATGAAGGCGCTCGTGACACGCGCCGGCCCGGGCACCAAGCTGATCTGCCTCGGCAACATCGCCCAGATCGACACCCCCTACCTGACGGAGACGACCTCGGGCCTGACCTTCGTGGTCAACCGTTTCCGCGGCTGGCCGCATTCCGGCCACGTGACGCTGGTGCGGGGCGAGCGCTCGCGCCTCGCCGACTTCGCCTCCGACACCCTGTAGCGGCGCGGCATTGAACCATCGCCGCCGCCCGCGGTCCTAACGCGAAGCCATGTCGTCCGCCTCCCTCGTCCGACGCGCGCTCCTCGCCGCCGTGGTTGGCCTCCTGACCGCGAGCGCGGCGCTCGGCGCCGCGCCGACGGCGCAGGAGCTGCCCGACATCGGCACGCCGGTCGACCAGATCATCACCGGCAGCGACGAGTACAAGCTCGGCGCGATGATCATCCAGGGGCTGCAGGACCAGGGCCAGATCGTCGACGACCCGGAGATCAACGAGTACATCAACTCGGTCGGCTCGCGCCTCGCGAGCCACGCCCAGGAAGGCAACACGAAGTTCACGTTCTTCGTCGTCAAGGACCGCGACATCAATGCGTTCGCGCTGCCGGGCGGCTTCGTCTGCGTCAACGCCGGCCTCATCCTCGCGACCTCCGGCGAGAGCGAGCTCGCCGGCGTGCTCGGCCACGAAATCTCGCACGTCACGCAGCGCCACATCGCGCGCAGCTACCAGCAGGCGAGCAAGGCGAGCCTCGCCTCGACCGCCGCGATGCTCGCGGCGATCCTGCTGGGCGCCGTGTCGGGCAATTCCAACGTCGGCATGGCCGGCGTGATGGCCGGGCAGAGCGCCGCGGCCCAGCACCAGCTCAACTTCTCGCGCGAGAACGAGTACGAGGCTGACCGCGTCGGCATCGGCGTCGTGGCGGCCGCCGGCTACGACCCGAACGCGATGGCCAGCTTCTTCGAGACGCTCGAGCGGCGCATGGGCAACCCCGGGCCGAACGCCAAGATCCTCGAGTTCCTGCAGACCCACCCGGTCAACAGCGGCCGCGTCGCCGAGGCCAAGGCCCGCGCGGCCCTGTACCCGATCGTGCGGCCGATCGACACGACGGGCTACCGGCTGGCGCGCGAGCGCCTCAGGGTCATGACGCTCGGCCCCGAGGACAACCCGCGGGAGGTCTACGCCGACGCCGCGACGGCCGACCCCTCGGTCGCGGATTACCGCTACTACGGGCGGGCGCTGGCGCTCATCCAGGCGCAGGCGCCCAACGAGGCGGTGCCGATCCTCCAGGGGCTCGTGCAGCGCCATCCCGACACGATCGAGTATCACTCGGCGCTCGGCCAGGCGCTGCTCGCAGCCGGCAACGTCGAGGGCTCGCGCGTGGTCCTCGCGCACGCCAAGGATCTCTTCCCGCGCAACGTGCCGGTCACGGTCCGCTACGCCGAGACGCTGATGCGCGCCAACAACGCGCGGCTCGCGCACGCGGTGCTGCTCGACCTCTTCAACAACGTGCCGCCGACGCAGGCGCAGGTGCGCCAGATCGCGCTCGCGGCGAGTGCCGCGGGCGAGGCCGCCGAGGCCAACTACTACATGGCCGAGTACCACGTCATGAGCGGCGACCTGACGCTCGCGATCGAGACGCTCAGGCTCGCGCTGTCGGCGCCGAACCTGACCCCCGTGCAGCGCAGCCGCTACAAGGCCCGGATCGACGAGCTCAAGGAATACCTGCCGCCGCGCGCGCAGGCCGCCCTCGACCGTGGCGAGCCGCTGCCGCAGCCCGAGGGCCGGCGCCAGTGACGGGCAGCGCGTGCTGGTAGACTCGCGGCCGATCAGGGAGGACGCGATGACCGATGTCCACTACACGGGCCCCGCCCGGGGCCCGCGCCGGTACGCTGCGGCGCTCGCATTGGTTGCCGCCTTCGGCGCCACGAGCGCGACGGCGGCCGACACGACCCCCCGGGACCCGCTCGAGCGCCTGAATCGCGCCACCTACGCCTTCAACGACGCGCTCGACCGGATGCTGGCGCGGCCGGCAGCCAAGGCCTACAAGAAGGTGGTACCCGAGAAGGCGCGCCAGGGCGTCAGCAACTTCCTCGCGAACCTCGCCTACCCGACCGTCATCCTCAACGACGCCCTGCAGGCCAAGTTCAAGGACGCGGGCTCGGACACGGTGCGCTTCCTCGCCAACACGACGATCGGGATCGGCGGGATCTTCGACCCGGCGACGCACTTCGGGCTGCCGATCCACGACGAGGACTTCGGCCAGACGATGGGGGCCTGGGGCGTCCCGGCCGGCCCGTTCCTCGTCGTGCCGTTCCTCGGCCCGTCGGACGCGCGGGACCTCCCCGGCAAGGTCGTCGACCACTTCACCGGCGGCGACTACTTGATCAAGTACGCGCCCAACGACGTCGCCCAGTCGAGCAAGACGGACTACGTCCTCTATGCGGTGCGCCTGCTCGACCGGCGCACCGAGTTGCTCGGGACCGACGAGACGCTGCAGCAGGCGTTCGACCCTTACGCGCTCGTGCGGAACGCGTACCTCAAGCGGCGCGAATACCTGGTACGCGACGGCAACATCCCGGAAGAGACCTACGACGACCCGGCGACCGACGCGCCGCCGGCTCCCGAGCAGCCCGACGCGAAGCCCGCAGCGCCACCCGCGGCGCCGCCCGCCTCGCCCGTGCCGCCGAAGGACTAG
>JBBINS010000139.1:0-7815 GCA_037443765.1 Gammaproteobacteria bacterium
CGCGCGGGCCGCGGCACCGTGCCGGCGCAGCCGGCGAGCACGATCAGGAGCGCGAGGGCGACGACGCGCATGCGGGCGGAGTGTAGCGCAGCGCCCGCCGCCGGGCGCCACGCCACGCCAGCTCTCAGGCGCCGACCGCCTCGGGCGGCGCCGTGGCCGCCGGGACCGGTTCGACGGGCGCGAGCGCCAGCCGAATCAGCTCGTCGACGCGCTCGACGAAGTGGAACTCGACGAGCTGCCGCACGCTCGCCGGAACGTCGTCGAGGTCCTTGCGGTTGCGCGCCGGCAACAGCACGGTGCGGATCCCGGCGCGCGCCGCGGCGACGGTCTTCTCCTTGACGCCGCCGATCGGCAGCACGAGTCCGCGCAGCGAGATCTCGCCGGTCATCGCGAGGTCGCTGCGCACGGTCCGGTGCGTCAGCAGCGACACGAGCGCCGTGTACATCGACACGCCGGCGCTCGGCCCGTCCTTCGGGATCGCGCCGGCCGGCACGTGGATGTGGATGTCGCTCTTCTCGAAGGAGCCCGGGTCGACGCCGAGCGAGACGGCGTTCGCCTTGACCAGCGACAGCGCCGCCTGCGCGCTCTCTTTCATCACGTCGCCGAGCTGGCCCGTCAGGATCAGCCGGCCCGAGCCCGGCGTCTGCGTCGCCTCGATGAACAGGATGTCGCCGCCGACCGGCGTCCAGGCGAGACCGGTCGCGACGCCGGGCACGCTGACCCGCATCGCGACCTCGTTCTCAAAGCGCGGGCTGCCGAGGATCTTCTCGACGTCCGCGCCGTCGATGCGCACGCTGGCGACGGCGCCCGAGGCGATCTTGACCGCCGCGTTCCTCATCAGCGCGCCGATCTCGCGCTCGAGGTTGCGGCAGCCCGCCTCGCGCGTGTAGTCGCGGACCGCGCGCCGCAGCGCCTCGTCGGTGATCGTGATCTGCTCGGGCTTGAGGCCGTTGGCCTCGAGCTGGCGCTTGATCAGGTAGCGCTTGCCGATCTCGACCTTCTCCTCCTCCGTGTAGCCGGTGAGCTCGATGATCTCCATGCGGTCGCGCAACGGTCCCGGGATCGTGTCGAGCTGGTTCGCGGTCGCGATGAACAGCACCTTCGACAGGTCGAAGGGCGCGCCCAGGTAATTGTCGCGGAAGGTCGAATTCTGCTCCGGGTCGAGCACCTCGAGCAGCGCCGCGGACGGGTCGCCCTGGAAGCTGCGGCCGAGCTTGTCGATCTCGTCGAGCATCAGCACCGGATTGCGCGTGCCGGCCTTGCGGATCGCCTGCAACACGTTGCCCGGCAGCGCGCCCACGTAGGTGCGCCGGTGGCCGCGGACCTCGGCCTCGTCGTGCGTGCCGCCGAGCGACACGCGCTGGAACTTGAGCCCGATCGCGCGCGCGATCGACTGGCCGAGCGAGGTCTTGCCGACGCCCGGGGGTCCGACGAAGCACAGGATCGGGCTGCGTCCGTGCGGGTTGAGCTTGCGGACCGCGAGGTACTCGAGGATGCGCTTCTTGATCTTGTCGAGGCCGTAGTGGTCGGTCTCGAGCACCTCGCGCGCCTTCTCGATGTCGATCCGCTCGGCGTCGAGCGTCGACCACGGCAGCGCCGCGACGAGGTCGAGGTAGGTGCGCAGCATCGAGTACTCGGCGCCCTGCTCGGGCATCCGCTCGAGGCGCTTGAGTTCCTTCCTGACCTGCTCGAGCGTCTCCGCCGGCAGCCCCGCCTTCTCGATCGCCGCCTTGAGCTCGGTGAGCTCGGCCGCGCCGTCCTCGCCCTCGCCGAGTTCGCGCTGGATCTGCTTGAGCTGCTCGCGCAGCACCGCCTCCTTCTGCCGCTCGTCGATCGCCTCGCGGGTCTGGTTCTCGATCTGCTTGGAGAGCTTCAGCACCTCGATGCGCTGCGCGAGGAAGGTCGCGACGCGCTCGAGCCGCGTCCGCAGGTCGGTGGTCTCGAGCAGCGCCTGCTTGTCGGTCGCCTTGACGTCGAGGAAGCTCGCGATCAGGTCACCGAGCGCCTCGGGCGACTCCATCGACTGCAGCGCGGTCGCGAGCTCGGCGGGCGCGGACGGCAGGTACTCGAGCGCCTCGAGCGCGAGCCGCTTCAGGTTGAGCGCACGCGCCTCGACGTCGGCACCGGCCGCCGGGGCGTCGGGCAGGTACTCGACGCGGGCGAGGTGGAACGCGAGCCCCGGCTGGAAGTCGAGTACCCGGAACCGCCGCTCGCCCTGCACGAGCAGCTGGCCGCCGCCACCCTGCTGCGCCCCGTAGCGCAGGATGCTCGCCACGGTGCCGATTGCGTGCAGGTCGGCCGGGGTCGGGTCGTCGATGTCGGGCTGGCGCTGCAGCAGCAGGCCCACCTTGCGCTCGGTACGCACCGCCTCCTTGACGCCGGCCACGGTCTTGCCGCGATTGACGGCGACCGGGGCGACGACGCCCGGGAACAGCACGAGGTTGCGGACCGGCAGGATGATGAGCACGTCCTCGGGCACGTCGGTGCGCGCCGAGTCGGGGGCGGCCAGCATCTCCGAGGGCGTCGGGTCGTTCATGGATGGTCCTGGGCGGTGGTTATGCGGGGCACCCGGGCTGCATGGGGCCGCGCGATGCGCTTTCAACGGCGGCGCCGCTGCGCGGCCCGCCGTCGCTCACCGGCAATGTGGGGTCGGCCGGGGGCCGCTTAAAGGGCCCGTGGCGGACGGCGCGACCAGAAGGCGGCGAGCGCCGACCCCGACAGGTTGTGCCAGACGCTGAACAGCGCCCCCGGCAGCGCGGCCGCCGGCGTGAAGAGCTTGAGGGCGAGCGCCACCGCGAGGCCCGAGTTCTGCATGCCGACCTCGATCGCGATCGTTCGGGCGCTCGCCTCGTCGGCGCGCGCGAGCCGTGCGAGCCCGTAGCCGGCGGCGAGACCGATGCTGTTGTGCAGCACGACGGCGCCCATGACGGCCGGCGCCGCGGCCGCGAGCCGGGCGGCGTTCAGCCCGACGATCACGGCGATCACGACCGCGATCGCGAGCGCCGACACGAGCGGGAACGCGGGCTCGAGCCGCGCGACCCGCACGCCGAGCAGGCGCCGCAGCCCCATGCCGACGAGCACCGGACCGACGGCGACCTGCGCGACCGCGAGCATTATCTCCCCGGCCGGCACCGCCACGCGCCGGCCGATCAGCAGCCACGCGATCGCCGGCAGCATCACGACGGCGAGCAGCGTCGAGCAGGCCGTCATCGTCACCGACAGCGCGACGTTGCCGCGCGCGAGGTAGCTGATGACGTTCGAGGCGGTGCCCGCGCTGGTCGCGCCGACCAGCACGACGCCGACCGCGGTGTCGGCGTCGAGCCCGAGGAGCCGGATCACGAGCCAGGCGGCCGCCGGCATGACCGTGTAGTGGAGCGCCACGCCGAGCGCGACGAGCCGCGGCGCGCGGGCGATCGCCGTGAAGTCGGCCGCCGTGAGCGTCAGCCCCATGCCGAGCATCACCACCATCAGGAGCGGCACGATCGCGGGGCCGGCCGCCGCGAACGGCGCGGGCGTCGCGTAGGCGAGCGCCGCGAGCGCGACGACCAGCAGCGGAAAGAACCGGGTGGCGGAGCCGCGCACCTTGCCATTGTCGCGGATCGGGCCGGCCGTCGTCAGCCGCGACCGGCGCCGCGCCTCTTGGCAGCGCAAGGGCCGTTGGCGCACGATCCGCCGGCGGCGACCGGCCGCACGGGAGTACCTTAACCATGCGAATCCCCCTGTGGCTGGCCGCGGCCGGCCTCTGCCTCCTCTGCGTGGTGGCGCTCGGCGCCGACAAGGCCGCGATCAAGCCGGGCCTGTGGGAGTTCACCCACCAGGCCGACGTCAACGGCCGCCCGCCCATCCCCGACGACCTGCTCGCCAAGATGCCGCCCGAGGCGCGGGCGCGCATGGAGGCGGCGACGCAGGGCCGCGGCGGCGCCGGCGGCGGCAAGAGCACCAACCGCCAGTGCATCACCGACCGCGACCGCAGCTTCCGCGCGGACGACGAGCGCCAGCACTGCACCCACAAGATCGTGTCGCAGACGCCGACGTCGATGGAGGTCGCGGTGGAGTGCGCGAGCGTCGGCGACCGCGGCGCCAGCGGCCACGGCACCTTCAAGTGGACCGCCCCGAACCCCGAGACAATGAAGGGCACCGTCGACATGACGATGACGCAGGGCGCGCAGACGATGACGAGCCACGTCACGATCGCCGGCCGCTGGCTCGGCGCGGACTGCGGCGACGTCAAGCCGCGGCCGCAGGACTGAGCGCGTGCAGCGGCTGCGCGCGATCGATTCCCACACCGGCGGCGAGCCGACCCGGGTCGTGCTCGACGGCGGGCCGGCGCTCACCGGCAGCCTCGCCGAGCGCGTCGACCAGCTGCGGCGTCGGCACGACGACTTCCGTGCCGCCGTCTGCAACGAGCCGCGCGGCTCGGACGTGCTGGTCGGCGCGCTGCTGACACCACCGGTCGATCCGGATGCGGCGGCGGGCGTGATCTTCTTCAACAACGTCGGCTACCTCGGCATGTGCGGCCACGGCACGATCGGCCTCGTGACCACGCTCGCGTGGCTCGGCCGGCTTGGGCCCGGCCGACACCGCATCGAGACGCCCGTCGGGGTCGTGACGACGGAGCTGCACCCGTCCGGGCAGGTGTCGGTGCGCAACGTGCCCTCGTACCGCCTCGCCCGCGGCGTCGCGGTCGAGGTGCCCGGCCACGGCCGCATCACCGGCGACGTCGCCTGGGGCGGCAACTGGTTCTTCCTCTGCGCCGACCACGGCCTCGCGCTCGACACCGGCAACCTCGACGCGCTCACCGACTTCGGCTGGCGCGTCCGCAAGGCGCTGACGGCGGCCGGCATCTCGGGCGCGAACGGCGCCGAGATCGACCATATCGAGTTCACGGGCGCCGGCAGCCGCGCCGGGATCGACGGCCGCAACTTCGTGCTCTGCCCGGGCAAGGCCTACGACCGCTCGCCGTGCGGCACCGGCACGAGTGCGAAGCTCGCGTGCCTCGTGGCCGACGGCAAGCTCGCGCCCGGCGGGCGGTGGCGCCAGGAGGGCATCGTCGGCAGCGTGTTCGAGGGCAGCGTCGAGCTCGCGGACGGGGCGATCGTGCCGACGATCACCGGCCAGGCGTGGATCACGGCCGATACGACCCTGATCCTCGACCCGTCGGACCCCTACTGCCACGGCATCGGAGCACCCGGGCCATGAAGGACCTGACGCAGGGCCCGATCAACGCGCACCTGATCGCGATGGCGATCCCGATGGCCATCGGCATGCTGGTGCAGACCGCGTACCTGATGATCGACCTCTATTTCGTCGCCCGCATCGGCGACGCCGCGATCGCGGGTGTCAGCACCGGCGGCAATTTCATGTTCGCCGTGATGGCGCTGACGCAGATGCTCGGCGTCGGCACGGTGGCGCTGATCGCGCACGCGGTCGGCGCCAAGGACCAGCCGCGCGCGAACCTGATCTTCAACCAATCGCTGGTGCTCGCCGCGGTCTGCGCCGCGACCTCGCTGATCGCGGGCTACGGCCTGCTCGGACCCTACCTGCGCGCCATCGCGGCCGACGCGGCGACGATCGCGGCCGGCACGACCTACCTCCTCTGGTTCATGCCGGGGCTCGCGCTGCAGTTCGCGCTGATCGCGATGAGCTCGGCGCTGCGCGGCACCGGCATCGTGCAGCCGACGATGGTCGTGCAGCTCGTCACCGTGCTCCTCAACTGCATCCTCGCGCCGGTGCTGATCGGCGGCCTCGGCACCGGCCACCCGATGGGCGTCGCCGGCGCGGGACTCGCGAGCACGCTGGCGGTCGTCGCCGGCGTCGCGATCCTCTCGGTCTACTTCCTGCGGCTCGAGAAGTACGTCGCCTTCCACCGCGAGCAGTGGCGGCCGCGGCTCAAGACCTGGCGCCAGATCCTCAACATCGGCCTGCCGGCCGGCGGCGAGTTCGCGCTGATGTTCGTGTACATGAGCGTCATCCTGCTGGTGATCGCGCCCTTCGGCGCGGCGGCGCAGGCCGGCTTCGGCATCGGCACGCGCGTCATGCAGGCCGTGTTCCTGCCGGTCATGGCGATCTCGTTCGCGGTCGCGCCGGTTGCCGGCCAGAACTTCGGCGCGCGCAACGCCGAGCGCGTCCGCCAGACCTTCCGCGACGCGGCGCTGATGGGCGGCACGCTGATGCTCATCGTCGCCGCCGGCTGCTGGGTGTTCGCCGCGCGGCTGATCGGGTTCTTCGCGAGCGAGCCGCGCGTGCTCGAGATCGGCACGACGTTCCTGCACTTCGTGTGCTGGAACTTCGTCGTCTCCGGCCTGAACTTCACCTGCTCCGGCATGTTCCAGGCGCTCGGCAACACCTGGCCGGCGATCCTCTCGAGCGCGACGCGCCTCGTGACCTTCGCGCTGCCGGTGCTGTGGCTGGCGCGCCAGCCGGGCTTCCGGATCGAGTACGTGTGGTACCTCTCGGTCGCGACGGTGTGGCTGCAGGCGCTGCTCAGCTTCGGTCTCGTGCGGCGCGAGATGAACCGCCGCCTCCAGTTCGCCGGCTGAGGCGCCGGCGCGCGTGACGGCGCTGCCGCCGCTGCCGATCCTCGAGGCACTGCCGGCGCTCGGGGCAGCGCTCGGCGCGGGACCCGCGGCGGTGCTCGAGGCGCCGCCCGGCGCCGGCAAGAGCACGGTCGTGCCGCTCGCGCTGCTGGATGCGGCGTGGCTCGGCGGGCGCAAGATCGTGATGCTCGAGCCGCGGCGCCTGGCGGCGCGCGCGGTCGCCATCCGCATGGCGGCGACGCTCGGCGAGCCCGTCGGCCGCCGCGTCGGCTACCGCATGCGGCTCGACACGCGCGTCGGCCGCGAGACGCGCATCGAGGTCGTGACCGAGGGCATCCTCGCCAGGCTCCTCGAGGCGGACCCGGCGCTCGAGGACACCGGTCTCGTGATCTTCGACGAGTTCCACGAGCGCAGCCTCGCCGCCGACCTCGGCCTCGCGCTCACCCGCGACGTGCAGCAGAACCTCCGCCCCGAGTTGCGACTGCTCGTGATGTCGGCGACGCTCGACGGCGCCGCCGTGGCGCGCCTGCTCGGCGGCGCGCCGCGCATCACGAGTGCCGGGCGACAGTACCCGGTCGAGGTCCGCCACGCGCGGCGCGACCCGGAGCACGTCGAGCGCGAGGTCGCGAACACCGTGCGCCGCGCGCTCGCCGAGGAGCCGGGCGACGCGCTCGTGTTCCTGCCGGGCGCCGCCGAGATCCGCCGCGTCGAGCAGAACCTCGTCGGCGGCGAGCTTCCGCCGGGCACGGTCGTGCTGCCGCTGCTCGGCGAGCTCGCGCCGGCGGCGCAGGACCGCGCGCTCGTGCCCGACCCGGCGGGCCGCCGCAAGGTCGTGCTCGCGACCAGCATCGCCGAGACCTCGCTGACCATCGAGGGCGTGCGGATCGTCGTCGACTCGGGGCTCGCGCGGCGCTCGCGCTTCGACCCCGGCAGCGGCATGAGCCGGCTCGAGACGCTGCCGGTGTCGCTGGCCGCGGCCGAGCAGCGACGCGGCCGCGCCGGGCGCCTCGCGCCGGGCGTCTGCTACCGCGTCTACACCGAGGCCGCCGAGCGGCGCCTGCCGCCCGCGTCGACGCCGCAGGTGCTCGAGGCCGACCTCGCGCCGCTCGCGCTCGATCTCGCCGCCTGGGGTACGGAGGCCGCGGCGCTCGGCTGGCTCGACCCGCCGCCGGCGGCGCACCTCGCGCAGGCGCAGCAGCTGCTGGGGGCGCTCGGGGCGGTCGACGCGACCGGCCGGATCCTGCCGGCCGGGCAGCGCATGGCGCGGCTCGGGCTGCAC
>JBBINS010000140.1:0-7686 GCA_037443765.1 Gammaproteobacteria bacterium
GCGCGGCCGTCGCCGCCGCGAGCGCCGCGCGCCCGCCGACGGCGTCGAGCCCGCCCTCGGTCGTCACCTCGGTGCGGCGCTCCGGCACGAGGCACACGTCGGCCGGCCGGATCCGGGTCGCGATCGCGACCATCTCGGGGATCGCCGCCATCTCGAGGTTCATCCGCGTCTGCAGCGACGCCGCGAAGCGCTCGACGTCGTGGTCCTGGATGTGGCGCCGGTCCTCGCGCAGGTGCAGCGTGATCGAGTCGGCACCGGCCTGCTCGGCCGTCAGCGCCGCCAGCAGCGGATCCGGGAAGCGCGCGCGGCGCGCCTGGCGCACCGTCGCGACGTGGTCGATGTTGACGCCGAGCGCGATGTCGCGCGCGCCGATCACGTTCATGCTCATCTTCAACGCTCCTCTGTGCCGGCCCGCACGCTGCGGACCGCGCGGGCGACCTTGCGGCTCTCGAGCTCGCGGCCGTCGAGCGCCGCGGCGAGCGAGGCGGCGAGCAGCCGGCGCGCGGTCGCGAGACCCGCGGGACCCTCGAGTTCCTCGCCGGCGAGCGCCAGGAGGTCCGCCCCGCGGCAGGCGCCGGGCGCGTCCGGCCGCGCTGCGAGGCCCGTGACGCCGCGTTCGGGGTCCACATGATAGTACCTGTCGGGCTCGACCCGGGCGCCGTCGGCGACGAGGTGCGCGTAGTCGAGGCCGAGGCCGAGGGCGTCGAGCAGCCGCTTCTCGAAGAGCCTGAGCGCCCGGTGCTCGGCGCCGGGATCGGCGAGCGAGGCGAGCGACAGCGCGTAGGCCTCGTGCACGTCCGGATGCGGGTCGACCCGCTCCATGAGCTTGAGCACGAGCTCGTTCATGTAGAAGCCGCTCATCAGGCACTGCGGCGCGACGGCGACCGGGCGGCCGGCGAACTCGGCGCCGGTCAGCGTGCCGCCGTCCGCCGGGCCCGACCACGACACGAGCAGCGGCACGAACGGCTGCAGCAGCGACGCGTAGGGACTCCCCTGCCGGCGCACGCCCTTGGCGAACAGCGCGACGCGGCCGTGGTCGCGCGTGAAGAACTCGACGATCCGGCTCGAGTCGCGCCAGTCCCGCTGGTGCAGCAGGTACGCGGGCTCGAGCTGGACGCGTCGCGCGACCGTCATGGTGTGCTGGCCGGGGTCACCGGCTACTCCCCGTCGTAGCCGAACGCCCGGAGCGCGTTGGCGCTGTCAGCCCAGTTGTCCTTCACCTTGACCCAGAGCTCGAGGTGCGTGCGCCGGCCGTACAGCCGGTTGAGCTCGAGCCGCGCGCTCTTGCCGACCTCCTTGAGCAGCGCGCCGTTCTCGCCGATCACGATCGGCTTCTGGCCCTCGCGCTCGACCCAGATCACGGCGTTGATCGCCACCCGGCCGTCCTCGGTGTCCTCGATGTTCTCGATCTCGACCGACACGCCGTACGGCAGCTCCTGCTGCAGGCGCAGCGTCAGCTTCTCGCGGATGATCTCCGCGGCGCGGAACTTGTCGGAGCGGTCGGTGACCTGCTCCGGCGGGAACAGCGGCGGCGACTCCGGCAGGTGCTTGGCGAGCGCGAGCGGCAGCGCCGAGACGTTGTCGTGCTTCAGCGCCGACAGCGGCACGACCTCGACGAACGGGTGGCGCGAGACGATCGAGGCCATGAACGGCAGCAGCCGGTCGCGCGGGTGCACCCGGTCGGCCTTGTTGACGACCAGCACCGCCGGCCGGCCGGCGTCCCGGATCCGCTGCAGCACCCGCTCGTCCTCGTTCGTGAACTTCAGCGCCTCGACGACGAAGGCCACGAGGTCGGCGTCCGCGAGGCTCGAGGCCGCGGTACGGTTCATGACGACGTTGAGCATGCGCCGCTCGCCGGCGTGGATGCCGGGCGTGTCCACCAGCGCGATCTGGAACTGCGGCCGGTTCAGCAGGCCGATGATCCGGTGGCGCGTGGTCTGCGGCTTCGGCGAGACGATCGACAGCTTGCGCTCGAGCAGCGCGTTCAGCAGCGTCGACTTGCCGACGTTCGGCCGGCCGACGATCGCGACGAAACCGGCGCGGTGTGGCGTCGCCTCGCTCACGGTCCCGCCCGCCGGGCTTCGAGCCCGTCGAGCAGCCGCTCGGCGGCCTGCTGCTCCGCGCGCCGCCGGCTCGTGCCGCGGCCCTCGGCGCTCGCGCCGAGCGCGCCGACCGTGCAGCGCACGGCGAACAGCTGCTCGTGTGGCTCGCCGCTGATGCTCTCGACGCTGTAGGCCGGCAGGCCCAGCGAGCGTCCCTGCAGGTATTCCTGCAGCCGGGTCTTCGGGTCCTTCGGCGGCGGCGTCTCCCGCAGCGCCACGACCCGCGGCCGCCACAGCCGCTCGACCACGGCGCGCGCCGCCTCGAGGCCGCCGTCGAGGTAGATCGCGCCGAGCAGCGCCTCGAAGGCGTCGGCGAGGATCGAGCGCCGCCGGAAGCCGCCCGAGCGCAGCTCGCCGGGACCGAGCCTGAGGTGCGCGCCGATGTCGAGCGCCTCGCCGACGTCGGCGAGGGCCTCGCCGCTGACGAGCGCCGCGCGGTAGCGGCTGAGGTCGCCCTCGGGGGCCTCGCCGAACTCCCGGTACAGGAGCTCCGCGACCACGAACGACAGCACCGCGTCGCCGAGGAACTCGAGGCGCTCGTTGTCGTCACCGCCGGCGCTGCGGTGGGTCAGCGCGCGGGCGACCAGCGAGCCATCGCGCGCACGCCAGCCGAGGCGCCCGGCGAGCCAGTCCAGGTCGGCACCGGGCGCCGCGGCGATCACGGTCCGGCGGAGCTCGCGGCGAGCGTGACGACGTGGTCGAAGTGCACGACGAAGCCGACGTTGCCGACGAACGGGGTCTGCGCGTCGTAGGCGATGTGCAGGTCGTAGGCGCTGCCGTTCTTGGTGATCTCGATGTCCTTGTAGTCGAGATCCGAGATGTCCTCGATCGCGAAGCGCTTCTCGAGCGCGATCCGCATCCGCGCCGGCCCGCCGTCGACGTCGGCCTTCAGACCCTCGACCGACTTGAGGACGTTGAAGTACTGCAGGTAGACCGGCACCAGCCGGATGCCCGCGTACACGAACAGGCCGACGAAGCAGACCATGATGATGAGGCCGATGGTCGTCATGCCGCGCTCGCGGCGCCGGAATCGGTCGCGCATGTGTGCCCTCTCCAGTGTCGGTCAGTGAACGGCCATGCCGATGCGGCGCCAGCGGGGGACCGGGAAGCCGTCGAAGCTCGCCCAGATCCGCACCGCCTTGCCCACCAGGTTCGCCTCCGGCACGAACCCGAGGTTCAGGCGGCTGTCGTCGCTGTTGTCGCGGTTGTCGCCCATGAAGAAATACTGCCCCGCCGGCACGTCCCAGACGCCGGCGGCGCCGTGCTGGTCGCCCTCCGGCCACGGGCCGGGCTGCGGCTCGACGAAGCAGGAGTTGAGCGCCCGGTTCTTCGTGCACATCGAGCGGCGGACCTCGCCCGGGCAGATCATCAGGCGGTGCTCCTTGTCGCCGAGCAGCTCGACGCCCTGGCGGAAGTGCTCGTAGCAGGCGTCCTCGGTGTAGAGCCCGGTGTCGCGGGCCGGCATCGCCTTGCCGTTGACCCAGATCGCGTCGCCGCGCACCACGATGTGGTCGCCCGGCAGGCCGATCAGGCGCTTGATGTAGTTGACCGACGGGTCGCTGGGCTTCCTGAACACGATCACGTCGCCGCGCTGCGGCGAGCCGGTCGCGAGGATCTTGGTGTTGATCACCGGCAGGCGCAGCCCGTAGCTGAACTTGCTGACGAAGATGAAGTCGCCGTCGAGCAGCGTCGGCATCATCGAGTCGGACGGGATGCGGAACGGCTCGAACAGGAAGGCGCGCACGACCAGCACGATCAGGATGATCGGGAAGAACGAGCGCGCGTACTCGACCGGCCACGGCTCGGCGGCGCCGGGCGCCCGCGCCGGCCGCAGCAGCCAGTGGTCCAGTCCCCAGACGACCCCGGTCAGCACCGCGAGCGCGAACAGGAGGAACGAGAAATCGTAGATGACCTGCATGGTATCGAGGGCCTCTTGACTGTCCGCGCACTACTTCTTGCCGATCTGCAGCACCGCGAGGAAGGCCTCCTGCGGGATCTCCACCGAGCCGACCTGCTTCATGCGCTTCTTGCCCTCCTTCTGCTTCTCGAGGAGCTTGCGCTTGCGGCTGATGTCGCCACCGTAGCACTTGGCCAGCACGTTCTTGCGCATCGCCTTGACCGAGGCGCGCGCGACCACCTGGCTGCCGATCGCCGCCTGGATCGCGACCTCGAACATCTGCCGCGGGATCAGCTCCTGCATCTTGTCGACCAGCTCGCGGCCGCGCTGGTAGGCGTTGTCGCGGTGCACGATCAGGCTGAGCGCGTCGACGCGGTCGCCGTTGATCAGCACGTCGAGCTTGACGAGGTTGGCCGCCTGGAAGCGGTTGAACTCGTAGTCGAAGGAGGCGTAGCCGCGGCTGACGCTCTTGAGTCGGTCGAAGAAGTCGAGCACGACGTCGGCGAGCGGCAGCTCGTACTGCAGCGACACCTGGTTGCCGACGTACAGCATCTTCTTCTGCACGCCGCGCTTCTCGGTGCACAGCCCGAGCACGCCGCCGACGTGCTCGGGCGGAACGAGGATGTTGGCGGTGATGATCGGCTCGCGCATCTCCTCGATGCGGTCCACGGGCGGCAGCTTCGAGGGGTTGTCGACGAAGCCGACCTTGCCGTCGGTCGTCAGCACCTCGTAGACCACGGTCGGTGCGCTCGTGACGAGGTCGAGGCCGTACTCGCGCTCGAGCCGCTCCTGGACGATCTCCATGTGCAGCAGGCCGAGGAAGCCGATCCGGAAGCCGAAGCCGAGCGCGCTCGACACCTCCGGCTCGTACTGCAGCGCCGAGTCGTTGAGCTTGAGCTTCTGCAGGGCGTCGCGGAACTGCTCGTAGTCGTCGGTCGAGACCGGGAACAGCCCGGCGAACACCCGCGGCTGGATCTTCTTGAAGCCCGGCAGCGGCGCGTCGCAGGGGTCCGACTCGAGCGTGATCGTGTCGCCGACCGGCGCGCCGTCGATCTCCTTGATGCCGGCCATGATGAAGCCGACCTCGCCCGCGTGCAGCTCCACGTCGTCGACGCGCTTCGGCGTGAAGCGGCCGAGCCGCGAGCACTCGTGCGCCCGGCCGGTCGACCAGACGCGGATCTTCTGGCCGCGCTTGAGGCGCCCGTTCTTGACCCGCACCAGCGACACGACGCCGACGTAGTTGTCGAACCACGAGTCGATGATCAGCGCCTGCAACGGCGCCTCGGCGTCGCCGGCCGGCGGCGGGATCCGCGCCACGATCGCCTCGAGCAGCTCGTCGACGCCCTCGCCGGTCTTGGCGGAGATGCGCATGGCGTCGCTCGCCGGGATGCCGATGATCTCCTCGATCTCGGTGATCACCCGCGCCGGGTCGGCCGACGGCAGGTCGATCTTGTTGATGACCGGCAGCACCTCGAGGCCCTGGTCGAGGGCCGTGTAGCAGTTGGCGACGCTCTGCGCCTCGACGCCCTGGGCGGCGTCGACGACGAGCAGCGCCCCCTCGCACGCCGCCAGCGAGCGCGACACCTCGTAGGAGAAGTCGACGTGGCCGGGGGTGTCGATGAAGTTCAGCTGGTAGTCGACGCCGTCGCGGGCGCGGTAGTGGAGCGTGACGCTCTGCGCCTTGATCGTGATGCCGCGCTCGCGCTCGAGGTCCATCGAGTCCAGGACCTGCTCCTGCATCTCGCGCTGCTCGAGCCCGCCGCAGGTCTGGATCAGGCGGTCGGCCAGCGTGGACTTGCCGTGATCGACGTGGGCGATGATCGAAAAGTTACGGATCGGGGGCATTAGCGGCAAAGGCTCCTGCCGGCAACGGCAGCAGGGCCAGCCGCGGGATTATAGCAGTCGGACCCGGCGCGCCCCTCAGGCCGACGCGTTCCAGAGGCGCTCGAGCGCTACCCAGTCGATGTGCCCGGTCGCCGCCGGCTCGCCGTCGACGAGCAGCACCGGGATCCGATGACCATAACGCCGCCGCGCCACCGGGTCGGCGTCGACGTCGAGCAGCTCGACGGCCGCGCCGCGCGCCGCGGCCCACGGCGCGAGCTCCGCGAGCAGCTCCTCGCACAGGTGGCAGCCGTCGCGCGTGTAGAGGCTGAGGCGGCTCACTGCGGGGGCGGTCCCGGCAGCGACGCCGGACCGCCGAACGGCAGGTGGCGGGGCTTGACCGGCGCCACCCCGTCGGCGATGAACTCGACCGTCTGCGGCGGCACCTCGCCGACGGCCGTCACCTGGTGCCCGGCGACGACCCGCGAGAACGCGAAGGCCGAGCCCACGCGGCCCTGGCCCTCGCTCGCCTGGCGCGGCGGCGCCGGCGGGCCCTCGATGAACACCGACACCGAGGCGAGGCCGTCCGAGAGCACGAGGTGGGTCACCGGGTGGTCGCTGCCCGGCAGGCGCTGCTCGACCGAGGAATTGATGCGAAAGCCGGGCGGCAGCTGCACGAGCCGCCACGGCAGCTCCTCGGCGGCCTGCTTCTGCGGGCTGCCGGCCTGCCGCACCCACTCGAACGACGAGGCGTCGACGTCGGGCCGGAACGCGGCGTCGGCGAGCGTGCCGCCGACCTTGAGCTGCGTGAAGAGCACCTGCTCGAGGATCTGGCCGTCCGCGTCGCAGAGGTCGGTGCGGACCGGCATCTTGTTCTGTTCGTCGATCCACAGCCGGTAGCCGAAGCGGTAGCCGTCGCGCGGGTTCACCGACAGGACCCGCGCCGCGCGGCCGAGCACCATCGCGCGCTCGCCGAGCGCGAGCCGGTAGTTGGCTTCGAGCGCCGTCTCGAACACCGGCAGCGTGCCGAGCATCGTGCCGACCTCGCCCTGCGCCTCGACCAGCACCTTGCGCTCGTCCGGCAGGTAGCACTGCAGCTCGGCGTCGTTCCTGATGATCTCGCGGCCGTTGCCCGACAGGTTCACGAGCCGCTCGGCGACCCGGCCGTCCTTGACGCGGTGGAGGATGCGCAGCTTCTCGACGCGGCCGTTGGCGACGTGCAGGAACTCGCCCTGGTAGTTGCGCGTCGCGAGCGCCTCGTTCATCGCCGCGAGCCACCGGCGCGCCTCGTCGTCGGCGAGCGCCGGCGCCGCGGCGAGCGCCGCGGCGAGGAGCAGCCAGCCGCCGAGCCGGCCGGCGCCTGCGAGGCGCCCCGTCATGGGGCCGGCGCGCCGCCGCGGGGTTCGTCGGCGACCAGGTGGATCAGCACGCTGCGCCCGGCGAGCGGCGCGCTGACCTGCGAGTGCGCGACGACGTAGTTGGCGAGGGTGCCCTCGGGGATCACGCCGAGGCGCGGCCGGACGCTCGGGGTCACGTAGCTCTCGGGCTCCCCGGAGCCCTGCGGGTAGCGGGCGACGGGGCGCGGGCCGGGTTCCTCTACGAGCGGGCCTGCTCCGCCGGTCAGCTCGACGCCTGCCACGACCTCGCCACCCTGCTCTGGGCCGGGGGCGGTGTACCGGTCGATCGGCCCCGCGCCACGACGCTGCTGCGCGGCGCCTGCGACGGCGGCCTGCTCACGGCCTGCCTCGACCTGGAGCTGTACGGGTTGCGGGAGCCGCCAGGACCCTAGGGCGCCGGCTTCGACGCTGACTAGCGCCGCGACACCGCGCCGTTGTGCGCCCACAGGTCGCCCGGGGACCGCAGGTC
>JBBINS010000141.1:0-7639 GCA_037443765.1 Gammaproteobacteria bacterium
ATCGCGCTCGACCTCGACGGCCGGCCGGAGGGCCGCTGACGTGCGGCACCTGATCGGCGCAATGGCCGTCCTCGGGGTGCTCTTCGCCCCGGCCACGCTCGCGCAGCCGCAGCCGGCCGCCAGGCCCGGCGTCGCGGCGCCGCAGGCCGCGCCGGCGGGAACGCCGGCGGCGAGCGGCGCGATCCGCGATTGCCCGGCCTGCCCGGAGCTCGTGGTGGTGCCCGCCGGGACGTTCCTGCTCGGCACGAGCGCCGGTGCCCGCGAGCGCGACCCGGATCGCGGCGAGTCGCCGCCGCTGCCCGTGACGATCTCGCGCGCCTTCGCGATCGGCCGCTTCGAGGTCACGGTCGCGGAGTTCCGGGCATTCGCCACGGCCACCCGCTACACGCCGCCGGGCGACTGCCGGATCGCGAGCGGCGGCGCGTGGGTGCGCCTCCCCGACCGCGGCTGGGCCGCGCCGGGGTTTCCGACGCCGCAGGCGGACAACGAACCCGTCGTCTGCGTCAGCTGGGACGACGCGACGGCCTACACGGACTGGCTGAGCCGGACCACCGGCAAGGTCTACCGGCTGCCGTCGGAGACCGAATGGGAATACGCGGCGCGCGGCGGCACGACCACGCCGCGCTACTTCGGCGACCGCGACTCGGACGAGGACGCGGTGCTGTCGGTCGCCTGCGATTACGCGAACGTCTACGACGCCTCATCGGTCACGGAGCTGCCGTTCCCGTACCCGTACGCGCGCTGCCGCGACGGCCACACGTACACGGCGCCGGTCGGCAGCTTCAAGCCGAACGCGTTCGACCTGTACGACATGATCGGCAACGCGCGCGAGTGGCTGCACGACTGCTTCACCGGCAGTTACCTCGGCCGTCCGCCCGACGGCCGCGCGTGGGAATGGGCCGGCGGCTGCGAGCTGCGCGGCGTGCGCGGCGGCTCCTGGGCCACGCGGCCGGCCGAGAGCCGCGCGGCCGCGCGCGGCGCGGAGCCGCAGGGCCTCAGGCAATCCGACCTCGGCTTCCGGGTCGTCCGCGAGCTCTGAGCCCGCGGGCGATCAGCGCACGGCGTCGGCGACGGCGGCGAAGAAGGCGTAGGTCTCGGCCTCCTTCTTGTCTTCCCACGCGTGCCGCCAGCTCGAGAGCTTCACGACGACGAGCTTCTCGGCGGGGTCGACCAGGATGAACTGGCCGTGGATGCCCTGCGCCGTGAAGCGGTGATTGCCGCCCGGCAGGCACCACCACTGGTAGCCATAGCCGAGCGGGTAGCCGGGGACCAGCTTGCCGTAGTCGACGTAAGGATCGGCGGGGCGCGTCGCCGCCTCGACCCAGCCGGCGGGCAGCAGCTGGGTGCCGTGCCACTGGCCGAGGCCGGCGAACAAGAGACCGAAGCGACCGTAGTCGCGCAGCCGCACCTGCAGCCCGCCGCCCGCGAGCTCGCGGCCGGCGCTGCCCGGGGCATCGAGCACCCAGCGCGCCGGCGCCTCGGCGCCGAGCGGGCGCCAGAGCTTCTCCGACAGGTATTCCGACAGCGGGCGGCCGGTGACCCGCGCGACCAGCGCCCCGAGCACTTCGGTGTTGGTCGTCGCGTAGTAGAACTTCTCGCCGGGCTTGTTGATGCTCTTGAACGAGCGAGCGAAGTCGTAGAGTCCGCCGCGGCTGCGGGCGACGATCGCGGCGAAGGTCGCGATGTCGGAGTCCTTGTCCTCGTATTCCTCCGTGTAGCTCGTGCCGGTCGCCATCTGCAGCACCTGCTTGATGGTCGCCGTCTCGTAGGCGGAGCCCTTGAGCTCGGGCAGGTAGCCGAGGATCGGGTCGTCGATGCTCTTGATCTTGCCGTCCGCGACCGCGAACGCGACCAGCGTCGAGACGAACGACTTGCCCATCGAGAACGACATGAACAGGTCCTGCGAATCGGCGCCCTGGAAGTAGCCCTCGTACAGGATCTGGTCGCCCTTGAGGATCAGGAGCCCCGTCGTGTCGGTGCGCGCGACGAAGTCCGCGATCGAGTAGGTCGCGTCGTCGAACCGGTAGTGAACGTCGAGCGGCCCGGCCGCCGGCGCCAGTTCCGACGGCGACCCGCCGGCGGCGATCCGGCGGGTCGGCAGGATCTCCTCGATGTTGCGGTAGGTGACCGCCGTGTTCTCGGTCGTGAACATCGCCGCCGGACCGGGCACGCCGTTGCCCGCGTCGTAGGCGGGTGCCGGCGCGAGTTCGTTCGCGGGCAGGCGCTTGCCGGCGGCGAGGGCGCCGGTGGCGCTCCAGGCGAGGACTGTGGCGATCAGCAGGACGGCGGTCGGGCGACTCATGCGGGTTCCTCGGTCGTGGACATTGCTCGGGGGGTGGTGCGACGACCGGCCGCGTCGCCGTGGTGCGGTCCCGGCGCGGGTCCGGGCGCGGCCGGGACCGCGCCGGGACCGCGAGGGAAGCTCGCCTAGAAGCGCTGGCCGAAACTGATGCCGATCAGCCGCGGCCGGATCGGGATCACGTTGATCAGGCTGCAGGTTTCCGGCGCGCAGGTCGTATAGCGCAGCGACTCGCCGCGCTTGTCGGTCAGGTTCTCGATGAAGAACTCCGCCGTCCACTTGTCGCGGGCGACGCCGGTCGCGAAGTCGAAGCTCGCGTAGCCGGGCTGCGTGCCGAGCACCTGATTGTCCGCGACGCGCAGGCTCGGGATGACGTCGGTCTGGTAGACGCCGGCCAGCTGGGCGTGCGCCTCGAATCCGCCGGCGGCCCACTCGTAGCGGGCGATGGCGTTGCCCTTGAACTTGGACGATACCGGCAGGCGCGAGCCCGCCGGTGCCAGCAGCCCATTGCCCGCCGGCGTCTGGCAGGTCGGATCGGCGGTCGGTGAAGTGCAGGTCGTGTCGAGCAGCTTGGCGTCGAGCAAGGTCATCGACGTCGACAGCGTGAGGCCCTCCGCCGCGCGCCACTGCACGTCGCCCTCGACGCCCTTGATCTCGGAGCGCCCGGCATTGACGATCGCCGTGATGCTGTTGGCGTTGAGGTCCGCGATCCCGAACTGCGCGTCCTTCCACTTCTCGTCGAACACCGCCGCGTTGACACGCAGCCGGTGCTCGAACCACGTCGTCTTCACGCCGAGCTCGATGTTGGTCAGGTAGTCCGGGTTGTAGTTCGGGATGTCGGTGAGCCGGTTGACGCCGCCCGGCCGGAAGCCCGTCGACCAGGTCGCATAGATCATCCGGTCGGGGTCGAACTTGTAGGTCAGGTTGACGCGGTGCGTCTCGCTGCTCTTGCTCGCGCGGTAGTTGATGTTGTCGCACGGCCTGAGCGGGTTCGTCGTGCTGATCGGCGTGAAGCACTGCGCCTCGCCGCGGCCGGAGTAGGCGCTCGCCGTGTTGAAGCCGAAGAATCCGTACACCGTGTTGTCGTAGTGGAAGGCGCGGATGCCGCCGGTCAGCGTCAGCTGGCTCGTGATGTCATACGACAGATCGGTGAACAGCGCGGAGTCGCGGTCGGTGCGCGTCTGCGAGTTGAGGTACAGGTCGCCCGGCAGGCCGTCGAGCGACTCGGCGACGCCGGTGCCGGCGAGCGACGGGTCGGACGGCGCGAGGTTCTGGATCCGGTACTCGTCGCGCGTATCGTTGCGCTGCCGTTGCAGGAACGCGCCGGCGACGAAGCGCAGGCGCCACTCCTTCGGCGAGGAGATGCGCAGCTCGTGCGACTGCTTGGTGAAGTAATTGGTGCTGACGGTGGTCTGCGCGGGGTTGATCAGGTTGCCCGCGCCGTCGTGGAAGTAGCTGCCGAGCCCGCTCGCGACGTCGTAGAAGAACGAGTAGTCGGAGTAGTCCGCCACGCTGAAGATCGTGCGCTTGATGTAGCCGCCGGCGTACAGGACGTCGAGGCCGGCGATCTTGCCCTGTACCGCGAGGGTCGCCATCCACCAGTTGTCCTCGTTGGATTCCGGCGCGTAGCGGGCGATGTTGAGATCGCCCGTGCCGCCGAGCGTCATCGTCTGCGTCCCGGACGTCACCGTGGTCGCGAACGGCGTGTAGGCGAACTGGCCGTTCGCCGTCTGGCGCTGCGTCATCAGCGTGGGCGTGATGCTCCACGAATCGTTGAGGTCGACCCGCAGCGCCGCGCGGCCGCCGGCCGTGTCGACCCAGTTCGAGTTCTTCTGCACGTAGAGGGAGTTGTCGCGGGCGATCCCCGACGACGGGTAGGTCTGCGGCGAGCCCTGCACGACGTTGATGTAGCCGCCGTCGTGCTCCGCCCAGCCGACCAGGCGGATGGCCGCGTGCTCGGCGATCGGCAGGTTGACGAAGCCCTCGACCTTGCCGCCCGGGTCGCCCTTGGTGAACGTGTTGGCGGTCACGTCGTAGCCGCCCTCGGTCTTCGTGGGATCGGGCTTGTTCGTGATGATTCGCATCGTGCCGGCCATCGACGAGGCGCCGAACAGCGTGCCCTGCGGGCCGGACAGGGCCTCGACGCGCGCGACGTCGTAGATGTGGATGTCGAGGTTGTTGGCGATCGTCGTCACCGGCATTTCGTCGACGTAGACGCCGACCAGCGGCTGCGACCCGACGTGCAGGCCGTCGCCGCCGTTGGTGACGCCGCGGACGTAGAGCTGCGCCTGGCCCGGGCCGTAGCTCTGCACCGACAGGCTCGGCAGGTACTTGGCGTAGTCGTCGAAGCTCGCGACCTGGAGCTCCGCGAGCTTCTTGGTGTCGAAGGCCTGGATGCTGATCGGCACCGACTGCAGGTTCTCCGAGCGCTTCTGCGAAGTGACAACGATTTCGTCGAGCATCGTGCCCGGGCTCGGCGTCGACGCCGCCGCCTGCTGGGCGCGGGCCGGCCCGGCGGCGGCGGCGAGGATCGCGGACGTCACGTAGACGAGCGGCTTGACGCGGAGCATCGGCGGGCGGCGGACGGTCGGCTTGCTCAAGATGGTTCCCCGGGGGGCTGCTGCCCCGTTGTTGTCGTGCGGAAGCGGAACCCCGTGATGTCAGCACAAGCCGTGCGGGCTGCGCAAGGGAGCCCGGGACCGTGCCGCGTCAGATCCGGATCCGTCGCCAGGCACCCGAGCGCCAGCGGGACCAGAGCGCGGTGCCGAGCACGACGACGTAGGCCACCGACGCCGCCCAGCCGCCGACCGCCCCGTAGCCGAATTGCGGCAGGAAATCGACCCAGCCCGCGCCGGGCGCGAACGTGACGCTGTGGGCGAGGGGGACCCAGACCGCCCACGACAGGACTGCGACGATCACCGCGGGCACGCGCACGTCCCCCGCGCCGCGCAGGCAGAAGTTCGAGCCGACGTTGAGGCCGTCGAAGGTCTGGTAGCAGGCCGCCAGCCAGATCAGGGTCGAGCCGAGCCTGACGACCTCCGCGGCGTGCGGATCCGCGGCGTTGACGAACAGCGGCAGCAGCCAGGGGCTCGCGAGCCCGAGCAGGACGCCGACGACGCCCATGAAGCCCGCGACCAGCGCGATGATCGCGTTGCCGACGCGGCCCGCCCACTCCGGGTCGCGCGCCCCGACCGACTGGCCGACGAACGTCGTGCCCGCCATGCCGATGCCGAGGCCCGGCATGTAGGCGATCGAGGTCAGCATCATGACGATCTGCGTGGTCGCGCCGGCGACGGTGCCGACACTGACGAGCATCAGCTGGAACAGTGCGAGGCCGAGGAGGTCGGCCGTGATGCCGAGCCCCATCGGCAGGCCGACCGCGAACTGCCGCAGGATCGCGGTGCGGCGCCAGGTGAGGTGCGAGCGGTAGCGCCGGCGGGTGCGGCGGGCGAGGAAGAACGCCATCGCGACCGCGAGTCCCGCGACCTCGGCCGCGACCGTTCCCCAGGCGGAGCCCGCGATGCCGAGCCCGGCGTGGAACATGAAGAACTGATTGAACGGAACGTTGGCGAGCGCCATCACGAGCGTCACGACCAGCGTCACGCGCGAGCGGCCGATGCCGTTGAAGAAGCCCGTCAGCGACCAGACGAGCAGGCCGAGCGGGCCGCCGGCGACCAGTCGCGGCCACCAGTAGGCGAGTGCGAGGCGCTGCACCTCCGGATCGAGGTGGAGGGCGTGCAGCAGCGGCGAGCCACCGAAGCCGATCGCGAGGAACAGCGGCACGGAGGCGAGCGAGGCGTAGACGCCCGACCAGGCCGCCTGGCTCGCGCGCGCGTAGCGGCCGGCGCCGTGCGACTGGGCGGCGAAGGTCTGGACCGCCATGCCGACGCCGCCCAGCAGGATGATCGCGCAGAGCACCACCCAGTAGATCGCGCTCATCGCAGCCGTCGCGGTGGTCGACAGGCGGCTGACGAACCAGGTGTCGGTCAGGTTGAGGACCGACTGCACGGCGCTGTTGGCCATCAGCGGCCCGGCGAGCAGCCAGATCGCGCGGAAGTCGACGTGGGTCCGGCCGGCAGCGTCGATGCGCTGGGCCGGCCGTGCGGCGGGCGCGTTCACTTCAGGATCGCGCGCGAGACGATCGTGACGCTCGGGTCCTGCGGATCGACGTGTAGCTGGAACTTGAGCCGCTGCGCGACCTTGAGCATCTTGGTGTTGATCGAAAGGACCGCGCCCTCGATGCGGTGATAACCGAGCTCGCGCGCGAGGCGCACGGCCTCGCGCATCAGGATCGTGCCGAGGCCGCGTCCCTGCCACTCGTCGACGATCGACAGCGCGAACTCGCAGCAGTGGCGCCGGTCGGTCGGCACGATGCGCGCGCCGCCGATCAGCAGTTCCTCCGGCCCGTGTTCGACGATCGCCACGGTGATGCCCGCGCGCGCCTCCTTGAGCACCGCGACCACGAGCGCGAGCGTCTCCGGCGTCAGGTTCGGCGTCGGCGTCATGAAGCGCAGGTACTTGCTCTCCTCCGAGAAGCCCGCGAAGTACTCCTGCGCGTGCTTGAGGTCGCCGGCGCGCAGCGGGCGCAGGAAGACGCGCGTGCCGTCGGGCAGGCGTGCCGAGTGCGCGTGGTCGCGGATCCGCTGAAAGAGGTTCACGGCACGGTCGCCGGGTGCGCGCTCGGGCCGCCGGCGCGGCCGGCGGCGAGGGCGTGCAGCTCCGCGGCGATCGCGAGCGCGATGCCCTCGGGCGTGACGGCACCGAGGTCGAGCCCGACCGGCCCGCGCAGGCGCGGCGCGAGGGCCTGCGCCGCGGGCCCGATCTGCGCCATCAGCCGCTCCCGCCTCGGCCGCGGCCCGAGCAGCCCGACGTGGCCGATCGGGCTCGCCGCCAGCGCCTCGAGGTACCCGGCATCGGACGGCAGGTGGTGGCTCATGACCACCGCCGCGAAGTAGCGCCGGAGGTCGAGGCGGGTCCCGAGCCCGGACGCCGGCCCGGTGCTGACGGTGGCGCCCGGGAAGCGCCCGGCGTCGCCGTAGGCCGGCCGGTGGTCGGCCACCGTGACCGCGAAGCGCAGGGCGTGCAGCTGCGCGACCAGCGGCTCGGCGTCGGGTCCGGCGCCGCAGACGAGCACGTGCGGCGGCGGCGCGAGGTACTGGATCCAGGCCTCGCGCTCGGTCGTGTCGCGGATCCAGCGCAGGTGCTGCGAGCTCTCGGTCGCGACGACCGTGGCACAGCTGTCGGCGAGTTCCGCGGGCGCCGCGCTGCCCGCTGGCGCCGGCCAGCTGTGGGTGCCGAGCTCGGCATCGGGCCCGGTGTGGACGACGGCGAGCGCCGCGG